>NZ_LQPH01000001.1 GCF_002102255.1 Mycobacterium nebraskense
GACAGATGCGGATGACCGACGTTAACGGCGAATTCAGAACCTAGCGAGGTAACGAGGGCATGCGCCGGATGAGAGGCTGCAAGCTGCAACCTTAATTCGGAGTGCCCACCGAAAACGAGCACCCACATCGCAACGGCGGCCGCGACGACCACGACGGCGACAGAGCGCCACCGCGACCGCCTGAAGACGGCGACGCGATCAGCGTCGACCGGTGTCCGCATAGCCCCCATACCCCAAGAGGGTACTGCACGTCCCCAGGCCTCGCCAGCCCTATTACGCGCCGGTACAGGTTATTTGGTCACAATTGCTGTTCGACGAGCCGGTCCTGCCCCCACGTCGTCGGCGACACGCACGGATTAAGACGTACCGGCAGGTCGGGTCGCGTTTCGCGCAACCGGGTAATCCCTACCCCGGCGGACACAAATGCCGCGCCACTCCGTGCCGGCCAGCGCGTCGCCCGCTGTCAGCGCCTACCCCGCCGCCACATCGGCCATTTGCATGCCCTCACCACAACCGGAATCGAACCCAACCTGTGGTCGGCCCTGCCATTACCGGCGCCCTCAACGCCGACAGGTAAACGCAGAACGGACCTGGCCCGAGTTGATCGAGCCGCCAAGCCCTGGCGTGCCGCCGAAGACGTCGTATTGCCACCGGCACTGGGCCGACTGTTTGGATATGCGTGATCTTCGGCGTGTCTTGGGTGAGGCAGTCACCGGCTCACCAGGCGGTTCATGACTCCACCGTTTCGATGGATCCGATCCGCCGTTAATGAGCCAGTCCCTTGGCCGTCCACCTGCTACGTTCACCAGAACCCCATGTCGCGCGAGGCAGTGGCAAAGTAAGTGTCTTGCGACCTGTAGGTGTTTGGGACCTCTTACTTTTGGGAGAAGAGCTCGGTGAGACTCACCCGAACTGGCGCCGTGAGCCTGCTAGTGGCTGGTGCGCTGGCGCTATCGGCATGCGGAGGCAACACGAACAGCCCCTCAGGATCCTCGGCGAAAGTGGACTGCGGCGGCAAGGAGGAGCTCAAGGGCGCCGGCGCGACCGCACAACAGAACGCGATACAACGGTTCGTCTACGTCTACTCTCAAGCGTGTCCCGGTCACGCGCTGGACTACGAGGGAAATGGCTCCCGCGCCGGCGTAGACCAGTTCATCAAGAACCAGACAGATCTGGCGGGTTCCGGTGTGCCGTTGGACCCGTCGACGGGTGAGCCCAACAAGGCGGCTGCGCGATGCGGGTCCCCAGCGTGGGAGCTGCCGGCGGTGTTTGAGCCGATCGCAATCACCTACCACATCAGCGGCGTGAGTTCACTGATGCTGGACGCGCCCACGATGGCGAAGATCTTCAACGGCGCAATCACCAGGTGGGATGACCCGGCGATCAAGGCGCTCAATGCAGGCACCACCCTGCCCTCAGCGGCCATTCACGTCATTTTCCGCAGTGACGAATCCGGTAACTCAGCTAACTTCCAGCAATATCTCGACGCAGCATCCGGCGGTGCCTGGGGTAAAGGCCACGGCCAGACGTTCAAGGGGGGCGTCGGTGGCGGCGCCGACGGGGATGATGGCGTGACCGCGACCCTGCAGACCACCGACGGATCGATCACCTACACCGCGTGGTCGTTCGCGTTGGGCAAACAGTTGAACATGGCCCAGATCATCACGTCAGCGGGTCCGGAGCCTGTGTCGATCACTGCCGACTCGGCCGGCAAAACGATTGCCGGAGTTCGGGTCACGGGGCAGGGTAATGACCTGGTCTTGGACACGTCATCGTTCTACAAGCCGACGCAGCCGGGTGCATACCCGATCGTGGAGCCGACCTATGAGATTGTTTGCTCTAAGTATCCGGATTCCGCTACGGGAACCGCGGTAAGAGCGTTTATGCAGGCGATAATCGGTCCGGGCCAAGACGGTTTGGCGCAGTATGGATCTATCCCGCCGCCGGGCTGGCTACAGTCGCGGCTACTGACAGCGGTGAACGCTATCTCGTAATCACATAAAGGAGTTCGATGCCAAGCAGTGAGCCGGGTTCGCGGACGGGGTCGTTTTTCGGGCCCTATCGGCTGATGCGGCTGCTGGGGCGCGGCGGAATGGGCGAGGTCTATGAGGCCGAGGACACCCGCAAACACCGGGTGGTGGCGCTGAAGCTGATCTCGGAGCAATTCTCCGCCGACCCGGTATTGCGCGAGCGGATGCATCGCGAGGCCGACGCCGCGGGACGGCTGACCGAGCAGCATGTGGTGCCGATTCATGATTACGGCGAGATCGACGGGCAGCTCTATTTGGACATGCGGCTGATCGACGGCGTTTCTCTGCGCAGCGTGTTGACGCGCGATGGTCCGCTGGCCCCGGCACGGGCGGTGGCCATCGCGCGCCAGGTCGCCGCCGCGCTGGACGCCGCGCACGCCAGCGGCGTGACGCACCGCGATGTCAAACCGGAAAACATCCTGATCACTGGCGACGACTTCGCCTATCTGGTGGATTTCGGTATCGCCCGCGCCGCATCCGATCCAGGGCTGACCCACACCGGGATGGTGATGGGAACCTACAACTACATGGCCCCGGAGCGGTTCACCAGCGGTGAGGTCACCTATCGCTCCGATATCTATTCGCTGGCGTGTGTGCTGGCCGAGTGTCTGATCGGGTCACCTCCGTATCGGGCCAACAGCATCGAACGGGCGGTCGGCGCGCATCTGACGGAGCCTGCCCCGCGGCCCAGCCAGCTGCGACCCGAAACGGTTCCGGTGGCTTTAGATCAGGTGATCGCCAGAGGCATGGCGAAAAACCCCGAAGAGCGCTATCGCAGCGCCGGTGAACTGGCCACCGCCGCCTACGATGCACTGACCGCAGCCGAGCAGGGCCAGGCGGCCGCGATTCCACAGCGCGGCGACAACGCAACCCTGCCGACCAATGCCGCGGGTGCCGGGCTGGCCAGCCCCGACGCCGTGACCCAGGCCAGGGCATGGTCACGAATGTCAAGCTCGCCCACCACCGAGTCCGGGTGGACACCGCCTGTCGCCAGCACTGGCAGCTGGCGCAGCCGACCCAGCACCCCGCCCTCCGTCAGCCCTGCGGGTGCACCGGACTTTAGGCAATCGCCCCGCGCAGCAGCGGAGCCTCACCACAAACGCAAACGGATCCTCGTCGGCGCTACCGCACTGCTGGTGATCCTCGCCATCGGCGTCGCAGGGTACCTGCTAACCCGGGGACCGCACCCATCGAGGTCGGCGTCCGGTCAAACTGTGCTGCCGTTGGCCGGGCTCGGCTTCCCCTTCTCCCCAGGCGGGGTAGCGCTGGATAACACCGGCAACGTGTACGTCACCAGTCAAGGCATGTACGGGCGGGTGGTGAAGTTGGCTGCCGGTTCGGGCACCCCAACGGTGCTGCCGTTCACCGGCCTATACCAGCCGCAAGGGCTGGCGGTAGACGCCAACGGCACCGTATATGTCGCCGACTTCAACAACAGGGTGGTGAAGCTGGATCCCGGATCGAGCACCCCAGCGGTGCTGCCGTTCAACGGCCTCAATTTCCCGCAGGGGGTAGCGGTGGATGCTGCCGGCAACCTATACGTCGCCGACCGGGGCAATAACAGAGTGGTGAAGCTGGAGACGAGGTCGAACACGCAGACCGATCTGCCGTTCACCGGCCTCAATCATCCAGATGGTGTGGCGGTGGACGCCGCCGGCACCGTCTACGTCACCGACTCCGACAACGACAGGGTGCTGAAGTTGCATTCCGGGTCGAGCACCCCGACCTTGCTGCCCTTCACCGGCCTCACCGTGCCCTCGGGTATCGCGGTCGACACCGCGGGCGCTGTCTACGTCACCGACCACGAGAGCGGCAAGGTAGTGAAGCTGGATCCCGGGTCGAGCAACTTGACGGTGCTGCCGTTCACCGGCAACCACCCCGTGGGCGTGGCGGTGAACACCGCCGTCAAGAAAGTACTCATCGCCGACAACGGCACCGGCCAGGTGGTGGAGCTAGCAGCGAGCTGAGCGGGGTGCTCGCGGCCCTAGCTGTCGTGACCTGACACGTTGTTGTCAGGCAGCGAGTCGGCTGATTGGTGGTCGTCCGCCGAGGGCGGAGTGGCCTCG
>NZ_LQPH01000002.1 GCF_002102255.1 Mycobacterium nebraskense
TTGATAGCTCCCTTTGGGATGCAACACTTTTCGTACATGCCGAGTTTTGGCATCCTCGGCACCTATTCGCCGACACCATGCGGCCTGGCGACCTTTAGCGCAGCCCTGGCAGGCGGATTGACGGCCAGAGGCGCCAACGTCAATGTCGTGCGCATCGCCGACGGTGACGTCTCCGAGGAGCCCAACGTCGCCGGCGAGCTCGTCAACGGCTCGGCTTCGTCCGTAGAGGCAACCTTCGAGCTCCTCAACCAGAGCGACGTCGCCGTCATCCAGCACGAGTACGGCATCTATGGCGGTCCCGACGGAGACGAAGTCGTCCAGATCATGGCCGGATTGCGCGTCCCGTCGATCGTCGTCGTTCACACAGTGCTCAAACATCCGACACCACACCAACTTTCGGTGCTCGAATCGGTGATAGCATTGGCCGATCAAGTGATCGTGATGTCGGAGGTGGCCCGCCAACGCCTGTGCGCAGGCTTCGCCGTCGACCGCCACAAAATCACCATCATTCCGCACGGCGCGGCACTCCCCAGGACCAATGGTGTGCACCATCCCGACCGGTCGACCATGTTGACCTGGGGTCTGCTGGGACCGGGCAAGGGCATCGAGCGGGTCATCGACGCCATGGCTTCGCTCAAGAACCTGCCCAACCCGCCGCGGTACATCATCGCCGGCCGCACTCACCCCAAGGTCCTCGCCGCGCAGGGGGAAAGATATCGCGAAGCACTTGTCGCGCACGCGAAACGCCTCGGCGTCGCCGATTCGGTGTCCTTCGACGCCGTGTACCGCACCCCCGAAGAGCTCACCGCGCTCATCCAGACGGCTACCGTCGTCGTCCTGCCCTACGACTCGAAAGACCAGGTCACCTCCGGTGTGCTGGTCGACTCCGTCGCGAGTGGCCGCCCGATCGTCGCCACCGCCTTCCCGCACGCGGTCGAGCTCCTCGGCAGCGGCGCGGGCACCGTCGTTGCTCACGACGATCCCGACGCACTGGTCGCAGCGCTGCGCCGGCTGTTGACCGATCCGCACGTCGCCGAGTCCATGGCCGCCGAAGCCCGCGGACTGGCCCCGACGATCGCCTGGCCCGTCGTCGCCAACGCCTACGTCGGCGTGGCGCAACGGCTGCTGGCTACTCAGTCCGCGCTGACGTGACCGCCGCCGCGCCCACCCCGGTGTTCGCGCACCTGCTGCGAATGACGGACCATCGCGCCACCTTCGAGCACGCCTGCATGACCGTGCCCCGCCGTGAGCACGGGTACTGCACCGACGACATGGCCAGGGTGCTCGTCGTCACCACCCGCGAGCCCGACGCACCAGGTGCCGTGAACGGCCTCGCCCGCAAGGCCCTGCAGTTCTTGAACGACGCCCAGTCCTACAACGGCTCCTGCCGCAACCGGATGGACCACGCCGGACATTGGACCGACCAGCCCACCACAGACGACCACTGGGGCCGCTGCATCTGGGGGCTCGGCACCGCCGCCGCCCACAGCGACGTCAGCCTGGTGAGCCGACTGGCCGTGATTCAGTTCGAGCGCGCTGCAAAGGCCAGGTCACCGTGGCCGCGGGCGATGGCGTTCGCCGCCGTCGGCGCCGCCGAACTTCTCAGCTTCGAGCCCGGAAATTCCGCGGCCCTGCGACTCCTCACCGACTACGCCGCCACGGTCGCGAGACCCGAGACCAAGTCCGACTGGCCATGGCCCGAGCCAAGGCTCACCTACGCGAATGCGATTCTCCCCGAGGCGATGATCGCTGCCGGCGTCGCGCTGGACGACCCGGACCTGAAACAGCGTGGCCTGGATCTGCTCGAGTGGCTGCTCGACTACGAAACGATTGGCGGCCACCTGTCGCCCGCCCCCGTGGGCGGCCGGGGACCGCAGGACAGCCGGCCCGCCTTCGACCAGCAGCCGATCGAGGTGGCCACCCTCGCCGACGCCTGCGCACGCGCCGCAGCCGCCGATCCGCGGGCGCTCTGGCCGGATGGGATCCGGTCGGCCGCCGCCTGGTTCCAGGGCGCCAACGACTCCGGGTTGCTCATGTGGGACACGGAGACCGGTGGTGGTTTCGACGGGTTGCTCGCTGAGTGCGTCAACCTCAACCAGGGCGCCGAATCGACCCTCGCGGTGATCTCCACCCTGCAACACGCGCGGCGCTTTTCGCTAGTTCCACAATGACTTTGACGCGCACCGGGCTCGTCACCCGCGACCCTCAGCGGATCGCGGCCAACTCGGCGCGGGTGATCACCCGGCTCTTCGTGCCCGGCCTGGAGGGCTTCGAGCTTCAGGAGTCCCGAGCGGGAGTGGTACTCAAGCGCATCCTGGCGCTGACCGACGAAGACGTTCGGTCGGCCCTGGACGACATCATCATCCGCTTCGACAGTCGCCACCGTGACCTCGCGGGCACGTTCCGTCGGCACGCCCGCGAGCTCGCCGACCGCCTGGATCCCGACATCCACCTCTCCGATGAGCGAATGCTGTTGCTGGGAGCGACCTTTACCAGCGAGTACGCCATCGAGGGGGCGGCGCTGTGCAACCCCGGCATTGTGCCCCACCCCGACCAGACCGACGCGGCGGCAGGCAGCCTGCGATTCGTGATGAGCGTGCGCGGGATCGGGGAAGGACACCGCTCGTCCACCGGGTTCCGCACCGGTGTCGTCGACGCTGGGGGCCGGGTCACGATCGACGAGCCGACCCGCTTCGCCACCACTGGAAGCGCGTCGGGCGCGCTGCTCGAGACCGCGGTGTTCCGCGGCGAACTCGGCCGCATCGGGAATGCCGGCGAGGCCGCGAACTACGTCCTCGATGCGCTCGGCGACCGCTTCACGCGATCCGACCTCGACGCGCGACTCGACGATCTCCGGGCCTACCTAAGCACCCGCGAACACGGGGAGCGCGCGGTCGCCCTGATCCGTGCGATCGCCGATCGATCCTATGCCGTCGAATTCCCCAGCGAAGTATCGGTTTCCGAGCGTGTGCTGTGGCCTTCGATGGAGGCCGAGCATGCTGGCATGGAGGACGCCCGATTCGTCCGCTTCGTCGACGACGACGGCTCGGTCACCTACTACGCCACCTACACGGCTTACAGCGGATCCCACATCAGCCAACAACTGCTCAAGACCAAGGACTTCCAGTCCTTCACCTCCGGGCCGCTAGTCGGGAAGGCCGCGGCTAACAAAGGTTTGGCATTGTTCCCCCGACGAATACACGGTCGCTACGCCGCCATGTCGCGATCGGACCGCGAGACCAACAGCGTCGCCTTCGCCGACCATCTGGCGGTCTGGCCGAGCGCGTCGCCGTGCCAGCAGCCGGCCGAGGCATGGGAAGCGGTGCAACTCGGAAATTGCGGCCCGCCAATCGAAACCGACGCAGGGTGGCTAGTGCTCACGCACGGCGTCGGACCCATGCGCACGTATAGCATCGGCGCGATTCTGCTTGACCTCGACGATCCGACCCGGGTGCTCGGCCGGCTGCGACGCCCACTGCTGAGCCCCTCCCACGACGAACAGAACGGCTACGTGCCCAACGTCGTCTACTCCTGCGGCGCGCTCGTTCACGCCGACACCCTGGTGATCCCCTACGGAATCGCCGACGGCGCCATCGGCATCGCCACCGCGCCACTTCGGCAGCTGCTGGCCACGATCGTTCAGCAACCAGATCACCAGAGATGAGGTCACCATAAGCACGATGAGAAGGTCCAGCGACAGAACGCATAATCCGCTCGGTGAGTTCGTCCTGCACATGGGTGCGGGATTCGTCGCCAAGGAACGTCTGTACGTGCTGGAGGCGTTGGCTACGCTCGAGCCGCATCTGGGCCGGTGGAACCCGCTTGACATCAGCCTGGAAGTCTCGTTGCAGGATCGCGGCCGCAAGGAGCAGCGCGTCACGTTGCGAACCACCTTGCCTGGTCTCCCGCCGCTCGTGGCTGTCGCCGACAACCGCGACATCACGCGCGCCCTTCACGACGCCAAGCATGAGTTGATCCGGCAGCTCGAACACCAGAAGTCGGCGCGCGAACCCATGCACAATCGCAAACTCGGGCACGACACGATCCGCCACCCGGGCACCTCGGCGCAGGGACATCGCATCCCGCCTGCACCGTAGTCGCGCGAGTGTCGCCTGCTCCGTACGCGCAGGGTTGCAGTCACGCGCCGACGTGCTGCCGCGCGCCGGGCAGGGCTTCACCGTGACATCGCACCTGGGTGGGCGGAGCCCTCGGGGTGATGAGGCGAGATGCTCTCGGGCGGGGGGTATCGCCGACCCTGGGAAGCGCGCAGAATCAGAACAGAGTGCAGGAAGGAGTCGGCGATGAAAGCCAACGTAGGCGACTGGTTGGTGATCAAAGGCACGACAACCGAGCGCTCGGACCAGCGGGGGCTTATTACCGAGGTGCACTCTGCGGACGGCTCGCCTCCCTACGTAGTGCGGTGGCTCGCAACCGGGCATGTGGCTACGGTGGTTCCCGGCCCTGACGCCATTGTCGTGACGCCCGAGGAGCAGCAAGCAGCGGACAAGCGGGCACAGGAACGGGCCGCGCACCGCGGCACCAACGACTAGGTGCTGCGGCCCGCGTTATCCCCGCAGGCTGGTCTTGGTCGTGGGATGGGCGGTCGGGACAGCCCCGCTGGTTTGCTGCTGACCGGCTGACCGATGGTGCGGACGTTTCGTGGCGCGGCTTGACGTGGCTCTTGATAGAGCGAAGGCTGGTGCCACCATCCGATTAGGTAGCGACCCTTCGTCCGCCGTGGGGACTGGCGTCATGGCCACTACGCGAGCCATAGGACGCCTCATAAAAGCTATCCGCCCAACCACCACCGCTGTCCGTCCAGCACGGTTGTGCCGACGCGCTGCGCTCGTCACCACTGGCCTGATGCATTGGTCCCGCGTGGCCTCCCTTGTCGCTCCGGGCGCAATCGCGGTCGGTTACCTCGCCATTGGGATCGGATACCCCAGCATCGCCGGTGCCGACCCCAATAACGGGAACGGCCCAGGCGGCGAATGGGACATCGGCATATACGACAACTGCATGAAAAATCACCCGACCGCGGGATTAACCCTCGACGAGCAGTACGACCAGCAAAGGTTCTGCTGTGACACGTCGGGCGGAGTCTGGACATCCCACGGCTGCACGGCACCGGCGGGGCAAGCTAGCACACCGTACAACCCCGGGCACCCGCCCCAGCGAGTCTCACCGCCTAACATGCAGGCCCCTCCGGCCCCCGTGAATCCGACCGCCCCAGTAAATCCGGGTAAATCCGGGTAGCTCCCGCTAAGACGCCGACCGCCCCGCTCGCGTGCATCCGCCGTGCCAGCGCCGCCATGGACTTGTCGAGCGCCTTGGGCCGGGCCGATGTGCTGGATCCGTGCCGGTAGGACCTGGGTGTCTTGGGGCCGGGTCCACCGCGCGAGCAAGCGCTACTTTGGAGCTTATTCTCTTCAGCCACTCGTCGATGTGACCCATGGTTGTGGCTAGGGAAGCCCCAGAGAAGACCATGTGATCAGACTTGGGTATGTGGACGACGTCGGCGTGCCGATATTGAGCCGCTGTCTGGCGTAACACTCCTGCGGGCACGATCAAATCGCTTTCGCCACCTATCACTAAGACGGGCGCAGTCACAGCAGCGGCATCGACGCGCGTGGCCTTGGAAAGCCTGAGTAACGCGAGGAGCATCTCGCATTGCGCTCGCCCGGATTCGTAAACCAAGCCGTCATATATCTCGCGTGCGATGTCTTCAGGCTGGGTATTGGCGACCCATCGTCGAAATCGCTCGAACGGTGGGGGAGGTACCGGCTTGACCCAAGGACGCAATCGTAAGAACCACGGCGCCGACACCGCCTATTCGCAGGAGTCGAACCGGCGATGCCGGCGGCGGGGGCGGGACATGCCGCCACTAATCCGATGTGGCGGGTGCGTGCGGCGACCAGTTGTGCAAGCAGGCCGCCCATCGAGTGGCCGACCAACAACGGCGGACTTTCGAGCGAATTGACGAATGCCAGCAGGTCGTCGACGTAGTCCCGCAGGCTTAGGGACGCAATCTTCATGGCGCCCTCGTGGATCGGCAATTCGTGATGGCGCAGTGTCGGAGTATGCGCCGTGTAACCGCGCTCGTGGAATGCGGCGCGGACAGCGGCCAACTGTTCCCCGCGTGACCAGTTGCCGTGAATCAAGACAACATGCCGCGTTTCAGACATACCCAAGAGGATGGCATCGGTGATCACGCCATTCGCGCGCTTTCGCTGGATCCAAACCGCGAGGCGGGTTCTCGGAGTCATTTAGAAGCAGGGACTTCGATGACGCTTCTTCTTTCAACGACAGGTCGAGCCGTGCGGCGTCACGGGTGAGTGACGAGATACGTTTCGTTGTCCAAGTCGGCGGTGAGTTCTTCGACGTTGAAGGGTCGGTCGAGCCGGGCGTGCAACGCCTTCGGGTCGATCAGCATGCTGATCTCGGCCGTCTGCCGGGCGAACATTCGTCCGATGAGTGGATAGATTCGGCGCATGATCGCCCGCTCCCCGGCGGTGCAGCGCGATGCGCAGTAGCCGACGTGGCCGATCTCGTCGGTGAGGATCTCGCTGTACAGCAGTTCGATTCGCTCGGCGACTTCCGGTTCGTCGCTGAATAGATCTATGCCGATGCGGCGCAGTTCGTCGAACATGATGCAGCCCGCCATTTCGGCGGCGCCGACGAACAGGAAGCTCAGTCGTTCGGGGAGGAACACCCCGGTCTTGACGAACTGTCGCATCACGAATGGCGGGGGAACGACTTGGAAGGTCAGATCGAAGATGTCGAGGGCGTACGCGAGCAGCCGGGTGTGGTAGTGCTCTTCGAGTTCGAGGTAGACGTTCTCGGGTGGCACATCCTGACCGCTGTTGCGCCCATAGGTTTCGCCGAGCCCGACGCCGAACCGCTCCGCCTGATTCAGCTTGGCTGTCGCAAGCAGGAAAAGCATCTTCCGGTCTAGTCCGGCCTCCGGACGCCGGCGGCGCAGGTTGCGCAGGAACTTCTGTTGATCGATCGCGTGGGCCGACCGGACGGGGTTCGCTTCAAGTTGGTGGAAGAACTGCTCGCGATTCGCTAATCGTCTGTTGAGCAGGTCGGCTTCACCATCGCGCCTTGCCAGGAAATCCCGATAGCCCTGGATGCCCGTGCTGTTCATCGCTTCTCCATTCCGTTGACAATCGTTGACACGTAACGACTTAACAGCGCGGGATCGTGTGATCCGGTGGCCAGGAGGGCGAAGAGCCCGGTGAGAAAGAACACCGCAAGTTCCGTGGCGTCCGCGCCCGACGGGACTTGCCCCGCGTCCTGGGCCCGGGTGATCACACCCACTAGAAACGACGCGAGCGGGTGCTGGCCCAATTCATCTTCGACGGGACGCGACGACGAGAAATGCAGCCCGAGCATGTCGCGGAATACCGCTGCGCCCAAACGACTTTCGGCGTCCAGGACGTGAGCGACGACTTGCGAGAGTATCGACGCCAAATCGCCCTTGGCGTCGCCGAGTCGGCTGATGATTCGGGTCTCCTCGTCGCGCTCCAGCTCCGCGAGCACGTGCTCCTTTGTCGGGAAGTGGAAATAAAATGTTCCCCGTACCACGCCCGCCGCGGCTGCGATGGCGCTCACATCGGCGGCGGCCAACCCGCGCTGCGCGATTTCGGCCAGCGCGGCGTCGAACAGGCGCGCCCGGGTTTCGAGTCGCCGGGCCTCCCGAACGCCACCGGGCGGCGCCTCGGTCGTGGAGGAGGCGGGCGATGAACCCATGCACGCACCGTACGTCATTTCATTGACGACCGTCAATGACGTCCGTCAACGAGTCGCAGCGTGGAACGGCCTCGATTCACCTATTGGGTAAATCCGGGAGCCAGGAACCGCTGCAAGACCGTTCGTTCGACGCGGCTGTTCGCGAGTGGCCAGTAGGCCAGGGATAACACCACGCGCACGATCCACTGTGCCGCCTCGGGGTCGTCGGTGATTCCGGTGAGTTCCGCGGCGAGGTGACTAAGCACCGGCGAGGAATGCAACTCGCCCAAATCTGGGGAACTGCCCGGGCTGAGCATCAGTCGCCGTAGCGGATCCGACCTAATCTGTTCGAGCGCCACGGTGACGGCGGTGATGACGCGTTCGGGGCCGGTCAGCCCGTCCACGGCACGCCGAACTGTCTCGATGATCCCCGCTGACAGGCGGATCAGCACCGCGTCTCGGATCTGGGCTTTGCCGCCTGCATAGCGATAAATGGTGGCTCTTGAGCAGTGGACCCGCGCGGCCAGCGTGTCGATGTCGAAGGCGTCCAACCCTTCGCGCACTACCAGTTCGGTCGCGGCGGCGTAGATGCGATCAGCCGCCGCTGCCCGGCGGTCGCCACCGACGACCCAATCGTCGCGAACCACAGGCCTTCACCCCCTTGAGTCGTTGAACGGATATCTTCTCAGCTCTGAGACGAGATTAGCGACATGTTTCAGCATCGGCGCAGGTGAGTCGCCCTCGCTGAGACGTTGTCGTCGCGACGCGGCGGGCCGGGGTTGCAACTTCGGGAAAGTCCATTGACGCTGCGCGCCTTCGCCGTTCAGCGTTGAGGAATGACATCGATCGATGGCGGTCTCGGCCTGGCGCTGTTCGACGACGAGTTCATCCAGAACCCGTATCGGCTCTACCAACAGATGCACGAGGCCGGCCATGTCCATCGCATCGGCGATTCGGGCTTCTACGCCGTGAGCAGTTGGGAAGCCGTGAACGAGGCGGTCAAACGCTGCGCCGACTTCTCGTCGAACCTGACCGCGACCATGATGTATCAGCCCGGCGGCGCCGTCACCGCTTTCCACATCGGGGAAATCGGAGGCCCCACTCAGGCGTTGGCGACCGCTGACGAGCCAGCGCATTCCGCGCATCGCAGGGCGCTGTTGCCGCAGCTTGCGGCCAAACGCATCCGCGCCGTTCAGCCATTTATCGCCGACACCGCTGCCCGCATCTGGAACACCCGCGCGCGAGACGGGGCCATCGAATGGATGAGCGCGATGGCCAACCGGCTACCCATGATGATCGTCGGGAGAATCATCGGTGTTCCCGACGCCGACATCGACAAGCTCATCCAGTGGGGTTACTCCGCAACCCAAGTAGTCGAAGGGTTGGTCACCCAGGATCAGATGGATGCGGCCGGCGTCGCAGTGATGGAACTCAGCGGCTACATCACCGAGCAGTTCCGGCACGCGGCAACCGACCCACAAGACAATCTGCTGGGCGATCTCGCCACCGCCTGCGCCTCCGGCGAGCTGGACGACTTGGCGGCACTCGCAATGATGATCACCCTGTTCAGCGCCGGCGGTGAGTCCACAGCTTCCCTTATTGGTTCTGCCGCATGGATTTTGGCGACGCGGCCGGATATCCAACGCCAAGTGCGCGATCAGCCCGAGCTGCTCGGGACGTTCCTGGAAGAGGTGCTGCGCTACGAACCGCCCTTCCGGGGTCACTACAGGCACGTTCTCAACGACACCGAGCTCGGCGGCATCGAATTGCCGGCGGGTTCGCGGCTACTTCTGTTGTGGGGAGCGGCCAATCGCGACCCCTCACACTTCGACACTCCCGAAGAGTTTCGACTCGAACGCCCAGCGGCCAAGGGCCACATCAGCTTCGGCAAGGGAATCCACTTCTGTGTCGGAGCGGCGCTCGCACGATTGGAGGCGAACATTGTGCTGGGCCAGCTCCTCGAGCGGACCTCAAACGTCACGGCCGCCGATGTAGGGAAGTGGCTGCCCAGTCTGCTGGTGCGGCGGCTCGAACGCCTGGAACTCGCGTACGCGTAAGCGTCGCTAGTCCGTCCTTGCAGCGAGCGCCGGGCTTATCCAGCGAAGGAGGTAGGCCGCGGTTGCGCACCTCTTGACGCGGGTACTGATCCGTGCGACAAGCCATGAAACGAAAGGACCGAATGGCGACGCCCGAGGACAACGCGACCGACGGCCTATTGCAGGAACTGCTGTGCGCCTACGGGCCGTGCGGCCAGGAAGCCGAGGTGCGCGCGGTGTGTGCCCGCGAATTGCAGCCAGTTGTCGACGACATGTGGACCGACGACGCCGGCAATCTGATCGGGTACATCGCCGCCGACCCGCCGGCCGACGACGCCGGGCGCGGCCACCGTCACCGGGTCTCCTCGGCGGCCGAACCCGGCGTCGCGACGCGGGTCATGGCGCACATGGACGAACTGTCCATGCTGGTCAAGCGGGTGGAACCGGACGGCACGCTGCACCTGACGCAGCTGGGGACGATGTATCCCGGCAACTTCGGCCTGGGCCCGGTCGCCGTCCTGGGCGAGCACGAGACGCTGACCGCGGTGCTCACGCTCGGCTCCGAGCACACCACCCAGGAGAGCCAGCGGATCTGGCAGACGAAGCCCGACCAGGGTGATCGCGCGCTGGACTGGGACCACGTGTACGTCTTCACCGGCCTCAGCCCCGACGAGTTGGAGACCGCTGGGGTGCGCCCGGGCACCCGGGTGTGCGTCGACCGCAGCAAGCGGACGTTGGTCGAGGTCGGCGACTACCTGGGCTGCTACTTCCTCGACGACCGCGCCGCGGTGACCGCCCTGCTGCGCGCGGCTGTCCTGCTGCGCGAGCGCGGCCAGCGACCCGTCGACGACGTGTACCTCGTGTTCACCACCAACGAGGAGATCGGCGGGGTGGGGGGCACCTACGCCAGCGGGTCGCTGCCTGGCACCCTTACCCTCGCGCTGGAGGTCGGGCCCACCGAGCGCGAGTACGGCACCCGCGTCAGCGGCGGGCCGATAGTCGGCTACAGCGACGCGTTGTGCGTCTACGACAAAGGCGTCGCCGACCGGCTGATGAGCATGGCCACCGAACAAGGCCTCTCGCCGCAGGGGGCCGTGCTGGGCGCCTTCGAATCCGACGCGTCACACTCGAAGGCCAACGGGGTGACGCCGCGCGCGGGTCTGCTGTGCCTGCCCACGCTGAGCACCCACGGTTACGAAGTCGTGCGCCGCGGCGCGATCGGCGACATGGCGGCGATCATCGTCGAGTTCGTAATGCAGCCCGGTGCGCATACGCGCG
The DNA here is from genome assembly GCF_002102255.1 of Mycobacterium nebraskense. GTDB lineage: Bacteria > Actinomycetota > Actinomycetes > Mycobacteriales > Mycobacteriaceae > Mycobacterium > Mycobacterium nebraskense. The sequence goes on from NZ_LQPH01000002.1 coordinate 11,049, forward strand.
GCGAAGATTAATGCGGTCCCAAAAATTGCCTGAACATTGCCTAAGAGGCGCGTGGCGGCACCGGGCGCGTCGGAATGCCGGTCCTACGGTCGATGGATGAACGTTGACTACTACCTGCAAAAGGTGCCGGTTGAGTCGGTGCGGCCAGGGTTTTCGCTTGCCGTCGATCAGGGCGGTGACTACCGCCTGTTCAAGGTCGAATGCACGCAGATGACACAGCGCAGCGGTCAGCCGGTGATGTTCACGCTCACGTCCGAGCCCTCAGAGCCGTTCGACGGCGGCGATCCCTGGGTCCTGGAGTGCGAGGCGGGTACGCCGGTCGTCCGGGTGCTCGGCGTCTGCAAGGCGGCCTCCTAGTCCTGTTCGGGCTTTGCCGCGGCGACGAACTGCAGCGCGCGCTGCGTCTGCTGCTCGACGTCGACCAGCCCGGCCGACGAGAACAGGTCGACGAAGGCGTGCCGGTCGAACATGGTGAGCCCGATGACGTGGGCGCCGGCGGCCATCGCATACCGGATCGCAGGCATGTCCGGGGTGTAACTGGTGAGGACCGCGATGCGGCCCCCGGGCTTGAGCACCCGCACCATTTCGCGGGCCACCCCGAACGGCTCGGGCATCAGGTACAGCGCGCCGAAGCAGCAGACCGCGTCGAATGTCGCGTCGGCGAACGGCAGCATGCGGGCGTCGCCGCGGACATAGCAGGTGCGCGGGGTGCTGTTGTCCAGGACGGCGCGCGTCAGCATCGGTTCGGAGATGTCGAAACCGACGGCGAGGCCGCCGTCCGGTAGTTGTTCTGCCAGCGATCCGGTGAAATTGCCTGGGCCGCAGGCGACGTCGAGCAACCGCGCCGCGGTGGACAGTCGCAGCGCCGATGCCGCGCGCCGCTGCTCGGCGCCGGTGGTGACGCCGCTGGCCGCGTAGAACGCGGCCGGGCGCCACAGCCGCTCGTAGACCGTCGCGACGAGGGGGCTGTTCATGGCGCGCTGCGCGACCGTCGGGGCCGGAGAACCCGTCGATTCGCCCAATACGTCGAGGAAACCGTGCCGCAGCGCAGCGGGCTCGGTGAGCAGACCACGGGTCAATTCGACTGCATCCTGGCTCATTTCATCGCTTTCGTATAGGCGTGGGCGTGTTGGCATAATCCGGAGGTGAATCCCGATTTTTCTGCCGATCCGGCTGCTACGCTAGGGCTCTTCGCGAGAGGCGATGCAGTGGGGCCTCACGCAGGCAACGGATGGGGTTAGCACGTGACGCACATTTCCCTGACGATCGCGGGACGCGCGTCGGCCGGCTGAGCGGATTGCGTCGACAGTGAATTCTTTGCCCCGGCCCCGAATCCGCGCACGTGCACCGCTGCGGATCTCGTTCGCGGGGGGCGGCACCGACGTGCCGCCGTTCCCGGCCACCGAAGGCGGCTGCGTCCTCTCCGCCACCATCGACCGCTACGCACAGGGGTCGCTCACCCCGCGCACCGATCGGATGGTCACGATCGAGTCGGTGGACTTCAAGACCACCCACGAGATGACGCTCGACAGCGAGATTCTCTACGACGGCAGCCTGGATCTGATCAAGGCCGCCGTGCGCCGTTTCGGCAGGGAGGGCACGGACGGCTACGACCTGGTGCTGCGTTCGAGCGCTCCGCCGGGCTCGGGGCTGGGCTCGTCGTCGACGATGATGGTTGCGCTCACGGGCCTGCTCGCCGAGCACTACGGCGTGCCGATGGGCGAGTACGAGACGGCACAGCTGGCCTGCGCCATCGAGCGTGAGGACCTGGGCATCACGGGTGGCATGCAGGACCTGTACGCGGCGACGTTCGGGGGATTCAACTTCATCGAGTTCACCGACCGCGTGATCGTCAACCCGTTGCGCATCCGCGAGGAGACTGCGTTCGAGCTCGAACTGAGCCTGCTGCTTTGCTTTACGGGCATCACGCGGGACTCCGCGCGAGTGATCGAGGATCAAACGCGGCGCGCCACCACCGGCGCGGGCGACACCCTGGCGGGGCTCCGGGCTCAAAAGGAGCTGGCGGTCGCGATGAAGGCCGCCCTCCTGACGAACAAGCTGAACGAGTTCGGTGTCCTGCTGGGCGAGGCGTGGACTCAGAAGAAACGCATGTCGCCGTACATCACGAATGAGCGCATCGACGAACTGTACGACCTGGCCCTGAAAAACGGCGCACTCGGCGGCAAGCTCACCGGGGCAGGCGGCGGCGGCTACATCCTGCTGTTCTGCGACTTCGCGAAGAAGCACCGCCTCATCGAGGGCCTCGAGTCGGCCGGGGCCACCATCACTGAATTCGCCTTCGAAAGCAAAGGATTGACCACATGGCAGGCATGAGCGCCTCGGATGTCGTCACGCCAAGCGTCGAGTTGGTCCAGGCGCGATTGGCGGACACGATCGCGGTCAAGCAGCAGATGCTGTCGGGCGCAATCGCCGAGCAGACCGTCGAGATTGCGCGACTGATGATCGAGGCGCTGCGCGCCGGGGGAAAGGTGATCTTCTTCGGCAACGGCGGCTCCGCGCAGGACGCGGGGCACCTGGCCGCAGAGCTGATGGGCCGCTTCGCTTTTGACCGCCCGGGTCTTGCCGCGATCAGCCTGCCGGACGCCACGGCCGCGATGACGGCGATCGGCAACGACTACTCCTACGACGAGGTGTTTGCCCGCCAGGTGCTAGCCGCCGGCCGTGCGGGAGATGTCGTGGTCGGCCTCACCACGTCGGGCAACTCACCGAATGTCGTCCGCGCGCTCGATGCGGCCGCTGCCGCGGGGATGACGACGGTCGCGCTCACCGGTGCGCGCGGGGGGAAGGTGGCCGACGTCGCCGAGTTCTGCATCCGGGTACCGAGTGACAACACCGGGCGGGTCCAGGAGGCCTGCCTGCACCTGGGCCACTCGATCTGCGAGATGGTCGAAGCGGCGCTGTTTCCCCGGCCCTCCTGAGACCGCCCCGGCCATGCCCGACCTGCGGAATGTCCGCACCGTCTTCCTGGACCGGGACGGGACCATCAACGTCAAGGCCGCCGACGGCGAGTACGTCAGGTCACCCGAGGAACTGGTGCTCTTGCCCGGCGCGGCGCAGGCGGTGGCCGCCCTGAACGCGGCGGGCCTGCGCACCGTCCTGGTGACCAATCAGCGTTGGATGTCCGAACCGGCCGCGGACGCGGCGCATTTCGCGGCCATCCACGACCGTCTGGAACAGCTCTTGGCGGACGAAGGCGCCCGCCTCGATGCCGCATACCACTGCCCGCACGCGGCGGCCAGCTGCGACTGTCGCAAGCCTGAAGCGGGCATGTTGGTGCGCGCGGCGCGGGAGCACGGCTTCGCTCTGGACGAATCGGTGATGATCGGCGACAGCGAAACCGACATGGAGGCGGGCCGAGCGGCCGGCACGGCGACGGTCCTGCTGCGCGCCGGTGACGGAGAGGCGGTCGGTGCCGACGCCGTCGTCGACGACCTCGCCGCCGCCGTGCGGCTCATCCTGAAGGCGAAGGAATCTAGTTTCGCGTAAACCGTTGCGCCACCGAGCGAATCACCAACGCCAGCGCGAACGGTAGATCGTCCCGCAGGTACCTGCGGGCAAGCCGCCGCGGCTCGAGCGCCAGCCGGTGCACCCACTCCAATCCCAGCCGTTGCAGCACGGGGGACGCCCGGCGGACGACACCGGCAGTCATCGCGATGCCGCCACCACAGGCCAGGCACCAGGCATTGGGCAGTTCTTGGCGCACCAGTTCGATCAGGCGTTCCTGCCTGGGGAAGCCCAACCCCACGAAAACCAGATCGGGTGCGGCGGCCGCAACGGCGGCGACCGCCCGCCGCGCCCCTTCCTCCGTCTGGTCGAAGCCGAATTCGGGCGAGCACGTGCCGGCGATGCGCAGGTTGGCGGAACGCGCCACCAGCGCCTCGGCCGCCCGCTCCGGCACCCCCTCGGCGCCGCCGAGGAGATACACCGACTTCCCCTCGGCGGCCGCCGCGGCACTCAACGGAAAGATCAACGACGAGCCGGCCACGCGCTCCGGCAGCCGGTCACCCTTGGCCCGCGCCGCCCACACCAGCGGCATCCCGTCGGCGACGACCAGCGATGCCCGGGCGATCAGATCGGCGAGTTCCGGGCCGCGAGCGGCCGCCCGGGCCACATCGACGTTCACCGGCACGATCGAGCCGCCCCGGCCGGCGGCCCAGGCCGCGCGCACGGCCTCGACGACCTGCTCCTCGGTGAGAGCGTCGAACCAGAGACCGCCCACCTGAACCTTGCGCGGGCCCGCGCCTGCCAGCCTCGGTGAACTTCGGCGGCCTGCGCTCACCCGATCATCATGCCCCGCGGCATCGCCCTCGCGAAGGGCCAGCGCGCGCATCCTTGCCGCAGCCGGAACCCAGCCCATAACCTGGGCAACATCCGACCGCGGCCGGGATTGTCGGGCCTGGCGCGGTAGACGACGGCAACGCAGGCGGGCAGGTCATGGCACAGCGGCGGTCACCGCGACGCGCAGACCCACGCCGCGATGGGGTGATCGGCGGGCTATCGCAGTGGCCTTGACCGGCGCGCGAGCGGACGAGCTGGCGACGATGGACATCTTCGAGGGATGTCCCACCTCCGATCTCGTACCGTTGGCCGCCTCTCTGCAACCGCTGAGCGCCGCGGCCGGCCAAGTGCTGATGAAGCAGGGCGAGGAGGCGGTCTCGTTCCTGCTCATTTCGTCGGGCATCGTCGAGATCACCCATGTCGGCGACGACGGCTTGATCATCGACGAACGCGCATTCCCGGGCATGCTCATCGGAGAGATCGCCCTGCTGCGCCACATCCCGCGGACCGCGACGGTCACCACGGCCGGACCGCTGACCGGTTGGATCGGCGACAACGACGCCTTCGTCCGCATGGTCCACATACCCGGGGTCATGGAGCGGCTGCTGCGCATGGTGCGCCAGCGTCTCGCCGGGTTCATCACGCCGATCCCGATCCGGGTCCGTGATGGAACAGACCTGATGCTGCGACCGGTGTTGCCCGGTGACAGCGAACGAACCGTGCACGGGCACATCCAATTCTCCAGCGAGACGCTGTATCGGCGGTTCATGACGCCGCGCCTTCCCACCCCGGCGTTGATGCACTACCTCTCGGAGGTCGACTACGTCGATCACTTCGTCTGGGTTGTGATCGACGGCGGCGACCCGGTGGCCGACGCGCGCTTCGTGCGCGACGAAGGCGACCGCAGCGTCGCCGAGATCGCATTCACCGTCGCCGACGCCTACCAAGGCCGGGGGATCGGCACCTTCCTGATCAGCGCGCTGTCCATCGCCGCCCGCGTCGCCGGAGTCGAAAGATTCTCCGCGCGAATGCTTTCCGATAACCTGCCGATGCGCACCATCATGGACCACCACGGGGCGATCTGGCAGCGCGAAGACGTCGGCATCATCACCACCGTCATCGACGTGCCCCACCGGCGCGACCATCGGTTTCGGCGCGACGTGGCCGCCCAGATCGAGCACGTCGCCCGCCAGATGATCGAGGTGGTCGGCTGACCCCGCACGTTGTGCTATGAACGGGCATGCGGCCGTTCCGGATTGGCCCGGTGACAACTCCCGCGCTCACGTTGCTGGTGGCCGCGTGCGCCCATGCACCGGCACCCGCACCGTCACCGGCGCCCACGAAGGCGCCACCGCCGACGGCGGTCAACCCGGCCAACATCAAGCGGGTGGTTCGCGAGCTGCCCCCCGGTTACGAGGCGACCACGGGCATCCCCAGCGGAGCCTCCCCGAGAGTGATCTGGAGCCTTGGGCCCGAGGCGTTGGACGGCAAGGCGAGGCCGCCGCAATGCGGGACGCTTGCCGACCCCGGGAATGGACGCGACCAGTCGGCGCAGGGCGTGTCCGGGTCGGGCAGCGGCGGCATCATCGACGCCGTGGTGGTGGCTTTGCCGGGGCCGGTGGACCTGCCCGACGACGTCGTCGCCGCGTGTGGCCAGTGGACCATGACCGCCGGCCGCACCACGGCGAGCGTGCACCTCACCGACGCCCCGCATATCGATGGCGCCCAAACCCTCGGCATGGTGGCCGACATCAAGTCGTCCGTCGAGTCGGGCACCGAGATAGATTCGCGCACATACACCTTCACCGCTTACCTGGGCAACTTTTACGCGTTCACCACGCTGACCACCGATCCGGGTTCGGTGGTGCCCGCATTGCCACCGCAATTCGCCGCCGATCTGCTCGTCAAAACGGTGTCCACGTTGCGCAGCTGACGCATCGGGCTTGGGTAGATTAGCCACGATGTTCAAGGTGGCGTTCACAGTCGCGGCGGTGGGTGTGCTCGCCGGTTGCTCATCGGGGGCGACTACCTCGGGGAAAGTCGACATCAAGAAGGTTGCCGACGTGAAGTCGAGCTTCGGGCCGGACTTCAAGGTCACCGACATCGGTGAACGGGGGATCGATCCGAAGGTGCTGTCCGGACGCAAGCTCCCCGAAGGGCTGACGTTCGACCCCGCCAACTGCGCGAAGGCGGCGACGGGGCCGGAAATGCCACCGGACCTGCAGGGCAATATGGCCGCGGTCTCCGCCGAGGGCAAGGGCAACCGGTTCGTGGTCATCGCCGTCGAGACCTCAAAAACCTTGCCTTTCAACGACCCCGGTAAGGACTGCGCCAAGATCGCGTTCTCCGGCCCGCAATTGCGGGGCGGCATGGAGGTGGTCGACGCGCCGCAGATCGACGGAACCCGCACGCTCGGGGTTCATCGCGTCCTGCAGGCGCTGGTCGCGGGCGGCCCCCGAACGGGCGAACTCTACGACTATTCCGCCCAATTCGGCGATTACCAGGTGATCGTCACGGCCAACCCGCTGGTGATCCCCGGGCAGCCGGTCGCGCCGGTCGATACGCAACGCGCCCGCGACTTGCTCGTCAGCGCGGTGAAGGCGGTCCGCAGCTAGTCCTAGCGCACGCCGCGCGGGCGGAACTGAATGCTGATGCGCGGGCCCACCGGTGCCGACGTCTTGGGCACGGCATGCTCCCAGGTGCGTTGGCACGATCCGCCCATCACCAGCAGATCCCCGTGCGCCTGCGGCAGCCGCAACGACGGGCCGCCGCCGCGCCGGCGCATGGCGAAGGTGCGGGTGGCGCCCAGGCTGATGATCGCCACCATGGTGTCCGCCGAGCTGCTGCGGCCGATGGTGTCGCCATGCCAGGCGACGCTGTCGGAGCCGTCGCGGTAACAACACAATCCGACGGTGGTGAAGGGCTCGCCCAGCTCGCCGGCGTAGATGTCGTTGAGCCGGCGCCGCAGCCGGGCCAGCAGCGGATGCGGCGGGTCGTCGACGGTGAGGTCGTGAAAGCTCACCAGCCGCGGCACGTCGACCACGCGGTCATACATCTGGCGACGTTCCTCGCGCCAGGGCACGGTCGAGAGCAGGGCTTCGAGCAACTCTTCGGCATCGGTGAGCCAGCCGGCACGGATTTCGATAAAGGCGCCGTCACCGAGTTGTCTGCGCTCGGTGTGCTGGAACAGGGAGCCTTGTACCGCCATCTGCACGGCGCCTAGTCTATCGCACATCCGTACTGCTTATCTGCTTAAGTGGACTAGCGGCCTAGAATTCTCCAAATATGTTGCTAGGCAAGGCTTCTAAAGCAAA
>NZ_LQPH01000003.1 GCF_002102255.1 Mycobacterium nebraskense
TGATCACGCTGAGTCCCCCGATGCCGGCGCCGAGAATCAGGAGCTTCTTATTGGTGTTCATCGTGTCGTACCTTTCCTTTTTCGTGTTCATCGTCTCCCGCCTTTGCTTCCGGAAAAGCCTCCTGCACGAGGATGCAGGTTTAGCTGCCCGGTGGCCGTCGCAGCATTGGCGGTGCAGCGCCGCCGCAGGTCGCCGATTGGGTCGTCGTGGCCGGCGTGGCGACCGATGACGCGAGCCGCGCGGTCCCAGGCTTTGTCTCTTTCAGGGCGGCCTGTTCGAGCAACAGGGCAACTCCGCCGGGCGGTACTGCCCTTCGACGCAATGAGTTCAGGAAGGTTGGGGTACCGCTGGCGACGTGCCGGCTTTTCTAACGTTTCGCGGGATGTCGCACGGGCTTGCTTCTACAGGAATATACCATACCCCGTACAGTATCGAGACTTCCAGCGACGTGACCGGTATAAAACCTCTTACGGCGACCGGCGACGCGCCACTAGATGCTTGCCAGTTCGACACCAGTACAGTGAACGGCCCTGAGTAGGGTCGACCAGCTATTGGTGGACACCTGACTGTTGGAATGGCTGGTCCCCTAAAGGATCCGCATGTCGGGCGACTGCAGGAAAGTGCACCCCGATTTTCCAGAGCAGGGTGCCCGCCCGGCAATCGCTTACCACGGCAGCGCAAATAGACAGTGCTGCAAGAAATTCCGCATTTGCGTCCGCGTTAGGCCGCGGGCAGCACTCTGGAGGGCGCAGTAACAGCGTTGTCCGAAAGGGCGCGCCCGCAACGGAATTGTGCGGGCGCGCCCGGGCGTCGGCGTTAGGCCATAGCCCGGCATTGTTCAGCGCAGACGCGGCAGGCTTTCGCGCAGGCGCGGCAATGCTCTGTGTCGAACTTGCCGCATTCGGCCGCGCACGCGTCGCAGATCTCAGCGCAAAGCAGGCAGAGCTTGGCTGCCCATGCGGAGCCGCGAGCGAGCAGGGTGGTGCATGTCTGACAGATACCCAGCTCTAAATCGAAATCGGTGGCGCCACCAAACTTCTCGGGTTCTTCGGGCTCCGCGGACGCGCGATGCTCGCAGGTCACGCCGGAGACGGTCACGCTGATGGTGCTCATGAGCACCTTTCGCCAAGTTGCTTGTGCGACCTAGCTATCTCTCACACGGGCATCGTACGTCGCCGGGGTATACGTAGTTGTTTCGTTCCTGCGGGTGCTACCACGAGCCGACGGCCGGTCTGATCGCTACCGTGGCACGACACTCGTTCCGCGCCATCCGCGGACCGGCCAGATCCGCCAGTCGGACACCGCCCGGTACCGCGTCAGCTCCCCGGAAAAGTGTTCCGACCCTAGATGTACTTGACGCTCTGACAGGCGTACAAAGGAAGACCTCGCAGTCAACTTCGAGCCGTCGACATGCATTAGCCAGTGGTTTCCCGTCGGTTACCGGCGAGCAGCGGTGCGCGTTCCGGAGCCAAACGGCGGCGTCACCCTCATCGTGAGTTGGGTGGAAGACCCTGGAAGCGATGCCGGCGCAAAGAGTACGGCCGGATAGTATGCGTCTCCATGAGGAAGCGGTTCGACAGCGAGACGAGGTTGTCATGGGTCCTGGCCGGGCTGGCCGGTCTCATCGGTGCCGCGGCGTTTACTCACTCTGCCGGATACTTCGTAACTTTTATGACCGGCAACTCCGAGCGCGCGGCGCTAGGGTACTTCCGGAATGAACCCTTGCTCTCGATATCAGCTGCGCTGCTGGTGGTCTTCTTTGTCGGTGGCGTGCTGGTCGCGTCATTGTGCAGGCGCCATTTCTGGGTGGCGCATCCGCACGGCCCGACCGTGCTGACCACGTTGTCTCTGGTGGTCGCCACCGCAGTGGATGTCGCCATAGATGGATGGTCGACCGGTCAACTCTCCTTCGTACCAATTCTGTTCATCGCATTCGGAGTCGGCACGCTCAATACCTCGTTTGTCAAGGACGGCGAGGTGTCGATTCCGTTGAGCTATGTCACCGGGACGCTGGTGAAAATGGGCCAGGGCATCGAACGTCACATCAGCGGCGGCGCGGCGTCGGCGTGGCTGGGATACTTGCTGCTGTATGTCAGCTACATCGCGGGTGCAACGGTCGGTGGGTTTATCAGCTTGGCCGCCAGCGGATCCCAGATGTTGGTGGTCGCCACCATCGTGTGCGCGCTAACAACCGCATACACCTATTTCCATACCGACCGCCGTCTGCTCTTGAAGGAGCGAGGCGGCGAACGTGATTCAGGCGGCTCATTGCCGAGCATGATCTCGAGGAAGCTGTGGCCGGTGAAACCCAGATCGTAATGGACGGCGCTGACCACTTCGAGCGGCGTCCCTACTGGCTGTTTCCTTTGTTGAAAGACGCGGTGAGCTTATAGCGTTTTATCGAGCAACGCCCCGGGAATTACGTGCGGTCGCGTCGCCGATTCACAAGGCGGTGGCAGCCGAGATCGTGACGCTCCTGCCCGGCCCACCGCGTCGGCGTCTGCCTCCAAGACGACCGGACTGCCACACCGACCATCCAGCCGAGCTGACGGATAAAGGCGTGCACCGTGACGATGCTGACCGGACCCCGTGAACTGGTCCACGGCGAACGAGAGTCGTTATTGGTGGGTACAGGTGGCAGCGTAGCGGGCCGGTGCCTGGTAGCCCAGTGACGAATGCCGGCGATGTGGTTGTACTCGTGCTTCCAGTCGCTGATGACCACCCGGGCCTGGGCCATCGACCAGAAGCTATTGATGTTCAAGCATTCGTCACGGACGCGGGAGTTGAAGGATTCGACGTAGCCGTTTCGCCACGGCTCGCCGGGTGGGATGAAGTGCAGGCCGACCTGTTCATGCGACCACTCGGCCATTGCACTGCAGGCCAATTCGGGTCCGTTGTCGCAGCGCAGCACGGCCGGGTAGGTGCCACGCTCGGCGGCCAGGCGGTCGAGTTCGGCGATGAGGTGCTCGCCGGTGATGCTGCGCTCAACCATCCCACCGAGGCATTCGCGGGTGTGTTCATCGATGATCGACGCGATCTTGATCGGACGTCCGTCGGTGGTGGAGTCGAACTGGAAGTCCACCGCCCACACCCGGTTGGGCGCATCGGCGATTACGGTCGCTGGTGCGGTGGAGCTGCCGTGGCGTTTGCGGCGTCGGCGCTGCGGCACGCGAAGCCCTTCTTCCCGCCAAAGGCGTTGCACCTTTTTGTGATTGACTGCCCAGCCTTCAGCGCGGGCGTCGTGATACGCGGGCCGAAACCCGCGTCGTGGGTGGTCCTTGGCGTACCGGCGAAGCCAGGTTCGCAGGGCGGCGTCAGGGTCCTCTGGTGTAGCAGAGACGGCTGTGTGTCGCTGGGTTGCGCGGTGCTGCCCGGTCACGCGGCAGGCAAACCGTTCGCTGACCCCCAGCACGCGCTGAAGGTGACGAACGGCCGCCCGCCGACGTTCCGGGCCTAGAAGTTTCCCTTCGCGATCTCCCGCAGCGCGTCCTTCTCCAACTCCGCGTTTGCCAGCAGGCGTTTGAGGGTGGTGTTCTCGCGTTCGAGGTCTTTGAGGCGTTTGGCGTCCTCGGCCTTCAACCCGCCGAACTGGTTACGCCACCGGTGGTAGGTGGCCTCGGAGACACCAAGTTCGCGGCACACCGCCGCGGTGTCCTTGCCCTCGGCCAGGAGCCGATCGGCCGCCATCAGCTTGCGCACAATCTGCTCGGGGCTGTGCCGCTTCCTCGTCGCCATGATCTTGTTGAGCCTTCCTGCCCACGTCGTGGGCTGCAAGACTCTCATAAACCGTGGATCAACCGAACGGGGTCAGGCCAATGCGGCGCTCATGCACCACGCGAGACCACTCAGGGCCATCATCAAAGGACTTGCTTAGCAGCCGTTTTCAGCGTTCCAAGGGGTCAGGGTACGGTATTGCTCGGCAGGGTCGACTGGCACAGTCACTGCAACATTCGCGCGGGCAGCGCAGCCGCCAATGCCGCCAAGGTGGGTTCGAGGACCGGTAGGTCAGGCAGATGTACCGCGGAGGCATTGGGATCCTTCAAGCCCGTCGACGTCGACAACAGTACGACGCGCTCGTCGGGGTCAATCCAGCTTCGCTCGGCAAGTTGTTTAGCGGCGAGGACGGCCAATACGGACGCGCCTTCTGCGTAAAGGCCCTCCGCCGAAGCCAGTTCGAGCTGCATGCGGGCGATCGCATCATCGGATGGTTCGGCGACCGCGGTCCCGTCCGTGGCTCGGATGGCGTCCAGTCCCTGATACGTTGCGGTCGTCGTCGCGACGGAAAACGCCATCGAGGGCTTTTTGACAATCGGCGGCAGGCTTTCCCTTGGAGGCTGTAGCGCGCGTGCGTAGGCGCCGAACGGGTCGACGGCGACCAACCTGGGCGTCCGGCTGGCAAGACCTAGCGCAATGAGGTCGGCGAATCCTCGTCGAATACCGGCCAGTCCGTCACCGTGGGCGGTCGGCGCCACGACGACATCGGGAGGTTCGCCGAGTTGCCGCCACAGCTCGTAGGCGATCGTCTTGTAGCCCTCAATGCCAAATGGATTGGAGCCGATCGGAGGGCTCATGGGCCCAGATATCGGGGTCCAGCCGAACTGGTCGACCGCTTCCCTCATTACCGACCAGCGGTCTGGGCCTTTTTCGTAAGCAACCACTGAGGCCCCGTAGGCCTGCATCAGAATCTTCATCTCTCGCGGCACGGACGACACCGTGAGGACCACGCAGCGTAGCCCTGCTGCGGCCGCGTATGCGGCGACAGCTGCACCGTGGTTCCCCGTCGAGGAAACGACGACGGTGGAGGCGCCCGAGGCTGCCGCCTTGGTCACGGCAACTGCCGCGAGCCGGTCCTTATATGACCACGTCGGGTTGCGCGTTTCGTCTTTGAGCATGAGTCTTTGCAGTCCCAATCGTGGCCCCAGGCGGTTCAAAGGAACCAGAGGTGTCGCCCCTTCTCCCAGGCTGACCGCGACGTGGTCAGGCAATAACGGGAGTAACTCCCGGAAGCCGAAGATGCCCGGCTCGGAGGTGTTCCATGGCAACGGGCCCGGCGTCAACGCGTAAGCAGGAGCGAGGTTGACTCCCATGCCAGAGCCCGCACATTCGCGACACCCGAACGACGCCTCGGCTTCTGATGCTTGCAGGCCGCACCGGGGGCACCGGAGAAATCCGAGATAGCGGGCGGTCATAGCAGAACGACGGCACAATCTTGATCCATGATGAACGGCCCCAACCCGTCGGTGGTAACTCCCGGCGCCCTCGCCCGCCGTGGCGCCAAGTAGTTGTACGGCGTTTTGCGGCATGTGAACCGCGGTGCGACGGCCCAGACACGCGTCTGGACGGTTGTGTACAAGACCAACTCGATCGAGGTCAGCAGCAATAGCTCGAAAAGAACACCTGCAACCATCGCCTGAAGAATGCTGTCTCCGTTCGTGGGCAAGTTACTCGCCGAGACTGATCTTGCCGTGCACACCTTACCCGAAGGGTAATGGTCCCGCCGGTGCCGGCAGCATCCCAGGCGGTTCGAATCAGTTTTCTGGCTCCGTCGGATTGACCTATGGGAATCAGAAGTTCGAACCGAAGGAATGTCCTGTCGCCAACCACTCACGGGTAACGTGCAGGCGCTTCCCCCAGAAACCATGCTCCCGCTTCGCGACTTACTTCGCCGTGTGGGTACTCACCGCCCGGCGTGCCGGATCACGGTGCCCGTCAGGGGATCACAGTCACGCAAGTACGACAGCTGGTGACGAGGCAAATTGCGCTGACCGTGCCAGCCGGCACCTCGTGCGGCCAGTCGTTGCCGGTGACGACGAGGCGATTCGAATGCTCATCGAACGTGCACGGCGTCCATGCCGTCGCGCACAATGATTTTCGTCGATCGAATGAAAGCTACGGCCGGAAGGAAGATGATGTCTGCGGATAGCCAGTTCACCCTCGACGATTGCCGCCGTCGACGCGTGGGCCGGAAATGACGACGACCACCGCGGTTATTGATGTTCATGGGCTGCAGTGGGCAAGCTCGGCCGCGGTCGGGGAGGCCGCGCTCTCTCGCCGTCCAGGGGTAACCTCGGTGCAGGCCAACGCGGTCAATCAGAGCGCCACGGTTGCCTACGATCCGGCGGTGACTTCGGTGGCGGAGTTATCGCAGTGGGTGCGCGATTGTGGTTTTCACTGCGCGGGCCGATCGGTGGCTGACCATATGTGCGAACCGATGTCGGGACCGCCGGGGCAGCCCGCGCCGGAGCAACCGCACCACGAGCACAGCACGGCGGCGGCCCCGGGCAACGGAAACCCCAGGACGTGATGGGCCATGGAGGCGGTCACGCGGGGATGTCGATGGCTGACATGGTGCGCGCCATGCGTAACCAGTTCTTGGTGGCGTTGGTGTTGTCGGTCTCGATCATGTTGTGGTCCCCGATGGGTCGCGAGATGTTGGGATTCCGCACGCCGGCACCGCTCGGGTTGCGTGACGACGTGGTCACCTTGGCGCTGAGCCTGCCGGTGGTGTTCTACTCCTCGTAGATCTTCTTTGACGGTGCGTGGCGCGCACTGCGGGCGCGCACGCTGGACATGATGGTTCTCGTCGCGGTCGCGGTCGCGGTCGCGGTCGCCGTCGGCGCGGGCTGAGCGATCGACGCTCGCGACGTGCCAGCCCGGATGTGGTTCGTCAACGCCATCAGCTAGTCCGCAGTGGCATGGCCCGAACAGGCGTGTAGGTTGGCCTTGATGTCGGTGTCTGTGAATTCAGCGAAAGTTTTCTATCACCAACGGTTAGCAGTTCTGCGACCCCGCATCGCAAATAGTGCGTACACAAAGTCCAATAGTGAACTGGCTTGCGGGTCGTCACCGCTAGGGTACTGAGCCGATAAACCCAATCTGCCCCGTCGACGATGGATCTGCGAGGCAGCGACGGATCTTAACGAACCCTCATAGAACCACTGGGTGAGCCATACGGACGGAGGGAAGCCTGCGAACGCGGGCGTCGCGCGCATGACGCACGGTAATGCACACGTTGAAGCGGGAGAGGACTGTCGTGAAATCAGCCAAGAACCTAGCAGTGGGTGTGGCAACCGTTGTTGCGCTGACCGCGGTGGGCGCCTGTAGCAACTCCGGCACGCAACAGTCGAGCTCATCGGCGCCCGCTCCGTCGACGTCGACGCCGGGTCCGGCACACAACCACGCCGATGTCACGTTCGCCCAGCAGATGATCCCACATCATCAGCAGGCGATCGAGATGAGCGACATCGTGTTGGGAAAGCAGGGCATCGACCCACGTGTGGTCGACCTTGCCAGGCAGATCAAGGCCGCGCAGGGTCCCGAGATTGAGCAAATGAAAGGCTGGCTGAGCCAGTGGCAGATGCCCACTATGACGCCCGGGACAACCATGCCCGGTCACTCCGAGATGCCCAGCTCCGGCCCCATGCCGAGTCAGTCAATGATGCCAGGGATGAATGACACGATGTCGCCGGCCGACATGGCTGCTTTACAGAACGCGCAGGGCGTGGATGCCAGCAAGCTGTTCCTCAGCCAGATGATAAAGCACCATCAGGGCGCGATCGCTATGGCGCAGAACGAGATCAACACCGGACAGGACCCGGCTGCGGTGGCCCTGGCCAAGTCGATCGTCGCCACCCAGCAGCAGCAGATCGACACCATGAAACAGATCCTCGCCTCGCTGTAGCGGGCGCTGGCTAACCGGGCCACCCGAATAGCGAGGGCCGCGCCAAATCGAACCCAACCCAGCGATCGAGCACCTCTTACGCCCCCGGGGGGCGGTAGGTCTCCAGTTGGCGACGGCGCCAATGGCCGATGAACTCACCGATCTCGTCGGGATCGTCAGCTACCGCGAGCAGCTTCGCGTCGTCTTCCGATACCATCCCCGGGTCCAGCAGCCGCTCGCGGATCCATTCCTCCAATCCTCGCCAGTGCTCCGCGCCCGCAAGCACGACCGGAAAGTGCTGTATCTTCTCGGTCTGGATGAGTGTCAGCGCCTCGAAAAGCTCGTCCAGCGTTCCAAAGCCGCCCGGAAGCACCACGAACGCCGATGCGTAGCGGACGAACATCAGCTTGCGGACGAAGAAGTACTTGAACCGAAGCGAGAGATCGACGAACGGATTCGTGCGCAGCTCGTGCGCAAGCTCGATGCTAAGGCCGATCGAGCGCACGCCCGCATCGCGGGCGCCCCGGTTGGCGGCCTCCATGATTCCGGGACCGCCGCCAGTGATGATGTCGAAACCCAGTGCACCCAGCCGTGCGGCTACCGTGCGCGCCAGCTGGTAATGCGGATGATCCGGCGGCGTGCGCGCCGAGCCGAAGATCGACACAGCCTGGGCAACGTCCGTCAGCGCCGTAAAGCCGTACGCCACCTCATCGCGGATCCGGGCCAAACGGCCCGGATCAGAGCCCGCCAGCGAGAAGCCCGGCCCCAGGCAGCAAAGCAACTCTTCATCACACGTAGACGGGGTGTGGGTTAGCGGCTCGGGCATATCTGCGATTGTCCCACCTGTTGCTGAACCGGGAAAATTGTTGCCGCACCGGTGCTGCCGATGCCTAGGTGAATTCGGATGCCTCGACTTCGGGAGTCAGACCGGCGCCGGGTGACGGCAACATCGCCGGTCGCGCCGCGGCGCGACCGGCTTAGCCATGATTCGACGAACAAGTAGGTATCACCTGGTTGTTGGTAGCTAATCACCGAAAGGCACGTGGGGGTCGCCATCTGTGAACGAAATAGGGCCGTTCTTCGTCTCCTCATAAGGAGGTTGTTTCATGACGTGCGTGCGCCGGCCGGGATCGGCCAGGGGTTGCCGGGTGTTCACCGTCGCCCGGACCATGCTCCTGGACGAGAGATGCACCGCAATAGATGCTAGGCAGCCGGTCCCACCGCCAGAAGACAATGGCCCTTATCGCCGCGTCTCTCGGTATCGCCAAAGCTTCCAGGACATCGCGGCTCCGGTACACCATGCATGCGCGCGACTCATACCGCAAGAAATCGGGCCCACCCGATGACTTCGCTACGGAGGCCCAACATGCCGGTTGACGCTGAATCATCAGTCCACGGGTTGGGGATGTGGGATGTCGCGTACGTCCTGGGATCCCTGTCAAACGCCGACCGACGGGAATTCGAGGCGCACATCGCTGACTGCAAGTCATGCCGCGACGCCGTCGCCGAAGTGAGCGGAATGCCTGGCTTACTGTCGCGGCTCAGCCACGACGACGTGGCCGTAATCGGAGCGTGCGACGCTTCCGGAGGAGCATCACTGACGCCAAATTTGCTGCCGTCGTTGCTGGCCCAGGTGAACTGGCGGCGACGCCGGTCGCGCGTGATCACGTGGGTAGCCTCGGGCGCCGCGGCCGTAATGCTGGTAATTGGCGCGCTCTGCGCGGTTCAGGTTCATTCCGCGTCATCGGTGCCCGCGCCGCCGCAGGCAAGGGTATTGGCGCCGCCGGGGCCGCAGCTGAATATCACAAACTGGCCTCAGCAGTCTCGCGAGCACCTGTTCGCCTCAGCTACATCGGCCGCTGGTGGATCTTCATGATGACTGGTGTCTGTGCGCGTGTACCGGTCCTACGGCTGAGGACCGGGGACAAGGTCAGTCTCAAGCTCAGCGAGCGCCCAGCCCCTCGATCGCGGTGATGCGGGACCGACGGTGGCCAAGCCCAGGTCGGAGGTGGGGCTGAGAGCGTCTGCCTCGCAACGGGATTGGCGGTCTCATGCCCACCGCCCATCCGAATGCGAGGCCGTGTCATTCGCACGACCGCATCGAAGCCGCCAACATTAACGCCGACCACCGATCTGAGGCTCGTGGGTGGGTTCCGCTGTTGCGGCGGCGAATCATTGGGCGCATTCGTGCTATGGGAACCACCAGTCGCGGGTGTTGTGGCGCAGTCGACTTGGCGCCGCGCCGGGATCGGGCCGAGCAGGTCCGCAAGGGTGCCTCCCAGCGGCTGGCCGATCGCATCGCCGAACCCCTGGTGCCCACCATCATGATCGCCGCCACTGTTATTGCCTTAGTGGGCAGCGTGTTTGGCAATGTGGCGACATGGATCGAGCGGGCCCTGGTCGTGCTGGTGGCCGCCTCCCCGTGTGCGTTGGCGATCTCGGTTCCGGTCACATTACTCGCTGCGATCGGCGCCGCCAGCAGGCTCGGCGTGCTCGTCAAGGGCGGGGCAGCGCTGGAGGCGCTGGGTGCGGTGCGGACGGTGGCGTTGGACAATACCGGCACGCTGACCGCGAATCGCCCCGCCGTCATCGATGTCGTCCCCACCAACGGCGCCACCCGCGACCAGGTCCTCGACATCGCGGCGGCGCTGGAGAACCGCAGCGAACATCCCCTGGCGCGGGCCGTCCTGGCCGCCGCCCATCAGGTCACTCCGGCCAGCGGGGTGCAAGCCGTTCTCGGCGCCGGGCTGATCGGCCACCGCGACGGGCACGGTGTCCGGTTGGGCCAGCCCGGCTGGATCGCCACCGGACCCCTGGCCGCGCAGGTGGGTCGGATGCAGGAGGCCGGCGCGACCGCGGTGCTGGTCGAGGACGACGACACGCTCATCGGCGCCATCGCGGTGCGTGATGAGTTGCGTCCGGAAGCCCGCCCGGTGGTCGAGCAGCTATGCCGCGATGGCTACCGGGTGGTGATGCTCACCGGCGTTAACCGGGCCACCGGCCGGCGCGCTGGCGGCGCAGGCCGGCATCGACGCGGCGCATGCCGAGCTGCGGCCCGAGGACAAGGCGACGCCGATCAGGCACCTGCGCGCCCAGTGCGCCACGGCGATGGTCGGTGATGGCGTCAACGACGCACCCGCGCTGGCCACCGCCGACCTGGGAATCGCGATGGGCGCGATGGGCACCGATGTGGCCATCGAGACCGCTGACGTCGCGCTCATGGGTGAAGACCTGCGCCATCTCACCCACGCGGTCAGCCATGCCCGCCGGGCCCGGCGCATCATGTGGCAGAACATCGGCCTGTCGCTGGCACTCATCACCGCGTTGATCCCGCTGGCGCTGTTCGGGGTGCTCGGGCTGGCCGCGGTGGTGCTGGTTCATGAAGTGGCCGAGGTCATCGTCATCGCCAACGGTATGCGCGCGGGACGCACCAAGGTACTGCAGATAATCACCCCTAGCGACCGAAAGGTGCTGCCCGCCAACGCCTCAGGTGACGATGCGCGCGGTTAGACCGGTCGGTCGCCCGGTTCCGGTTCCGCTGTTATCCACCAGGAGCACCGTGACCACCCTCTGACTGGTGCCTCTTGATTAAGGCCGACACGGCGTTGATCACCGTCGCGGTAAGAATACCCACCTGCGGCTGCGCGTCGTCTCCGTCACCGGGTCGGCACGACACGACGGGCACGTCACCATCTTCTTGCCCGGCGCCGATTTCGCTCAAGAGTACATGGCGAACACACGTCACCTCGGCAATGTTGACGGGGGAGGTATAGCGCGGTTGGCTCGACCAGGCCACCACCGGGGTAACCAGAAACTTCGATTCGGGGTCGGCCATCGAGGGCAAGACGCCCAGAACGTGCACGCTCGTGGGGTCGAGGCCGGTCTCCTCGGCTGCTTCGCGGATCGCGGTGCTGACCGGACCAGTATCGGCACGATCTTGGCCACCGCCTGGAAAGGTCAGCAGGCCTGGATAATCGGCAAGATCTGAGGCGCGTTCGGTCAGTGCTACCCGCAGTCCCGTGGGGCCGTCGGTGAGAAGGACCAAGATCGCGGCCGGGCGCAGAGCGACCTGATCGGGATGGTGTTGCGCAAACGCTCCGTAGCGCCGGTCGAGCGTGGCGGCCAGCGACTCCACCCAGTGCGGCAACGCGTTTGACGATAATGGCTCCGGCAACGGTTCTCGTGCCGCTGCGACGGCGTCTTCACCTTCGGCCCAGCGAATCGATGCTGACCGAACGTGCATGGTGGCGATGCCGGGACCTGAATCACGGGAGGCAACCAGGCGGATCTGTTGGCCCAATCCCGGATGACCAAACAACGCTCGGGCTGGATGATGCACCTCGTGGCGGCGAGCATGAAACCAGTCGGCCGGGTTGTTCGCCACGGCCACCAACGCCTGACCAGAGCCGACCAGGTGTGCGATCTGGCCTGTGAACGGCGTCAGGCGTTCACTCATCGCGGGCGCCAGCACGAGATTGGCGCCGGCTTCGCTAAGTGCGTGCACCGCCTGCGGATTGAGAAGGTCGCGGCAAACAGCGAGCGCAAGGTGCCAACCGTCCGCGCTCACATAGATCCGCAATTCCGGCCAACCTTGCGGCTGGATGTCTTCGTTGATCGGATGTTCGGCGGGGGAGTGCTTGTCGTACGTCAGCGGATCGGGATGTCCACGCAGCCAAGCGACCGCGGTGTTTCGGCGCATGCGCGGCGAACCGGAGACGTGATGGAAACTGCCGGCAATCAGCAGGTGCGCCCCGTCGTCTCGGCGGACCCACTGCTGCAATGTTTGAGCCTGTGACTTCGTGAGACACAGCTCGGGCAACACCACGATGGAGGCCCCGGCGCGTACAGCCGCGCCGATCAGCTGGTCGATTACGCGGAGTTGTCGGCGCGGATTGGCCGCCCGGATCGGGAACACCGGCCGCGTCGGGTCGGCGGGCAGCCGGAATTCATCGAGGTCACGGTTGGGATGGCAGGTCGCGATGACGGTATCGCGTGTGACGACGCCCTGCAGCGCCTCGAACAGGCTGTAGTCGAACACAACACGAAACTGGGTGGCCCAATCGCCGGCCAGCCGAACATGGCGCGTCTGGTCTAGGCGGTTGGCAAGTCGCCACGGGGGCGCCGTTGGCCGCATATCCAACACCGATCGGATATCGAACCCCCCAAGCGGAATCGGGTCGCCGGCTGCGGGCTGGTAGGGGTTCCGTCGTTGGAATGACGCCACCAGACAGTCCCGATAACGTTCGTCCACGAGCTGCGCCAGTTCGTGGGCGATCGTCACTGGAGCGACCCCGTCATCAGGAGCCAGCGCATCGGCCAGCGCTTTGCGTATCGGTGCGGCTAAGTTCTCCCGCGATGAGGACGACTCGGCGATCGCCCGTACCGGAGCCACGATCGACGTCACCTTGGCGCGGATATCCGGGTTCGCCGCCTGTGCCCACAGCACCTGGTGTTCGTCACGGCACAGATGCAACAGATGGGTGAGGGTCACCAGTGGATCGGTCTCGTCAAACAGGTGTGCCCGCAAAGAGTGCAGCCGCTCCTCGGGGGATTGCAGGCGGGCGACACACGGTGAGCACGGCACCGCACTCGAATCGGATTCTGTGGTCACTGTTCCGGCCACGCGGACAAGGCTGCTGTCGCGCGCGTGCACAGGCTCGCCGCGTTCAGCGCCGAATGTCTGGGCGGCCCTTCAATACACGACATGCGGCGCGTCCTTCGAAACAAGGCGAACGACAGCGGCGTCCGACTCAGAGAACGCATCCGACGCCAGCCAAAAGTGACAAGGCATTTGCCACGTAGTACACGTTACTTACTCTGTTCGTCCATCTCCATCGGTTCGGCGCCAAATGCCTTCAATTGCTGAGATTTACGGCGTACAAGTTTTAAGTCTTTGAGGCATTGTGCTGGGCAATTTTGGCTGCATCACAGAGATCGATTGGCGGCGATGCTGTGGAATTGTCGGTGTGTTCTTGAGGGAGGGGCAGCGGCCGGGTCGGTTTGGTGGGGTCGCGGCAAACCCGGCCGCGCCCACTTAGTGCCGTGTTTGTTGGATTGGACGGATGTGGCCTGCTTGTGGTTGCCCTCTGTCAAGCCGCCGATTGTTCGTGCTGGTTGAACAGGGCTTGAAGACCTCGGTGGTTGGCGGTGTCGTAGCCGGTGTGGGTCTGCCGGCAGCGCCAGATTACGTAGACTCAGGCGGGGCCCAGGATGCGCCTGGTGTGTGGTCAGTCTGTTTCGGGCGATGGCACGGTTGTAGATGCTGGCGGCCCCGCGGGGTCGGCGCGCCGGGAGCCCCCTGGTGGAGTCGCAGACCGCATCACGCAGTTCTCTATCGCGAGCCCAGCGGAATCCCACCACGTGCGTTTGTCCAATTAGCGTGTCGAGGGTGCCAGGCCGGCCAGGCACACGCGTGCTTCGGGGTGGGGATTCGGGCCGGCAGTCGCCGATTCGGTTAAAAAGCCTTGCGGCATGGTTGGTTCCAGAGCCTGGCAGGCTGGTGAAGAGGTGTGCGTCGGCGTGGGTGTCGAGTAGGTCACCGATCCGCTTGTTGAAGATTTTGATCTGAGCTGGCGAGCGGCAGGGGACAGGCGGCTGCGCCGGGGAACTACATGTGCACACCTGGAATCCCGAACCCCCCATGGCCCCCGCCGCCGTGGCCCCCGCCGCGCGGTACGAGCGGTGGCCCCTCCACTGGAGGGCCAAAAATGTGTGGCAGTTGCGGAATGAGCGGCACCACGATCAGGGGCGGCGCCACGATCGGGGGCGCCGCCACAGGAGGCGGAGGAGGAGCCACCGGCATGGGTGCGGGAGCAGGTGCCGCCGGTGCCCGCACAGGAGGCGCAGGCATTGGAGTAGGTGCTACCGGTACCGGAGCATCGGCTGGAGGCACCGGCGCGGGTGCCTCGGGGACGGGGGCTGGAACTGCAGTAGCCGCGGGAGGCGGCGTGGGGGCGACGACGTTGTGGCCCGGGTTCGGTCTCACACCGACCGTCGGTCGGACACTGATGGCCAGCACCACTGCCAGTGCCACCACGCCGACCACGAACACCGCCGCTAGCGCGCTGCCGACCGGCAAGAACGACCGTCGCTGCGGGCCTGCGTAATCGGTGACTGCCCCGGTCCGGAAGTCTTCGCGGTCCACTGCGGCCCGGTCCCCGGCGGCGGTGTAGGCGTCGGGTTTCTCATCTGAGGCCGCGCTGTAGGCGAGGGCTTGCTCGCCCGGTCGGGCCGTAACGTCGGCAACATAGAGGTATTCCGGGGCCAGCGCGCATGGGTCCGCCGCGCCGGTTCCAAAATCCTTCGCGTAGGCCAGTGCGGCGGTCGATGACGAGAACAGCGGCGCATTCGCCGACGCCAGCGCGGCCCCGCGGGCGAGCGCCGTTTCCGGCTCCGCAGGTACGCTCAGCGGAAGCGACGTCGCCGCTTCCAATGCCGGCTTGATCACCCGAATGTCAACGTCGGAGCCGACGACAAAAACACTTTCGGGACGAATCTCCAGCGCTTCAACACTCGCGACCATTTTGGCCAGCTGGGCCACCGCTTGGTCGTCGTCTGGGGGCAAGGGATGTCGGTGCACGTCGCTGATCGAACCGTCGGCGCTGTCGACAACGGCCAAGGTCGCGGTATCGGGTTCCACGTACAGCAACGCAGTGTGCGCGTAATTGGTTGCGTTGCCGACGGTTTGGGCCAGCGAGACCGCGGCCAGAAACGCCGACACCAACATGACGTTCTCGGCCTTGCGGGCGGCCAGCATGTCGCGCAGCGCGGCGGCCTCGGCAGGGTCGGTCCAGGTCACCCCAATCGAGGTCAGCTGGTAGCCGCTCTCGACCGCGCCTTCCCTGGTGCCCAGAATCGCCGCGACCACCTGCTCAGGTCCGCTACGGGTTGCTGAGCCGTTGCGGGCGGCGACCTCGAAGTAGTCTTCATCGATGGTGACGCCGTCCGCGTTTTCCCCTTCAACCAGCACAATGCGGACCGTCGTCGGTGCCATCGAAACGCCAAGTACGGTGTCCACTATTCCTCCAAATTGTTAGCTATCCAGGCCTAGGCGAAGGAAATACTCGATTGACGTCGCCGCGGGGCGTGGCATTCCATCTGCGTGAGTCGGGGGCAGTCGTTCCTCTGACCGCCGTTCGGGCAGACACAAGTTGGGTGAATCGGCCCGATTGCCCACCCCGCCGGCCCGAGCGGGTCGGCGGGGTTCACCGCCAGGTAGGCATCAGCCTCCAGAAGCCCGGGTCGACCCCGGTTGATCGTCAGCATCGGGGAGAGCCGATCGAAG
>NZ_LQPH01000004.1 GCF_002102255.1 Mycobacterium nebraskense
CCTTTCTTCGATGACTTGGTAGGTCTCGAAGCAGAACCTACGCCCGGCCCCATTTACACCGGTTTCAGGACACGACCCCCCGGGACTGGTGGGCTATCAGGGACTTTGACGCCGGCATGGCATCCTCGATGTACCAGCAAGATCTCGACCTGGGTTGCGATCGTGTGGCACCGGGATGAACGGCATTGTGCCACTGATTAACTGGAGCATCGGAAGAGTTGTTTCGGCGGCGTATGGAGATGCCTGGGAGCTGATGAGTCATCCCGCGCCGCAGGGCGGATCGGTCTTGATCATCAGTCCTGTTTCTCAACACGCGATGAGGCCTCGTGATCAGACGAACTGGCCCGTTTTCCTCATAGGGTCCAGCGGCGGCCATTCAGCGGTGTGCATGATGCCGCAGAACGGCCAGCCGGTCCCGGTATTCGGTTTCGCTGATCTCCCCGCGTGCGAAGCGATCTGCCAATAGCTGCTCGGGTGGTAGCGGCGACGGCCTGGGCGATCATGCGGGCCGCGCCCTTGCCGGAGTTGGTCTTGCCCGCCCGCAGCCTGGCCCCGGTGATCACCGGTGCACTGGTCTGGGTGCTGATCGTGGTGATCAAGCGGGGACAGCCCCTTGCACAGGATCTGTTTCCCGACGATCTTCGTGTGCCCGTAGCTCGCGCCCTGTTTGGCGTGTCCGTAGACCGGACGCAACAGCGAGTCGATATCGACGAAGCCCGCCCATCGGCACCAGGTAACAGATCGACGCGCTGGCAGAGCGCACCCAGGTGCTCACGCAACGCCGACTCGAGTTGGCGGGCGTGTCCGAAGGTGACCTCCCGCAACAACATTCCGATGGTCGAGGGTGCATATACACCATCGAAGAGGGTCTTCATCCCGCCCGAGCGCACGATATCGAGGTCGTCGATACTGTCCGCGCCGGCGCACATCCCGGCGATCACCGTGGTCAGCTTCGGTGATGGGTTGGCCGACCCGGACTTGATCCGCGGTTCGGCGATACGAACCTTCTTGGCCAACAACTGCGGCAGACCCATCTGGGGTAGCCAGCGTCATCACCGGCACTAGCCCGGCGAACGACACGATCACCAGTGATTCCAGCGCGTTGGTCTTGGTGACGTGCTTGCCGAACAGGCGCGAGGCGAACACGGCGGTTGTGCCGCGCAGCTTGGGCCGCTCCAGGGTGACCGGGCCGGCGGTGGTCTTGACCGACACCGGCCGATAGCCATTACGCGCCCCGGGCTGCATATCCGGCGCCGTGGCGGCGCGTTGATAGCGGTCACGGCCGAGGAACGCGGTCACCTCGGCCTCCAGCGCGGCCTGCATCAGCAACTGTGCACCCGCGCCACCTCCTCCAGAATCTCGGGCAGCTCACGATCCGACGCGAACAGGTCGTCGATCTTGGCGTGAACACGATCAGTCGGCGATACTCGTGCAGGCACGGGCGTAGGTCCTTCCTCTTCGATGACTTGGCAGTTCTCGAAGCAGAACCTACGCGCGGCCCCTTTTATATCGGCTTCAGAACGCGACCGGTGCGTGCGCGGGTGCGTGTCTTAGACTTCTTATCCCTGCACAACGCGAAAGGCGTTGCCCGTATGTCGGATATCCGACTCCATCTGCCTGTGGCCACGACGCTCATCGTGTTTGTTGCGGCAACGGGTGGTGCCGGTCAGCTTCGTTGTTGCAAACTGGCCGAGCAGACGAGCGGTCGACAATCGGTTCAACGGTGATACAGGGTCAGGCGCGTCCCGACGGTGGGCAACTGTCGCCACAGACACCGTTGCGCAATCGTGTGTACCGCGACCTGTTTATCGCGCAGTTTGTCTCCAATATTGGGACGTGGATGCAAACTGTGGCGGCTCAATGGTTCTTGGTGGAGAAGCACAGCAGTACCACCATCGTGGCACTGGTCCAGACCGCGAGTTTTGGGCCGACGCTGCTGTTGGGATTGCTCGCCGGCGTGCTTGCCGACCTCTTCGACCGGCGGCGGTTACTAATACTTCTGCAGTCGTATGCAGTGTTAGTGGCGCTTGCCCTGGCAGTGCTGACATACCTCGGTCGCCTTGGCCCGGCATCATTGTTGATGTTTACCGTGGCCATTGGCTGCGCCTCGGCACTAACCGCACCCGCCTGGCTGGCGATTCAGCCCGAGGTTATCCCGCGCGAGCAGATACCGGCCGCCGCGACCTTGGGCAGCGTCGCGGCAAACGCCGCCCAAGCGGTTGGACCGGCGATCGGCGGCGTTGTGGTGGCATTGGCCGGCCCCGCAGCGGTCTTCGGGCTCAACGCAGTATCGTTTGCGGGAATAATCGTTGCCCTGGCAGCGTGGAAACGACCCAAGCCATGCGCGCCAATCGAGCGAGAACACCTCAGCCAGGCCATCATTACCGGACTGCTCTACGTTCGTAACGATCCAATTTTCCGCAGGATCTTGTTACGCGCAGCCCTTTTCCTGTTTCCCGCCTCGGCTCTGTTGGCTCTATTGCCGATGGCCGCCGCCCACAGATGGCAGCTAGGAGCCAGTGGCTACGGTGTGGCGTTGGGCGCCATCGGTTTTGGCGCGGCGCTCGCTGCTGTCGTGGATGCCGCACGGCTACGACCTCGAGTGTCAGCCAGCGCGCTGCTGGCAGCGTGCGCGGCCGCGTACGGTATTGCGCCGCTGGCGGTGGTTTGGCTGCCGTTCGCCGCGGCGACGCCTATTTTGGTGTTGTCCGGGATGTCCTGGCTGCTCACGTTGTCAACGTTAAACGCAGCGGCGCAGCTGTCGTTGCCGCGATGGGTTCGGGCCCGCGGGTTGTCGGTGTATCTGGTGGTCTTTACGGGATGTCAGGCAGTCGGCGCGTACGTCTGGGGTGTCGTTGCCACTTGGGCCGGGCTTGACATCGCGCTGATTTGCACGGCGGGGTTGCTGGGCGCTGCTGCCCTCAGCGTCGCCGCGCTTCCGTTGCGGCCGTCCACCGGGAAGTTGGGCCTCGACATTGCCACTGCCTGTGCCTGTTCGTCACCGATGGTCGTGTTTGACGCACACCCTAACGATGGACCAGTGCTTGTGATGACCCATTATCGAGTGTCGGCCGAGAACCGCCAACACTTCGCGGAGGCGATGAGC
Source organism: Mycobacterium nebraskense (assembly GCF_002102255.1). Taxonomy (GTDB): domain Bacteria; phylum Actinomycetota; class Actinomycetes; order Mycobacteriales; family Mycobacteriaceae; genus Mycobacterium; species Mycobacterium nebraskense. The sequence continues at coordinate 3,107 of NZ_LQPH01000004.1, forward strand.
GCCGTCAGGCGGTCACGGCTGCGAACGGGCGGCCATAGTTGGGGACTGTATTACGGTGTGGAAGATCCCGACACGGTCATCGAGACGTTCACCGTGGCGTCCTGGAGCGAATTTCAACGCCAGCACACCGAGCGCTGGTCGGATTACGACCGTGTTGGCGTCGCGAAGGCGCTGGACTATACCGTCGACAACACCCGACGGCACCGGTACTTCCTCGCTTTGCATGTGTCCCGATGAGTTTGCCGTGATCGCGCCCCCATGCTCGGCCGCTGGCCAGCGCATCGTTTTGCTGCCGAGATGGACACTTCGCTCTTGCCTCACGCCAAGACACCCGAAGGGAGCCAACGCCTTACCGACGTTCTCATACCCCGTCATCGCGCTCAACTAGGCAGTATTGCCGAAGCACCCGCCTAGTATTACAGCCGGGGTGCGCGCAGTGATCAGGAGGTGATTGCTTAGGTCATGACCTGATCGAAAGCTCGTCTTCGCCTGCGGGTGGGAGTCCGGTCCGGGTAGCTGCCAGGAGGCCCGGTAGCAGGCCGGCGGCTTGGTCTGGAAACGGGCCGGGTCGAAGCCCAGCGTCGAAAGCCCCGTCGGGGGAACCAACTGAGCGGTCTGCAGCGGTAGCGAGGCCTGCCGCGTCGTTAGATATTGAGGGAGAGCCGAGCCGGGCGGTTCACGGTGAAGGCCATGGAAGCGGTGAAGATCCTGGAGATGCAGCCGCGAAGGACTTCTCGGCGTAAGAGGGCGCGGAACGTTCAGACGGTGACGGCGGGAACTGGGGAGGCCCTCCCCGGCCGAAATGCACTGCGAATTGCGTGGAATAGCTTGTCCTATAACCGGTGTGGAGCCGGGAAGTGGATTGGGCGCGGCTGGGAGCCGGAGGCGGTCGTAGTATCGATCGAGCCGGGCGCACAGCATAACCGCCGGTGAGGGAAGGGCCGCTGCTTCGTTCACGCGTGATGCCTGGGAACGTCGCGCTCGGCAAGTGTTTCTTCGCTGCGGAGAGCATGGTCTGTTCCGACCATCTTTCCAGCCTCGGAATGTGCGCCGTGTCGGAGTCATTCCCGGCGTGGAAGGCCAGTAATGTGGCGCCCCTGGCCGGTTGGCAGGAACGCTATCCCGACGTCACCGTTCGCCGCCTGGCCGGGTGGGATCAACCGGCCCGCCATCTCCTCGACATCAGCCAATCCGCCCAGCTGGTCGTCGTCGGTAACCGCGGACGCGGCGGGCTCGCAGGAATGCTGCTGGGATCAGTCAGTACGGCCGGTCATGCGCGGTTGCTGCGCACCAGAAATCGTTGCCCACCAACGCTAGCCAAACTGGCTCGCAGCTCGTCAGGCCACGCTGAACCCAACACAAGCCGGTCAGGAGCGCCTCGACGGTGATCGGTATTCCTGGCGGGGCGCGCCGAGGTTGTGTGCGTGGTCCAGCCACACATGGATCGGACTTTGATGTCAGGGCTGGCGTCGTCGATAACCGCGACACTGTCGGGGTGTTCGATGTCGCGCCGTTCGGTGGGGTCGCCGACCCCGCCGTCGTTTGCAAAATCGGGCTGAGTGCCGGGCTTGTCGCCCGTGGCTACTTGCTGCTGGCGCTCCCGCTGACGATCGCGGTGCAGGATTGCCTCATCAGATCAGATGGCGTTGATTACACCGAGCAATCGGCACGGTCGCCTGATCGATCCCGCAGCCAGGAGGGGGCCAGTTTACCTTGCGCAGATGGGACGAAAGGCTCTACCCCCTGGGGGTAGGGCGCGGAAGGCTGGTGACCGACGATAACCCATCACGAAACCGAGACTACGATGCCATCTCAAGCCAAAATCAGGATCGCGCTTGCCGGTGGCGCTGCCGTGGTTGCATTAGCAGCCGGAGTCGGTGGCGGCGTGTTGTTAAGCAACACAACGACACCCGCGCAGATTGCAACCCCTACCTCCAGCGTGGCGCCAACCCCCCCACCGCCGGCCGCTCCCATCGACAAAGACCGTGATGGCGCAACCGGTAATCGTCCCGACTGCGTCGAACCCTACTGTGGCGTCCTGTTGAACCCGCCACCACACTAGCGGGCGCGACGGCACCGTCTCCTTCGCAGCAGCAGCCGCCGCCGCGGAGGATGTGAGGCTCGGTACGCATTTGCTGACATCCTCGCTGGACCGGTACGACAGGAATGACCCGCTGGTGCGGATAGAAATTGTCGAGGTTGACCGCGCTCAAATCGGCGGTCCCCCAAGCAACCGTGCCCTCGGCTAGACCGTTGGGCTTGAGATGTACCAGACAGCCCGGCGGCGCCAGCGGATTGGACCTTTGACAGTTCGCCATCGCGGTGGTCAGCTGTGCGCTCACCGCATTGCGTCCATATCGGACGGCCCGTAGGTGGGCAGAATCCACGGCGGAATGAGCATCGTAAGCTGTTCGAGCAGAAGCGGATCGGCGATCACCGTCAGATAGGGATTGGTGGTGCCGAAATCGATCCAACCTGCAAACACCTACACCGTGGAGTCGCCGACCCACTCGCCAAAGGCGTCAGCGTCCTCGCGGCGGCGTTGCCGGCGATCGCGTCCGGATCGAATCGACCGCCCGGATTAGGGCCCTAGAAGCGTCCACCGGAGCAATCGGTCGCAGCAACCTCCAGCTGGCTCACGGCAGGGTTGCCGGCGACGCGGCTTGCGATGGTGCTGGTGTACCTCATGTTCTCATCACGTTTCGATCAACGAAACCGCGGAACGCCAGGGTCGCCGGCAGATCCCACGGCCGAGGTTTGGTTTCCCTGGTGCAAGGGACCTAAGGCCCTACCCGCTAGGGGTATCGGGGCGAAACATTATGGGTTTGCCACGACAACACCACCGTTGCGATTGTTTTGCGCTGGCGATGCAGCCTTTGCCCCGCAAGGCTTTTGGCTACTGAGCAATAGGAGGAGGAGAAGATGGATTGCCCGAATTGTTCGACCCCGCAACCTGATGCGGCGCGCTTCTGCGCTCGTTGCGGCACTCCCCTACACCCGGCCATCGATCGATCCCGGCATTTCGCTGCCCATCCCGACGAACCGGTGCGGGCGCTGGCGGTGGTGAGCACGCTGATGCCGCACCTGGCGGGCGGGCGTCACCATATCTACCGCGGCGCGATTGTTTTGGCGCTGTTGGCGGCGTTGGTCGCGGCCGCGTTCGGGGTGCTGTCGATCGCACTGGTGTTGGCGGCGATCGCGCTGCCGGCGGCGGTGCTGACCTATGTGCACGACCACGATGCGTGGCGTGACGAGCCGATCATCGTCATCGGCGTGGCGGTTCTGCTGTCCCTGGCGCTCGGCGTCGGGGTGGGCCTGCTCGAACACTATTTCACCATGTCTGTGGTGCTGGCCGCGCCGGATCAGCGGCTGCCCGCGCTCACCGAGATCCTCGAACTGGGCGTGCTCATCCCGGTCGTGGGCTTCGTCGCGGTGCTGATTGCGCCGATGCTGATCACCGTGCGCAGCGCCTTTCGTCACCCCGTCGATGCCGTGGTCATCTGCTCACTTAGCGGTGCTGCGCTGTCGCTGGGGCTCAGCGTGGTCGTGCAACACGGCGCATTCACCCGCATCGGGGCGAGGGCCGGGGAGCCCGCGAATGCGTTCGCCGGGCTGACGATCGATCCGGGGCAAGCGGCGTTCATCGCGTTAACGCTGGGGTTTTTGCAGCCCGTCATCTTCGCCACCGCGGCCGCCATGGCCGTGGTTCCGCTGCGCGGCCCCGGTGTCAACGTCACCCTGGGACTGGCCAAAGGCCTGGTGCTGGTGACGCTCTACGAGTTGGTCACCACCCTGCTCACCCCCTACGGCACCCGCGGCGTCATGCTGACCACCCTGGCGGCACTGGTGCTGGCCGCGGCCGGGCTAATCGGCGCGCGCGACACGTTGCACGCTTCGCTGCTGGCCGAAGCCCAGCGGGCCCTCACCGGCGACCGCGCCTTGAGTCGTGCCCCCGACACCGACCACATCTGCGCTCACTGCGGCGCAACCATCGGCGCCGGCGCCGCGTTCTGTCAGGTCTGCGGAATAGCCACGGCTGCATTGGCGCGCCACCCCTCCGGCTCCACAGCCAGCCAAGGAGCCACGATGTCACCCGCGCCGCCGCCACCGAACACTTCCCCGCCGCACTACCCTGGCAGCGGGGCGCGGGTCGGGCACCGACGAGGCCCGGTCGCCATTGCCGCGGTCATCGCGGTGGTCATTCTCATCGCGGCCGCCCTGGCTGCGGCGGTCGTCCTGACCGGCACAACCAACCGACCCAAAGTGCCGGTACTGCCGAACGGCCACGCGGCCATGCCGGCTCCCGCGAAGTCCGGCATTGCCCGACCCCCCGGTGCGTCAGACCAACTCGCGCGCGTACCCAGGACAGTGCCGGGCGGGGCGGTGGCGCTCACCTCGGCCGACTCGATCACCATCGGGCGGGGTATCTCCATCACCCCGGCACCCGGCTGGATCCCGGCAGCGCGGGGCCCAGATTGGGTAATTCTCCACAACGCCGACTCCAGCGCACAGTTGTACGTCAGGGTCAAACCCGCTACTGCGACAGATGTCACCGCCCTGCTGCAGGCCGACATCAATCAAGTGATCATGGAGTCTTCGGGGGCTTTGAGCAACATGAAAAACTTGAGCGGTCCCGCGACGAAGACGCTGCAAAGCGCCAATTTTCAGCAGCAAGCATCCATCGACTACACCGCCGACGTATCGACACAGCAGGGCACCATCCCGATCCTCGGCGCATTCGATGAGCTACTGAACACCTCGAGTGATCTGTCAGCCTTCATCAACTACAGGCAAGACGGCGACGCGACCACTCAAGCAGCCAGCGACGGCGGAATGATGATCCAGTCCATGCTGTGACGGGTTATTGGCCTACTCCCCAGGACCGACGCTGTCAGGACGGCATCAACTGCCCGACAGCAGCCTGTCGCGTGCCGATCGACTAAGAACGCATCAATGCAAAACCCTTGCTGGGCTGCGGCTTACCTTCGGCCGGAGTCGTGATATCTGGCCTCCGTCGAGGTCAGCAATGGTGTGCCTTTGGGCTCCCCTCGACCTCGCGTGACGTGCGCAACGGGCGAAGCATCCTGCAGAAGTTCGACTTGTCGGACGATGGAAGACCGTGTCGCCGCGGAATGAACCACTTAACCGGTACTCCTCGACGGTGATTGTCCGGGCCTGATGGCTACTGCGCTGGCCATGCCGGTCATGAGCGTGTCTGCGGCAAATCGGGGCTTGGCGGCGCTATCGTTGCGAGCACTGACCGCAGGTGCTTAGCAGCGTACGGCCTGATCGCTGCGCCGACGATCGGAACCGACGTCGACGCAGCTTGTTGTCCGCCAGCCGAGGAGCTCGATGACTGCCATCCATGGCGTGCCAGCCCATGTTGTACTCCTGCACTTTGTGGTGGTGTTCGTGCCGCTGACTGCCTTGCTGGAGATCGTGTGCGGATTGTGGCCGGGCGCCCGCCGAGGCCAGCTGTTGTGGCTCACGCTCATATTGGCCAGCGTCACAATGGTATTGACTCCCATCACTGCAAATGCTGGCCTGTGGCTTTACAACCTGACGGCCAATCCCACTCCCATCTTGCGCGAACACGCCGCCCGTGGCAGCACACTGATCTACTTCGCGGCGGCTCTGCTGGCGGTCGCGATCGGGCTCGTCGTGCTACGCCTGAGGGAACACCGAACCGAAAAGCCCCGGGTGATCATCCATCTCACGGTGGGGATAATGGTTCTCGTCGTCGGGATCTCGTCGACGATCCAGGTCTACCGCGTGGCTGATATTGGCGGGCATTCCGTCTGGGATGAGGAGTTTGAGCGAATGCGACAGTCTCGCGGAACTTAGCAGGCGGCTGAATCCTCTGGGAAACAACGGCTTCCGGGTGCCGCAAATAACACTTGGCGGACTTTGAGGTCATCTGACAGGTGCAGGCCGGCCTGCTGCCGTGGCGCGACGATCGCCAGCGTGACGTCCAGAACTGGACTGCCGGGGAATCAAGTAATCATCTCCAATCCGGTCCCGCGGCTCGCGGACCCGGCGGACGACGCGGCGCCACTCGGCATGAAGTAGAGCACCCGCAGCTTCCAGTGCGGCTTGTCCTCCAGGCTAAGGCGATAACGGCTAAGGCGCAGCCAGTGACACCGAGTCGTCTTCAGACGAGCATTTGGGTGGGCATCACCTTGGGCTTGACACCATAGCGAGGCCCGATGCCGTAGCCCGTGCGACCGGCCGAGGCAACTGCCGGCATGCCGGTCGCCATCGTTGTCATCTCCGTGCCCTCTTCTGCGGAGCCGGTCCAGCCCGAGCCCGTCAGGGTTGCAGCACCAGTCTCCGCCGGGGCGGCCGCAGACCACGCGGCCGGCACCGACAACTTGCCGACCGAGGACGCCGAGCCCATTCCCGCCGACACCGGCCCCCCACCGGAAGCTCCGGCTGCTGGTCCTGCCGTGCCCGCCAGGACCGTTCCCATGCCGCCCCCTGGAGCGACAGCGCCGGCGGCCGCGGCAGCATTTTGCGAGACCCCGTGACTGACCCCGCCTACGATGGCCTGGAACATGCTCGAAGACCCGGTGCTGCCTAACAGCCCGGTGACGCTATAGGCGTCGTTCCAAATCCCGATGTTCGACCCCGAGGCGACGAGGTCGTTCAGGAAACCGTTGGAGCTGGAAAAAAGCCCCGACGACGTGGACTGGGCAGAACCCGCCAGTGGGGAAGCCACCGGTCGCACCGCGGCTGGGCTGACTGCGGCGGCTCGGGCGGCCGGCCCGGCCGGGTTGGTGGTCTGTGTCGGCGAGATCAACGGGTTCAGCGTCGCGGCGCTGGCCGAGGAGCCCTCGTAGCCGTACATGGCGGCGGCGTCTTGGGCCCACATCTGGGCGTACTGGGCCTCGTTCGCCATGATTGCCGGCGTGTTTATGCCCAGGAAGTTCGTCGCGACAAGGGCCCCCAACTGAGCCCTGTTCGCTGCGATTACCGGCGGGGGGACCGTCATCGCGAACGCCGCCTCGTAGGCGGCCGCGGATGCCATGGCCTGACTGGCTGCGTGCTCAGCGGAGGCGGCGGTGGAGATCATCCACCCGATAAAGGGCTCGGCCGCGACGGACATCGCCGCCGACGACGGACCCAGCCACTGCCCGCCGGTCAGCTCGGAGACCACCGATTCGTAGCCGGAGGCCGTCGTAGTCAATTCGGCGGCCAGACTGTTCCAGGCCGCCGCGGCGGCCATCATCGGACCCGGACCCGGACCCGTGTACATCCATGTCGAGTTGATCTCCGGGGGTAACGCTCCGAAGTCGAAAAGCATTTCTTAAATCCTGTTCTTTCTTAATTGAACACTTGTGCTTCTGTTTAGCGACCGCGTCGGCGCTGGCGCCCTAGACGAGCGCCGGCTTGGGCATCACGGTGGGCTTGACGCCATAGCGCGGCGCACCCAAGGCGCCGGACTTCCCGACCGTGGCCACCGACGGCATGCCGGCCGGAATGGTTGTCGCCGGCGCAGTCTGTGGCGCGGCACCGGTCGAGCCCCCGCCCGCCAAGATCGCAGGGGCAGGGTTGACCGGCGGGCTGGCTTCGCTGGCCCAACTGGCGGGTACCGACAACCCGCCGACCGAGGATGCCCGACCCATATCGGCCAGCACCGGCGCCCCACCTGGGCCAGCGGGCCCCGCCGGCCTCACTGCACCGGCCAGGGGAAGTGCTCCCATGCCGCCCGAGCCGAGCCCCTCGGCACCCAGACTCTCGGCGCCGACAGTGGTGGAATCGGCGCTTCCCAGGGCGATCCAGGAGAAAAGGCCGGACGCTCCGGTGCCGAACGTATTCATCTGCTGTATTCCGATCAGGCTGCCGTTATTTAGCGCGCCGGGAATAAGTCCAAACTGTCCGAACTGGGTCAACTGGCCGATGATCGAAAATCCCGAGCCGGATGAGGCTGCGGCCGCGTTGGCGGCCTCGGTGGTGCCGTACATACCGGCGTTCGTGCCCAGGGTGCTCACAAGAAGCTCGTGAATCGCCTGGGCTTGAGCGGCGACCGACTGGTACTGGCTGCCATAGGCGCTGAATATTCCGGCCTGCACCGCTGATACCGGATCGGCGGCTGCAGGAATCACGCCCGTGGTCGGGGCTGCTGCGGCCGCGTCCTGGGCCGCCATCGAAGAGCCAATACCCTGCAGCTTGCTCGCCGCGACGGTCAACGCTTCAGGCTGTGCGATCACGAAGGACATCTACTTCACTCCTTCAGAGTCTTGGTTGTCCAAGACAGTCGATGATGTTGTTGCAGCGACCCCCGGCCTGGTTGACGTGTCCGGTTCATTTGGCGACGCCGGTTCGCTATTTGACGCCTTCCATCGTTCGGACGCTCGCCACGGTGCACATAGAGACCAAAGTCATTCAGATGGCGGCGTTCGTCCTCGCCGCAGTACGAGTCCTACGGGAAAGCGTCGACGGCAACTGAAATACTGACCAGTGCGCGGGGTTGTCCCGGGTGTCGTGGAAGTCGAGGTGGCGGTCCCCCGCGCGCGACCTGCACCCGCTTGGTCAGACGCGCCGCGGTCATCGTGGACGCGGCGGTGTCGCTGAGCACGGCTGGGCTCCCTTGTCGGTGGGACATGCTGCGAAACAGGGGATTCCGATGAGGGGAACAGCACACGATCAGGAGGACTGGCCGCCAACGCGGCCCCGGCCAGCGCATCGACCAACTCGGCGGTGAATCCACCGGCAGACTCGCCGCCGTCGGTGAGCCCGCCATGGCCGGCGCGGCGGCTCGATTGGCGCTCATCAGTAAGGGTGCGTTGCCACCCGGTCACACCACGACGGTGCAGCGTCTGAGATGACACGGGCGTCGTGAATAACCGGGGAGAGTCGCCCTATTCACGCCATAGAGCGGGCCGAAACGTTGACAGCACGGGCAGTGCCGCACCGACGGGCTGGGTAATGCAACGACCGCTCATGTGAGAAGTGGCCAGATCGCTCCGGCCGAGATGCCTAGTGCGAGGCTGAGAGTCGCGGCGATTACCGCTGCGCTCGAGGACCATCGGCTGGGCACGAAGAACTTGCCAGTTGAGGCATCTGCGACCTCTTGGAACGACGGGATGATCCACCGCAGGTAGTAGAAGAGGCTGATGAGAGTGTTGGCGAACACCACCACTGCAAGCCAGGCCTGGCCACCGTCCCAGGCCGCGGCGGCTGTGGTGAGCTTTCCGACGAACACCGCGGTGGGTGGCGTGCCCACCAGCCCGAGCAGCGCGACGACAAGGGCAGCAGCCAGCCATGGTCGCGCTGCTGCCAGGCCGCGGTAGGAGCCGAGGTCGCGCCTGTCCGGCAGAGCCGTGGTTACCGCGAAGGCCCCACTGTTGGTGAGCGTGTACGCGCCGAGATAGAACAGCAGCGATGGGCCCGCGAGGGCGGTGTGGCCGATCACGGTGATCGGAACGAGCAGGAAACCCACTTGGCTCACCGTCGACCAGCCCAGCAGCCGCCTCGGGTCTTGCTGCCAGTAGGCCGCCAAGTTGCCCAGCGTCATACTCGCCACCGCAAAAACCGCGACCAGCAGTGGCCAATGGATAGTGCCAGGAAGGACCGCGGCCAAGCGGTAGACCGCGACCAGTGCCCCGATTTTCGGCACTGTGGTCAAGAACATTGCCGCGGTACCGTTGGCACCTTCCGCCGCATCGGGCACCCAGAAGTGGGCGGGCACGCTGCCCGCTTCGAACATCAGGCCGGCGAGAACAGTCACCACCCCGGCCGCAACGGCCGCAGCCGGTGCGGCGCCGAGGCGTCCGGCCAGTTCATCGTAGCGGGTGGCGCCGGTGACTCCGTAAAGCACCGAGATGCCCAGGAACAACACGATTCCGAACAATGCGCCTATCAGGTAGGCCTTCATCGCCGCTTCTGCCGCCTTCGCCGAGCGCGCCAGTCCGATCAGCCCGTAGAGCGGGATGCTGGTAAGCAGGAAGCCGGTGGCTAAGACGAGTAAGTCAGCCGCGCCCGCCATGATCAACACGCCGGTACTCGAAAACAGCAGCAGTGCATAGGTTTCGCTTTCGCGCGGTGACCCGCGCACCTCACCGACAGCCACGGCCAGGGTGAACAGGGCCCCGGCTGCGGCCAGTATCCTTGCCACACCGGTGGTGGCGTCGACGGCGAAGGTGCCCTCGAACGCCGCTAGATTCGGACCGGCCGCTTCGACCACGGCGGCGACGACGGCCGCGATCAGCACCGTGGCGGCGACGACGCCGGTCCACCACTGACGCCGCCGGGGCAGGAAGGAGCCGCTGATCATCACCGCGAGTCCGCCGCCGAACAGCAACATCTCGGGCACCATCAACAGTGGCCGCATCCCGCTCTCGGTGTCCATCACTATCTCCCCAGCAGCGCGACAAGCCCGTGGGCGGCCGGTTCAATGACGTCGAGGAGCGGACGCGGGAACACGCCAATCGCCAGCGACAGCGCGAGCAGCGTTCCGGCCGAGCATAATTCGGCAACGTGCACGTCAGCGAAGCGCCCGGCGAGTCCACGGGTTTGACCGGTAAAAATGCGCTGCAGCGCGCGCAGGAACAGGGCGGCGGCTATCACTATGCCGGGCAGTGCGATCGCGGCCACCCAGGTTGCCGCGATACTGCCGACGAAGACTTGGAATTCGGCGATGAAACCCGAAAAGCCCGGCAGTCCAAGGGAAGCGAATGCCCCGACGGCGAACAGTGCCGCGAGTCTCGGCGCCGGGCCGGCCAGCCCGCCGTAGGAATCGATGTCGTAACTGTCCGCCCGGTCGTGGAATACACCGGCGATCAGAAACAGCGCGCCGGTGATCAAGCCGTGGCTGACCATTTGGGTGACGGCGCCGGTGACTGCCACCCCGCGGACGTCGGCGGAACTGCCGCCGACCAGGCCGGCGGCCCCGACCGCAAGCACGACGTAGCCCATGTGGTTGACGGAGGTATAAGCAATCATTCGTTTGAGGTTGTTCTGCGCCAAAGCAACAAGTGCCCCGTACAGCACGGATACGAGTCCGACGACGACGATGACCCACGCCCAGTGCCGCCACGCTTGCGGCAGCATGGGCATCGCGATCCGCACGAATCCATAGGCGCCCATTTTGAGCAGTACCCCGGCCAGCACCGCGGAGCCAATGGCCGGGGCGTCGGTGTGCGCGGGCGGCAGCCACGTGTGAAACGGCACGGTAGGGGTCTTGACCGCCAAGCCCAGAAGAATCGCCGCCAACACCAGCCCGCCAGCTAGTGGTCGTCCTGAAAGCGGTGTGCTGGAAGCGATCTGGGTCATGTCGAATGTGTGTGGCTCGGCGGCAACGTAGAGGCCGATGAAACCGACCAGCAGTGCCAGCGAGCCCAGGAACGTGTAGAGAAAAAACTTCAGCGCCGAGCGCCCGGCGTCACCGTGGCCCCATCCGGCGATCACAAAATACATTGCCACGATTGACAAATCAAAGAAGACGAAGAACAAGAGCAGGTCTGCCGAGACGAACAGGCCCAGGCTCACCGTCTGAAGAAACAAGAACAGCGCCCCCTGCGGGCGGGGCCGGTCACGGCTCCGCAACCCATGCAGCGCACACGCGACAAAAATCACCGCGGTCATCGCCACCAGTGGCAGCGACAGCCCGTCGACGCCAATGTGGTAGCTGGTGTTTACCCCGGGAATCCATTTCACGCGCTCCTCGAACGCCAGCGCATTCGGCGCCGGGGCGCGGTACCGCGCCCACATCACCACGATCAGCACCAAATCCGTCACCGTAACGGCGACCCAGAACCACCTGGCGAATGCGTCGCCAACTGGCGGCACCAGCAACACCAGCGCGGCTGCCAGCGGCAGGACGACGATCAGGCTCAGCACGCTCACCTCACCGTGGCCAATAGCAGGACAAGGGCCACAACAACCACAACCCCGGCGATGTAATAACGGTGCAGCAGCCCGGCTTGCGGCCTGCGCGCCAGCTCACCGAGCCGCCGCGTCGCCGCCGCCACCGCTTCGACAGCGCCGTCGATGCCACGACTGTCGATCCGTGCCAATCCATGCGCGAGACCCAAGGTCGGAGTAACGACCAACAGATGGGTGGCGCGCTCCAGCCCGAGCCAGGCACGTGCCCATCGGGGCTCTGGCACCCCCCAGCGCAGCACCGCTGCCACGACGGCAATCGCCAGCACGGCTGATCCGGCGAGTTCGGCAGCCGTCGCATGTGCGGTGGTGGAGTTGTTGACGGCACGGCTGAGAACCGCGCCGAGCGGGGGTAGTACCAGCACACCCAACACGGCGGCACCGCCGGCGAGGATGACAAGCGGTGCCTGCTGAAATATGTTGGACCGCTGCATTTCCCGGTCATCACCCCTGGCCGGTGTGCGCCAGATGACGACCAGGACTTTTCCGGCATAGCCCGCCGACAGGGCCGCGGCCAGCAAACCGACCAGGTAGAGCCAGAGCGAATGTTCCAGGGCCGCAGCCAAAATGGTGTCCTTAGTCGCCCACAACGACAGCGGCGCCACCCCGGCCAGGGACAGCGCCCCAACAGTGGCACACCAACCGATCACCTTCTGACGCCGTGCGATTCCCCAAAGGTCATCGAGTTGTTTGGTGCCCACCAACGACAGCCACGCCCCCGCCGCGAGAAACAACCCGGCTTTGGCGGCGGCATGCGCCACCAGCTGCGCCGCACCACCACTGATCGCACCCAGACCGGCGGCCATCACCACGAACGCCAACTGCGCCACCGTGGAGGCAGCGAGCAATTGTTTGAGATCGCGCTGGGCCACCGCGACGGCACCAAGCAGCACAGCGGTCACCGCGCCTGCCCATGCCGCCGCCGTGGCCGCCCAGCCCGTGGCCGCCAGCAGCGGCTGCGCGCGCAACAGCAGGTATCCCCCCATGGCGACCATCGCCGCCGAGTGCAACAGGGCGCTGACCGGACTCGGGCCCTCCATCGCCCGGGAAATCCAGAACGAAAACGGAAGTTGCGCCGCCTTGCCCAGCGCGGCGACGAGGACCCCCGCGGCCACCACGTGCCGCCAGCCCCCGGTCGTTGCGGGCAGGCCCGCCAACGTGAGCCCTGTACCGCCGGCAAGCGCGGCGCCCGCGGCGAGGTAAAGGCCCAGGTCGGCCGTGCGGGTCGTCACGAAAGCGGTCAACCCGGCCGACACCCGAAACTCGTCGCGCCACCAGAAACCAATCAGCGCATACGAGGCGGCCCCCATCACCTCCCAGGCCAGCAGCAAGGCCGGCAACGTCGCCGCAGTCGCCGTCAACAACGCCGCGGCGGCAAACACCAACATCAACCCGTGAAACCGGCCCTGCGCCGACCGGATGTCCCCCACGGCGAACAACAGCACCAGCAACGTCACAGCGGCGACGGCCGGAACCACCGTCGCCGCCAAAGCATCCGCCCGCAATGCGAAATCCGCGCCCGCCATAAACGCCACACCCACCGCCGGCCGGGTGAGCGCCACCACGATCGACAGCCCCACGACAACCGCCGACGTGCTCACCGAAATCGCCGCGGCTACCCGGCCCGCGCGCGGATACAGCAGTAGCGCGCCGCCAACGAGTGCCGGGACACCGACCAACAACCACAGCGACGGCTGCGCCATGGACATCATCGCCTGCCTCACCCGGACAGGTCCGTTGCCATGTCGGTCATGTCAGTGCCACGGTCACGGTGCAACAACGTCGCTATCGCGAAGCCCATCGCCATTTCCACCGTCATGGCCGCGATGACCACCAGCAACAGCACCTGCCCGGTCGGGGCGGGCATAACGAACCACCAAAAGCCCGCGGCCGCGAGGATGACCGCATTGATCATCAACTCCAGGCCCATCATCACCATCACGACGACCTGCTGTGACAGCGCACCGTAGAGCCCCACACTGAACACCGCGGCCGCTACCAGCAGCACCGTCTGCAGAGTCACCGTCCGACACCTCCCGGTTGCGGATCGGCGGGCCGGCGCTTCAGGTCGTCACCGAAGCGGTCATAACGCGTTCGAGAGGCCGCCAGCACGATCGCCGACACCATGGTCGCCACCATCACCGGGCTGAATACCACCATGACGAGCATCTGCGGGCCCATCAATGCTTTACCGAGCGCCACGGTGATATCCGGGGCCGGCGCTCCGTGGCGCGACGGCCAGTCGATGAGCAGTATCCCGGCGGCCAGCACCACGAAAGTCACCACCGCGGCGGCCAGCGCCCAACGTTTGTCGTGCACCATGCTCATTGGCATCAGCGCCGGGTTCATGCCCATGAACATGACCATGTAGACACCCATGACGGCCATTTCCATCACCATCATCAAGATCGTGACCACCCCGACGTAGTTCTGCTGCATCAGGATCACCGCCACTCCGACGGCCACAAACGACGCCGCAAGCGCGTAGGTGGCGCGCGCCATCGAATTGACCCAGAACACGGCCGCCCCTGCCAGCACGGCGATCACCGCGACGATCCAGAACACCATGGCCACGATCATCTATCAGCCCCTCCAGACGGCCACGAAGGCCACGACGAAGTCTTGCAACACGACGGCCGGCAGCAGCACCATCCAGCCGAACTCCAGGAACTTCTCCGGGCGAAGCGCCGGCACGCGCCGACGCAGCCACACCAACACGGTCAGCACGGCCACCGTCTTGACCAGCACCCACAGATAATCCGGCAGCAACGGTCCCGCGCCGCCACCGAGGAATAACGGCACCGCGAAGGCGGCACCGGCACTAAGAACCATGTAGCGCCCGCCCTGGAAAACCAGACGGTCAGCACCGCTCAATTCGGCGGTCACCCCCCCGGCGATATCGGCACCGAGCGCCGGGCTAAACGGGCCCCACACCGCAAACGCGACAACCCCCAGGCAATAGCCGAGGAAGGCGACCGGCATCCACACCACAAACCACAGGTCCTGCTGAGCGGTAACCACCGTGCCCACACGCAGGCTTTGCGCCGCGATTGCCGGTGCGACGAGGGCGAACATGAGCGGTAGCTCATAGCCGAGACCATGCGCGAGAAAACGGTAGCCGCCGATGAGCGAGTGAACGGAATTCGGACCCCACCCGGCCAGCCACACCAGCGCCCAGACCGTCACATCCATGGCGTTGAACCAGACGACGCCGACGTCAAGATTGAACAACGTCCAATGCCCTAGTGGCACCACCACGACCTTCAGCAAGGAAACGACGACCAATCCGGCACCGCCGACCCGCCAGAGCAGCGTGTCGGCGGCCACTGTGGCACGGCGGCGTTGACGCAGCAGCCGGGCGCCCTCCAGCAGCGGTGTGGTCACTCCGCGCGTGGCAACACCGGTACGCCGCGCGGCGAGCACACCATCGACGCTCGCGGCGTAGAGACCCAGGAGGCACAGCAACGCTGCGGCCACCGGCGCCCACACACCCGAGACCACCGTCGCGGCGTCAGACATGGCTGGCCCGACCCACCGGCGTGACATCCACACCCAAACTCGCGACCACCAGCCTGGCGGTGGCTACCTCCAGCCCCCGCACCAATTCCGGCAACGCACCGATTACGTTCGCTGGATCGGCACGAAATGCCTTGTGCGACAACGACAAACAAGCCAACGCATTGTCGACGTGCGCGAGCAGCCGATCATAGGTATCGCCGCCCAGCGCCGCCGGCAGCCGATAACGTTCTGCGTCGGCGACACTGAAGTGCCCCAGGTCCTGCAGTGACCACCGCAGCAACCATGACCGGCGCAGCTTGCGCAGCAATTTTTCCAGCAGCAACTGGGCCCGGTCGACCGCAGCGGGTTCATCCAGCAGCAGGTCCCTAATCTGTCGGGCGTGGTCGGCCGCCGACGACCACCCCGCCAACGCCAGCAGGCTACGGAGGTGGTCACACTCCGTTGCCGCCTCCAGCGACGCTGCCCGCTTCCCCGGCGCCACTGACGTACCACCGTCACGGTCAGCATCGACAACCCACGCGTCGGCATCGACGACAACGTCGCCCTGCAACGAGCATTTCAGTACCAGCCCCGACGGCCAATACGCGAGAACCGGACCAAGACGGACGTGTAGCACATCCATCTCCAGTCCATCCCGGTCCTCTGCGCCCTCGGCGAGCGGGATCCCCGCAGGCGCCATTTCCATTCCGCCGTGGCCCATGTGCTGGTGGCCGCCGTGGCCCATATCGTCGTGGCCGCCGTGGCCCATATCGTCGTGGCCGCCATGGTCCATATCCACGTTGTCCATGTCAGGGTTCGAATCGCCTTGAGCCTCACAGCCTTCGGATGATGCGAGTCCATCTACAGAACCTGGGTCCACTACCTGACCGCGCTGCGCCGCATCGCGTCGATGCCGATTCGTGTCGAGCAGCCCCGAGCCCCCACGCGTCAGCGCCGAATCCACCGAGTGAAAATCCTGAATCTCGATGCGGACCCGCGGTCCCGGCATCTGATCCCAAATCAGATCGATGATTTTGGCTAATTCGGGGCCCGGCACCCCGCATACCGCCAAGATGTCGGCATCAGCCGGTGACAGCGCCGGGCACCATCCGCGCCTGAACAGCGACCGCTCAACAGATGCGCGCAATTCGAAATGCCCCGGCACTTCCGCCAGCAGAACGTGGGCGCGGCGGCAACCAAGGCTGGCGAGCAGCGCACCTACGCCCATCGCAACGCGCCCTCTCGCCACGCCCACACAACGGCAAGCAGTAGCGCTGCCAGAAACAAGAACATCTCGGTGATCGCACCAGCACCGTCCTCCACGACAACCACCGCCCACGGATACATGAACAGCATCTCCACGTCGAACGCCAAAAAGACCAGTGTCGCCAAATACCAGCGTGCGTGATAGCGCGACAGCGCGTGCTCCTGTGGCGGCCATCCCGAGCCAAATGGGAGCGACGTCAGCGCGTCAGGTGCTACCGCGGTGAACCGGTGCACCACATAGACCACCGAAATGCCTGCCAGCGCAACCAATAGCATCGATGCCACACCGGCGTACATGGCAAGCTCCTCTCCACACCAGCCATCGCACAACCAAATTGGCTTTCACCCAAGCGCGATCACAGAAGTAGCCTCACTGGACTCCCGGGGTAATCCACCCCTACCCTGCAGGGGTACTCCTGAAACCTCCCCCTGGCATGCAATCCGGTCGCCATCCGCGCGCTTCCGTCCCAGCAGCCTACTGGGCGGCTTGACGTGGCCATCGCGGAGAGTGTCATCGCCTTCGGTGTCACCATCAGGCTCCCTTCGAACTGGGCCCGGCGCTGGATTGCGACCCATAACATTCTTAGCCGCTTTCACCTCTGTAGCGCAGCCACCTCATCGACAGAATGACACCTCGATCGGTCGTGTCCCTGCCGCGGTGTAAAAGAATCCGGACGTAGGTTCCCTCGAAGACCGGCAAGTCTGATGGAAGGAGCA
>NZ_LQPH01000005.1 GCF_002102255.1 Mycobacterium nebraskense
GACCTCTTTGCCACAAACAGGTTGCCCTGCAAGGGATCCGCCACCCACATCGGCATAATCCGGACATCGGCATAATGGATGTTATGCCGACGTCGGCATAACATCCATAAGCGGCGAAATGTCGCTGATCACCTGCCCGACAAGGAGCAGACCTGGGTGGATGCCAAGCTGGTCAAGGCGTTCGCTCACCCTGACCCCGACACCGGGCTGGCCAACGCTAAAAGCCTTGCTGCGCAACTGGATAAGAACTATCCCAGCGCGGCCTCGTCGCTACGCGAGGGGCTGGAAGAGATGTTCACCGTCGCACGGCTCGGCATCGACGGCCGCCTCGCCAAGACACTGACCACCTCCAACCCGATCGAGTCGATGATCTCGATAGCCCGAACGACCAACCGTAACGTCACCCGCTGGCGCGACGGGCAGATGGTGCTGCGCTGGACTGCGGCCGGCATGCTCAACGCCGAACGGTCCTTCCGCCGCGTCAAGGGCTACAAACAGATGCCCCAGCTCGTCGACGCCCTACGCCGACACGCCAATCACGACACCGGCACCGAAACTGTCGGTGCCGCCGCATAGAGTTCACCGTGGATCGTCACCAAAATTCCACGCGACTCGGGACATGCTCATGGCCGCGATCAAGAAGGCCTTGGTCAGGCCGGCCGTCCCGCACTCAGAGCTTGCCGGCGACGAAGTCGGCAGCCTGGTTGGCCATGCCGGCATCGATGTACGCACCGGCAAGATGCTGTGGCCAGTTCGCTTTCCAGGTGTTCGGGTCCGCCGGGTTGCAGATGGGATCGGCGCCGTGGCACAACTCGATGGTCCGGTCGTTGTAGGTCGGGTTGAAGTTCGTGATCGGACCAGCCCATTGGCTGCCGTTGCCGAACAACGCCACGGCGGCGATGTGCTGATCGGCGCCCGCGGGCAACGGGCTGTCGAAACCGAACGCGCCGATGGGCGCCGCGAGCACGACGTCGGTGACCGCCGCGCCCAGCGAGTAACCGCCCAGCACCAGCCGGGTGTTCGGGCAATTGGTGATCATGTCCTGGACATGGTGGCTCATGTCGTTGGCGCCCTGAGCCACCTCGGTGTCGGCGGGATAATTCACGGCGTATACGCCGATGTTCTTGTTGACCTTGGATCGCAGCGAACTGATGAACGCGTTGCCCAGCGCTCCCGTTCCGGGCGATTCCATTCGGCCGCGGGCGAACACCACCTGTACTGGGGGGCAGCTCGCGGCTATGGCATTGGGAATTGCGGACGACGGCAGCACAGCGGGCAATGCCAGCGCGGCCGCGGCGAGAACCGCCGCCAGGCCGAGGTGACCGAGTCTGCGGACGAACACAGCATGATCGTAGAGCGACGGCGACGCGGCCGCAGGCCAATGTTGCCGGTCGGTACGGACCACCCTGCTGGCGTGACGCCGGTGACCGATAGGTTCGGGGTGTGAGTCACACCGATGTCAGTTCAACCGAGCGCCTGTTTGCATTGGCCGAGCAGGTCCGAGGTTTCCTGCCCGCCGATGAGGGGCGCGCGCTGTACGACGCCGCGTTGCGGTATCTCGACGGCGGCATCGGTGTCGAGATCGGCACGTATTGCGGCAAATCCACGCTGTTGCTCGGAGCGGCGGCCCAACAAACCGCAGGCGTGCTGTACACGATCGACCATCACCACGGCTCCGAGGAACACCAGGCCGGCTGGGAGTACCACGATGCCTCGCTGGTCGACGAGGTCACCGGTTTGTTCGACACGCTGCCGACGTTCCGTCGCACGCTCGACGCCGCGGGGCTGGACGACCACGTCGTTGCCATCGTGGGCAAGTCGCCGATCGTGGCCTCCGGGTGGCGGTCGCCGCTGAGGTTCTTGTTCATCGACGGCGGCCACAGTGAGGCCGCCGCGAACCGGGACTTCGACGGATGGGCGAAGTGGGTGGCCGTCGGTGGCGCGCTGGCCATTCACGACGTGTTCCCCGACCCTAAAGACGGCGGGCGGCCCCCGTACTACATCTACTGTCGCGCACTCGATTCCGGCCAGTTCCGGGAGGTTTCGGCCACCGGATCGCTTCGGGTGCTCGAACGCGTCAGTGGTGAGCCGGGCGAGCAGATCTAGCCGGACTCACGTCACCGACCCGGTCCGGCCGCGACACATTCGCAATCGAAGTCGGTCTGCAGGCCCATCGGCAGTCCCTCGCCGCGGAAGATCCCGGCGCCCCCAGTGGTGTTCGACAGCGCGTCCGCGGCCAGGATCATTGCGGCTCCCGTCCAGGTGGTGCGCTCCTCGGGCCACCGTTTCCCGTCCGCGAATACCAAACCCGTCCAGTAGGAGCCGTCCTCCTCGCGGAGATGTTGCATCGCACCGAGCTGTCGATGGGCGGCCGACCGCTGGCCGATGGCATCCAGCGCCATCACCAGTTCGCATGTCTCGGCGCCGGTTACCCAGGGCCGGTCCACCACACAGCGAATGCCCAGGCCACCGACCACGAACTCGTCCCAGCGCTGTTTGATTCGCGCCGCCGCCTCGGGTCCGCGCAGGGCGCTACCAAGGATGGGGTAGTACCAGTCCATCGAGTAGCGGTCCTTCTCGGTGAACGCCTCGGGGTGCGCGGCTATGGCGTGCCCGAGCCGGCCCAGCGCCAGTTCCCACTCGGGCTGCGGCTCGTCAACCAGGGCGGCAAGCGCCAAGGCGCACCGGATGCTGTGAAACACGCTCGCGCAACCGGTCAACAGCGCTTCCGGCAGTGGACCGGTTTCGCCTCGGGCCCAACAGATTTCGCCGTAGCCGACCTGCAAGTCGATGACGAAGTCAATCGCCTTCTGCACGACCGGCCACATCTGAGCGGCGAAGCGCCGGTCGCCGGTGACGAGCACGTGGTGCCACACGCCAGTGGCGACGTAGGCGCAGAAGTTGCTGTCGCTGTTGACGTCTTCGATGACGCCCGCGCGGAGCTGGATGGGCCAGGAGCCGTCGGGCCGTTGAGTGCGGCGGCTCCAATCGAACGCGGCGCGCGCCGGTTCCAGCAATCCCGCGGCGGTGAGCGCCATCGCGCACTCCACATGATCCCACGGATCGGTGTGGCCCCCCTCGGACCAGGGGATGGCTCCCGATGACTCCTGTGTGGCTGCGATTGACAGCGCGGTTTGACGGCATTGCTCGGGGGTAAGGATTCCCGCGACCGAGGGTGGGTTAGACCGACGCAATTGAATATCCCACAGTCGCTTGGCTTTCGGCAGCCGGCCGTTTGACGAAATACATCGCCACGCTCTTGCCGACCAGCGGATTGAGCAGCGATTCCGCCAGCTGCGTTACCTTCGGCCGCTGCATCAGGTCCCACACCAGGAGTTTGTGGTACGCGGACACGGCCCGGTGATCGTTGTTCGACACGCCCACAGCGCATTTCAACCACCAGAATGGGGAGTGCAACGCGTGCGCATGGTGGGCATGCGTCAATTCCATGCCGCCAGCGAGGATTTTCGCGCGCAATTCACTGGCTCGGTAGATGCGTACGTGGCCGCCCTCGTTGCTGTGGTACTCGTCGGACAGCAACCAACACAACCGCTCCGGAAGCCAACGCGGCACACTGATCGCCAGGGTGCCGCCGACCTTGAGCACCCTGATCAGTTCGGCGATGGCGCCGTCGTCGTGCGGGATGTGCTCCAGGATTTCGGACGCGATCACGCAGTCGAATGTCTCGTCGGCGTACGGCAGCTTCAGCGCGTCGCCGAGCACAACCCTTGCCGACGCACCGGCCGGCGCCTCACCGGCTTCCGCCATCGCGCGCAGAATGGTGTCCACCGAACGCAACTCGGCCGCATCGCGATCGAATGCGATCACGTCGGCACCCCGCCGATACGCTTCGAACGCGTGCCGACCGGCACCGCATCCGACGTCGATGACCTTGGTGGCCGGCCCAACCCGTAGCCGGTCGAAATCGACTGTCAGCATTGCGCTTCGCCTTTGGATGCCGCCGGAGCGGCGTTACGGGCGATCGCCCGCTCGTACACCCGGACGGTTTGAGCGGCCACGGCTTCCCAGCTGAACACGTTGACCGCGCGGGTTCGTCCCGCCTTGCCCAGACTCCGTCGCTTTTCCGACGAGTCCAGCAGGTCACCGAGCGCGCGGGTGAGCTCGTCGACATCGGCGGGCGGTACCAGCTGAGCGCACGCGCCGTCGGTGCCGAGGACTTCGGGAAGCGCACCCACCCGACTCGCCACGATCGGCGTGCCGCTGGCCATCGCTTCCACCGCGGGTAGCGAAAACCCTTCGTAGAGCGACGGAATGCACGCGACTTCGGCCGAAGCGAACAGCGCGGCCAGTTCGGCGTCAGAAAGCCCACTGGTGATGTGGACGATGTCGGAGATGCCGAGCTCGGCGATGAGTTTGTGGGTGGGGCCGTTGGGCTCCACCTTGGCGACGAGCCGCAGCTCGAGATCCCTGCTGGTGCGCAGCCGGGCAACCGCCTGCAGCAACGTACGCACACCCTTGAGGGGGGTGTCGGCGCTGGCGATCGCGATGACCCGCCCGGGCTGCCGGGGACGCGACCCCGGCTTGAACAGCTCGGTGTTCACACCCAGCGGCACCACGTGCAGCTGGTCCGGCGAGACGCCGAAGTCGCTCACGATGTCCGCGGCCGACGACGACGAGACCGTCAGCAGGTCCGGGATCTGGCGCGCGACCTGCTGTTGCATGGCCAGGAATCCATACCAGCGCCGCACCAACGGTTTTCGCCACCACCGCGCGGCGGCCAGATCGAGCACCCGGTCACGGGTGATGGGATGGTGCACGGTCGCCACCACCGGTAGTCCCGCGCCGGCGATCGAAAGCAGGCCGGTGCCCAGACTCTGGTTGTCGTGGACCACGTCGAATTCGGCCATCCGGCCGGCCAGTAACCGCGCTGCGCGCATGGTGAACGTCCGCGGTTCCGGGAAGCCCGCGGTCCACGTGGTGAGCAGTTCCAACAGGTCGATCGAGTCGCGAATCTCGCTGGGCCGCGGCACCCGAAACGGGTCGGGCTCGCGGTAGAGATCCAGGCTTGGCACCTTGGTCAGGCGCACCCGCGGGTCGAGCAGGTCGGGGTAGGGCTGGCCGGAGAACACCTCGACGTCATGACCGAGTTCCACCAGACCGTGGCTGAGATGGCGCACGTAGACGCCCTGTCCGCCGCAATGGGTTTTACTACGGTAGGACAGTAGGGCAATTCGCATACTCAACTCTTCTTTGCTGGTGAATGACCGCGGAACAGCGCCGAACCCATCGCGGTCAACGGACTCCCGAGCTCCGTGACAGCAAACTGGACATGTGTCCAGACTATAGTTCGATGACCTAATCGAGCGCAACGAGCTCGGGTGGCACCGGCTCCCGTGTAAACGGTCTCACGGAAATGCGGCACGCAAAGATCATGCCACTCGGCCCCGAAAGGGATTGAACCGTTCGCGCCGCCCCGCGTGGGGCAGGGTATACGGCGTCATACCCAGCCGCGGATTAGCGGCCTTCGTGGGCGCCTGTCGGAGCCAAAGTTGCGACGTCATCGGGTGTGGAGGCGGGTGTCGGGCTTCGGTGGTCACCTGCCAGCCGGCGGAGAACCCCAACGCGCTGCTCGGAGCCGGCGACAACGGTGAGCTCACCAGCGTGACCGAGGCCGGGCGGTGTACCATCGCGCGGTGCAGGATTCGGCTGCATCAGGCGAACTCGGCGGGCGGCGAGCGTTCTCGAGGCGCGACGTCCTGCGATTTGCCGTCGCACCTGCTTTCCTCAGCTTCGGCACGCTGGCCGCCGACTTCGCGGGGCCAAAGGCATTTGCCGCCGACATGCGGCTGATCGATTTCGCCGAGCGGCGGATTCCGCCGGACGAGATCAAATCCGCGGGCTATGGCGGAGTGGTGAATTACGTGTCGGAGTCGCGGCCGGGAGCGAATTTCGAGGCAAAGCCCATCACCCGCGAGTATGCGGACGCGCTTCGCGCGGCAGGCCTTCAGATCGTCAGCAACTTCCAGTACGGCAAACCGGGTTGGCCGGACCCGTCGGACTGCACGCGCGGCTACGACGGCGGCGTGGCGGATGCGCAGACGGCCTTGCGGCTGCACGCCGCGGCCGGGGGTCCGGGATCGGCCCCGATCTTTTTCAGCATCGACGACGATATCGATGTCAACACCTGGAATAGCGTTGCCGTCCAATGGTTTCGGGGTATCAACTCGGTACTGGGCGTGGGCCGCACCGGCATCTACGGACATGCCGGGGCGTGCGGCTGGGCGATCCGAGACGGCGTCATAGGAAGCTCGACCACGCCCGGGCACCGGTGGGCGTGGCAGACGAAATCGTGGTCGCACGGGGAGCGCGAGCCCGCCGCGGTGCTCTATCAGGCCGTGGTCAACAGCCCGTCCAACCCCAGCCCGCTCCTCGGCGGGATCAACGTGGACATCGACGAGGTCCTGGCGCCCGACTTCGGGCAGTGGAGTTTGGATCGGTGAGCCGCGACGGCTGCCAGTCGTCCGCACGACGGCGTGGGCATCTGGAAGATATGTAGCTCATGGTTGATGGCGGCGTACCCACGGTGCAGTTTCTTCGCGGCGCCGGGCGAATCGCCATGGCTCACAGGGGATTTACGTCGTTTAGATGGCCCATGAACAGCATGGGGGCGTTTTGCGAGGCGGCGAAGCTCGGGTTTCGGTACATTGAGACCGACGTTCGGGCAACCCGCGACGGCGTCGCGGTGATCCTGCACGACCGCATGTTCAGATCGGACTCGGGTGCATCTGGCGCCATCGACCGGTGGTACTGGCGCGATGTCCGCCACCTTCATTTGGGTGCGGGAGAGTCGATCCCGACCCTAGAAGAACTCCTCTCCACGTTGCCAGACATGCGGGTCAACATCGATATCAAATCCGCGTCCGCCATCGGTCCTACTGTCGATGTCGTCGAGCGGATGAACGCGCACGACCGGGTGCTGATCACTTCGTTTTCCGATCGCCGTCGACGCCGTGCGTTACGTCTGCTGTCCAAGCGGGTCGCGAGTTCGGCAGGTATAGGCGCGTTCCTGGCGTTGCTGGCGGCGAAAACGCCGGCCGGTCGAGCGTATGCCTTGCAGGTGTTGCGTGACAGTGACTGCCTACAGCTGCCGCCACGGTTGGGCGGGCTGCCGATCATCACGCCCGGACTGGTCAGGGCTCTTCATGAGTCAGGACGTCAGGTTCACGCCTGGACAGTGGACGATCCCGACAATATGCACGCACTTTTCGATATCGACGTCGACGGCATCATCACGGATCGGGCGGACGTCCTTCGTGATGTTCTCGTTGCCCGCAACGAATGGTGGCCGCTCTAGCCCCGGCCACCCATTCGTCACGCCCGGCCGCGGCGGACATGCGACACCTCCGCGAGCCGATGGCCCGCGGAGGTGTCGGATTGTGCCGAAGTCCCTATCGGTCTTACTTCAGATCGAACCGGTCGTTGTTCATGACCTTGACCCACGCCGCGACGAAGTCCTCCACGAACTTCCCCTGGTTGTCGTCCTGGGCGTAGACCTCGGCCAATCCGCGCAGCACCGAGTTCGACCCGAACACAAGGTCATTCGCGGTCGCCGTCCACTTGACCGCGCCCGAAGCCCGGTCGCGGCCCTCGTAGACGTTCTCCGCGGTTTCCGACGGCTTCCACTCGGTGCCCATGTCGAGCAGGTTGACGAAGAAGTCGTTGGTCAACGCGCCGGGCCGGTCCGTGAACACCCCGTGCTTGACGCCGCCGTGATTGGCACCGAGGGCACGCAGGCCGCCGATGAGCACCGTCGTCTCCGGGGCGGTCACACCGAGCAGGTACGCCCGCTCGATCAGCAGTTTCTCCAGCGGAGCCTTCTCGCCGGGCCGGATGTAGTTGCGGAAGCCGTCGGCCCGCGGTTCGAGCACCGCGAACGACTCCACATCGGTGTTCTCCTGGGAGGCGTCGGTGCGTCCGGGCGCGAAGTGCACGGAGATCTCGTAGCCGGCATCCTTGGCCGCCTTCTCGACCGCCGCGGAACCCGCCAGCACGATCACGTCGGCCAGCGAGATCTTCTTGCCGCCCGATGCCGAGCCGTTGAAGTCCTGCTGGATCTTCTCCAGCACGGGCAACACCCTGTCGAGCTCGGAGGGCTCGTTGCACTCCCAGTTCCGTTGCGGCTGCAGGCGCAGCCGTCCTCCGTTGGCGCCACCGCGCTTGTCGGTGTTGCGGTAGCTGCCGGCCGCCGACCAGGCGGCCTTCACCAGCTGGGGAACGGACAGACCCGACTGGAGGACCTTGCTCTTCAGCGCCGCGATGTCCTTTTCGTCGACCAGCTCGTGGTCCACGGCCGGAACCGGGTCCTGCCAGAGCTGCGGCTCGGGAATCCACGGCCCGAGGTAGCGGCTGATCGGTCCCATGTCGCGGTGCAGCAGCTTGTACCAGGCCTTGGCGAAAGCCTCGGTCAGCTCTTCGGGATGATCCAGCCACCGCCGCGTGATGTCGCGATAGATCGGGGACTCACGCATCGAGATGTCGGTGACCAGCATCGTCGGTGCGCGCCCCGGCCCGCCGAACGGGTCGGGGATGGTGCCCGCACCGGCGCCGTCCTTGGCGACGAACTGCCAGGCATCGCCGGGGCTCTTGGTCAGCTCCCACTCGTAGCCGTACAGGGTCTCGAGGAAGGTGTTGTCCCACTTGGTCGGGGTGGGCGTCCAGACCACCTCCAGGCCGCTGGTGATGGCGTCCTTACCAGTGCCGGTGCCGTACGAGCTCTTCCAGCCCAGGCCCTGTTGTTCGATCGGCGCGGCCTCCGGCTCGGGTCCGACCAGATCGCCGCTGCCGGCGCCGTGGGTCTTGCCGAAGCTGTGCCCGCCGACGATGAGTGCGGCGGTCTCCTCATCGTTCATCGCCATCCGGCCGAAGGTCTCGCGGATGTCGATCGCGGCGGCGATGGGGTCCGGTTTGCCTTCGGGGCCTTCCGGATTGACGTAGATCAGACCCATCGTGGTCGCGCCGTAGGGCTGGGCGAGATCCCGCTTACCGGAGTAGCGCTTGTTGGTGCCCAGCCATTCGTCCTCTTCGCCCCAGAGCATCTCCTCGGGCTCCCAGACGTCCTCGCGGCCGAAGGCGAAGCCGAAGGTCTTGAAGCCCATCGATTCCAGGGCGCAGTTACCGGCGAAGATGATCAGGTCGGCCCACGAGATCTTGTTGCCGTACTTCTTCTTGACGGGCCACAACAACCGTCGTGCCTTGTCCAGGCTCACGTTGTCCGGCCAGCTGTTGAGCGGGGCGAACCGCTGCATGCCCTGGCCGCCGCCGCCCCGGCCGTCGAAGATGCGATAGGTGCCGGCCGCGTGCCAGCTCATCCGGATGAACAGGCCCCCGTAGTGGCCGTAGTCGGCGGGCCACCAGTCCTGCGAGGTGGTCATCACCGAGATGACGTCGGCCTTGAGCGCGTCGACGTCGAGCTTGGCGAACTCCTGGGCGTAGTCGAAGTCGTCCCCGAGCGGGTTGGACTGGGGGTTGTGCGGCTGCAGCGTCGACGGGTCGACCTGGTCTGGCCACCAGTCGCGGTTGGTATGGGGTGCATTCGATTTCGGTGTCGGGGCGGGAATTGTGGGGTTTTCGCTCTCGCTCACAACGTTCCTTTCGGGTGGTGGGGTAAATCGGGCTGCGATCTAGGAACCTGCAGTCGAACAGTCAGGGCACACGCCCCAGTAGATGACCTCGGCCTCGTCCAGGACGAAGCCATCTAGAACGTCGTGGTCGTCCGACGGGGTGAGGCAGGGCGCCTCACCGACCGCACAGTCGATGTCGGCGATGACGCCGCAGGACCGGCACACGACGTGGTGGTGGTTGTCGCCGACTCGCGACTCGTAGCGGGCGACCGACCCGGAGGGCTGGATCCGGCGCACCAAACCCACTGTGCTCAGCGCGCTGAGTACGTCGTATACGGCCTGGCGGGAGACGTCGGGCAGGCCGACGCGCACCGCCGAGAAGATGGTCTCGGTGTCGGAATGCGGGTGGGCGTCCACCGCCTCCAACACAGCGACCCGGGGGCGGGTCACCCGGAGATCGGCCATCCGCAGTCGCTCCGCGTAATCGGCCGTCGATGACACCGCACCAATATGACGCACTTATCTGGAACGAGTCAAGACTTTACTATGAAGTGCGGCACAACTACGGGTGACGAATGAGCTGCGTCACGTCGGCTTCAGGGCACTGCCTTTGCGCCAGTCCTCCCAGCTGACCGTCCAGTCGCCGTTCTGCGCCAGTGTCAACGGCGGGCCGCCGCTGTTGCGGACCTCGACCACATCGCCCGGCACCGAGAAGTCGTAGAACCATTTCGCGTTGTCGGCATTGAGGTTCAGGCATCCATGCGACGTGTCCTGATGACCCTGGGCCCACACTGTGGCTTCGAGTTCGTGCAGGTATATCCCGTCGGTGCTGATCCGCGTGGCGTAGTTGATGGTCTCGCGATAGCCCAGGCGGGAGTTTTTGGGCAGCCCGAACGTCGAGGAGTCCATCACGACCGGGTTGCCCTTGTCGAGCACGGTATAGACGCCCGGAGGCGTCCACAGCGAGATGCTCTTGCCGCCGACGTTCTCGGTGCCACCCATCCCCATCGAGGTGGGCATCGTGCGCATCAAGGCTCCGTTGTTGTAGACGCTGACTTGTTTGGTGGCGTCGTCGGCGATCGAGACGTGCGCGTCGCCGATCCGGAACGACACCTTGGTGTCGTCCTGCCCGAATAAGCCGTCGCCCAAGGCGATTCCGTAGACCTTGGCTTCGGCGGTGACGGTCGTGCCCGCTGCGTAGTAATGCTCCGGCCGCCAGTGGGCGGTTTGGTCGTCGACCCAGAACCACGACCCCTGCACCTTCGGGTCGGTGGTCACCGCCAGCTGCCGCTCAGCGGCGGCCCGGTCGGCGATCTGCTCGTCGAAGTGGGCCACGGCCACTGTTCCGACGCCGTAGGTACCGCCATCTTTGAGTGCGGCCTCCGAGGTTGTGGTGAACGAAACCTTGGTCTGGTTGGACGGTTTCAGGGTCGAAAAGGACGAAACTTGGCTCGAAGCAACACCATTGGGTCCCCGGCTGGTGACCGTCAGGGTGTAGGTGCGGCCGTAACCCAGCGGGACGGTGGGCTTCCAAACGGTGTTGTCCGGTGTCATCACGCCCTGCACCGACTTGCCGCTCTCGTTGACCATGCGGACGTCGGTCAGCGTCCCCGCGTCGGCCTTGACCATCACGTGTGCGACCGGGTCGACGTCGCGCGCATCGGGGCCGGGCGTGATCGTGACTTGCGCCGGTCCTGCGGTTTTCGACGAGGCGCTGCGGTGACCGCAACCACCGTCGAAGCAACCAAGCGACGCCGCGACCAAGACGGCGCCTACCACCACGACGACCACTAACACGGCGAGCAGCAATCGGCGGGGCCGACGATCACCGAGGATCCTGCGCACTGGCCGATCACTGGTGTTGGACATCATTGAGCTGTCGGACCCTTCGCGTTCTGTTGGTTGCCGGGTCGAAGTCGCTGCCCAGCACGACAATGCTGTCCATCAGATGCCACGGACGTGCGATTTTTAAACCGACGGGCGCATGCGCGGGAATCATGGCGTCATGGCCGACGACGAACTCGACGGCGTGGGAATGCCCGCTGCACGGGTCGCGCTTTGCGCCGGACGGCACCCTGTCGGAGGGGCCGGCGACCCGCGATTTGACCGCTTAAGGACCTTCGCCGAACGTGTATTCAGCGCGAAAAGTGCCAAATCCTCGCAGTGAATACCCGTTCGGCGCGAAGGACTCAGTCCGCCTTCTGGTAGACGAGCCAGCGCAACTCGATCGGCGAGTGCTCTCGCTCTACGTCGAACACGTCGAGGCCATTGGCCCATCCCTCGAACCAGCCCGTGGGCGGCCAGGCGCCTTCGGGCAGGTGCGCCTTCTCGTATTCGTATGCGGAATCGTCGGTAACCAGCTCGAGGGGTAATCCGGCCGCGGCGCTCGCCATCTGGTCGCGCGTGTAAATCATCGTGTTGCACTGTTGACCTAGCTGCACCGCAGCGTCGTCGGGGACGTACCCTTCGCGGGGCAAGAAGGCGTTGAACACCAACCGCCCACCGGGAGCCAGGCAATCGGCGGCGAGCTCGAACACGCCCCGCAACTCTTGGGTGGTCCGGAAGTCGGGTACCACCTCGGAGAGCACCATCAGCTGGTATTCCTCGTGGACGCTTTCCATTGCGGTGAAGACATCACTCTGAATCACCTGCACGGCCAGCGATTCGCCCTGCGCCTCCGCGCGCATGACCTCGGCTAGCTTGGCCGCCATCTCGACAGCGTCCACCGGATGGCCGCGGCGGGCCAGCGCCAGGGCGTTGCGCCCGGTTCCCGCTCCGACATCCAGCACGCGGTAGGCCGTCGGGTCAGCCGCTTCGGCGGCCAGCGCCAACACCCGCGCGTCGGGCTCGGTGCCGAACAGCGGCGGCGGACGGACGGCTACCCATTCGTCGTAATCGGCTCCGATTGTCCGCCATTCGGCTTTGACGCGGAAGTTCACGCTCGTCCCGAAGGGGGCGTTAAACGAGATGACGATGTCCGAACGGGGGGAGGCCTTGAAACCCTTTGCCAGCTCGGCCTCCAGCGCGGTCCTCAGCTGAGCGGACTGTTCGGGCGTGTGCCAGACGCCCAGGGTGGCACAGACGTTGCCGCACAACTGGACGTACTCGTCGATCAAGCTCGGGACGGCCGGCACCCGGATGTGGCCCTCGGCCGACGACCGGCGATACCACCGCCTGACCATCGCTTCGTAAAGCATCGACGGATCGAAAGAGCTAGGAGGCGGATCCTGCACCAGAACCTTTTACACGACCCGGCCGCTTTGCACCACCGGTCGGACGAACCGCGCCGATCAGGCCGAGCGGGCGGCGTCTTCGAGGAGGTCGGCGGCCTTGGCGACGCTTTCGGCGGGTTTGGTCATCGCGGTGGCGACCTCGCGGGCTCGAGCGGCGTAGTCCGTGGCCAGCAGGGAGTGCAGATCCGCGACCAGTGAATCGTAGGTCGATTCCGAAAAGGGCCTGGCGATGCCGACTTCCAGCTGGCTGACCGCGGATGCCCAGATCGGCTGATCGAGCCAGAGCCAGAGCACCAGCATGGGGACTCCGGCCCGCATGGCCGCAGCGGTGGTGCCGGCGCCTCCGTGGTGCACGATCGCGCGGCATGCCGGAAAGATGGCCGTGTGGTTGACCGCGTTGACGATCTTGGTATGTGCCACCTGCGCGAGTTGCGTGAAATCGTTTGCGCCGCCGCAAATCAACGCCCGTTCGCCCAACTGCTCGCAAGCCCCGCTGATCACCGCGACCGTCTCAGCGGGCGACGTGACCGGTGTGCTGCCGAAGCCGAAGTAGATGGGCGGCGGTCCGTCAGCGATCCACGACAACACCTCATCGTCGACATCGGTCGGCATATCCAGCGTCAGCGACCCTACGAACGGCCGTCGGTACCCGGATTCCGCCCATTCAGCCGCCGGCTCGGGCACGCATAGCTCCTCGTAGGCCTGGATCTCCAACACCTGTCGGGTCGACGATCCCGCGCCTTCGGGCAAGCCAAGCGCCTCGCGTTGTGCGCCTTCGGCCACGTTCGTTACGTACGCCTGAGACCCGCCGAGTTCCAACGCGCGCGCGGGGAAGAAGTGCAGCGCTGCGAACGGCATGCCGTAGAACTCCGCGACGTTGGCGGCCAGCCTCTGCTCGTTCATGCCGGCCACCAGCAGGTCGGCGCCCTCTGCCAACGACACCAGCGCCGTGCCCTTCTCCGCCCACACCTGGGTCACGCGTTCCACGAGTTGCGGCAGCGCGCTCATCGGATCCTGCACGCGGTGAACGAAATTCGTCGCCGCGTTGATCTGCTCTCGCGTGTCCGGCCCATAGGCGACGGCTTTCAGCCCGGCCGATTCGACGAAGTGAAGTCTGTCGGGCGGGACCGCCATGAGCACGTCGTGACCCCGGCGGAGCAGCTCGCGACCGACGGCGGCGCAGGGCTCGACGTCGCCCCGGCTCCCGTAGCCTGCCAGCACAATTTTCATGAACGACCTAACTCACGGTGGTGGTATCGATCCAATCAGACCGACCATGTGGCGAGGTCGTAGGACGTGACCCCGCCGCGCCGCACTGCCGACGCAAGGCCCATCCGCGCCGTTGACAGGCTCCCCCGGGCGATACGGAGGTAACTTATCGGTGATCTGGGCAGCCATTCCTGGTCACGGGCCATGCTCGAGCGTCTCAGGCGGACGCCGCACGGTCAGGGGACAGGACTCGGTCATCCGTCATTGCGGGACCTGTACTACTAGAAGGATCGAGAATTGTTTGCTGTCCGTTGGGCTACCCCAGTACGGCCAGCAACGATCCGTTAACACTGTGGCCACCCGTTAAACCGTCCGGAGGAGACGACTCATGGACTTCGCAGCGCTGCCCCCGGAACTCAATTCCGCGCGGATGTATACGGGGCCAGGGGCGGCACCTA
This sequence comes from Mycobacterium nebraskense, assembly GCF_002102255.1. Lineage (GTDB taxonomy): Bacteria > Actinomycetota > Actinomycetes > Mycobacteriales > Mycobacteriaceae > Mycobacterium > Mycobacterium nebraskense. Next base: position 14,482 of record NZ_LQPH01000005.1, read on the forward strand.
TGCTGGCCGCCGCGACGACCTGGGACGCGCTGGCCGTCGCCCTGCATTCCGCGGCGACCTCCTACCAGTCGGAGGTGGCGGCCCTGACCGGTGGGCCCTGGCTTGGGCCATCGGCGGCCGCTATGGCGGCCGCGGCCGCCCCCTACGTGGCCTGGACGAGGACCGCCGCGGCGCAGGCCGAACAGACGGCCAACCAGGCCAAAGCCGCGGCCGCCGCCTACGAGGCGGCCTTCGCGGAAACGGTGCCGCCTCCCGTTATCGCGGCCAACCGCACCCTGTTGATGTCCCTGGTCGCGACGAACGTCTTCGGGCAGAACACGCCGGCGATCGCGACCACCGAGGCGCAGTACTCGGAGATGTGGGCCCAAGATGCCGGAGCCATGTACGGTTACGCGGCGTCGTCTGCGGCGGCGACGAGGCTGACGCCGTTCGCCCCGCCCCAACAGAGCACCGATTCGGGCGGGTCGGTGAGGCAAGCGGCCGCCCTCACCCAAGCCACCGGCACCTCGGCGGGAAAGGTGCAAAGCGCCCTCACGTCGACCCAGCAAGCCTTCTCCGCGACACCGAATGCACTGACCAGCCTCGCGACCCCTCTCGACTTCGGCTTTGGCGGGCGGGACCTTTTGGGCCTGACGGCGGACCTGAGCGCGGTGTTCGTCGACCCAGAAATCGGGACGGCTGGGCTCGCCGCCGCCGTGGTAGCGCTTCCCTACGACGTTGCCGGCGCTCTGACCGGGTTCCACACCGATGACATCGTCAGCGGCTGGGCGGGGGTCCAGTCCTGGCCGGGGACAGCCCCGGTGCCCCCGACGCCCTTCCCGGTGATCACCAATCTGGCGGGCGGAACGGCGGCGACGGCCGGGCTGGGCCAGGCGAACATGGTCGGTGGTTTGTCGGTGCCACCGGGATGGGCGGCGGCTGCCCCGGCGGTACGCCCGGCCGCCCTGGGCTTGCCGGCCACCACCGTCGGCGCCGCCGCGCAAGCCTCGTCCACTGGCTCCGGCAGCCTGTTCGGCGAGATGGCCGCGGCGAGTATGGCCGGGCGCGCCATGGCCGGCACGACGGGTGCGGGGGTCGCGGGTCGTGCCGAACGGCTCAGGGCCTCAACGAAGAAGCCGGCACAGGACTCCGCAGCCGCGCCGCAGGTTCCGGCGGGCGGACCCATTACGAGCATCGCCGCCGAGCTCCGAGAACTGGCGTCGCTGCGCGACGCGGGAATCATCACGGAGGAAGAGTTCCTCGAGCAAAAGCAGCGACTGCTCCCACACTGAGCCCGCGTACACGACACGGTGGCGTCATTTCCGAGGCTGCAAAACGACGTCCAATATCGACAGATGTCACCAGCAATTGTTTTGTATGGTTTTTGTACGTCGATGCGTCACTTCTCGGGATCGACAGCGGCTGGAACCGATGAATTTTGTTGAGTAGATAAGCCCGCGTCACCGAGACGGCATTAGTCGCCTATAACCGCGAACCGAAGTGTTATCGTTTGCACGCTCTCAAGCTTTTCTGATCGAACTTCACGAGCGCCCATGTTCAGTTCCAGGACTGCGTCTGCGGCCCGCGCCGCGGTGGCGGCCGCATGCGTCTGTCTGGCCGGTGTATCCCTGCTCTCATCGTGTCGGCCGGCACCCCCATCGGCGCCGCGAGCTACCGTGTCGACGACCATCGTCAGCGTCCCCAGCAATCAGCCGCCGACGCAGGCGGCAGGCGGGGCGCCACCGGCTGAAAGCGGCATCTACGGCGATCCCGCTGCGGCCGCCAAGTACTGGCAGGCGCAGTCACTCGAGGACAACTGCGGGCTGATGTCCGTAGCCGACGTGGTCGGCGAGATCACCGGCCACGCGCCGACGGAGCAGCAGATGATCGAGCTGGGGGAGTCGACGCCCTCACAAACCAATCCCGGGCCAATCTACGCACCACGCGACGACCCAAGCCACACCAATGGCGACGGCGGCATCGAATTGGCCGACGCGGTAGTGCTACTCGACCACTACGGCATCAAATCGGAGATGACCTACGCGGCCCACCCGGATCAGACCGGACTACCCGCGCTGGAGCGGTACCTCGCCAATAATCGCAAGGTCATCGCCTGGGTCAACTCCGCCGCCATCTGGAACACCAGCGACCAGCGCACCAAGGCCGACCACTTCCTGGTCGTCACCGGGATCGACACCAATAAGGAGGTCGTCCACCTCAACGACCCCGGCGCCGACCACCCCGACGAACAGGTCACCATCCCGACCTTCATGGCCAGCTGGCAAACCGGAAGGGACTCGATCGTCGTCACCACGCCGGCCGGCTGAGCGCCGTGCGGATAAGCCCCGCACCGGTGGGAGCACCGGACGTAACGTTGCGCGCCGATCCGGCACCGACGCGCCGATAAACATTCCCCAGAATGCGGTCAGAGGTCAGCCGATCAACTCGTTCCGCAAGGTTCATGGCAATTTTCCTATATTTAATAATCGCGGCCGCGCTCACTCATATACTGACGCCACCTCCACACCGACAACAAAAGAAGGGCACGAAATGCTTCCACCGCGTTGGCTGGCCAGACTGACAATTCCCGTCATGGTTGGCGCTGCCCTGACTGCAACCACCGCTATTGCATCGGCCGACAGCACGGACGACGCATACATCGCGAAACTGCACAACCTTGGATTCACGTGGCCCTCGTCGAGTGACTCCGACATGATCGCAATGGGGCATGCGGTCTGCGCGGACCGGATGGCCGGCAAAACGCCGGATGCGATTGCCGCCGACTTGCACTCCAGCATGAGCGCGAAGGGCTTCACCTTCGCGGACATGACCGGCTGGGTCAGCGCGGCGGAATCGACCTACTGCCCGGGCTAATCGCTTCCTGACCCACCACCGGTTTTCCCGCTCTTCCGGCATATTCTGAGCGGGATAGTTCGTGTGGTGTCGCCGAGTGGGGATGGGCAGTGGAGGGTTCGACGGCCTTTTCAGGTCCCGCCGAGGTGGACATGCGGGTGCAGAGCCTGCTCCGCTACCCGGTGAAGTCGATGCTCGGCGAAACCGTGCCCAGCTTGTTCGTCGACGAGCACGGCGCCGAGGGGGACCGCCGGCTGGCGCTGCTGGACGCCACCACCGGGCATGTGGCCAGCGCCAAGAATGCCCGGCTGTGGCGCGGCCTGCTCAAGTGCACCGCCAACGGGGAAGCCGGGCGGGTGAAGATCGGGCTGCCCGACGGGACCAGTGTGGCGGCCGACGACCCAGGTATCGACGACCTGCTCTCGCGGCTGATGGGGCGAGCGGTCCGACTGATCGCCCAGCGCCCCCACGGCGCCACGTTGGTGCGCCCGGATCCGGAGAAGCTGCTCGAGCTGGGACTGGACGCCGAGGTCAGCGGCCGCATTCTGGAAATCGCCCAGGCGACACCGGGTGACGCGTTCACCGACGAGGCCCCACTGCACGCGATTACGACGGCCACGCTGGAGCACATCGGCGTCGAGGCGCTGCGGTACCGCCCCAACGTTGTGATCAAGACGCCACCGGGCCATCCGCCCTACGCCGAAAACGATTGGGTCGGCAGGGAAATCGCCGTCGGCGATGCGCTACTGCGCGTCCTGACGGCGACATCCCGATGCGTCGTGCCGACGCTCGAGCACGGCCCACTGCCGCGCGCTCCACAGGCGCTCCGCACACCTGCAGCCGAGAACCGTTGGGACACAGGTGGTCACGGCGCTCAGCCGTGTGCAGGTGCTTATCTCGCGGTCGTGGCGGAGGGCGTCATCCATGTCGGCGACCGCGTCACCATCGGCGCCGTTGCCTAGACTTCGGTGTGCGGGGTGGGGCTTTGCGCAGATTCCCACTTCGACTCCAGCGACCTCGTCACCGTGGTGCCGGCGGCCAGGTCGAGCTGGAAGGTCTCACCGTCGTCATCCTGGAACGTGACGACGTAGCCAGCGTCGGTGGAGTCTTTGAAGACGACTTTGTAGGGCTGTTCACCAGAGCCGCGGTCGACGGCGATGATGTCGCCCGGGGTGACGTCGTCGATTAGACGGTATGACGAGGCTGGGGCCTCGCACACATGTGAACGTGGGTTGCCGACAGGGTGGTCCTGGCCGGTAGAG
>NZ_LQPH01000006.1 GCF_002102255.1 Mycobacterium nebraskense
GGCCGGGCGGGCGCGACGACGACGTTCTGGTTCGGGCTGGGCCGGACGTTGGCCGTGGGCCGGATGGCGATCGCCAAGGAGACGACCAGCGCCACTACCCCGATGACGAAGACGCCCGCCACGATGCTTCCCACCAGCCGGAAGGACCTGCGTTCCGGATAGCCCGCGTCGACGAGCGCGGTGGCGCCGGTGTGCGCGCCGGTGTAGAGGTCGTCGATGTCGTCGGGCACCGCGCTGTAGGCGAGCGCATCCCTGCCCAAGGTTGCCGGGGTGTCGAAGTAGCCGGGCGTGATCGCGAACGGGTTGATGGCGCCGGTGCCCGGGTCTTGGGCGTAGGCCAGCGCCTCGGTGGACGACGAGAACAGCGGGGCATGCGCGGAGGCCAGCGCAGCGCCCCGGGCCAGCGCCGTTTCGGGCTCCTCGGGCGCCGACAACGGCAGCGAGGTCGCCGCCTCCAGCGCGGGCTTGATGAGCGGGATGTCAATGCCGGAGCCGACCACGAACACCCCGTCCGGGCGCGTCTCCAGCGTCTCGGCATGCGAAACCATCGTGGCCAGCTGGGCCACCGCGGCCTCGTCATCGGCCGGGAGGGGCTGCCGACGGACGTCGGCGATCGACCCATCGGCGCTGTTGACGACGGCCAGCGTCGCGGTGTCGGGCTCGATGTACAGCAGTGCCGTCTGCGCGTAGTTGGTCTGGCTGCCGACGGCTTGTGCCAAGGCGGCCGCGGCCAGGAAGGCCGAGACCAACATCACGTTCTCGACCTTGTGGGCGGCCAGCGCATCCCGCAGCGCGGCGGCCTCGATCGGATCGGTGAAGGTGACCCCTGTCGAGGCCAGTTGGTAGCCGCCCTCGGCCGCGCCCTGGCGCGTGCCCAGGATCGCCGAGACTACCTGGTTGGCCGCGCTGAGCGTTGCGGCGTCGTCTTCGGGCGCAACGTCAAAATTGTCTTCGTCGACGGTGGCGCCTTCGCCGTTCTGGCCTTCGACCAGCACCATTCGGACTGCCGTCGGCGCCATTGACACGCCAAGTACGGTGTCCACAGCTCCTCCATGGTTCGATTGCTAGCACTGTCGATGAGGACGTGGCCGCCGCACCCCGCGAAAACGCCAAACGTCACTGATTCCCCAACGTGTCTTCACCTAGTGTCACGATTTTACGCGCGATCGCCAGCTTTCGGGTGGGGAGGCGGCTAGGGAATCGGGATGCCGTGCTGCCCCAGGTGTCGATGGAGCCAATCGTCCCACTGCTCGCCGTGGGACGGACCAGGCCCCGGTTGGGGAGATACCGGCGCGGGCGGGGCGGACGCCGGCGGCGGCGGGATCGACGCTGGCGGCGGGGGCTCCTGGACGGACGGGGCGACGACGTTTTGGGTGATGTCGGGGCGCTGGTGCGCGTGCGGCCGGATGTCGAGGGCGAGCGCCAAGGCCAGGGCGACGACACCGCCGACGAATACCAGCGTCGCGGCGATGACGGCCAGCACCGATTTTCGGCTGCGGTGCTCGCCCGAGTGGGCGGCAGACTCACGGTCGGCCCTGGTTGCCCGGGCCGCCGCGCTATCCGCCTCGGCGCTGTAGGCCAGTTCCCGCCCGTCTGCCGATGGGTCCCCCGCATAGGGCATCGCGATCGTCGACGGCGCCCCCAACTGCGCGTTGGCCGCCGCCAGTGAAGCGCCCCGCGCCAGCGCCATCTCGGGTTCCTCGGGCGTGGTCACCGACAGCGACGTCGCCGCCTCGAGCGCAGGCTTGATGAACGGGATGTCGACGTCCGAGCCCACCAGGAACAGCCCGTCCGGGCGGGCCCTCATCGATTCGGCGCCCGAGACCATCGAGGCCAGCTTCGCCAGAGCCGCCTCGTCGCTGCTGGGCAGCAGATGCCGACGCACATCGGCGACGGATCCGTCGGCGGTGTCGACCACGGCCAGGGTCGCGGTGGTGGGCTCGACGAACAACAGTGCGGTGCGCGCGCAATTGGTCGCGCTGCCCGCGGCCTGAGCCAGTGCCGCGGCGGCCATGACCGACGACACCAGCATGACGTTCTCGATCTTGCGTGCCGCCAACGCATTTCGCAGCGCGGCCGCCTCGACCGGGTCGGACCAGGTCACTCCGCTCGATTTCAGCTGATGGCCGCCCTGGGCCGCACTTTCCCGGGTGCCGAGAATCGCGGCGACCACGCGGTCCGCCGCGGCGACCGCCGTCGTCCGATCGCTGAGGTGGAAGCCATCCTGATCGACCGTCACCCCACCGGCAGCTTCGCCTTCAACGAGCACCATGCGGACCGTCTCAGGTGCCATAGACACGCCAAGTACGACGTCCACCGCTCCTCCAAGTCGTCCAAATCAATTGCCGTGCGAGGACACCTGCGTTGCGGGCCTCGTCGCTTTAGAGAATTGGCCGGATGACTTCGCAGCGATCCCGGCCGCGCCCACACCCCAATTCGCCACCCTAGCGCGCGAAGATAGGTGCGCCCGGGAGCCGCGAAGGGCTATTTGTGCCCGCCGCCGCCACCACCGCCGCCGCCGCTGTGGCCACCGCCGAAGCCGCCGCCACCACCCAGGCCGCCGCCGCTGTGGCCACCGCCCAAGGCGCCGCCACCACCGGGAGCGCCGAAGCTACCGCCGCCCGGAGCGCCAAAGCCACCACCGCCGCCGGCGACGGGTCCACCACCGTGGCCGCCGCCGCCGAACAGGCCACCGGGGCCGGTGGGCGCACCGCCGCCCGAACCGGGGGGCGAAACGTGTCCGCCGCCAAGGCCGCCGAGGCCACCCTCGCCCGGGGGCGACACGTGCCCGCCGCTGGAGCCGCCGGTGCCCGAACCAGGCGGCGGTACATGCCCACCACTAGAGCCGCCGGTGCCCGAATCCGGGGGTGGCGTGTGCCCACCGGTGGAGCCGCCCGTGCCCGAACCGGGCGGCGGGACATGCCCACCGGTGGAGCCGCCTGGGCCCTCGGGGATCGGCGACGAGCCTTGCCCGGGAGGCGTCTGGTGGGGCGGCGACTGCGGCACGGTGCCGCCGACTTGCGGCGGCGACTGCGGTTGCGGGAGGTGCACCGGCGGTTGGGGCAGCACCGGCTGTGGGAGTGACACGTGCGGCGGAGCCTGGATGACGGGCGGGCTCACGACCGGGTTGGGAACGGGCACGTGGACCGGCGGCACCATAAGCGGCAACAGCGGCGGGACCACGACGGGAACCGGGACGATCGGAGCCGCCGGGAGCGGGGCCGCGGGAATGGGAGGCGCTGCGGGCGGCGGAGGGGCCGCGGGCAGCGGCGCGGCGACCGGCGGAGTCATCGGCATGGGCGCCGCCATCGGCACCGGCGGGTTGATCCTCTGCGCCGGGGCCGACGCCTCAACGGGCGCGGGCGCCGGCGGCTCCTGCGTCGGGACGATGAGGTGCTGCCCGGGGGTGGGCTGCAGAGCGATGGTGCCGGTCGTGCGGATACCGATCGCCAGCGCGATCTCGAGCGCCAGCACCGCGCTGATCCCGGCGACCGCCAGCCCGCTACCGATCAGCAGGGCCGGCCTGCGCCGCGCCTGGCTCTCCTCGGGCATGAAGAGCTTTTCGATGACGACGGTCGGCGAGTCGCTGTCCTCATCGGGCACCGCGCTGTAGGCGAGCTCGTCGTCCCCAGGCTCCGGTCCGAAAGGCACGTAAAGGTATTCGGGCAGCGAATGTTGGTCGACGGCACCGGTGCCGGGGTCCTGGGCGTAGGCCAGCGCGGCGGTCGACGAGGCGAACAGCGGCGCGTTGGCCGACGCCAGGGCGGCGCCGCGGGCCAGCGCCGTCTCGGGCTCCTCCGGCATGCTCACCGACAGCGAGGTCGCCGTTTGCAGCGCGGGCTTCAGCGGGGCGATGTCGACGCCCGAGCCGACCACCAGCACACCGTCCGGCGCCGCTTCCAGCTTCTCCAGCCCGGCGATCATGCCGCCGAGTTGCGCGGCGGCCTGGTCGTACGACTCGGCGTAGAGGGGTTGCTTGTAGACGTCGGGGATGGACCCGTCGGAGGTCTCGACGACCGCCAGCGTCGCGGTGTCGGGCTCCACGAACATCACCGCGGTTCGCTCGTAACCCATTGCCCCGCCGACGTTTTGGGCCAATGCGGTCGCGGCCAGAAAGGCCGACACCAACATGACATTCTCGATGCGGTAAGCAGCCAGCGCGTCGCGCAACGCCGCCGCCTCGAACTGGTCGGTCCACGTCACGCCGATGGACGACACCTCGAGCCCGGCATCGGCCGCGCCCTCGCGGGTGCCGAGGATGGCGGCGAGCACCTGGTCGGGCGCACTCGCGGTGGCCGCTTCGTCGTTAGCGGCGACGTCGAACACGTCCTCTTCTACCGTCGCGCCGTCGGCGTATTCGCCTTCCAGAACGACCATTTGGATCGATGCCGGTGCCATCGACACCCCGAGCACGATATCCAAGGCAAACCCCTCCAAAGGTATTGCGAGATGAACCATGGCCTGGCGGAGGAAAAACCACGGCTATCTAAGTATCGCGCAGAACGGCGGTGCGGGAGCGCCTCAGAACCTATGTAGTCCTTATGAAGTTCTGATAGGAGCGCGACGGCGTGGGTCCTCGCTGGCCCTGGTATTTCGAACCTACTTGAGAACTGCCGTAAGGGTGTTCGGCCGGACTGGTCAATCGCAGAATGCACAGCTGGCCGATCTTCATGCCCGGCCACAGTGTGATCGGCAGGTTGGCGACGTTGGACAGCTCCAGCGTGATGTGACCGCTGAAGCCGGGATCGATGAACCCGGCGGTCGAGTGCGTCAGCAGTCCGAGCCGGCCCAGCGACGATTTGCCTTCCAGCCGGCCCGCGAGGTCCTCCGGCAGACTGAACAGCTCCAGCGTCGAGCCGAGCACGAACTCCCCGGGGTGCAAGACGAACGGCTCCCCGTCGACCGGTTCGACCAGCGTCGTGAGCTCGTCCTGCTGCTTGGCGGGGTCGATGTGGGTGTACCGGGTGTTGTTGAACACCCGGAACATGCAATCCAGGCGGACGTCGATGCTGGACGGCTGCACCAGGGTGTCGTCGTACGGGTCGATGCCCAACCGGCCGGCGGTGATTTCGGCCCTGAGGTCACGATCGGAGAGCAGCACGCGTTTCTCCTATGTCAAGCCGCTGCCGGTTGGCACGGCCGATTGTGGGTTTGTTGGTCGGTGTGGAGGTGGCC
>NZ_LQPH01000007.1 GCF_002102255.1 Mycobacterium nebraskense
ATCCATCCCGCCAACCGGACTCACACCAGCAAAATCCACACCGACCAGCGTAAGTCCACTTAAGCAGATAAGCAGTAAGTATGTTCGACTGATTGAGAGTAAACACCCGCCCTCCGACAACCGTCAAGAAACGGAAGGGGCGGCTTTATGCGATCGATACCGGTGGGGCGGATGGGTGTGATGTGGTGGCGCTTTCGCGCCGACCGGTCACTCCCACTCGATGGTGCCGGGGGGTTTGCTGGTGATGTCCAGCACCACGCGGTTGACCTCGGCCACCTCGTTGGTGATGCGGGTCGAGATGCGCTCCAGCACCTCGTAGGGCACCCGGGTCCAGTCGGCGGTCATGGCGTCCTCGCTGGACACCGGCCGCAGCACGATCGGGTGCCCGTAGGTGCGGTTGTCGCCCTGCACACCGACCGAGCGGACCTCGCCCAGCAGCACCACCGGGCACTGCCAGATCAGGTTGTCCAGACCGGCGGCGGTGAGTTCCTCGCGCGCGATCAAGTCGGCGCGGCGCAGGGTCTCCAACCGCCGCGCGGTGACTTCACCGACGATCCGGATGCCCAGGCCGGGGCCCGGAAAGGGCTGGCGCGCAACGATTTCCTCCGGCAGGCCAAGCTCACGCCCGACGGCGCGCACCTCGTCTTTGAACAGCAGCCGCAGCGGCTCGACGAGTTTGAACTTCAGGTCGTCGGGCAGGCCGCCGACGTTGTGGTGGCTTTTGATGTTGGCGGTCCCGCTGCCCCCGCCGGATTCCACCACGTCCGGGTACAGCGTGCCCTGCACCAAAAACTCGACCTGAGAATCCGTGTCCCCCACGATGTCTCGCACCGCGCCCTCGAACGCCCGGATGAACTGGCGGCCGATGATCTTGCGCTTGCCCTCGGGATTGGTCACCCCCGACAGCGCCTGCAGGAAGGTGTCCGCGGCGTCGACGGTGACGAGGTTGGCGCCGGTGGCGGTGACGAAATCGCGCTGCACCTGCGCGCGTTCGCCGGCACGCAGGAGTCCATGGTCGACGAAGACACAGGTCAATCGGTCGCCGATGGCGCGCTGCACCAGTGCGGCGGCCACCGCCGAGTCCACGCCGCCGGACAGTCCGCAGATCGCGTGCCCGTCGCCGACCTGTTCGCGCACCTGCTCGACCAGGGCGCCGGCGATGTTGGCCGGCGTCCACTCCGCGCCGAGCCCGGCGAAGTCGTGCAGGAATCGGCTGAGCACCTGCTGCCCGTGCGGGGTGTGCATGACTTCGGGGTGATACTGCACGCCGGCCAGGCGGCGGCTCCGGTTCTCGAAGGCGGCCACCACCGCGCCCGGGCTGCTGGCGACCACCTCGAATCCCTCCGGTGCGGCCGTGACCGCGTCACCGTGGCTCATCCACACCGGCTGGGAGCTGGGCAGTCCCGAATGGAGTTCGCCGCCAACCACTTTCAGCTCGGTACGGCCGTACTCGCTGGTGCCGGTGTGGGCGACGGTCCCGCCCAGGGCCTGCGCCATGGCCTGGAATCCGTAGCAGATGCCGAACACGGGCACGCCGAGGTCGAACACCGCCGGATCGAGTTGCGGGGCGCCTTCTTCGTAGACGCTGGACGGCCCCCCGGAGAGCACCAGCGCCGCCGGCTGCCGGGCCTTGATCTCGTCGATCGACGCGGTGTGCGGGATGACCTCGGAGTAGACCCGCGCCTCGCGGACTCGGCGGGCGATCAACTGCGCATACTGTGCACCGAAGTCGACGACCAACACGGGCCGCGGCGAGGGGGTTTCCACGGCAGCCAGCTTAGTGGCTGGCGACGACTGCCCGGCTGATGCGGTGCCTTCCTCGGGTCACATCAGGTGGGTCGGTTGCGCAATCCCGAATCGGGTGCCGGCGTACCGCTTCATCGCGGCCGGGCTGAAGTACACGTGCTGGCTGGCGGTGTGTAGATCCCGGAAGCATCGCTGCAGGGGGTGACCCGCGTGCACCGCGCCCGCACCGGCCAAGTCGAACGTCGTATCGACTGCCTGACGTGCCGCGCGCATCGCCTGCTGGGCGGCGAGCTGGAATCCGGCGCGCTGTGCCAGCGATGGCGGATCGCCGGCGCGTGCGGTTTCCCACAGGGCGCTGGCCTCATCGAGAACGAAGGCCCTTGCCGACCTCAAACCGGCTTCGGCACTGGCGAACTCGACTTGGGCGGCGGGGTCCGCGGCGAGCGGCTCGAACGTGCCGGCGCGCACCTTCGTTGTCGCGAGGTCGGTGAATTCGTCGAGTGCGCGTCGCGCGATGCCGAGCGGGACACCGACCAGGGCGACCCCGACGAGCGTGAAGAACGCCAGTCTCCACAGCGGGCCGTCCTGGCGGGCCGAGGCGAAGAACGGGCTGATGGTGTGTTCTTCGGCGACGTGGAGGCCTCGGGCGACCAGGTCATTGCTGCCGGTGGCGCGCAGCCCCAGGACGTCCCAGTTGTCGACGATCTCGGCGCCAGCGCGCGGGAAGAATGCGAGGCGCCAGTCGGGGCCCTGCTCGGCGATCATTCGCGGCGCCTGACCGTCGAAGCCGTCGAAGACGAACATCCCGGCCAGGATCCATTCGGCATGCCGACAACCGCTGGCAAACGGCCAACGGCCGTTGACGGCGAACCGCCCGTGGCCATCCGGGACGGCACGCCCGGTGGGGGCGAAAACCGTGGCCGCCAAGAAATCGGCGTCCGAACCGAACAGTGCTGTGGCGTCGGCGGGTTCGAGCCAGGCGGTGAACGCTGGTGCGCCGGCACCGATGGCCGCGATCCAGCCCGTCGAACCGTCGGCACGCGCCAGTTCCTCGATCATGTGGATGAACTCGACGGGGACCACTTCAAATCCGCCGAGCGAGCGCGGCTGCAAGGCACGGAAGATGCCGGCCGCGCGCAGCCGCTCGACGAGGTCGAGCGGCAGCGTCCCGAGGGCCTCAGCCTCGCCGGCCCGCTGCGTGATTTCGGGTCCCAGGGCGCGCGCCACGTCCTGGGGATGGTCACCGTCCGACAGGCCGACGGCGTGGCACGTTGCGGTTGTCATGTCACACTCCATATTTCTGATACAGTAAGTAGTAATAGATACAGGAGCATGTACTGAATTATGGGATCTGTCAAGGGTCGGCCTCCGCGCCGCTACGACTCGACCCGTCGTCGCCAACAGGCGCAACAGAACCGGCGCGCGGTGCTGGCGGCCGCCCGGCAGCGCTTCCTGACGCAGGGCTATGCGGCGACGACCATCGCCGAGATCGCGGGCGACGCCGCCGTGTCGGTCGAAACGGTATACAAGGCGTTCACGACCAAAGCGGGCGTGCTGAAAGCGCTGTTCGATGTGTCCGTGGCCGGCGACGACGAGCCGATCCCGATGGTCGCGCGAGACGTGATCCAGAACGTGATCGATGCGCCCGAGGCGACTCGCAAGCTGGAAATCTATGCCGAGCACCTGGCCGCCACCATGCCGCGCAGCGCTCCGGTTCAGCTACTCGCGCGCGATGGTGCCGCGTCGTCGCCGGACGCCGGCGAGGTCTGGAAGCAGATCCGGCAGGAAACGCTGGCTGCCATGACGATGTTCGCTTCCGATCTCGCCCGCACGGGGCAACTGCGGGTCAGCACCAGACAAGCGCGCGATGTCCTGTGGACGTATCACGCACCCGAGCTTTACGAACTTCTCGTCCTCGAGCGCGGCTGGTCGGCCACCCGCTACGGCAAGTTCATCGCCCATGCACTCATCGACGCCCTGCTCGAAACCCGGGACTGACCGCAGCAGCCGCCTAGAGCGAAAAGGCCGCCCGCACCGCGCCGACGGCCGCCGGGTCGCCCGTCACGGTGATCCGCCGCAGCGCCGCCTTGCGCTTGGCCTCGCTCGGGCCGAGGCGGGCGGTCACCAGATCCGCCGCCCCGCCGGCGATCGTCACGGATGGTTCGCCGTGGGCAGCGGCCAAGCGCCCCTGCGTCACCGCGAAGTCGAAACGCCGGCCGTCGATCTCGGCCCGGCACGTCGCCTCCAACCCGGCGGCCCGACCGGAATCGAAGCCGAGCAGGATGCCGGCCAAAAACCCGTTGAGGGGCGATGCCGGGCCATCGTCGATCGGGTCCAGCCGGTCCAGGCCGAACCACGCGACGCTCTGCAACACCGGCAGCACCCGCCGCCAGCCCATGTCACTGAGGGTGTAGACGGTCCGCCCGATCGGGGCGGGCAGGTCGGCGCGGTCGACGAGCCCCGCGTCCTGCAGTTCTTTGAGCCGCTCAGCCAGCAGATTGGTTGCGATACCGGGCAACTCGGCGCGCAGGTCACCGTAGCGGCGGGGCCCGCCGACCAGCTCGCGCAGGATCAGCAGCGTCCACCGCTCGCCGAGGACGTCGAGGCCGCGGGCGATCGGGCAGTTCTGGCTGTAGGTCCGGCGGGGTGCCATCAGGCCATCCTACCAAGGGTAGACATCTTTTTCTACCATCTACTTGATTTATTTGTCTATCGACTTTATTGTCTTGTTTCATGCGTATCGAACCCGTTTTCCGGAACCACCCGATCCCCGCGCTCGCCGTCATCTGCCTCGGCGTCTTCGTCATCAGCGTCGACGCCACCATCGTCAACGTCGCGCTGCCCACCCTGTCGCGCGAACTCGGCGCCGACACCGCGCAACTGCAATGGATCGTCGACGCCTACACCCTGGTGATGTCCGGCCTGCTGCTCTCGGCGGGTAGCCTTAGTGACCGCTACGGCAGACGGGGCTGGCTGAACTCCGGGCTCGCATTGTTCGCGGCGACCTCTGCCGTTGCGGCGCAGGTAAATTCGGCGGAAGCGCTGATCGCGACCCGCGCCGCCATGGGAGTGGGCGCGGCGGTGATCTTCCCGACCACGCTGGGCCTGATCACGAACATCTTCACCGAACCGGCGGCTCGCGCCAAGGCGATCGGCCTGTGGGCCGCGATGGTCGGCGTCGGGGTGGCCGTGGGACCGATCAGCGGCGGCTGGTTGCTCGAGCACTTCTGGTGGGGCTCGATCTTCATGGTGAACATCCCGATCGCCGCGCTGGCCATCGTCGGGAGCACCCTTTTCGTGCCGACCTCGCGCGACCCGGCGGCACCGCGCGTCGACATCCCCGGCCTGATTTTGTCCGCGGCCGGCATCACGACGCTGGTCTACACGGTCATCGAGGCGCCCACCTGGGGATGGACCAACGCCCGAACCGCAATCGGGTTCGCTTTGGCTGCAACCATCCTCGTCGCTTTCGCGCTCTGGGAGCGGCGCACCAGCCACCCCATGCTGGACGTCTCGGTGTTCGTCAACCGCCGGTTCTCCGGCGGCAGCCTGGCGGTGACGGCCGGCTTCCTGACGTTGTTCGGCTTCATCTTCGTCATCACCCAGTACTTCCAATTCATCAAGGACTACACCGCTTTTCAGAGCGGGGTGCGGCTGCTGCCGGTCGCCGTCTCCATCGCGCTGGCCAGCATTGCGGGCCCTCGGCTGGTCGAGCGGCTCGGGACCACCGCCGTCGTCGCCGCCGGCCTGACCGTATTCGCCGCCGGGCTGGCGTGGGCGTCGACGGCCGACGCCGCCACGCCGTACACCCAGATCGCCACGCAGATGCTGCTGCTCGGCGGCGGGCTCGGCCTGACCGTTTCGCCCGCCACCGAGGCGATCATGGGATCGCTGTCCGTCGACAAGGCCGGGGTCGGCTCGGCCGTCAACGACACCACGCGCGAACTCGGGGGCACGCTCGGGGTCGCCATCGCCGGCAGCATTTTCGCCTCGGTGTACTCGGGACACCTCGGCACGTCCGCCTTGACGGGCCTCCCCGCCGAGGCCATGCGGCATTCAATGGCGTTGGCGCACAGGGTGATCGAGCAGCTGCCCGCGCAACGGGCCGATGGCGTCCGCGCCGCGGTCGATCGCGCTTTCCTG
The DNA here is from genome assembly GCF_002102255.1 of Mycobacterium nebraskense. GTDB lineage: Bacteria > Actinomycetota > Actinomycetes > Mycobacteriales > Mycobacteriaceae > Mycobacterium > Mycobacterium nebraskense. The sequence continues at coordinate 5,890 of NZ_LQPH01000007.1, forward strand.
GACGGCCTGCAGGTGAGCTCGCTGGTGTGCGCGGGCATCGCATTGGGCGCCGCAATCGTCGTCGGCTGGTTGTTGCCGGCACGTCAAACCGAAAGGAAAATCCCATGAGCGACAGCACCTATGTCCTCGGCCACGCCGACGTGGAGGTGCGGCGGCTCCTCCTGCAGGGGCGGCTATACAACGACTACACCGAGCACGCGCTGCGGCTCGCCGGGCTCCGGCCGGGGATGCGGGTGCTCGATGTCGGCAGTGGGCCCGGTGACGTGTCGTTCGTCGCCGCCCGGCTGGTCGGCCCGACCGGGAGTGTCCTCGGGGTGGACGCCGCACCCGCGATGGTCGAGCTCGCCCGCGCCCGCGCCACCGAACAAGGCCTGCGCACAGTGCGTTTCACGCAGGACACCGTCGATGCGATCACACTGGACGAACCGGTGGACGCGGTGATCGGCCGGCTGATCCTCATGCACCTGCCCGACCCGGCCGGCACGCTGCGGCACCTGAGCTCGTTCGTGCGCCCCGGCGGCGTCGTCGCGTTCTCCGAGAACGACATCATCGCGACGCGCGCCATCCCGGACCTGCCGCTGTTCGGGCGGGTGTCGGCGGGCATCGTCCGGGCCTTCGAGGCGATGGGCCTGTCCGCGCGGTTCGGCACCACGCTGCACACCGTCTTCACCGACGCCGGCCTGGGCGCGCCTCGCCTGACCCAGGGCACGCCGATCGGCACCGCCGCCGACGCCGACATCCTCGCCTACGCCGCGGAAGTCTGGCGGTTGGTGTCCCCCGTTGCGGAACAGGGTGGCTTCGCCATCGATGAGGTGACCGACATCGACAACTTCGTGCCGCAATTCCACCGGGAAGCGCTCGCGGCCGACGCCCTCATCACGATGCCCCCGCTGATCACCGCCTGGGCCCAGGTACGGCCGTGAACGACACTATCGCGAGCCAATACTCGACCGGCCTGTCACGCCGCCACATCGAGCGTGCGCTGATCTCAGCCGGGAAAGACCTCGACCGGCTGGCACCCGCCGACCTGGGCCTGCTGGAGGACTTCCACACCATGGGCCGCCTCGCCACCGCCCAGCTGGTGGACCTCGCGCAGATCACCGGAGAGAGTGAAGTGCTCGACGCCGGCAGCGGGGTCGGCGGCACCGCGCGATACGTCGCCGACCGCTACGGCTGCCGGGTTACCGCCGTGGATCTCACCGACGAGTACTGCGATACGGCGCGTTGGCTCAATCGCCTTGTCGGCCTGGACGACCGGATATCCGTTCACCAAGCCGACGTGACCGAACTTCCCTTCGGCGACGCGGCTTTCGACGTGGTGCTGAGCCAGCATGTCCAGATGAACGTCGCCGACAAGGCCCGCCTCTACTCCGAAGCGCGCCGAGTCCTCAAAGCCGGCGGACGGCTCGCTCTGTGGGACATCACGACGGGAAAACACGGCCGACTCGACTATCCGCTGCCCTGGGCCGACCACCCCGCGCGCAGCCATCTGGTCACCCCCGCTGAGTTGCGCGCCGTCGTCGAGGCCGCCGGGTTCGCCGTCGAACACTGGAACGACCTCACCGACGAGGCGGCCTCGCTCATGAAGGCCATGCTGGGCCAGCCCGCCAACCCGCTGGGCCTGCACGCCTTCGTCACCGACTTCCGGCGCAAGGCCGAAAACCTCACCCAGGCGCTGGCGGACGGGCGGCTTCGGGCCATTCAAGCCGTGAGCAAACGGTGAATACCATGTGGCCCAACGAGACTCCGGACCAGCGCTACACGATGACGTGGAGCGGCGGCCGAGGCGAGGTCAAGTTCCTCCGACGGTCCGACCGCTCGCGGTTGCGCTACTTCACGACGGGAACCGGCCCACCGCTCGTCTTGCTGCACACCGTTCGCACCCAGCTCGACTACTTCCAGCGGGTCGTGCCCGCGCTGTGGGACGACTTCACGGTGTACGCGCTCGATCTGCCCGGTATGGGGTGGTCCGATGTCAGACCCGGAGCCCGATACGGGGAGGACGAATTGCGTGGCGCCGTCGTCGAATTCGTCAGAACTCTCGACCTGGACGGCGTCACGCTGGCGGGCGAATCGATGGGCGCCGCGCTCGCCTTGTTGGCCTCGATCGAACTGACCGACACCGTGCGCAACGTGGTGGCCTTCAACCCATACGACTACCCGGGCGGCCTGGAACGCGGCAACTGGTTCGCCCGCCTGATCGGCACGGGCGTCCGTCCGCCCGGTTCGGGACCGCTGTTCGCCCGACTGGAAAACCGCCTCATCCTCGAAGGCGTGCTGGCCGGCGGCTTCGCCGACCGCCACGCGCTGCCGAAGGACTTCCTCACCGAGCTGCGGCGAAGCGGCCGCCGACCCGGCTACCCCACCGTGAACCGGGCAATCATGCGCAGCCTCAACGGGTTCGTCGACGCGAAAGACCGCTACCCACAGGTGACGGCACCCGTCACACTGACCTACAGCGAGCACGATTGGTCGCGTCCGGCGGAGCGAGCGGACGTCGCTCGCCAGCTCAGGAGCGCCCAGACGATCACGGTGCCTGGCGCGGGCCATTTCTCGGCGCTCGAGCGCCCAGCCGAGATGGTCCGGATCATCCGGCAAAGCACCGGAAGATGAACCGCGCGGTGTCGTGGCTGCCGGTGATGATCCGCCTGACCGCGGTCGGGTACCTGCTCTTCTTCGTTCCGGACCTGGTGTTCGCAATTACCCATCGGGCCAACGCGCTCTTCGACTGGGGCGGGGGCGGCGACCCGATCGCCGTCATGTTCTCCACCGTCTACATCGTCTGGGCGCTGTTCCTGTTCGCCTCGGCGAAGGCCCCGCTCGCCAACCGGCTGTTCCTCGATTTCAATCTCACCGCCAACTCCGCGCACTTCGCCGCCATGTTCGCCATGGCCGTGACCATGCGTGACGAGCGCGCGCACCTGGCGGGCGTGGTCGCGCTCGGATTGATCACGACGGTGCCGTTGGCGGCGTGCTGGCTTCCGGTCCGGCGAAGGGACTAAGTTCGCGGGGCCGATTCGATTCGGCCGGCCGGCACCGCGGTCCACTCCGAAGGGCAGGTGAACATTGGCGGCACGCATCTCGGCATGGTGGAGTGGGTATCGCACCAAGTAGTCTCCCGCGATACCCGAGAGTGAGGTCCGCTGTGAGCCCAGCGCTGGGTCTGCCCGAGCAGGTGCATGCCTGTCTGTTCGACCTCGACGGTGTGCTCACCGACACCGCCAGCGTGCATACCAAGGCCTGGAAGGCCATGTTCGACGACTACCTGTCCCAGCGGGCCAAGCGCACCGGGGAAGAATTCGTCCCCTTCGACGCGGCCGCCGACTACCGGAAATACGTGGACGGCAAGAAGCGCGAGGACGGGGTCCGGTCATTTTTGCAGAGCCGCGGGATCGATCTGCCCGACGGCAGTCCCGACGACCCGGACGACGCCGAGACGGTATACGGCCTGGGCAACCGCAAGAACGACATGTTCCAACGGGTCCTGCGCAAGGACGGCGTCGAGGTGTTCGAGGGCTCGCGGCGTTACCTGGAGGCGGTTTCGGCGGCCGGCCTGGGAATCGCGGTGGTGTCCTCGAGCGCCAACACCCGCGACGTCCTGGAGATCACCGGCCTGGACCGGTTCATCCAGAAGCGGGTGGACGGCGTCACGCTGCGCGACGAGCACATCGCCGGCAAGCCGGCGCCGGACTCCTACCTGCGGGGAGCCGAGTTGCTCGGCGTCGGCGCCGGCGCCGCGGCCGTGTTCGAGGACGCGATATCGGGCGTGCAGGCCGGCCATGCCGGTAACTTCGGCTACGTGGTGGGTGTCGACAGAGTGGGCCAGGCCGACGATCTGCGACGCAACGGCGCCGACGTGGTGGTCACCGACCTCGCCGAGCTGCTGCAGTCATGATCGACGACGAAGCCTTCCCCGTTGATCCGTGGCACGTCAGTGAAACCAGGCTCGACCTGAACCTGTTGGCCCAGTCCGAATCCCTGTTCACCTTGTCCAACGGGCACATCGGGCTGCGCGGCAACCTCGACGAGGGTGAGCCCTACGGCCTGCCCGGCACCTACCTGAACTCCTTCTACGAAATCCGGCCGCTGCCCTACGCCGAGGCCGGTTACGGCTACCCGGAGGCCGGCCAGACGCTCGTCGACGTCACCAACGGCAAGATCATCCGCCTACTGGTCGAGGACGAGCCGTTCGACGTCCGCTACGGCGAATTGCTTTCGCACGAGCGGGTTCTCGACATGCGCGCCGGGACGATGACCCGCAGCGCGCACTGGCGCTCCCCCGCGGGCAAGGAGATCAGGCTGGTGTCCACCCGGCTGGTGTCTCTGGTGCAGCGCGGCGTCGCCGCCCTCGAATACGTCGTGGAAGCGGTCGGCGATTTCGTTCGCGTGACGGTGCAGTCCGAACTGGTCACCAACGAGGACCAGCCCCAGACCTCGGGTGACCCGCGGGTTTCGGCCATTCTGGAGAGCCCGCTGGTGGCCGTCGACCACGAAAACACCGACACCGGTGCGCTTCTCATGCACCGCACCCGCAGCAGCGCCCTGATGATGGCGGCCGCCATGGATCACGAGATCGACGTTCCCGGCCGCGTCGAGTTCAGCACCGACGCGCGCGACGATCTGGCGCGGACCACGGTGATCTGCGGGCTGCGCGCCGGCCAGAAGCTGCGCATCGTCAAGTACCTGGCGTATGGCTGGTCGAGCATGCGTTCGCGCCCGGCGCTGCGCGACCAGGCCGCCGCCGCCATCCACAGCGCCCGCTACAGCGGGTGGCAGGGGCTGCTGGACTCGCAGCGGGCGTACCTGGACGACTTCTGGGACAGCGCGGACGTCGAGGTCGAGGGCGACCCAGAATCCCAGCAAGCGGTGCGGTTCGGGCTTTTTCACCTGTTGCAGGCCAGCGCGCGCGCCGAGCGGCGCGCGATCGCGGCCAAAGGGCTCACGGGGACGGGCTACGACGGCCACGCCTTCTGGGACACCGAGGGTTACGTGCTGCCGGTGCTCACCTACACCGCACCGCATGCGGTGGCCGACGCGCTGCGGTGGCGGGCGTCGACCCTGGACCTCGCCAAGGAGCGGGCGGCCGAACTGGGCCTCGAGGGCGCCAGCTTCCCGTGGCGGACGATTCGCGGACAGGAGTGCTCGGCCTACTGGCCGGCCGGCACCGCGGCCTGGCACATCAACGCCGACATCGCCATGGCCTTCGAGCGATACCGCATCGTCACCGGCGACGAGGAACTGGAAAAGCATTGCGGCCTCGCGGTACTCGTCGAGACCGCCCGGCTCTGGCTCTCCCTCGGCCATCACGACCGGCACGGCGTCTGGCACCTCGACGGAGTCACCGGCCCCGACGAATACACGGCGATCGTGCGCGACAACGTCTTCACCAACCTGATGGCCGCGCACAACCTGCGCGCCGCTGCCGACGCCTGCAACCGCCACCCCGAGGCGACGGAGGCGATGGGCGTCACCACCGAGGAGACGGCCTCCTGGCGCGACGCCGCCGACGCCGCCAACATCCCCTACGATGCCGGCCTCGGGGTCCATCAGCAGTGCGAGGGGTTCACCACCCTCGCCGAGTGGGACTTCCAGGAGAACCACGCCTACCCATTGCTGCTGCACGACCCGTACGTGCGGCTCTATCCCGCGCAGGTGATCAAGCAGGCGGACCTGGTGCTGGCGATGCAGTGGCAGAGTCACGCGTTCACTCCAGAACAGAAGGCGCGCAACGTCGACTACTACGAGCGGCGCATGGTGCGCGACTCGTCGCTGTCCGCCTGCACCCAGGCGGTGATGTGCGCCGAGGTCGGGCACCTGGAATTGGCGCACGACTACGCCTACGAGGCCGGGCTGATCGACCTGCGCGATCTGCACCACAACACCCGCGACGGGCTGCACATGGCGTCGCTGGCCGGTGCCTGGACGGCGCTGGTGGGCGGCTTCGGCGGCCTGCGCGACGACGAGGGCATCCTGTCGCTGGATCCCGCGCTGCCCGACGGCATTTCGCGGCTGCGGTTCCGGCTTCGGTGGCGCGATTTCCGGCTGACCGTCGACGTCAACCATTCCGAGGTCACCTACACCGTGCGCGACGGGCCGGGCGGCCAGCTCACCATCCGGCACGCGGGCGAAGAGATCACCCTGAGTACCGATGCGCCGAAAACCATTGCGGTGCGCGCTCGCAAGCCACTGCTGTCGCCCCCGCAGCAGCCGCCGGGGCGCGAGCCGCTACACCGCCGGGCGCTGGCCCGGAACAAGTGAGCATCAGCCGGGGTTGAGGATCCGCCCAACCTCGGCCCTCGCGGCCTCCCGTATTTCATCGTCCGTCAGCTCGTCGAGCCCGGTCGCCGAGCGCAGGATCGGCGCGAACAGCCGCCAACCGAATTGCAGCGCAAGGGCATTGGCGACGGCGAGCCGCGCATCGGTCTCATTGTCGTAAAGCGGCAGCACCCACTCGAGCAACGCCGCGACGCTGGGAAAGCGCTTCTGCAGCTGCCCCGCCGGATACCCGTCGAGCACGGTCCGGGCCATGACCCTCATCTGCCGGTCGAAGGCCCGGTCCCGGACGTCGGCGGGCGTCTCTGGGTTCAGCAGCAGGGCGCTCAGGTCGGCACCCAGGTGATCGAGCACGGCGCCGACCAGATTTTCCTTGGTGCCGAAGTGACGAAACACCAGCCCGTGGTTGACGTTGGACCGAGCGGCGATGTCGCGGATCGAGGTCGCGGCCGGGCCACGTTCGGCGAACAGGTCGGTGGCGGCCTCCAGGATCGCGGCGGCGACCTCGGCCCGCCCGGTGGGCATGTTCGCGCGGCCACTTGCGGAAGCTGTAGTCATATGGCTACAGTACTTGATGTAGTCGGTTGACTACACCCCTTTCGAACTAGGATTGACGAAAATGACAGGTCAGATAACCGTCACCAAGCTGGGAAGCCGCATCGGCGCGCGTGTCGACGGGGTGCGCCTCGGGGGCGACCTCGGCCCGGCGGCGATCGAGAAGATCCACCAGGCGCTGTTGGCCCACAAGGTGATCTTCTTCCGCCACCAGCACCACCTCGATGACCAGCAGCAGCTGGCGTTCGCCGGCCTGCTGGGCACGCCCGTCGGCCACCCGGCCGCCGAGCTGCTCGCCACGAAGAACGCGCCGGTCATCACGCCGATCAACTCCGAGTACGGCAAGGCGAACCGCTGGCACACCGACGTCACGTTCGTCGCGAACTACCCGGCGGCCTCGATCCTGCGCGCGGTCACCCTGCCCCGTTATGGCGGGTCGACGCTGTGGACCAACACCGCCGCCGCCTACGAGCACCTGCCCGAGGCGCTCAAGGGCCTGGTCGAGAACCTGTGGGCGCTGCACACCAACCGCTACGACTACGTGACCACCGAATCCGTGCAGGCGATGACCGACGCGCAGCGGGCGTTCCGCCAGGTCTTCGAGAAACCGGACTTCCGGACCGAACACCCGGTGGTCCGGGTGCACCCGGAGACCGGCGAACGCACCCTGCTGGCCGGCGACTTCGTGCGCGGTTTCGTCGGCCTGGACAGCCACGAATCAAGCGTGCTGCTGGAGCTGTTGCAGCGGCGAATCACGATGCCGGAGAACACCATTCGCTGGAGCTGGGCGCCGGGCGACGTCGCCATCTGGGACAACCGGGCCACCCAGCATCGCGCCATCGACGACTATGACGACCAGCCTCGGCTGATGCACCGCGTCACCTTGATGGGCGACGTGCCCGTCGACGTGCACGGCGAGCGCAGCCGGGTGGTCAGCGGCGCCCCGCTCGAGGCGATCGCGAGCTAGCCTCAGCTGACGGTGACGACCCGCAGCGCCCGGCTACGCCGCGCTCGCGGTCGTCACGCATCCGCGGCCGAACGCACCGGGGTGATCGGTAACCAGCGCAGCGCGCCCGGTGCGGTGGCCGGCACCACCGGATGCTCCGGGGCGACCGGATCCAGCCGGCGGTACGCCTGGTCCTGCGGTGGGCGCTGATCGTTCTCGCCCTTGTTCGGCCACAGCGACGCGGCCCGTTCGGCCTGCGCGGTGATGGACAGCGACGGGTTGACGCCCAGGTTGGCCGAGATCGCGGCGCCGTCCACCACGAACATGGTGGGGTAGCCGTAGACCCGGTGGTAGGGGTCGATGACCCCGTGTTCGGGGCCGTCGCCGATCGCCGCGCCGCCGAGGAAGTGCGCGGTCAGCGGGATGTTGAACAGCTCGCCCCAGGTGCCGCCGGCCACCCCGTCGATCTTCTCGGCGATGCGCCGGGTGACCTTGTTCCCGACGGGGTTCCAGGTCGGGTTCGGGTCGCCGTGTCCCTGCTTGCTGGTGTACCAGCGGATGCCGAGCTTCCCGCGTTTGGTGTAGGTGGTGATCGAGTTGTCCAGATGCTGCATGACCAGGGCGATCAGGGTGCGCTCGCTCCACTGGCTGACGTTGAGCATCCGCATCATGCGGCGCGGATCCTCGCGGGCCTGGTCCAACAGTTGCTTCCAGCGGGGCACGTCGGTGCCCTCCCGACCGGTGCCGTCGGTCATCAGGGTCTGCAGCAACCCCATCGCGTTGGATCCCTTGCCGTAGCGACAGGGTTCGACGTGGGTGTCGGCGGTCGGGTGGATCGACGACGTGATGGCTACGCCGTGCGTCAGGTCGAGGTTGGGGTCGACCTCGAGCTTCCCGGCGCCGACGATGGACTCGGAGTTGGTGCGGGTCAACACGCCCAGGCGCTCGGAAAGGCGCGGCAACTTGCCCTTGTCGCGCATCTTGAACAGCAGGTGCTGCGTTCCCCACGTGCCGGCGGCCAGGATCAGGTGCGTCGCCGTGTAGGTGCGCCGGTCCCTGCGCAGCCAGCTCCCGGTGCGCACGGTGCTGACCTCCCACACACCGTCGGGGCGCTGCTGGAATCCCTTGACCGTTGTCATCGGAATGACTTGTGCCCCAGCCGATTCGGCGAGGCCGAGGTAATTCTTCAGTAGCGTGTTCTTGGCACCGTAGCGACAACCCGTCATGCAGCAACCGCACTCCAGGCAGCCGGTGCGCTCCGGTCCCGCGCCGCCGAAATACGGGTCCGGCACGGTCTTGCCGGGCGTCTTGCTGCCGTCGGGACCGAAGAACACGCCCACCGGGGTGGACACGAAGGTGTCACCGCAGCCCATCTCGTCGGCGACTTCCTTCAGGATGCGGTCGGCGTCGGTGAAGGTCGGGTTCGTGACCACCCCGAGCATCCGTTTCGCCTGCTCGTAGTGCGGCATCAACTCGTCGCGCCAGTCGGTGATGTGCGACCACTGCCGGTCTTTGAAGAACGGCTCCGGCGGCACGTAGAGCGTGTTGGCGTAGTTCAGGGAGCCGCCGCCCACCCCGGCGCCGGCCAAGATCATCACGTTGCGCAGCGGGTGAATGCGCTGAATGCCGTAGCAACCCAGCCTCGGCGCCCACAGGAACTTGCGCAGGTCCCAGGACGTCTCGGCGAAATCCTCGTCGGCGAAGCGCCGCCCGGCCTCCAATACGCCTACGCGGTAGCCCTTTTCGGTCAGCCGCAGCGCGCTGACGCTGCCCCCGAAACCCGAACCGATGATCAGAACGTCGTAATCCGGCCTCATCGCACCAGTATGGCCTTACCGGCCGGTAATAAACCAGCGGCCCCGAAGGGTCAGCTTCCCGTGGTCAGCCCGACCTTCTGGAACTCCTTGAGGTCGCAGTAGCCGGCCTTGGCCATCGATCGGCGCAGGCCACCGACCAGGTTCAGGGAACCGAATGGGTCGTCGGAGGGCCCGTTGAGCACCCGCTGCAGCGGCGGCCGCTCACCGAGGGCGATCTGCAGCAACGCCCCGCGCGGCAACGACGGGTGCGCCGCGGCGGCGGGCCAGAACCAGCCCTCGCCGAGCGCCTCGGCGGATTCGGCGAGCGGGGTGCCGAGCACCACCGCGTCGGCGCCGCAGGCGATCGCCTTGGCCAGCTCGCCGGAGGTGTGGATGTCGCCGTCGGCCAGCACGTGCACGTAACGGCCGCCGGTCTCGTCGAGGTATTCGCGCCGCGCGGCGGCGGCGTCGGCGATGGCGGTGGCCATCGGCACGCTGATGCCCAACACCTCGTCGCTGGTGGTCACGCCCCGGGTGGAGCCATAGCCGACGATGACGCCGGCGGCGCCCGTGCGCATCAGGTGCAGCGCGGTGCGGTGGTCGAGCACGCCGCCGGCCACCACCGGGACGTCGAGCTCGGAGATGAAGGTCTTCAGGTTCAGCGGCTCGCCGTCGCTGGCCACCCGCTCCGCCGAGACGATGGTGCCCTGGATGACCAGCAGGTCGATGCCGGCCTGCAGCAGCACCGGGGTCAGCGCCTGGGCGTTTTGCGGGCTGACCCGCACCGCCGTGGTCACCCCGGCCTCCCGGATGCGCGCTACCGCGGATCCCAGCAGGTCGGGGTTCAGCGGCGCGGCGTGGAATTCCTGCAGCAGCCGGATCGCGGCCGACGGTTCGGGCTCCTTGCTGGCGGCCTCGACGAGCTGGGCGATCTTGCCCGCTACGTCGGCGTGCCGGCCGATCAGCCCCTCGCCGTTGAGCACGCCGAGCCCGCCCAGCCGGCCGAGCTCGATGGCGAACTCCGGCGACACCAGCGCGTCGGTCGGGTGGGCCACCACCGGGATCTCGAACCGGTAGGCGTCCAGCTGCCAGGTGGTGGACACGTCCTGTGACGACCGGGTGCGCCGCGACGGCACGATGCTGACTTCGCTCAGTTCATAGGTGCGACGGGCGTTGCGGCCCATCCCGATTTCGACCATGCCGCCCTCAGCGCGCAAAGTAGTTGGGCGCTTCGACGGTCATGGCGACGTCGTGCGGATGGCTTTCGCGCAGCCCGGCCGAGGTGATCCGGACGAACTGCGCCTGCTGCAGCGCCTCGATGGTGGGCGAGCCGGTGTAGCCCATCGCGGCGCGCAGACCGCCGGTGAGCTGGTGGATCACCGAGGACAGTGGACCGCGGAACGGCACCCTGCCCTCGATCCCCTCGGGCACCAGCTTGTCCTCGCTCAACGCGTCGTCGGCGAAGTAGCGGTCCTTGGAGTACGACTTCCCCCCTCCAGCCCCGCCTCTACCTTGCATCGCGCCCAGCGACCCCATACCCCGGTAGCTCTTGAACTGCTTGCCGTTGACGAAGATCAGCTCCCCGGGGGCCTCGGCGGTGCCGGCCAGCAGCGAGCCCAGCATGGCCGTCGAGGCGCCGGCGGCCAGGGCCTTGGCGATGTCGCCGGAATACTGCAGTCCGCCGTCGGCGATCACCGGCACGCCCGCCGGCCCGCAGGCCGCGACGGCCTCTAGGATCGCCGTGATTTGTGGCGCGCCGACCCCGGCCACCACCCGGGTGGTGCAGATGGAGCCCGGTCCCACGCCGACCTTGACCGCGTCGGCGCCGGCGGCGACCAACGCCAGGGCCGCGGACCGGGTGGCGACGTTCCCGCCGATCACCTCGACCTTCTCGCCCACCTCGGCCTTGAGCTTGCCCACCATGTCGAGTACCAGCCGGTTGTGCGCGTGCGCGGTGTCGACGATCAGGACGTCGGCCCCGGCGTCGACGAGCATCATGGCGCGCACCCAGGCGTCGCCGCCGACGCCGACGGCGGCGCCCACCAGCAGCCGGCCGTCACTGTCCTTGGTGGCCAGCGGGTGCTGTTCGGTCTTGACGAAGTCCTTGACGGTGATCAGCCCGGTGAGCCGGCCGTGGCCGTCGACGACGGGCAGCTTCTCGATCTTGTTGCGGCGCAACAGCCCCAGCGCCGCGTCGGCGCTCACGCCCTCCTGGGCGGTGATCAGCGGGGCCTTGGTCATCACCTCGGCGACCTTCCGGGTCTGGTCGACCTCGAACCGCATGTCGCGGTTGGTGATGATGCCGACCAGCGCCCCGTCGTCGTCGACCACCGGCAGACCCGAGATCCGGAACCGGGCGCACAGCGCGTCGACCTGCGCCAGGGTGTTGTCCGGCCGGCAGGTGACCGGGTCGGTGACCATGCCGGCTTCCGAGCGCTTCACCATCTCGACCTGGCCGGCCTGTTCGGCGACGGGCAGGTTGCGGTGCAGCACACCCATGCCACCGGCCCGGGCCATCGCGATCGCCATCCGCGACTCGGTGACCGTGTCCATCGCCGAGCTGACCAGCGGCACTTTGAGCCTGATCTTCTTGGTGAGCTGACTGGACGTGTCCGCGGTGGCGGGAACCACATCGGAAGCGGCGGGCAACAACAAGACGTCGTCGAAGGTGAGCCCCAGCATCGCGACCTTGTGCGGGTTGTCGCCGCCGGTGGGCACCGGGTCGTCGACCAGTCCCGCGATATGGGGGTCGCGCACGTAGGGGCTGCCGACGAGGTCGGAACTGTCTTCCAGGTGGGACAAGCCACGGGTCATCGGTGGGGCCCTCCATGCGATGCGGCGTGAGACTTCCATCCTATCGGCTCGCTCACCGCGCCGACCCGCTTGCCGGGGCGCGCCGCGGGCGCCAAACGGCACGGGAAACGACGGGCGGCTTCCCTGCTGGCGTTATCCCGGCACGGCTGCGTAGGCTAGTGTGCGTGCGCGATCACCTCCCTCCGGGTTTGCCACCCGACCCCTTCGCCGACGACCCCTGCGATCCGTCGGCTGCGCTGGAAGCCGTAGAGCCGGGGCAGCCCCTGGACGCCCAAGAGCGGATGGCGGTCGAGGCCGACCTCGCCGACCTGGCGGTTTACGAGGCACTGTTGGCGCACAAGGGCATTCGCGGACTCGTGGTGTGCTGTGACGAATGCCAGCAGGATCACTATCACGACTGGGACATGCTCCGGGCGAACCTGTTGCAGCTGCTGATCGACGGCACCGTCCGCCCGCACGAGCCGGCCTACGACCCCGAGCCGGACGCCTACGTCACGTGGGATTACTGCCGTGGCTACGCCGACGCCTCGCTCAACGAGGCCACCTCGGACGCCGACGGATACCGCCGCTGAGCCAGGCGGGTTCCCGCTAGCCCTAGCTAGGGATTGTTCGGCGTCACCGCCGACGGGCTGGACGTCTGGCCGTGATGCCGGTGCTTGCTCCACGACTGACTCGGCGACGGCGTGACTGATGGGCTCGGGGAAGCCTCGGAAGGCGTCGTGGCCGCCGTCGGGGCCGCGGTGGTCGGAGTCGACCACGCCGACGGTGTGTTCGCCGGGGGCGGCAACGTCGCGTTCGGGTTGCGCGACTGCACCCTGACATTCAACAGTTTCAGCTGATTCGTCAGCTCCTGTTTGCTGGCCGGGTCGTCGATCGACTGCACCAAGCTGCTCACCTCGGTCAGCTGATTCCGGGCCTGCTCCCATTGACCCCGATCAATCGATTCCTGCACCTTGGCCAGATCGGCCCTGGCGGACAGCATGACCTGATTCTTCTCGTTGACCCGCGGCTGGTCGAAGAACATGGCGTGCAGCCCGTACAGCGTGGTCCCGGGACGGGCCTCGACCACCATGGCGCCGAAGCCGCTCATCACCAACAGCGCCGCGGCGACCGATCCGATCGTCGCCCACCCGCGGCGGCCGCGGCGGCGGTCGGCCAACCCGGTGCGCAGGGCCTCGACGGCCTCTTCGGCCGACACCAGCGCGCTGGCGGGTGGCCACCGCAGGTTGTCCCGCCAGTCCTCCAGCAGGGTGGCCATCGCGTCCGTGTCGGGGTCACCGACGTGCACCGGCCGCCGCTCGGCGAGCGCGTCGAGGAGCAGGTCGGTGTGGGCGAATTCGTCCGGTGATTCAGGCACAGTCACCCGCCGCGATCATTTCGGACTTCAGCCGGGACAGCGCACGGTGCTGGGCCACCCGGACCGCTCCCGTGGTGCTGCCGACGGCGGACGCGGTCTCCTCGGCGGACAGGCCGACGACGACACGCAGGATCAGGATTTCGCGCTGCTTGGCGGGCAGGATCTCGAGCAGTTCGCTCATCCGGCTGACCGAATCGGCCTCGATGGCACGCTGTTCCGGGCCCGCGTCGGCAGACCAACGCTCGGGGATCACCTCGGTGGGGTAGGAGAGATCGCGGCCGGCGGCGCGATGGGCGTCCGCGACCTTGTGGGCCGCGATGCCGTACAGGAAGGCGAGAAAGGGACGCCCGCGGTCCCGGTAACGCGGCAGCGCCGTGATAGTCGCCAAGCACACCTCCTGTGCCACGTCATCCGCCGAAAGGCCACCCCGCTCGACTGTCCCGACTCGCGCGCGGCAATACCGCACGACAATCGGACGGATGGTCTCCAGCACCTCCCGTAGTGCGTTGGTGTCCCCCGCCACGGCCTTGGCCACCACAGCGTCGAGACGATCCCCTTGAATTGTCATCGACGGCGGTATCTCCAACGTTACGAACCAGACACATCGCGGGCTAACCGGGCTAACTAACGAAATGACAATAACGGCCCGGAGGCCATTTCAAGCGGAACGCCACGTCGCACCGGCGCGCCGCACTTGGCCTGCGCAGACATCGCGAATTTCGCGCAACTGCTGAGTCGAAAACGTGACGCTCCCGAGATCAATCAGCAAGCACGCCAACGCCCACCGAAGCGGGACCAGCCCCAGCACGCCGGCCGCGTCCAGCGCCGCCTCCGCCACCGCACGGGCGCGCTCGACGGCCCCCGCGCTGCACAGGGCGGCCGCCAGCACCACTTCGCTCTTGACCGCGTGCCGCGCCGACGGGACGGCCATGGCGCCCGCCAGCCGCACCGCTTCGGTGGCATGGCGGACAGCGACTTCGCCGTCGCCACGGGCCATCGCCAATTCGGCGGCCACCCACCCGCGGCGCACCGGCTGCCGGTCGGGCACCGGCCCGGCACTCAGCTCCGAGTCCGCGCGGGCCAACAGTGCCGCCGCGGCCGCGAAGCGGCCGACACCCAGCGCGTCGGCCGCCAGCCCGATCAGGGCGTCGGCGCGGGCCTCGGGGTCCGCGCCCGCCAACGCCAGGGCGCGCCCGTCCCAGCCGCGCGCCAATGTGTGCCAACCGAGTTGGCGCAGAAACGATCCCTGCGTGCTGTGCGCCAGGGAGACCAGCCGTCCGGCGGGGGCGCTGCGCCGCAGGGCCGCCAGATCGCGATAGGCGCTGCCGTAGCGGCCCTGCCCGCCCGCCGCGACGGCGCGCAGCCACAATTCGTCCGGCGTGACCGCCGTCGGCAGCGGCCAGGTTCCGGGCTGGTCACCGAAGGCGGCGGCGGCCAACTTGCGCCAAATCACGGAAGTGTGACGAGTTTCAATCACGGCGATGGCGGTAAACAGTTTGTGCTGTTCGCGTTACCGAACTGTTAATCACTATAGATCCTGTACTAATCGCAGCTAGCCCTCCCCTGGCCCGTGAGCTGGGAAATCTCGTTTCGGTCAAGTGCCTGGTAGCACGGTGCGTGTTTCGCCAATAGGTAGCAGATGAACGCAACGTTAATTCTTTTATAACCATTACATACTTTGCCGGGCTAAGTGGCTATTGACGCAAATTCGCCGTCCGCCCTAACGTCTACGCATGACGGGTAGTCATCGGTGACGCCACTTCAATTCAGTTGCACTATCGCTTCGCGATCTAAGACCTTACTGGGCGTGCCGTGCAGAGAGGGAACACACCAATGCCACAGCCGGAGCAGCTACCTGGACCCAACGCCGACATCTGGAACTGGCAACTGCAGGGCTTGTGCCGCGGCGTTGACTCGTCGATGTTCTTCCACCCCGACGGTGAGCGCGGGCGCGCCCGCATGCAGCGCGAGCAGCGCGCCAAAGAAATGTGCCGGCAGTGCCCGGTCATTCAGGAATGCCGTTCGCATGCCCTCGAAGTCGGTGAGCCCTACGGGGTTTGGGGCGGTTTGTCCGAATCCGAGCGCGACCTGCTGCTGAAGGGCGACATCGGCCGCACCCGTGGCATCCGCCGCTCGGCCTAGCGGTTCATCGAGCAGCCCGAAGGGGCAGCACGCCTTCTGCACGACACGGTTGAACGTAGCGCCGTCGCGGCCCGTGTAGTAGTCATGGACTAGGCCGCCCGCTGGCTGATTCCATATCGACGCGGCACCGGAAAACCGCTGGATCGCGTCGGTCCGAATCCGGGCGTTCCGTCGTGTCGGGGGCCCCGCGTCGGTTCGCTCACGCGCACAGGAGGGGTGCCGTGACGAAACGATCACACCGATCTCTAGATCACGTCCGCAATGCCGGACATGCTGCGGTGACAACCCTGGGACGACAGCAATGGCTGGACCGGCCGAGCTACCGCCTCGAGCACGGTCTGACATTCCTCTTCGCGGCCATGGGCCGATACCGAGACCGGGTCAGCGATGCGCTGCACGGCACCTGGCTCGGTCATCCGCTGCATCCGGCGCTGACGTCGGTGCCAACGGGAGCGGTCACGACGACGGTCGCGATGGATGCGGCCTCCATGTTCCCGGGGCGCGCCACGCAATGGCGTGACGCGTCGAGATTCGCGTTGGGCGTCGGACTCGTCGGAAGCATCGGCGCGGGCGCGACCGGTCTGACGGACTGGCAACACACCCACGAGCAGTCGCGACGCGTCGGCCTTGTCCATGGCTTGCTGAACGGGATCGCGACGGGCCTGTACGCGCTGTCGTGGTGGGACCGCCGCCACGGTCGCCACGGGCGAGGGATGGCGAGCAGCGCGCTGGGCTATGGCCTCACCCTGAGTAGCGGTTATCTGGGCGGGGCGCTGGTGTTCGGCTCGGGCGCCGGGGTGGATCGCTCCGGTGATCGGCTGAGCGGGCATCACTGGACGCCGGTGCTGCCGGCAACGGCCCTGGACGGCCAGCCACAGCGAGTCGAGGTGAACGGCGTCGGCGTGGTTCTGTACCGCAACGACGACCGCGTGCTGGCCGTCGGCGCGCGCTGCCCTCACCTGGGTGCGCCGATGGACGACGGCTGGATTGACCGCGATCGAATCGTCTGCCCGTGGCATGGCTCCCGCTTCGACTGCGATTCGGGGGAAGTGTTACGCGGACCGGCGACGGCCGCACTGCCGCATTACCCGATACGCATTCGCAACGGGTTCGTCGAGGTGCGCGGAGGGGCCAAATGAATGCCTACGACGTGCTTTTCGAGCACCACAAGGTGTTGCGCGGGTTCTGCGAGAAAATCACCGCGCTACCCCCGAATTCCGGCGAGCGGCAAGATGCCCTCGATGAACTGTTGATCGAGCTCGACATCCACATGCGGATCGAGGACGACTTGTTCTACCCGGCGGTGTCGCAGGCAAGCACGCTGGTCGCAATTGCCCATGCGGAGCACCGGCAAGTCTGGGATCAGCTGGCGGTGCTACTTCGGACCCCGCCGACGGCGCCGCAATACGAGGACGAATGGCACTCGTTCGTCACGGTCCTGGACGCCCACGCCAGTGAAGAGGAGCGCGACTTGTGCCCGGCCCCAATAGATTTGAGCGCCGACATGCTCGAAGAACTTGGAGACCGAATGGTGGAGCGCATCGCCCAACTACGTCAATCCACCATCAACAAGCTCCGCGTCCGCGGCCGCGCGGCCCTGCTGAGTTCGCTGTAAGCGGATCCCCGCGTCGACAACGGCAAGACAGCCGCGGAAACCTGGCGCAAGATGAAAGGCGTGGCCCAATCAGCTAACGACGACGGCGGGCTGGTCGATTCCGAAGCCACAGCGGCCGGCACCGCGGTAGTTCGATCGGTGGCCACCGTGGCCAGCACCGGAGTCGCGGGATCGGCAGCCACCGTGGCCAGTGCCGGCGTGGCCGGATCGGTAGCCACCGTGGCCAGCACCGCCGTGGCCGGATCGATTGCCACGGCCGGCAGTGCGGCCGTCGCCGGAAGTATCGTCACCGCGATGTCTCTCGCGGTTGCCGGCAGCATCGCATGTCTGGGGTGTGCCTTCTGCAAGCGTTGTGTCGTGTGCCTGGGTTGTTTCGGTTGCACAAACTGTGT
Source organism: Mycobacterium nebraskense (assembly GCF_002102255.1). Lineage (GTDB taxonomy): Bacteria > Actinomycetota > Actinomycetes > Mycobacteriales > Mycobacteriaceae > Mycobacterium > Mycobacterium nebraskense. The sequence continues at coordinate 23,780 of NZ_LQPH01000007.1, forward strand.
CGGGTGCATGGGGTGCTACAACTGCTCGGGCTTGCGCTTTGCCGTCGGGCTCCGCGACGTGCACGGCCGGTAGCGCGGATCAATCGTTTCGAGGTCCGCTAATCGGGGTAGGCCCGGCAAATGAACAAGGGCGTATCCTTCGCGGCCGCGGCGCTTGCCGCGACCATCGCACCGCTAGCCGCATGCGCAAACCAGCAGGGTGGCCAGGCCACCACGTCACCGTCGTCCAGCGCGCCGCCCGGCACGGAGCGGATGACCACGCAGTTGAAGGGCGCCGACGGAAATCAGGTCGCCACCGCCACCATCGATTTCGCCAATGGCTACGCGACGGTGACCGTGGAAGCCGGACCCAACCAGGTCCTGAGCCCCGGTTTCCACGGCCTTCAGATCCACTCGGTGGGCAAATGCGAGGCCAATTCGACTGCGCCGGCCGGAGGTTCGACCGGTGACTTCAACTCCGCCGGAAGCGTCTACCAGGCGCCGGATCACACGGGTTTTCCGGCCAGCGGTGACCTGACCGCGTTGCAGGTGCGCAACGACGGGTCGGCGAAACTCGTCACCACCACCAACCTGTTCACCGCTTCGGATCTGCGAAACAGCTCGGGCACCGCGCTGGTCATCCACCAGGCCGCGGACAACTTGAGCGGTAGCGCCACCGGTGAGTCGGGCAAGCGGGTGGCCTGCGGGGTGATCGCCGCGTCCTCCGCGACGACGACTTCGTCCACCGAAACGACGACCAGCGTCACGACGATCACCACGACGACCGCCGTACCGCCGCCATCCACGAGCACGAGCACCGTCACGGTCACCAGCACCCCGGCGTACACGTCCACTCCGACAACGACCGTGACGACGCCGCCCAGCCTTCCGCCCGGCCGCTGACGCGCTGAAGACCGAATCCACCTCCGGCCCCGAGCCGGGGGTAGGGCACAAGCCGATCGCCGTAACTGAAGGCGTCCGCGGTCCGACGCCCCTACTCTTCTGACATGCAGACGGTGCTGTTCACCCTCGGGTTGGTCCTGTTCCTGATCGGTCTGCTCACCGGATTCGCCATCCCGGCGCTGAAGAACCCGCGCATGGCGCTGTCGAGCCACCTCGAGGCCGTCCTCAACGGCATGTTCCTCGTGCTGCTCGGCCTGCTCTGGCCATACATCCACCTGCCCAATGCTTGGGGAGTGACGGCAGTCGTACTGATCGTGTACGCCGCCTACACGAACTGGCTGGCGACCCTGCTGGCAGCCGCTTGGGGCGCCGGCCGCAGGCTCGCGCCCATCGCGGCGGCCGACCACGAGGCGTCGGCGGCGAAGGAGCGGATCGTCAACTTCCTGTTGGTATCACTCGGGCTGGCGATCGTGGTCGGCGTGGGCATCGTCATCGCCGGAATCTGATCACTGGGACAACGACGCTTTCGTCTCGCCTAGCCCCGCGGTTGGGCAAGGCCCGGTCGATCGGGCCGGTCGGTAAGTTGTGGCTGTAGACGTTCTCTCCATCACAAGCGTGGCGGTGGTAACCGCCGACCCGCCGCAGAGCCGCAGGCTATTCATTGATGCCCTCGGCCTCCCGTTGGAGGGCGAAGGCGATGGCTATTACTGCACCGGAAACATCCCCGGCAGCAATCACTTCGGAGTGTGGCCGCTCACCGAGGCGGCAGAGTCATGCTTCGGAACACCCCAATGGCCCGCCGATCGGGTGGTCCCCCAGGCCTCCATCGAGTTCGAGGTGAAGGATCCCGAAGCCGTCGCCACAGCAGGCGCCGAGCTCCAGCGCGCGGGCTTCGAGCTGTTGCACCCGGCCCGCACCGAACCGTGGGGACAAACAGTCACTCGGGTTCTCACCGAGGATGGCTTGATCATCGGCGTCTCCTATGCGCCGTCGCTTCATGTCGTAGACGAGGACTGGGGCGCGAGCCCCTGGCCGTGGTACCGGATGGCGAGTGCTCGTGCTTAGGTCGGGATTGTGAAATCCCTCGTTAAGTTGTTTCGCGACACGGTCGCGGCTCGGATAGGGGTTGCAGCCGCGCTCGGAATTGCCGTCGCTCTCGGGGTGGGTAACACGGTCGGCTGGCGATTCGCGCTCGCCGGCTGGATCGTTACCGCTGGCGTCTATGTGGTGTGGACGCGGCTCATTATCGGCGGAATGGATGCTGATCAAACCTGCAAATACGTGACGAAGGAGGACCCCACCCGGTGGGTAGCCGACGCGGTCATCGTGTCGGCAAGCGTCGCGAGCCTGGGCGGGGTCGGTTACGTGGTGGCCGCCGCGTCGCGCTCGGGCCCGGGAGCCGTAGAAGCCGCCGTTGTGGGCGTCCTGACCGTCGCCGCATCCTGGTTTGCCGTGCACACATTGTTCACCGTGCACTACGCGCGGCTTTATTACTCGGACGAGCCCGGTGGAATCAACTTCCACGACCCGGAGCGACCCCGCTTTCGGGACTTTGCGTATGTGGCCTTCACCGTAGGCATGACCTATCAGGTGTCAGACACCGAGATCGGATTGACCTCCATCAGGGCGACGGTGTTGCGCCATGCGTTGCTGTCCTACCTCCTCGGCGCGGTCGTCTTGGCGGTCACCATCAACCTGATCGCGGGATTGGGCTCCAAGTTCTAATCGGAGGGACGCGCGCTCCCTCCTCGCCAAACCCGCCACCGGGCTAGCTCGCGCCCGCCGCGATCACCTCGTCCACCTCGAGGGCCCGGTCGGCCATCTCGGCGTGTGCCTTGTCCAGCGCCTCGGCCTGATCCTCGTCGGCCTTCATCAGCGCCTCGATGTCGAAGCCGGCCATGTCGTGGACTCCCATGTCCCGGAAGGCCTTCTGTACCTTGTCGCCCCACAACCCGATGTCCTTGACGATCGGCACGATGCGGCTGAACAGGTGCGAGCGGAACTGGATCATCAGCGGTGAGGTGTCGACCCATTCCGCGCACGCTTTGACGTCCATGCCGAGGGTCTCGAAAACCTCCTCGCCGCGGAACCGGTCGCGCATCAGGTAACAGGCGTCGACGACGAACTCTTCCCGCTCGTCGCGCTCGGCGTCGGTCAGTGCGGAGTAGTAGTCCTTCAACGAGATTCGGCCGAAGGCGACGTGGCGCGCCTCGTCCTGCATGACGTAGGCCAGTAACTGCTTGGCCAGCGAGTCCGGCGCCGCCATGTCACGCAGCACCCCGAACGCGGCCAGCGCGAGCCCTTCGATGAGTACCTGCATGCCGAGGTACGGCATGTCCCAGCGCGAATCGCGCAGGGTGTCGTCCAGCAGTGCGGTCAGGTGCTTGTTGATCGGGTAGACCACGTCGACCTTGTCCTGCAGGAACCGCGAGAACGCCTCGACGTGCCGGGCCTCGTCCATGGTCTGGGTGGCCGCGTAGAACTTCGCGTCCAGGTCCGGGACGACCTCGACGATCTTGGCCGCGCACACCATCGCCCCCTGCTCGCCGTGCAGGAACTGGGAGATCTGCCAGGCCTGGAAGTGCTGGCGCATCTCCGAGCGACGTGCTTCGTCGGCGGCGTCCCACATCGGGCTGCCGAACAGCGGGTGGAATTCGTCGGGCAGCGCGACCGGGTTCATCGGGTCGACGTCTTGCGCCCAGTCGATACGCGACTGGGCGTCCCACTGCTTGTCCTTGCCCTTTTGGTAGAGGGACAGGAGCCGGGCGCGCCCCTCGTCGTACTCCCAGGTGAAGCGCGCGTCGCCGGCGCTGGGGACCTCCCACGAGTACGGCACAGGCACCTCCGTGTACTTGTCCCTCGTTGTCATGAGCGGCCGCCTCTCTACCCGGTGTGACCAGTGGTCATATGACGCGTATCACATTGCACTGCGGGGCGGCAGCGCGTCAAGCCTGACTGGCGGTCCAATTGACCGACCCAACGAACGAAGCGCCCCCGGCCGATTGACCGGGGGCGCTTCGTTAGCGGGTGCTTCTAATGGTGGTGATGGCCGTGGCCATGCCCGTGGTCATCGTGGTCGTCGGCAGGCTTCTCGACAATCGCCGTTTCCGTGGTCAGCACCATCCGCGCCACCGACGCCGCGTTGAGCACCGCGGACCGGGTCACCTTGACCGGGTCGATCACGCCCTCGGCGATCAAGTCACCGTAGGTGAGCTTGTCCGCGTTGAGCCCGTGCCCGGCCGGCAACTCACTGACCTTGTTCACCGCGACGGCGCCGTCCAGGCCGGCGTTGGCGGCGATCCAGTACAGCGGTGCCGCGAGTGCCTCGGCGAACACGTCGACCCCTGACACCTGATCGCCGGTCAGCGATCCGCGCAGTTCGGTCAGTGCCTTACGGGCCTGGATGAGCGCCGAACCGCCGCCGGCGACGATGCCCTCCTCGACGGCGGCCTTGGCTGCCGCGACGGCGTCGTCGACGCTTTCCTTGCGTTCCTTGAGCGCGGTCTCCGTGGCGGCACCCACCTTGATCACAGCCACGCCGCCGGCCAGCTTGGCCAGCCGCTCCTGCAGCTTCTCGCGGTCCCACTCGGAATCGCTCTTCTCGATCTCGGCGCGCAGCTGCTTGATCCGGTCGGCAACCGCATCCTTGGAGCCGCCCCCGTCGACGATGATGGTGTCGTCCTTGCTGACCACCACGCGGCGGGCCGAGCCCAGCACATCGGCGCCGACCTCCCGCAGCAGCAGGCCGGCGTCGGGGTTGATCACCTGGCCGCCGGTGACGACCGCCAGGTCCTCGAGAAACGCCTTGCGCCGGTCGCCGAAGAACGGCGCCTTCACGGCAACCGCCTTGAGCGTCTTGCGAATCGAGTTGACCACCAGCGTCGCCAGGGCCTCGCCCTCGATGTCCTCGGCGATGATCAGCAGCGGCTTCCCCGACTCGGCGACCTTCTCCAGCATGGGCAGCAGGTCGGGCAGCGAGCTGATCTTCTCCTGGTGCAACAGGATCAGCGGGTCGTCCAGCACGGCTTCCTGCGAGTCGAAGTCGGTGACGAAATACGCCGACAGGAAACCCTTGTCGAAACCGACGCCCTCGGTGAACTCCAGCTCGGTGCTCAGCGTGGAGGATTCCTCGACGCTGACCACGCCATCGGCGCCGACCTTGGTCATCGCCTCGCCGACCAGCTCGCCGAGATGCTGATCGCGCGACGACACCGTCGCCACCTGAGCGATCCCGTGCTTGCCGGACACCGGGATGGCCGCCGCCAGCAGCGCCTCGGACACCGCGTCGGCCGCCTTGGAGATTCCCGCGCCGAGCTCGATCGGGTTGACGCCGGCCGCAACGAGCCGCAGCCCGCCCTTGATCAGCGCCTGCGCCAAGACGGTCGCGGTGGTGGTGCCGTCGCCCGCCACGTCATTGGTCTTGGTGGCCACCGACTTCACCAGTTGCGCGCCCAGGTTCTCGAAGGGGTCTTCCAGGTCGATCTCGCGCGCGACGGTGACGCCGTCGTTGGTGACCGTGGGGCCGCCAAATGCCTTGGCGAGCACCACATGCCGGCCGCGCGGCCCCAGTGTCACCCGTACCGCGTCGGCGAGCGCGTTGACGCCTGCCTCGATGGCGCGGCGCGCGGTTTCGTCGTACTCAATCAGCTTGCTCATCAGGCTCCTTCATACGCATGCCGCCCCGGAAATCACCCGCGACCATGCGCGGGGATCGCCGGGGCGGAACACGGTGCTTACTTCGATACGACGGCCAGCACGTCGCGTGCCGACAGGATCAGATACTCCTCGCCGTTGTACTTGATCTCGGTACCGCCGTACTTGCTGTAGATGACGGTGTCGCCTTCCGAGACGTCGAGCGGAATCCGCTTCTCGCCGTCCTCGTCCCAGCGGCCGGGACCGACTGCGACGACGGTGCCTTCCTGCGGCTTCTCCTTGGCGGTGTCAGGAATGACCAGACCGGACGCGGTCGTGGTCTCGGCCTCGTTGGCCTGCACGAGAATCTTGTCCTCGAGTGGCTTGATGTTCACCTTCGCCACGATTGGAGCCCTCCACTAGTTAGATCGGGTCCGGGGCGGGTGCCCCGGCCGGAGTTGGCGGTCGGTCCGGGGGTAACCCCAACCGTCCGATATCAGGGATTCGGCAGTCGTCCGTGCCCGAGCGCCGTCGTCGCGGGTGCCGGCACAGGGCTTGGCCGATTGCCACCTAGCACTCTATACACGAGAGTGCTAGCACTCAAGGGCGGCCCGCTGCGTATTGGATGTTCGCTACGAGCGATCACCTCACCTGGGCTTTTATCACCGGCAGGCCCGGGTCGCTGGGTACATCCAGCGGTGACTGTGGCGCCCCGGCGGCCACCAGGTGCGCGGCGAAGGACGCGATCATCGCCCCGTTGTCGGTGCAGAGCCGGGGTTTGGGGATCCGCAGCGCCAGTCCGGCGGCCGCGCACCGCTGCTCCGCGAACTCCCGCAGCCGTGAATTGGCGGCCACTCCCCCGGCGATCAGCAGCGTCGAGACGCCGAGCCGGGTCGCCGCACGCACCGCCTTCATGGTCAGCACGTCGGCGACGGCTTCCTGAAACCCCGCGGCGACGTCGGCGTTCACCGCGTCGGGGTGACTCTCCAAGTAGCGGGCCACGGCCGTTTTGAGCCCGGAGAAGCTGAAGGCGTACGGGTCATCGGCGGGGCCCGTCATGCCGCGCGGGAAGGCGATGGCGTTCCGGTCGCCGGTGCGGGCCAGGTCGTCGAGCACCTTGCCGCCGGGATAGCCCAGCCCCAGCAGCCGGGCCACCTTGTCGTAGGCCTCGCCGGCGGCGTCGTCGACGGTGCTGCCGAGTTCGACGATCGGTTCCCCGAGGGAACGCACGTGCAACAGGTGGGTGTGTCCGCCCGACACCAGCAGCGCCACGCACTCGGGCAACGGCCCGTGTTCGTAGACGTCGGCGGCCAGGTGCCCGCCCAGGTGGTTGACGGCGTAGAACGGTACCCCCCACGCGGCCGAATACGCCTTGGCCGCAGCCACTCCCACCAGCAGGGCGCCGGCCAGGCCCGGCCCGATCGTGGCGGCGACGATGTCGGGCTTCTGCAGGCCCGCCGTCGTCAGCGCGCGGCGCATGGTGGGACCGAGCGCCTCCAGGTGCGCCCGCGACGCGATCTCGGGGACCACGCCGCCGAAGCGGACGTGTTCGTCGACGCTGGACGCCACCTCGTCGGCCAACAGCGTCACGGTGGCCCCAACACCGGTGCCGTCGAGCCGCGCGATGCCGACTCCCGTTTCGTCGCAAGAGGTTTCGATGGCCAAGATGATCGTCATCGACGGGCCTCCCTGCGCATCGTGTACGCGTCGGCTCCGCTCGCGCGGTAGTAGCGCCGGCGCAGGCCGACCTCCTCGAACCCCGCGCTGCGGTACAGCGCGATGGCCGCCTCGTTGTCGGTGCGCACCTCGAGGAAGACCACGCCGCCGTCGGCGAAGACCAGCAGCTCGTCCAGCAACCGGCGCCCGACACCCCGCCCCTGATACGCGGTGTCCACGCCGATGGTGTGGACCTCGTACTCGAACGGCGGGGTGCGGCCCAGCCGTGAGATTCCGGCATACCCGACGAGCGTGCCGCCGGCGCGCGCGCCCACGTAATGGTTGTGCGGGCTGGCCAGTTCCCGGTTGAAGGCCGCCGCGGGCCACGGATCGTCGCCGTCGAACAGCTGATTTTCGAGCTCGGCGCAGCGCGCCGCGTCGTCGGGGGTCAACGCGCCGAGCGTCACGGGCTCGCTGGTGGCGGTCACTCGCGCGCCGCCATCGGTTTGGCGTCCGGGCGGCGAAGGTACAGCGCCACCAACGGCATTGGGCGCTGCGACCAGTCGGGCACCGCGGCGACGAGCCCGGCCGGTGTGGGATAAATCGGCCCGCAGTGCGGCAGGTCGAACAGCGCCGCGTGCTCTTCCGAGCCGGCCACCGCCTGCGCGACGCCGGGATCGACGTCGGCCGGGGCGTTGACTCCCGGCCCCGCCATGCGAAACCCGTCGCGGTAGCGGGCCCAATAGACCTCGCGCCGGCGGGCGTCGGTGACCACCAGCACCTCGCCGGTGGTTCGCACCCCGATGGCGTCCAGGCTGCACACCCCGCGCACCGGGATGCCCAGCGCGTGCCCGTAGGCGGCGCCGGTGGCCATCCCCGCCCGCAGGCCGGTGAACGGGCCGGGGCCGCAGCCCACCACGACGGCGTCCAGGTCACCCATCGTCAACCCGGCATCGGCGAGGGCGCCCACCACGTTCGGCGTGAGCCGTTCGGCGTGCGCCCGGGCGTCGACCGTGACCCGCTCGGCCAGCACGGTCAGATCCTCGCGCCGGACGATCCCGGCCGTCACGGCCGGGGTGGCGGTGTCGAGGGCGAGGACGATGCTCATGTGCACCGCTCCTCCTCATCGCTGCGCTCTGCATCGTTGCCGGTGCGACTCATGAACGGTCCCCGGAAAAGGCCCACTGCCACGTGGCGATCCGCACGTCGGAATGGCTAACGCGTTCCAGACGAATGTCGAGGTGGCGCTCGGCGAGGCGTTCGACGAGGCCCTCGCCCCACTCCACGACCACGACCGCGTCGTCGAGATCGGTGTCGAGGTCCAGTGAGTCGAGCTCGCCCAGCAGGTCGGCGCCGTCGTGGTCCAAAAGCCGGTACATGTCGACGTGAATCATCGCCGGTGCGCCGGGCCGCCGCGGCGGGTGCACCCGCGCCAGCACGTACGACGGCGAGGTGACCGGGCCGTCGACGTCCATCGCCGCGGCAATCCCCTTGGCCAGCACGGTCTTTCCCGCGCCGAGCGGACCGGTGAGCACCACCACGTCACCCGCACGCAGCTGCTCACCCAGCCGCGACCCGAGCGCGATGGTGTCCTCGACGTGTTCCAGTGTGGCCGTGCCCCCGTCTTTTTCAGCCACCACGCCGACGCAGCCTCTCCCGCATCCAGCGGGCCGCCAGCGCGGCGCGGCCCGGGGTGGCCCGCTTGACCAGCCGGATCAACCCGTCGTTGATCGCCTCGGGCTTGTCCAGCAGCGCGAGGTGGCTGGCCCCCCGGACGATGACCAGCTCGGACTGCGGCAGCGAGGCCGCCATCTTGCGGGAGTATTCGTCGGGCGTGAGCAGGTCGTGGTCACCGCAGGCGATCAGGGTGGGGATGCGCAGCAGGGTCCACAGGCCGGCGGTTTCGTCGTGGTGTTCCAAGGCATCCAGGAACTCCACCATGGTGGGGATCGGGGTGCCGGTCATCATCCGCTGCGAGAAGGCGTCCAGGCTCCGGCTGACGTGCAGGTCGCTGTAGGAGGCGGCCCGCAGGACCGGACCGATCAGCGAGCGGGACACGCTGCGGCCGCGGTGCATCAGCTTCGGAGCGGACCGCGCGGTGAACCGGAACGCTTCCAGCGCAGGGTTTTTCAGGATCTCGCCCAGCGGGGACCTGGCGACGCCTTCGGCCGCAGAGGAAATCAGGGCGGCGCCGACGATCCGGCGCCCGTACTGGTCGGGGAATTGGCGGGCGTGCGACAACACCGTCATGCCGCCCATCGAGTGGCCGACCAGCACGACCATCCCGCGCGGTGCGACCACCTGGAGCACGCTCTCGAGGTCTTTGCCGAGTTGGGTCAGCGTGTAGGTCTCGGGGTCGGCCTCGTCGGATTGCCCGTGCCCGCGCTGGTCGTAGAAGACCATCCGGACGCCAGGGCCCACGTGGTGGGGCAGCCGCGTCCGCTGAAAATGGAAGGCGCCCATCCGCAGACAGAATCCGTGGACGAAGACAATGGTCAGCGGGGCGTCCGCGGGGCCGGCTTCACGGATTGCCAACGACACCCCGTCGGGGGTGGTTACCACCGAACGGCGGTCGTCGTCGATCCTGTCGAAATCCTCGTCGGCGTAAGGGTCTTCGATGCCGCGGGCGCGCTGGATCATCGAGCGGCGGGCCGAGGCTCCGACGATGGTGGCGAGGGCAGTCACCCCCGCCCCTCCCGCAAGCCAAGCCCTCGCCTTACGGCGCCTGCGGGTTTTCTCAAGGCTCAATGGTTCGCGCCTCGCGGTAGGTCCTGGTGATGCGCCCCCTGGGGCTGGTCACCACTTCGTAGTGGATGGTGCCGAGCAGGTCGGCCCAGTCCTGTGCGGTGGGTTCCCCGCTGCTGCCGGGCCCGAACAGGATCGCCTCGTCGCCCTCAGCCACGTCGGTCCGACCAGGGCCGAGGTCGACGACGAACTGATCCATACAGATCCGCCCGACCCCGGGCCGCCGCTTGCCGTTGATCAACACGTCCAATCGTCCCCCCAGCGACCGGAATACGCCGTCGGCGTAGCCGACCGGCAGCAGCGCCAAATTCGTGTCGCGCTCCGCGGTCCAGGTGTGCCCGTATGACACGCTCTCACCCGCGCGAATCGACTTCACCAGCGCCACAGGGCATTTCACCGTCATGGCCGGCACCAGCCCCATGTCCCCGAGCTCGGGCACGGGGCTCAGGCCGTACACCGCGACGCCGGGCCGCACCAGGTCGAAGGCCAGATCGGGGCGCGACATGGTGGCCGACGAGTTCGCCAGGTGCGCGACCTCGAACCGCACCCCCTGCTCGCCCGCCTGCGCCAGCATGTCGCTGAAGCGTTGGGCCTGAAGATCATTGACGGGGTTGGCCGGTTGATCGGCAAACACCATGTGCGACATCAGGCCGCGCAACCGGATGGCGTCCTCGGCGACGGCCCGGCGCAGCGCGGTCAGCATCGACGGGTACCGCGCCCGGTGGACGCCGTTGCGGTTCAGCCCGGTGTCGACCTTGACGGTGACCGTCGCGGTCCGGCCCGTCCGGCGCGCGGCGTCCAGCAACTCGTCCAGCTGGCGCTCCGACGACACGGCGATCTCCACGTCGGCTAGCAGCGCGGGCCCGAAGTCGATGCCGGGCGGGTGCAGCCAGGCCAGCACGGGTGCGGTGATCCCGTCGCCGCGCAGCGCAAGCGCCTCGGCGACGGTGGCGACGCCCAGCTCGGCCGCGCCGCCGGCCAACGCCGCACGCGCGGCCTGGGTGGCCCCATGGCCGTAGCCGTCGGCCTTGACGACGGCCATCACCTGCGCGCGGCCGGCGTGCTCGCACAGCAACCGCACGTTGTGCTCAATGGCGCCCAGGTCCACCAGGGCCTCGGCGAGGAGCCCCGGTGTCAGCGATATCGGCGTAACGGCCACGGCCGCCATTCTCCCAGAATCGGCCGCACGCGCCGACCGCCCACAGCCCCACTTCGTCGCAATGGCCACATCCGTCACACGCGCCCCCGCACCGGGAGACACCCGATGTGCCCGCCTCCGAGCGACAATCGACGACGTCAGCACTGCGAGCCGCCGCTTCTGGGACCCCACGGTCCCTTGTCGCTGTGAGGCGGGCAACACACGCATCCCTTCCCAAGCGGAAGCTCGCCGAGAACTCAGTGCGCGAAGTGCTGAGCCTCGTAGTGGCCGCCGGGCTTGAGCTTGTCCAGCGAAGTGAGCGCCGACACGGCGTCGTCGTGCAATGCCCGGGCCAGGTCCGCGGAGAGCCCTTCCCGCACCACGATGCGCAGCACCGAGACGTTGGCGGCGTTGTCGGGCATGGTGTAGGCGGGCACCTGCCAGCCGTAACCCCGCAGCTCGTGGGAGACGTCGAACTCGGTGTAGCCGCGGTTCTTGGCCAGCCGGAAGGCGATCACGGGGATCGCCGAACCGTCCGAGATCAGCTCGCAGTGGTCGCTGACCCGTAGTTGCTCGCCCAGCCAGCGCGCCGTCCTCGACAGTGTCTGCATGACCTTGGTGTAGCCGTCGCGGCCCAGCCGCAGGAAGTTGTAGTACTGGCCGACCACCTGGTTGCCGGGGCGGGAGAAGTTCAGTGTGACAGTCGGCATGTCACCGCCGAGGTAGTTGACCCGGAACACCAGCTCCTCGGGCAGGTACTCCTTGCTGCGCCACACCACGAACCCGACACCGGGATAGGTCAGCCCGTACTTGTGGCCGCTGACGTTGATCGACACCACCCGGGGCAACCGGAAGTCCCACTTGAGTTCGGGGTGCAGGAAGGGCACCACGAATCCCCCGCTGGCGGCGTCGATGTGGACGGGAACGTCCACCCCGCCGCCGGCCGCCAGCTTGTCCAGCGCACCGCAGATCTCGGCGACCGGTTCCAGTTCACCGGTGTAGGTGGTGCCCAGGATCGCCACCACCCCGATGGTGTCCTCGTCGACGGCGTCGACGACCTGTTCGGGGGTGATGACGTAGCGTCCCTCCTCCATCGGCAGGTAGCGGGGCTCGACGTCGAAGTAGCGGCAGAACTTCTCCCACACCACCTGGACGTTGGAGCCCATCACCATATTCGGCCGGCGGCTTTCCCAGTCCTTACCGACCTTCTGCCGCCACCGCCACTTCATGGCCAGCCCGCCCAGCATGACCGCCTCGCTGGAGCCGATCGTCGACACCCCGCACGCGCTGTAGGGGTCGGCGTCGTTCAGGTCTTCCGCGTGGAACAGGTCGGCCACCATGCACACGCAGCGCTGCTCGATGGCCGCGGTCGCCGGGTACTCGTCCTTGTCGATCATGTTCTTGTCGAACGTCTCCGCCATCAGCCGCCCGGCCTCGGGATCCATCCACGTGGTGACGAAGGTGGCCAGGTTCAGCCGGGAGCTGCCGTCGAGCATCAGCTCGTCGTGGATGAAGCGGTAGGCGGCCTCGGGGTCCATCGACTCGTCGGGCAGCCGCAGCGCCGGCACCGGCGCGGTGAACATGCGGCCGGTGTAGGCGGGGGCGATGCCGTGCGCGGGCAGGGACGGGTGTTGGGGCACTAGGAGAATCCTTTCTAGAGGGCGGCGAGCGCGGCCCTGATGTGCGGAACCATGCGGGACGACGACGTCGGCGCGTCCCCGGGGCCCGGGTCGGCGGCCGACAGCGCCGCCGCCCGCGCGTGAACGAACGCCGCCGCCGCGGCCGCCTCACCCGCCGGCAGGCCCGCCGCGAGCAGCGCGCCGATCATCCCGGACAGCACGTCGCCGGAGCCGGCGGTGGCCGCCCAGGATTGCCCGGCCGGGTTGAGGTACACCGGGCCGCCCGGATCGGCGATGACGGTGACATTCCCCTTGAGCAGCACGGTGGCGCCGAATGTGTCGGCGAGCTTCCGGCACGCGTCCACCCTGTCGTCCCCCGGCGGGCTACCCGCCAGGCGGGCGAATTCGCCGGCGTGCGGGGTGAGCACCGTGGGCGCGGTGCGGTTGGCGACCAGCTCGGGGTGCGCCGCCAGGATGGTGAGCCCGTCGGCGTCCACGATCACCGGCAGGTCGGTCTCCAGCGCGAACCACAGCGCGGTGGCCCCCGTGTCGTCGGTGCCCAATCCCGGCCCCACGACCCATGATTGGACCCGCCCGGCCGACGCCGGGGTGGGTGACGCGATCACCTCCGGCCAGTGCGCGAGCACCTCGCGGTGCGCGCTGCCGGCGTAGCGAACCATGCCGGAGGTCGCCGCGACGGCGGCCCCCGTGCACAGCACGGCCGCACCCGGATACGTCGACGAGCCGGCCATCACACCGGTCACGCCCTGGGTGTACTTGTCGTCGTGGGGTCCGGGCACCGGCCAGCGGGCGGCCACGTCGGCGGCCTCGAAGCCCAGCATGTCGGTGTCCGGCAGGTCGAGCCCGATGTCGATCAGCTTCACCCGCCCGCAATCGGCGAGCGCGTGCACGGGTTTGAGCCCGCCGAAGGTGACGGTCGCCGCGGCGTGCACCGCCGGTCCGGTGATCGCCCCGGTCGCCACGTCGATGCCGCTGGGGATGTCGACCGCGACCACCGGGATCCCCGCGTCCTCGACCACGGCGAACACCTTGGCCGCGGCTGGGCGCAGCGGCCCGGAGCCGGAGATGCCCACCACCCCGTCGATGACGAGATCGGTTGTCGGCGAGACACTTTCCACGATGCGCCCGCCGGCCTTCGTGAACGCCGCCAGCCCCTTGCGGTGGGTGCGTTCCGGATTGAGCAGCACCGCGTCGGCGGTCGCGCCGCGACGGCGCACGAAGGTGGCGGCCCACAGCGCGTCACCGCCGTTGTCGCCCGAGCCGACGACGGCGCACACCCGGCGGCCGGCCACCCCGCCGGTGCGGCCTCTCAATTCGGCGACGATCTCGGCGGCGAGCCCGAAGGCCGCGCGCCTCATCAGGGCCCCGTCGGGCAGGCTGGCCAGCAGCGGCGCCTCGGCCTGGCGGATCGCGTCTACGGAGTAGTAGTGCCGCACGGTAGCCACACTACGGGTCAACGGCCGCGCCGCTCAGGCCGATGCCTCGGGCGATCGGCGTCGTCGCGCCATGGCCCGCAGGCGCGCCGGGCTCAGCTGCCGGGGGTCCTGGTGCCGCGTCATCGGGTAGAAGCAGAGCCCGACGAGGATCGAGGTGAAGTGCCCGATTGCCGTGAAGTTCAGCTCAATACGGTCCATCGCGATCAACGGGAAGCCGAAGATGATGAACAGCACGCCCAGATAGCCCCAGCGCCACGGCCGCGCAATGTGATAGGTCAGCACGCCCATCACCCCGACCAGGAAGTAGCTCACGCCGATGTCGCGGGCGTGCACCAGCCGTTCCGACGCGTCGTGCACCTCGATCGCGAGATACAGCACGCCCTCACTGAAATAGGTGGATAGGATATGCGCGCTCAATCCTACTGTGAGCCAACGTAATTGGCCCAGCCAGTGTTCGGCCGGCGCAAGGAACAACGTGAACAGCAGCAGGTACGGCGTCAGGTTGTCCCCGTCGATCCACAGCAGGCTGGAGAACAGCACGTCGAGCGGATCGCGCGCAAGGCCGTGGATGTTGGTGGAATGGTGCATCAACATCGAGTGCAGTTGCCGTTGGGGAAGCCAGTGTTGAATGAGCGTCGTGATCAGCAGGACCAGCAGCCATCCGTAGGTCAGCGGGGCGCTGCTGACGTAATGCCAGACCGCGAACCCCATGCTGCGTAGCCGGGACCGCACCGGTGCATTCGTCACGTCATCACCTTCGCACGCTGATCGCTGCGCCGCGCAACTTATGCGGCGGCCCGGGGTGAGGCTCTCATGGGCTCGACGGTGCGGGGACGGGCTCCGCCGGCGCGGCGGCCTCCGGCCTCAGGTGCTGCCACCAGCACATGATGTAGAGCAGCATCGAGACCACCAAGACGACGAGCACCCACAGCACGAGCGTGATGTCGATCCAGCCCCCGAAGGGCGGCGAGCCCGGAAGCGCGTTTCGCAGTGGTACCACCGCGAAGAGCATCGCGGCGTACCACGTTGTCATCGGTGGCTGGAACCTCCGCCGGTTGCGCACCGTCTGAACGGCGACGAAGAGGCCCAGGCCGGCGATGGCGATGAGCACGCACAGGATGACAATTCCGAACGCCGCCGCGCTGAGCGAGCGGTGCACGCTCACCCGGTAGGGGCCGGACCCGTCGGTGGACACCTGCCAACCGGACAGGTGGTTGACGAAGGTCACCGGCACGCGTTCGGGCACGTTCCCGGGGCCGTGCATGAGCTCGATCTCGACGGGCCCCGAACCGTAGTGGTCGAAGGGCCAATTCTCGATCTCCCCCGCGATGGTCAGCGGGACGGGGAAGACACCGGGCAGCATGCCTTTCGTCCACGTGCGGCGGGTCGGCGTAGCGACGGATCGCACTCGGAGGCTGAGGTCTTCGTTGAGGTGCTGGGTTTGCGGATCCAACAGGGCCGAGCCCGGCGAGATGGATAGGTTGGCCGACAGCACGCTGTAGTTCGACTGAATGTCTTCGATGACCAACGTGGCCGTGCTCCGGTCGCCGCCGGCCGGAATCTCCGGGTGGTGGTGGCCCCCGCTGTTGGCGTACAGCGCGACCGAGGCGACGTACGCCGCGACAACGACTACGACGAGACCTGCGAAGCCGAATCTGGTGGCCGCCGACCGCATGCTGCTCCTACCCCCGGTGGAGTCGATCTGTCCCAGGGGAATCTAGCGGAACGGCTGAGGAGCTCGCGGCGATACGGCCGAAGCGACACTACCTATTCCACGGTGACGGACTTGGCGAGGTTTCGCGGCTTGTCGACGTCGTAACCGCGGGCCTGCGCCACCGACGCGGCGAACACCTGGAGCGGGATGGTCGACAGCAACGGCTGCAGAAGCGTTGACACCGAAGGTATTTCGATCAGGTGGTCGGCGTAGGGCCGCACGGTGTCGTCGCCTTCTTCGGCGATCACGATGGTGATCGCCCCGCGGGCCTGGATCTCGCGGATGTTGGACAGCAGCTTGGAGTGCAGCGTGGCCTGCCCTTTGGGCGAGGGCATGACGACGATGACCGGCAGGTCGTCCTCGATCAGCGCGATGGGGCCGTGCTTGAGCTCGCCGGCGGCAAACCCCTCGGCGTGCATGTAGGCCAGTTCCTTGAGTTTCAGCGCGCCTTCCAGCGCCACCGGGTAGCCGACGTGGCGCCCCAGGAACAGCACGGTCGAGGACTGGGCGAACCGATACGCCAGGGCGGCGACCGGCTCGATCGTCGCGAGCACCCGCGCGACCAGGTCCGGCATCGCCTCCAGCTCCCGGTACTCGCGCTCGACCTCGTCGGGGTACTTGGTGCCGCGGGCCTGCGCCAGCGCCAGGCCCACCAGGTAGTTGGCGGCGATCTGCGCCAGGAACGTTTTCGTCGAGGCGACGCCGATCTCGGGGCCGGCCCGGGTGTAGAGCACGGCGTCGCATTCGCGCGGGATCTGCGAGCCATTGGTGTTGCAGATGGCCAGCACCTTGGCCTTCTGCTCCTTGGCGTGCCGGACCGCTTCGAGCGTGTCGGCGGTTTCCCCGGACTGCGAGATGGCGACCACCAGGGTGCTGCGGTCCAGCACCGGGTCCCGGTAGCGGAATTCGCTCGCCAGTTCCACCTCAACCGGCAGCCGGGTCCAGTGCTCGATCGCGTATTTCGCGAGCAGCCCCGAGTGATATGCGGTGCCGCACGCCACCACGAACACCTTGTCGATCTCGCGGAGTTCCTGATCGGAGAGCCGCTGCTCGTCGAGCACGATCCGGCCGTCGACGAAATGCCCGAGCAGGGTGTCGGCCACCGCGGCGGGCTGCTCGGCGATCTCCTTGAGCATGAAGTACTCGTAGCCGCCCTTTTCCGCGGCGGCCAGGTCCCAGTCGATGTGAAACTCGCGGTACTCGACGTCCGCGTTCCCGTCGAAGTCGGTGATCCGGTAGCCGTCCGCGGTGATCACCACGGCCTGGTCCTGGCCGAGTTCGACGGCGTTGCGGGTGTGCGGGATGAACGCGGCCACGTCGGAGCCGACGAACATCTCGCCGTCGCCGATCCCGAGCACCAGCGGTGTGGAGCGGCGGGCGGCCACGATGGTGCCGGGCTCGTCGGCGTTGGTGAACACCAGCGTGAAGTGGCCCTCCAGCCGGCGCAGCACGGCCAGCACCGAGGCGGCGAAGTCGCCGGCGGTCGCGCCGTGCCGGTAGGCCTGCGCCACCAGGTGCACCGCGACCTCGGTGTCGGTGTCGCTGGCGAATTCCACGCCCTGGGCCTCCAGCTCGTGGCGCAGGATCGGGTAGTTCTCGATGATGCCGTTGTGGACGACGGCGATCTTGCCGGCGGCGTCGCTGTGCGGGTGCGCGTTGCGGTCGGTGGGGCGCCCATGGGTGGCCCAGCGGGTGTGGCCGAGGCCGGTGGTACCGCCCAGCGACTCCGGCGGCATCTGGGCGACCGCTTCCTCCAGGTTGGCCAGCCGACCGGCCCGGCGACACACGGTCAGCGTGCCCGCGCCATCGACCAGTGCGATCCCCGACGAGTCGTAGCCGCGGTACTCCATCCGGCGCAGCGCATCCATGACGACCTGGCAGGCAGGCTGCTGCCCGACGTAGCCGACAATTCCGCACATTCGAACCAGGGTAGTGCAGCCGCCACCCCGCCACGGCACACCGACGCTAACGTTAGGGCGCCCACCTGCGCGAAAGGCACGTGTTGACCGCTCCTTACCGCCGTTTTCATGTCACCCTTTGCGAGCACACCGGCGCCGTCTTCTTCTGGCAGCACCGCCGCTACACCTTCACCGGCACCCTCGAGCAATGCGAGCGGGCATACCGCACCGCGCAGCTGCACAACCTGGGGGCCGGGTGGTGGAGCGTGGTGTCGCTGCTGGTGATGAACTGGGTCGCGCTGATCTCCAATTGGAGCGCGATCCGGGGAGTGCGCCAGCTGGCCGAACAGCCCGCAGCCGCCGGCTACGTCCCCGCCCCGCCCGCCGCCGTCGGCCCGCCGCCGGGGTGGTACGGCGACCCGTCGGGGCCCGGGCACCGCTACTGGGACGGGATCAGGTGGACGTCGTGGACCAATCCACCCGGTTTTCCACCGCAAGGACGCTGACCGTCCTCTTCATGCCGTCCTCATAAACGGTAGAAACGTTTTCACCTGATGTATTCGTGACGTTTTCGCTTGCGTCATCGCTCTAGCAATCCAGCTACTTAGAATTCTGCATATCGGCTACGACTGGCTACCACCGAAGCCAGCAGAAAGGACGGCTCGTTGACGCCCGCTTGACCACCACTACCTGGGGAATCACGGGATTCACCGGTGTGAATGCGCGCAGCGCAACCATATCTTTTCCGCAATAACCGCTTTTGACAGACATCAATGCCGATAGTCCAGCTACCCGGTAATCGCGTTTCATGCCCTGCCCGTTAATTCGGCCTGGCATAAACATTCAAGCAACGCGTAAACCGCCGGATAGATAAATGTTCATAACTGTTAATCCGAAATTTTGCACACCTTCTTCAAGGGGAGAATCATGACTGCGGTTCTGTTCGACGATGTGGTAACTGTTTCGCCCGCGCCCAGCCTGACGCTGGCGGCGGCGCCCAAGCCGGTAAGCCGGCCCGCGCCCCGGCGTGACCGCGAGCCGATCGGCGGTGGCGACCCGATGGTGGACGCGGCCGCCCGGTTGCTGAGCATCCCGCTGCGCCACATGTATGCGGTGCTCTGGCGGGTGGGCATGATCGAGGTCAGGGCCTAGCGCCGATGCGCTAACGTCGACGCGTGGCCCGCACCCGCAAGCTTTTCGCAGCCCTCAGTCGCCGTGGCCCGCATCGGGTTTTGCGCGGTGACCTGGCGTTTGCCGGTTTGCCGGGGGTGGTGTACACGCCGGAGGCGGGGCTGGGTCTGCCCGGGATTGCGTTCGGTCACGATTGGCTCACCAAGGCCGCCCACTATTCGGGTCTGCTCGACCACCTGGCGTCGTGGGGCATCGTGGCCGGTGCTCCCGACACCGAGCGCGGCCTGGCCCCTTCCGTCCTGAACTTCGCCTTCGACCTCGGGACCGCACTGGACATCGTGTCGGGTGTGCGCCTCGGGCCGGGCAAGATCAGCGTGCATCCCGCCAAGCTCGGTGTGGTCGGGCATGGTTTCGGCGGCTCGGCCGCCGTGTTCGCCGCGGCCGGCATGCCGAACAGGCTGGCGGCGGCGGCCGCGTTGTTTCCCGCCGCGACCAGCCCACCCGCCGAGGACCCGGCGACAAGGCTGAAGCTCCCCGGATTGATCTTGACCGCGCCGAAGGATCCGCAGTCGCTGACCTCGAACGCGCTGTCGTTATCCCACGCGTGGGACGGGGCCACGCTGCGCATCGTGAGCAAGGCCCAGCCCGGTGGGCTGGTGGAGGGCCGGCGGTTGACGAAGGTGTTCGGCCTGGCCAGCCCGCACCGGCGCACACAGCGAACGGTGCGCGCGCTGTTGACCGGCTACCTGCTCTACGCGCTGGCCGGCGACAAGACATACCGCGACTTCGCCGATCCCCACGTCCACCTACCCAAGACCGTTCCGGTGGACCCCGAGGCGCCGCCGGTCGCCCTGGAAGAGAAGATCGTCGCGCTGTTGAAGTGATGCGGTAGCGCATCGCGGCTCGCGGGTGCCGTCGTGGTATCTGTCGTTGATGCGAATCGGGATCGCTCTGGATTATTCGGGCGGATTTCACCAGGCCGTGGACCGCGTGGTCGAACTCGAGAAGGCCGGCATCGACATCGCCGTGGTGGCCGAGGCGTACGCCTTCGACGCCGTCAGCCAGCTCGGGTACCTGGCCGCCAAGACGAACACCGTCGAGTTGGCCTCTGGGGTGTTTCCCATCTACATCCGCACCCCCTCGCTGCTGGCGATGACGGCCGCGGGCCTGGACTTCGTGTCCGACGGGCGCTTCCGGCTTGGGATCGGCACGTCCGGACCGCAGGTGATCGAGGGCTTTCACGGCGTGGAGTTCGACGCCCCACTGGGCCGCACCCGCGAGATCGTGGAGATCTGCCGCAAGGTGTGGCGCCGGGAACGGCTGCAGTACGACGGCAAGCACTACCAGATCCCGTTGCCTTCCGACCGTGGAACCGGTTTGGGCAAGGCCCTGCAGCTCATCAATCACCCTGTGCGCGAACGTATTCCGATCACGATCGCCGCGCTGGGCCCGAAGAATGTCGAGCTGACCGCCGAGATCGCCGAAGGCTGGCAGCCCGTCTTCTTCCTGCCGGACAAGGCCGCGTCGGTGTGGGGCGACGCGCTGGCGGCCGGCGCGGCCAAGCGGGATCCCGCGCTGGGGCCGCTGGACGTCATGGTGCACGCGTCGGTGGCCATCGGCGACAACGTCGACGAGCGGCTGGCATGGGTCAAGCCGCAGCTGGGCCTCTACCTCGGTGGGATGGGCGCCAAGGGCCGCAATTTCTACCACGCCCTGGCGACGCGTTACGGGTTCGGCGAGGTCGCCGACCGGATCCAGGAGCTGTACCTGTCGGGCCGCAAGCGGGAGGCCATCGACGCGGTGCCCGACGAACTGGTGCGCGGCATGTCACTGGTCGGCCCGCGCGGTTACGTCGCCGAACGCCTGGCCGCCTTCGCCGAGGCCGGTGTGACGACGTTGCTGCTCAGTCCGCTGGCCAGCGACCCCGCCGAATCGGTGCGCTACGTCGAGGAAGTGCTGCGGCTTCGTTCGGCCTGATCCGTCACTGCCCCGCCTGCGGCAACTGGTCCGCGGCGATCTCACAGGGCGTCTTACCGTCGGTCGCCGGAGGCGCCGGCTCGCCCGCCGCTGGAGCGCCGGCCGGTGCGGGCGTCTCGACCGGTGCGGCAACCGGTGGCGGCGCCGCATCGGCAGGCACCGGCGCCTCAATCGGCTGAGCCGCCGCGCCGGGCTTGACCTCGTCGGTGTCCGCGACGTCTTCGGTGCGTTCGGTTTCCGCGGGCTCGTCGTCCGTGTCGTCGGCCTCAAAGGGGTCCTCGTCGAAGGCGTCGCCGTCCTCGACGGGATCGGCGGCGCCCAGCTCGTCGCCGGCCGAGCCGAGCAGGCCGCCGACCGCATCCACGATCCTGCTGGCCAACCCGAGGAGGCCTTCGCCACCGCCGCCGAGTCCGCCGCCCAGATCGCCCGCCGGCATGCCGGCTGCGTCACCGAGCGCGGTTCCCCAGTCCGGTTCGGGCGCGGCCGGAACCGGGGCCGGCGCGAGCGTCGTCGCGGTCGGCGCCGGGTCCACCGGCGAGCTCGGGGCCGCGGCCGCCGGCGTGACGGCAACGGGCGGATCGCTGGCCGGGGCCGGTCGCAACGGTTGGTAGCCGGGTCCGAGATCACCGGGGGCTTCGAAGCACGCCGTCGGCGCGGCGGCCATCCGGTCGGTGACCATGTCGTAGGAGGTCGCCACGCCGTCGCGCGTCGAACGCATCGTGGTCAGCCAGTCGTCGCGAATCTCGTTGTCCACGTAAGGCATCACCTGCTCGCGGACCACCTCTTCGGCGGCTTGCCGATCCCCCACCCCGGTCGTGACCGCGGCAGCGGCGGCCAACCACGCCGGCCGCTGCGCCTGGGTGCGGTCGTCGACGGCGATAGCGGTCGCGACCTTCGAGTCGACCAGGTACCACAGGTTGTCGCGCAGTGATTCGCACCGTTGGGCCGCCGCGCGCAGTTCGGTGGCCACCGCGCTCGCGGTGTCGCAGTGGCGCTCCACGAACCGCACCGCGGCGTCCCCGCCCGGCCCGGTCCACGCCGCGGCGAGCTCCGCCACCTGGGCGCGCTGCATCCGCAGCGCTTCGGAGACCGCCTCGCCCGCCGCCCGCAGCTCCGCGCAGTCGCGGTCGAGGGCGTGCAGGTCCAGGCCGTCTTCGGTGTCATACCAGTCGCGGATCTGCGAGGGGTGCGCCGTCAGGTCGGGATGGTGGTAGCCCACGGCATGGCAGGCCCGCACGTAAATCTGCGTGTGCTCGACGGCGGGCAGGCCCTCGGCGAGGCGCTCGGCGACGTCCAGCCGGTCGGCCACGATCAGGCGATCCGCGCCGCGGCATATAGCTCCGCATCGGCGTAGCGGTCGGCGCTGGCCCGCAGGGCGGCGGCGATCTCGACCGACGCGCGCGACCACTGCGCGACTTCGGCGGTCAGCCGCTCCAGCTCAGCGCGCAGCGCCTCGCCGCGCGCGGCGTGCGCCCGCCCGGCGCTGGCCCCGCCGAACGCCAGCCTGCCCAGCTGATCGCTGAGGGCGCGGTCGATGATGCCGGAGGCGGCGCAGAATTGGTCGGCGGCTCGGTGCGTCGCCGGGACGTCGATCTCCGTACGGGCCACGGTGGTGGCCGGTCGTACTCCCCTGTCGAATCTCATGCCTAATCCGACGCCCGGGGACGCGCCCGGGTTCCGGCCGGATTCAGCGCGCGGAGCTGACCGCCTCGGCGACCCGGTTCGCGACGCGCTGGGCCACGTCCGCGTCGGGCGCTTCCACCATGACCCGGATGACGGGCTCGGTTCCGGAGGGCCGCAACAGGATTCGGCCGGTGTCACCGAGCTCGGCCTCGGCGTCGCCGACCGCGGTGCGCACCGCGGGCGCTTCGGCGGCGGTGTCCTTGTCGGCGACGTGGACGTTGATCAGCACCTGCGGCAGCGTCTGCATCGGCGCGGCGAGCTCGGTCAGTGACGAGCCGGTCTGCGCCATCCGCGTCATCAAGCGCAGCCCGGTGACGATGCCGTCCCCGGTGGAGCCCATCGCCGGCATCACGATGTGACCGGACTGCTCGCCGCCGAGGCTGTAGTCGCCGGCCCGCAGTTCCTCCAGCACGTAGCGGTCACCGACGCCGGTGGTGCGCACGGTGATCCCGGCCGAGCGCATGGCCAGGTGCAGCCCCAAGTTGCTCATCACGGTGGCCACCAGGGTGTCCGAGGCCAGCTCGCCGGCCTCCCGCATCGCCAGCGCGAGCACGACCATGATCGCGTCGCCGTCGACCAGTTCGCCGTCGGCGCCGATGGCCAGGCACCGGTCGGCATCGCCGTCGTGGGCCAGGCCGAGGTCGGCCCGGTGGGCGATGACCGCGGTGCGCAGCGAATCCAGGTGGGTGGAGCCGCAGTTTTCGTTGATGTTGAGGCCGTTGGGTTCGGCGTTGATCGCGATGACCCGCGCACCGGCCGCGCGGTAGGCGCGCGGCGCCACCGACGAGGCCGCGCCGTGCGCGCAGTCCACCACCACGGTCAGGCCATCGAGCCGCATCGTGCTGGCCTTGCTCAGGTGGCGCAGGTAGCGGTCGTCGGCATCCTCGGCGTCGATGACGCGGCCGATCCCGGCGCCGACCGGGCGCGACCCGGCTTCTGCCGTGACCAGTGCTTCGATCCGGTCCTCGGTGTCGTCGTCCAGCTTGCGGCCGCCGGGGCCGAAGATCTTGATGCCGTTGTCGGGCATCGGGTTGTGCGACGCGGAGATCATCACGCCGAAGTCGGCGTCATACGCGCCGGTCAGGTAGGCCACCGCGGGCGTGGGGAGCACCCCGACCCGCAGCGCGTCGACGCCCTGGCTGGTCAGCCCGGCGATCACCGCGGCCTCCAGCATTTCGCCGCTGGCCCGGGGGTCGCGCCCGATCACGGCGACGCGCCGGCCCGGTCGACCCGCGCTGGCCAGGTGCCGCGCGGCCGCGGCGCCCAGCTCCAGCGCCAGCTCGGCGGTCAACTCCCGATTGGCGACCCCACGGACACCGTCGGTGCCGAATAGTCGACCCATGCGGACAAACCTCTCACAGTTGACGGTTTAGCACCTAACGTGCCCGTTCTTTTCTGACCGAAACGGGGCGCGTTTGCGCGCAGACACGCCGAAGGAAGCGCGCGACTACCCCATTTGAGGCCCCGTTGCGGCCAGAAAGTGATGGTTGATCAGCGCTTGCTGTACTGAGGCGCCTTGCGGGCCTTCTTCAGGCCGTACTTCTTGCGCTCGGTGGCACGCGGGTCACGGGTGAGAAAGCCGGCCTTCTTCAGCGCGGGCCGGTCCTCGGGCTGCGCCACGATCAGCGCCCGGGCGATGCCCAGGCGCAGCGCACCGGCCTGACCCGACGGGCCGCCGCCGTGCAGGAGGGCGAAGATGTCGAATCTCTCCACCCGGTCGACCGTGACCAGCGGGGCCTTGATGAGCTGCTGGTGCACTTTGTTAGGGAAGTAATCCTCCAGGCTGCGGCCGTTGAGGTCGAACTTGCCGGTGCCGGGCACCAGGCGCACCCGCACCACGGCCTCCTTGCGGCGGCCGACGGTCTGGATGGGCCGGTCGAAGACGAACGACTCGGCGGCCGCGGGCGCGGGCGCCTCGGCCGGTACGTCCGGGGTTTCCGGGGTTTCCGGGGTTTCCGGGGTTTCCGCGGTGGCCGTGGTGTCCAGGGCCTCGGTTGTTTCGGTCACTGGGCCACCTGCTTGATCTCGAACGGAACCGGCTTCTGAGCGGCGTGTGGGTGCTCGGGGCCGGCGTAGACGTGGAGTTTGCGCTGGATCTGACTGCTGAGCTTGTTCTTGGGCAGCATGCCGACGATCGCCTTCTCGACGACGCGGTCGGGGTGCTTTTCCATCAGCTCGCCGGTCGTGCGCGAGTGCAGGCCGCCGGGATACCCCGAGTGGCGGTAAGCCAGCTTGCTCTGCAGTTTGTCGCCGCTCAGGGCGACCTTGTCGGCGTTGATGACGATGACGAAATCACCGCCATCGACATTGGGGGCGAACGTCGGCTTGTGCTTGCCGCGCAGCAGGGTGGCTGCCGCGACGGCAAGGCGGCCAAGCACCACGTCCGTGGCGTCGATGACGTACCACGACCGCGTGGTGTCACCCGCCTTTGGCGCGTAGGTGGGCACAGCGCTTACCTTTTCTTTCTCGAGGTGGTTCCCGGGTCGAGCCGGGTGCCGGTCAGGCGTCCGCGGTGGGTCCAAAAGGAAGGGTTCTCGGCGACCGACATTGACCCGAGGCCCCGGCGTACCGCACGCCAACCGAGCAGCTTACCGATGCGCGTCCCCGCAGGTCAAAATGACTGTGTGGTCCCGACGGCTCTCCCCCGCCGGGACCACACAGACGACTATGGGCGCGGCTACCGTCCCCACCCGCCGGCCGCCCGCCGATCGGCGTTCGCCACCTCTTCGGCACCGTCGCGCACCGCGTCTCCGAGATCGACCAGTATCTCGTTGAGGGCGGTCGCCGCCTGGTGCCATTTCTGCTGCTCAACCTGGTAGGCGGCCGCCGCTTCACGCGTCCAGAGCTGCTGCAACGGGGCGATCTGCGCCCTCAGTTCTTCCAGCGCCGCGTTGAAACGGGCCGATGTGGTGTGGATTTCCTGGCGCACCGAATACTCGATTTCGCCGAAGTCATAGGAAAGCGCCGATTCCACGGATGATCCTCTCGATCACAGGTTTCCGCCGGCGGCGGCGATGTGGGTTGCGTGGTCATGGCCGGCCTCCTGCAGAGTGGCGGCGTTGTGCCTAATGGTCTCGCCGATCGTGTGCAGGACGTGGTAGAGCCGCAACGACTCGGCGTTCCAGCGATCCACCACGTCTTTGAACCGCGCGGCCGCTAGCCCACCCCACACTGATGGCGGCACACCGCCCACGCGACCGATGAATGCCTGCAGCATGGCCCGGATTTCCTCGTTGCGGGCGTCCGTCGTCGCCGCGACGGACCGCATCAGGTCGAAGTCGGTGCTCAATGTGTTCGGCGCGTCCATATTGAGTTCGACCCCGACGACGGTCATTTGGTTCCACCCGATTCCTCGTTCATCCGACCGCGTGCGCGGACCGCACCGCCTGCTCGCAGACACCGCGGACGGCCTCTTCCTCCCCGGGCCGGCTTTGGCATCCGAGGCTGATCCGGACGGGGCCGTCCAGCAGCACCGTCCACCGCACGTGATGGCCGGCGCGGACTTCGCGGTAGGTCACCGCCGGCCGACCGACGCTAGTCCCGAAGGGGTTGAAGTCGACAAACACTCCGGCGGGCTCCGCGTCGATCGCGCGTTTCAAGCGCTCGGCGGTGCCACTCAGCGTCTCGCCGGCGACCGGCGACTGCGTGACGTGCAACGCCACTTCCGGGTCGGACGGCGAGGTGACCTGCACTCGCGCGGAACCCGGCCCGGCCACCACCCGCTGCGTGGGCCAATCCGCGGGGACCGTCACTGCTACCCGCCCTTCCACGAGAAAGGTTGTGGGTGCAGCTGCCATTGGCGGTGGGATCACTGTGCCGTGCCGCCCGACGGTGATCACGGCAGGGGACGCTGCGGCCAGCACGATGGTGGCGGCACCGAGTCCGCTCAGCCTCCGCGCGCGGGATCGGAGGCGATCGCTACGTTCGCGTGGCTCAGTCGTCGCATCATGATTGGACACGGCAAATCGGGCCAGCCGGGCCAGCCGGGCGTCGTCGATCCGCACGGCTTTCCGGCCGTTGGCGCGCACCGCGTCGGCGATCGACGCCGCAATCGTCGACGCCCCGGTGACCGTGCTCGGCGTGTCGATGAGCACGACGGCCGCGGGCATGCCCGCAATGGCGGCCACCACGTCGTCGGCGAAGGGATGAGGTGAGGGCCGGCGCGGTACAGCGACGACTTCGGCACCACCGATCACCACCATCCTTTCGGTGATCTCCACCACGACCGTCGCTTCCGCATCGGCACCGGCGGCCCGCGCCAGCAACCACGACCGGGGCCGCGCCAGCACGTCATCGACCACGGTGCCCGCGGCCGATCTCACGACCCCGACGCGCGACGACGACCACCAGGATGGATGCACCACGATCATGCCCTCGCCGCGTGTACAGGCCGCCGATCGCAGCGCATCACTCCACAGCGAAGCAACGGCAACCGGGTGCTCGCCCACCAACGTCACCTGATCGTCGATCGCGCCGAGCGCCGCCCCGATGATCTCGGACGCCTCGCCCCTGGCGACCGCGCCTGTCCCGCAACATAATCGGCGGATCGTGCTGGGACCGGCTTCAATGACGGTGCGATGTGCGTTCACGGCGCGCTCCAGGCCACCTGGACGAGCTGTTCGTCGCCCGCGCGGGTGCGCAGGACACCGCGGCCGGGTGGCAACCGCGCGGACCGACGGGAGTCGAACGGCACGTCCTCGCTCGGAAATCCGCTCATCATCAGTGTCATGCACCCGAGGTCGCGCAAGCCCGCCAGCAACGGCTCGAACAACGCGCGCTCTGCGCCACCGCTACGCCGCGCTATGACCAGATGCAGGCCCAGATCCGTTGCGTACGGCAGGTATTCGATAATCGGGGCCAGCGGGTTGGCGGCCGGGCCGGCGACCAGATCGTAGTCGTCGACGACGACATAGATATCGGGCCCGGACCACCAGGACCCCGCTCGCAGTTGCGCCTGGCTCGCGTCGGCCGGGGGCATTCGCCGCCCCAACACATCAAGCAGGTCTGGCAGTATTCCAGCCAGCGCGGCCGGTGACATGACATAGCCGCCTAGGTGTTCCGATTCGACGACGCCGAGCAGCGAGCGCCGAAAATCGACGATCACGAGCTGGGCTTGCGCGTGGGTCTTCGTCCGGACGATCTCGCGGCACAGTGTCCGTAGCGTCGCCGTCTTGCCGCACCCCTTGTCTCCGAGTATCAAAAGATGAGGCTGCCGGTCGAACTCGCACGGCACGGGCTGCAGTCGACGCTCGTCGATACCCAGGAGGATGCGGTCACCCACCCGGTCGATGAGGGTGTCACGCTCTACCATCCCGGGCAGCAACGGTATTGGCGGCGCAACAGATTCAGCGGAACCAATCTCGGCCAGGGGCAAGGCGATCATCATGTGCGATCCGTCGCCGGAGAGACCGCGGCCCGGTTTGCCCCGGGGCACGTTTTGCGCCGCTTTTCGGTCCAGTTCGGAATCGGCGGGATCACCCAACCTCAGCTCGATGCGTGTCCCGATCTGGTCCCGCAATGCCGGCCTGATCTCGGCCCACCGCGATGCCGACACCACCACGTGTACGCCGAACGAAAGCCCCTGGGTCGCAACGGCGGTGACCGACGACTCCAGCGCGCCGAATGCCTCGCGCAAGCCCGCCCAGCCGTCGACGACGAGGAAGACGTCGCCGAACGGATCGATGCCCGGCGCCCCGCGCTGCGCCCGAAACTGACGGTATTCCGCGATCGATCCGACCCGCTTGTCACTGAATATTGCCTCCCGCGAACGGATAACCGACTCGCATTCGGCGACGATCCTCGCGACAAGTCGGGGTTCGGCCCTGCCGGCGACGGCACCGACATGCGGGATCGTCCGTGTCGATGTCAGTGCTCCGCCGCCGAAGTCCAGGCAGTAGAACTGCACCTGCCCAGGCTCGTGAGTGGCCGCCAACGCCGTGATCAGGGTGCGCAGCGCCGTCGACTTGCCCGATTGGGGCGCCCCGACGACCGCCACGTTGCCTGCGGCTCCGCGCAAATCGACCATCAGCGGCGTCCTGCGCTGGTCGAAGGGCCGGTCGACGATGCCGAGGGGAACCGTCAGGGCAATCGGGTTGGGCACAGCATCGCGAAGCAGGGTGTACAGCGCGGGTGCCGCGCCCAGCGGCGGCAGCCAAACTTGGTGCGCGGGCGGTCCGTGCCCGGAAAACCGGTCCAGGACCGCGCGCAGGACCGTCCGCTCGGACGGCCCGCAGGTTTCGACGGCATGGGTGATCGCGCCGACTCTCTGAGTCCCGAACGTCTGCACGGAAGGCAAGGACACGGACACAGCGGTCGGCGCGCCGGGCGGTGCCGGTCCCGAAACGTATGCGGCGTCAAAGCGGGTCAGCTCTCCATCGCTCGTGCACAGGTAGCCCGCCCCGGGGATATTCGGCAGTTGATGGGCATCGAGTGTTCCCAGCACCGCACGTGATTCGGCGGCCGACAGGGTTTTCAAGCAGAGCCGATAGGACAGGTGGGCGTCGAGTCCGCGTAGTCGGCCCTCGTCGAGTCGTTGGCTGGCCAGTAGCAGATGCATGCCCAACGACCGGCCAAGCCGCCCTATCGCCGCGAACATGTCGGCGAAATCCGGGTGTTGGCTGAGCAACTCGGAAAACTCGTCAACGATGATGAACAGGGTGGGCAGGGCCGCGGTCGCTGCGGCACCCGTCCGGCGCGCACGTTCGTAGGCCGCGGCGCTCACGCACCCCGCCGCCCGCAACAGCTGTTGCCGCCGGTTCATTTCACCGGCCAGGGCGTCACGCATCCGGGCCACCAGCGGCGCCTCGTCGGCGAGATTCGTGATGACGGCGGCCACATGCGGAGCCCGCGCGTAATCGAGAAAGGTTGCGCCGCCTTTGAAGTCGATGAGCAGCAGATTGAGCACTTCGGGAGAGTTGCGCGCCATCATGCCCAGTGCGATCGTGCGCAATAGCTCCGACTTGCCCGACCCGGTGGCGCCGACGCAGAGCCCGTGTGGGCCCATGCCGTTCTCCGCGGCCTCCTTGATATCCAGCTCCAACCCCGCGCCGTCCGCCATGGTTCCGATCGGGATGCAGAGCCGACCGGGGTGGTCTTGGTTGCGCCACAACGCAACCGGATCGAAAAGGTCCAGGTCGTTGATCCCCACCAGGCCCGGCCACCCCGTGCCGTCGCCGCCGCGGAGGGCCGCGCCGACCCGGTACATCGCCAACCGACGAGCACACACCAGCGCGTCCAGGGGGTCCATCCGATCGGGGCGCGGCAACGTCTGGGTTTCACCCAGCCCGCTTATCGTCACCGGTGCGCCGTCGCGGCCGTCGCCGACTTCGACAACGGTCGCGCCCGCGAAGCCGTGGACGCTCTCGTCCAAATCGGCGACCACCACCGCGTGCGACCGCACACCGGTGAGCGCGTCTTGCGCCTCGGCCACGCCGCGATACACCATCCGCACCGGGCCCACCCCGTCGGCCGCGGTCGGGTGTTGGTTGTGCGGCAACCATTTCAGCCACTCCCACTGCCGATGGTTCCGGTCGCTGATCGCGGCGACGATCAGCGACTGATCGGGAGGGTGCAAGACGGCGAGTTGGCAGACCATCGCGCGCAGCATTCCGCGTGCCGCGGTCACATCGCCGTCGATCCTGAGGCGCGGGCTTCCGCACAAGCCGACGGCGATCGGCGCGACGATCGTCGAATGCGTACGCAGGAAGCTGTGCAAGGCGGCGGCGGTGGCCGGGTCGGCAGCCTCACTAGTGGGCGCAGCCACCAAACGGGTGGCGAGCGGCTGGGACCCGGTGCCGACGCGAACGAGGCAGAAGTCGGGGTCGGTCGCGCGCCGCTCCCACATTCGGGGGCCGCCGATCAATGTCCACAACGTGTCGGGGTCGGGGTGTCTCCAGATGAGCGAGGAACGCTGCGCGGCAGCCGTTTCGGTGACAACATGGCGCAGCCGACTGAGGTATCCGAGGTAGCGGAGGCGTTCGACGTCGATGCCGCCGCCCTGGCGGCCGGCGCGCCCTGACAGAACTGTCACCATCGACGAGGCCAGCATCATGACCGGTAAGGCCAGGAACATGGGGTTGCGGGCGCCACCCGACCCCGATCTCAGTGCCGCCACCATGACGCCCATTCCGGCGATCGCCAGCACGGCCGGTAGCAGACGGGGCAGCAAGCCCGGCATCGCCGGCGACGGCGGGGCGGGCGGCGCATCGACAACGAGGTCCGCGGTCGCTACCGCCGGTGGCGGCCGCCGCGCCACGGGCACGAAACCCTGGGTCATCTCGTTCCCTTCTCGTCCGACGACGGTAGGCAGCACCGAAATCAACGACAAGTCACCTGTGGACAGCCGCATACCCGGTGACCGAAACCTGGCTATGTTCGCGGCAATCCGACCGAAAGGGTCGCCATTGCCCGCAATCGATCCGGCGCTGCGCCGTGTGTCAATCCATTCCGGCACCGCCGTCGCCGACCTTGCCCTACCGGCCGAGATTCCCGTCGCCATACTGACCCCGTCGATCGTCGACATCCTGAAGGTCCGCGACGTCGATGACGGTCTGATCGCCAAGCGCTACCACCTGTCACTCCCCGGCTGCGCCACCCTGGATCCGTCGAAGACGCTGGCGCAGAGCGGCATTGCGGACGGCGCTGTGTTGTTGCTGAGCCAGCCGTTGACCCCGCCGCCCGCCGCTCGTCACCACGATGTCGCGGAGGCCGTGTCGGAGGCGCTGGTTGCGGGTCCCGAACCGTGGACGGACGCCCGGCGCCGACTGGCGGTCCGGCTCGCCGGTGCAATGGCGGCGAGCTGCCTGACCGCCATCGGCGTGCTGGCGCTTGCGCGAAACTCTTTCAGCACCAACGTCAACCATGAGATCAAAATCACGGTGGGCGTGGCGGCAGGCGCGTGGTTGGTCGCCCTGCTGTCCGCTGCGGTTGCGCACCGGTCCTATCGGGATGCGGTCGCGGCGCTGGCGCTCAACGCGATGGCCACCGTGTTCGCTACCGTTGCCGGTTTTGTGGCGGTGCCCGGCGCCCCAGGTGTCTGCAATGTATTGCTCGCCGCGACCGCGGCGGCCGCCACCTGCGTGCTGGCGAAGCGGGTATCGGGCTGCGGCGGGGTCACCTTGACTTCCTTGTCATGCGTCGCGACGGTCGTCGCCGTGGCCGCGTTGGTGGGGGTGATCACCGCCGCCCCGCCGCACGTGATCGGCGCGGCTTCGGCGTTGGTGTCGCTCGGGCTGCTTGGGGCGGCGGCGCGGGTGTCGATCGTGTTGGCGGGGTTATCACCCCGCCTGCCGTCGACCCCGAACATGGACGACACCGAACCAGGCGACGCTTGCGTGGCGGTGCAAGCGCTCCGTGCCGACACATGGTTGTCGAGCCTGCTCGCCGGGTTTTCGTCAACGGCGGCCGTCGGCGCCGTCGTCACCGTCCTGGCCGGCGCACCGCGCCTGTCTTGCATGGCGTTCGGCAGCATCACCGGCGCGTTGCTACTGCTGCGTGCGCGTTCCACTGACAGCAGCAGGATGCTGACGTTCGTCATCGCCGGAACCGTGGTCGTGGGCACAACCTTCGGTGTCGCCGCCTTGAGCACACCGGGCCGCGGGCCGTGGGTCGCCGCGGCGGCGGCAACATTGGCCGCCGCGGCTATGTATCTCGGCTTCGTCGCGCCCGCAATATCGCCTCCGCCCCTGCTACGCCGGGCCGTCGATGCGCTGGAGTGGCTGGCGCTGGTTGCGATGGTCCCGCTGACGTGCTGGATATGTGGGCTCTATGGCGCCGCACGGGGATTGAATCTCAAGTGAGGACGTCGCGCGTCACCCGCCTCCTGTCGGTGTCGGCGCTGGCGTCGGTGTCGATCCTTGGAACGCCGCTCGCGCAAGCGGTTTCGCCGCCGCAGATCGATGACACGTGGTTGCCGAAGCCCGCTCGGCCCGCGCCATCGTGGCCGACGGTGCAACGCGAGGTTTGCGCGAAGATGGCGGCCGGATCGGCGCCTAACCGGCTGACAGACCCCCTCGACCTGACGCGGGTCTGGCAGCTCACCCGCGGCGCCGGACAACGGGTGGCGGTGATCGACACCGGCGTTTCGCGGCACCGTCTGCTACCCGATGTGGTGCCGGGCGGGGATTATGTGTCCAGCGGCGACGGCACCCAGGATTGCGACGCGCACGGCACCCTGGTGGCCGGAATCATCGCTGCCACAACGGATTCGACGGACGCTGGCTTCAGCGGGATGGCACCCGAAGCCACCTTGATCAGCATTCGCCAGTCCAGCGCGAAGTTCTCCCTCGCCAGCGATCGGTCCCGTGTCGGCGTCGGTGATGTCGACACCATGGCGAAAGCCGTCCGAACCGCCGCCGATCTCGGCGCATCGGTGATCAACATATCCTCTGTCGCCTGCGTTCCGGTCGCGTCGGCACTCGATGACCGTGCGCTGGGCGCCGCGCTGGCCTACGCCGTGGACGTCAAGAATGCCGTCATCGTGTCCGCGGCCGGCAACACCGGCGGAGCCGCGCAGTGCCCACCACAGCGTTCGGACGCCACTTGGGAGACCGTCACTGTCGCCGTCAGCCCGGCGTGGTACGACGACTACGTGCTGACCGTCGGTTCGGTGAATCCCGGAGGGGCGCCGTCGGCATTCACCCTTGCCGGCCCGTGGGTGGACGTCGCCGCCCCCGGCGAGGCGGTGACACCGCTCGGCTCGGAACCGGTGTCCGGCACCAGTTATGCCGCGCCGGTGGTCAGTGGGCTGGCCGCACTGATCCGGGCCCGGTTCCCGACGTTGACGGCGCGGCAGGTGATGCAGCGCATCGAGTCGACCGCGCACCACCCACCCGCCGGTTGGGATCCGCTCGTCGGCAACGGCACCGTCGACGCGCTGGCGGCGGTCAGTACCGATTCCGGTCCGCCGGCGACTACGTCGACACCGGCGCCCGCGCGGATCGCCGCGCCGCCGCCGGCCGCATCGCCGATCGCCAACGCACGCAACACCGCGTTGCGTGGTGTCGCCATCTGCCTCGCCGCGCTGGGGATAACGCTGGCCGCCGGTGTGGCCAGGCGGCGACTACGGGGTCCCCGCGACAGAGTCGCGAGCGAGTGACGCCTTCTCGCTGCTCAGCTCCGGTCCGGCGGGAAGGGCCCCCACGACCGGCCACGGTGCCGGGTTCGCCGCCGGGAGCCCGAGGTCATGCTCGGCGTTGTCGTCGTGGATTGCGAATCGCACCCCGCTGTCGGTGACCAGGTAGCGCGTCCCGGCCCGCACGTAGGCGCTCCGGCCGGGCGGCATGTACACGGCGTCCAGCGCGGGACCGTGCCCGTCGGCCTGCGACAAGGTCACCGGCGCCTGACCGGCCGGCAGCGGCAGCCGGCTGCCGGCCAGAAATGTGACGCCGGATTGGCCGGATGGCGCAGCCTGCGACGAGGTGCACAACGTGCTGCCGTTGTCCGGCGGTGCCGGCGCCCGGTCGGGGAAGCCGCCCACCGGCAGCGAGTCGACGATCGGAGCGGCGCGGATCGCATCGGGCGCCACCGTGACGGCATTGGCGGTGCCCTGGGAGTCGCTGAAACGCAGGAGATCGGCGGCCACCTCACCGATGCGCTGGACCCCGGCGGCCAGCACCACGTAATACTCATCACCCCCGGCGCGCGTGATGCGCACCACACCGCCCACCACAAATCCGGGCAGGACGGCCGCCTTGTCGCCGGCGCCGCGGATACGGGGCGTCCTGATCGGGGGCGCCTCGGGGATGGCGTTCAGCAACGGTTGCGAGACAGGTCGTGGTGCGCGCCCCTCCAGGCGGAGCGCGCGCACCACCGCGGGGTCGGCGACATCCACCACCGCCCGCTTGCCGTCGTAGAGCAGGTAGGCCGGCGAACCCGAGGCGGGCGCGACCAGGGCGGCCTGTCCGGGACTCAGGCGACGGGTCGTCGCGTCGTCGATGCGGCCCACGATCACCGTCGTCGCTCCGTCCGTATCGCAGATCGTCCAGGCCGATTCGTCCGCCGACAACGGCTTGCCAATAAGCTGCGGCGCACCCGGGATGCCGAGCAGTGGCCCGCGTTTGGCGCGGGTCAGGTCCGCTTCGGGCACCGGCTGGGGGTTGGCCGCCGTCGTCGCGATCAACCGCGCCGACGCGAGGTTCAGCACCGGATGCCAGGTGTCGCCCACTCGCACATACAGCGCTCCGGATTCGCGCCCCATCACCAGTTGGGCGCCGTCCAGCGCCACGCGTGGCCGTAGCAAAGCAACGAGAGCAGCTCCCGCGACGGCGATCGCCGCCAGCACGCACCCGATCGTCAGCGCCGCCGTTTGCGCACGGGGGCGGGTGCTGAGGGTGTGGATATTCCCGCCCAGCAACGCGCACTCGACGCGACGCAGTAGGAAGCGATAACCGCTGACGTGCAGCCACGTGGTCGGCTGACGCGGCACTGATTCCCCCGTCCTGCGTAGTTGTTGCGCACACGGTAACGGGGCCGATCGCGCGGCCGCTTAATTGATCCACAGCTCAGCGAAGTTTCGAACTTTGCGTGGGTGGGTAAGGTGATGGCGTGAAATTTCACCGCATAGGTCGCTGCGTCGGGCTCGGGGCCTCTGCACTGGTCACTGCTTCTGGCCTGCTCTTATCCCCCGCCGCGGCGCCGATAGCCTCCGCCTTCGACTGCCCGGACGTCGAGGTCATCTTTGCCCGCGGCACCAACGAGCCGCCCGGTCTGGGCCGGGTCGGCGACGCTTTCGTGGACTCGCTGCGCCAGCAGACCGGCCTGAACATCCTGCCGTACGGGGTGAACTATGCGGCCAGCAAGCTGCAGCTGCACGGCGGTGACGGCGCCAACGACACCATCGACCGCGTCAAGAAGAGCGTGGAGACGTGCCCCAACACCAAGATCGTGCTGGGCGGCTACTCCCAGGGCGCGTCGGTGATGGACATCGTGGCCGGCGTCCCGATCGGCGGCATCAACTGGGGTAACTCACTGCCGCCGCAATACGCCAACAACATCGCGGCCGTCGCCACCTTCGGCGACGTGGCCGACCGCGCCGGCGGCACGCTGCCCACCCAGAGCGCGATGCTGGGGTCCAAGGCGATCGACCTGTGCAACCCCAACGACCCGATCTGTCACGCGGGCCCCGGCAACGAGTGGAGCGGGCACACCGAGGGCTACGTCCCCGTCTACACCACCCAGGCCGCCGCGTTCGTCGCGTCCAAGCTGCTGGCCGGCAGCGGCCAGTCGGTTCCCGGCTATGGCCCGCCGCAGGGCCCCGGTCCGATGCAGCCCGGCCAGCCGTCACCAATCTACGGGCAGACCCCGCCCGGGTCACCGCCCTCGATCCACGGCGGAGCCGGTCCTTCGCCTGCGCCGGTCGCGCCGGCCGCACCGAGCACGGTGTCTCCGCAAGCTCCTCTCGTCTAAATCGTTACCGGCTCGCGACCAACGCGCCCCTAACATCGTGGGGTGAGGCTTATTTCGTTGACGCTGGGCGCCGGGCTGCTCGCGGGGGGCGCGTTATTGGTTGCTCCCCAACTGCTTCCGCAGGCCTTCGCCTCCTGCCCCGGTGTTGAGGTGGTCTTCGCCCGGGGAACCGACGAGCCACCCGGCGTCGGGAAGGTCGGCGGGGCCTTCGTCAACTCGCTGCGCCAGCAGACCGGCAAAAGCGTTGGCACATACGGGGTGAACTACCCGGCCAACAAAGACTTCCTGGCCGCCGCGGACGGCGCCAATGACGCCAGCAACCACATCCAGCAGATGGCCGGCAACTGCCCGAACACCAAGCTGGTGCTCGGCGGGTACTCGCAGGGCGCCGCCGTCATCGACATCGTCACGGCCGCACCGCTGCCCGGCCTGGGCTTCCGCCAGCCGCTGCCGGCCGCGGCCGCCGATCATGTCGCCGCCGTCGCCCTGTTCGGCAATCCGTCCGGCCGGGCGGCCCAGCTGATGAGCGCCCTGACCCCGGAGTTCGGTGGCAAGACCATCGACCTGTGCAATCCGGGCGACCCGATCTGCTCGGGCGGCACCCAGTGGGCATCCCACCTGAGCTACGTGCCCGGATTGACCAACCAGGCCGCGCGTTTCGTCGCGAGCAAGGTCTAGCGGGTGCGCAGATCCCGGGTGACCAGGTTGCGCGCCTCCAGTTGGTCATCGGGCGGGTAGTCGACGCTTACCAGCGTCAGACCGTGCGGCGGCGCGGCCGCGAAGTTGCTGGAACGGCTTGTGGCGGTCAGCAATTCAGCACACCACGACGCCGGTCGGCGGTGCTCGCCCACGGCCAGCAGTGCCCCCACCAACGAGCGCACCATCGACCAGCAGAACGCGTCGGCGCTGACGTGGGCGGTGATCAGGTCACCGTCGCGCGACCACTCCAAGCGCTGCAGGTCGCGAATGGTGGTGGCGTTCTCGCGATGACGGCAGAACCCGGCAAAGTCGTGCAGTCCCAGCAGGTCTCGCGACGCGGCGGCCATCGCGTCGACATCCAGGTCGCGCGGCCAGGCGGTGATGTAGCGGGCCTGCTGCGGCTGCACCCCGTAGGGCGCGGTCGACAGCCGGTACACGTAGTGACGCCGCAGCGCCGAGAAGCGGGCGTCGAAACCCGCTGGGGCGCGGGCGATGTCGAGCACCCGGACGTCGTCAGGCAGGAACCGGGCGAGCCGGCGCACCAGCGGCTCGAATTCCGGCTCGCCGGCGCGTGACGAGCGCGGGTAGGCGTTCGGCAGCGCGGCCAAGGGCACATCGAGGTGGGCCACCTGACCGGTGGCGTGGACCCCGGTGTCGGTGCGCCCGGCCGCCCGCAGCCGCATCGGCGTGCGGAAGACGGTCGTCAGCGCCTCGTCGAGCACCCCGGCGACGGTGCGCTGGCCGGACTGAGGCGCCCAGCCCGCGAATTCCGTTCCGTCATAGGCGATGTCCAGCCTGAGACGGACGGCCTCATCAGCTCTCGGTGGCCTCATCGGGCTCGTCGGCCGCGGCCTCCTCGGTCACCTCTTCGGCCGGGGCCTCCTCGGTCACCTCTTCGGCCGTCGGGCCGACGGCTTCCTCAGGCTCGACCGCCGCCTGAGGTGCCGCCGCTGCCGCGACAGGAGCATCTTTGGTTTCGGGAGCCTTCTTGGAAGACTTGACCCGGCGTGCCCGGTCGGCCTCCGAGGTCACCGTCTTCTCCCGCACCAGCTCGATCACCGCCATCGGGGCGTTGTCGCCCTTGCGCGGCTCGACCTTGATGATGCGGGTGTAGCCGCCGTTGCGGTCGGCGAAGAACGGCCCGATCTCCGCGAACAAGGCGTGCACCACGTCCTTGTCGCGGATCTTTTTGAGCACCTCTCGACGGTTGTGCAGCGTGCCCTTTTTCGCGTGCGTGATCAGCTTTTCCGCATACGGCCGCAGCGCGCGCGCCTTCGGCTCGGTCGTCTTGATCCGGCCGTGCTCGAACAGCGACGTGGCCAGGTTGGCCAGCAGGGCCTTCTGGTGCGAAGACGACCCGCCGAGGCGGGGGCCCTTGGTGGGCTTGGGCATTGGTGACGCTCCTGTCTAGATGATTCTCAAAAGCTTTAGAGCTGTTCGGTTTCCGCGTAGTCCTGGTCGTCGTAGGCGCCCTCGGTGGACCAGGTGCCCGTGGCCACGTCGTAGCCCGCGACCTGAGACGGGTCGAAGCTCGGCGGGCTGTCCTTGAGCGACAGGCCCAGCTGGTGCAGCTTGACCTTCACCTCGTCGATCGACTTCTGACCGAAGTTGCGGATGTCGAGCAGGTCGGACTCGGTGCGCGACACCAGCTCGCCGACGGTGTGCACGCCCTCGCGCTTGAGGCAGTTGTACGACCGCACCGTCAGGTCCAGGTCGTCGATCGGCAGCGCGAACGAGGCGATGTGGTCGGCCTCGGCCGGCGACGGCCCGATCTCGATGCCCTCGGCCTCGACGTTGAGTTCGCGTGCCAGACCGAACAATTCGACCAGGGTCTTACCGGCCGACGCCAGCGCGTCGCGCGGGGTGATCGAGTTCTTGGTCTCGACGTCCAGGATCAGCTTGTCGAAGTCGGTGCGCTGCTCGACGCGGGTCGCGTCGACCTTGTAGGTCACCTTGAGCACCGGCGAGTAGATGGAATCGACCGGGATGCGCCCGATTTCGGCGCCCGAGGCCCGGTTCTGCACCGCCGGGACGTAGCCGCGGCCGCGCTCGACGACGAGCTCGACCTCGAGCTTGCCCTTGTCGTTCAGCGTCGCGATGTGCATCTCGGGGTTGTGCACCGTGACACCGGCGGGCGGCACGATGTCACCCGCGGTGACCGCGCCCGGGCCCTGCTTGCGCAGGTACATGGTGACGGGCTCGTCCTCCTCCGAGGACACGACCAGGCCCTTGAGGTTCAGGATGATCGCCGTGACGTCTTCCTTCACCCCGGCGACGGTGGTGAACTCGTGCAGCGCGCCGTCGATGCGAATGCTGGTGACGGCGGCACCGGGAATGGACGACAACAGCGTCCGGCGCAGCGAATTGCCCAGGGTGTAACCGAATCCGGGCTCCAGGGGCTCGATGACGAACTGCGAGCGGCTGTCGTTGAGGACTTCCTCCGACAGTGTGGGTCGCTGAGAGATCAGCATGGTGTTTCTTCTTCTCCTTCTCGGCACCCGCTATTTGATGCCGTTAAGACCTGCACCAGCTTGGTGCAGGGGGCTCTTACTTCGAGTAGAACTCGACGATCAGCTGCTCGGCGAGCGGCACGTCGATCTGCGCGCGCTCGGGCAGCTGGTGGATGAGGATGCGCTGACGCTCCCCCACGACCTGCAGCCAGCTCGGAATGGGGCGGTCGCCCGCCGTCTCCCGCGCGATCTGGAACGGCACCGTGTTCAGCGAGCCGTCCCGCACGTCGATGATGTCGTACTGCGACACCCGGTAGCTGGGCACGTTGACGTGCACGCCGTTGACGCTGAAGTGGCCGTGGCTGACCAGCTGGCGGGCCATCCGGCGCGTGCGGGCAAGCCCGGCGCGGTAGACGACGTTGTCCAGTCGGCTTTCCAGGATCTTGAGCAGCTCCTCACCCGTCTTGCCGGACTGCCGGCTGGCCTCTTCGTAGTAGCGACGGAACTGCTTCTCCATCACGCCGTAGGTGAAGCGGGCCTTCTGCTTCTCCTGCAGCTGCTGCAGGTATTCGCTTTCCTTGATCCGCGCGCGGCCGTGCTGGCCGGGCGGGTAGGGACGCTTCTCGAACGCCTGGTCGCCACCGACGAGGTCGGTGCGCAGCCGGCGCGACTTGCGGGTGATGGGTCCGGTGTAACGAGCCATGATTCTCCTCCTAGACCCTTCTGCGCTTCGGCGGACGGCAACCGTTGTGGGGCTGCGGGGTGACGTCGGAGATCGCGCCGACCTCGAGACCCGCGGCCTGCAGCGAGCGGATCGCCGTCTCCCGGCCCGAGCCCGGACCCTTCACGAACACGTCAACCTTGCGCACGCCGTGCTCCTGCGCCTTGCGCGCGGCGTTCTCGGCGGCGAGCTGCGCGGCGAAGGGGGTCGATTTCCGCGAGCCCTTGAAGCCGACGTGACCCGACGACGCCCAGGCGATGACGTTGCCCTGGGGGTCGGTGATGCTCACGATCGTGTTGTTGAACGTGCTCTTGATGTGCGCGGCACCGTGCGGGATGTTCTTCTTTTCCCGCTTGCGGGTCTTCTGCCCCTTCTTGGGGGCAGAGGCTGCCTTCTTGGCTGGTGGCATGGGCGATTACCTGGCCTTCTTCTTGCCTGCGATGGTGCGCTTGGGGCCCTTGCGGGTGCGCGCATTGGTCTTGGTCCGCTGGCCGCGCACCGGCATGCCGCGGCGGTGCCGCAGGCCCTGGTAGCAGCCGATCTCGATCTTGCGGCGAATGTCGGCCTGCACCTCGCGGCGCAGGTCACCCTCTACCTTGAGGTTCGCTTCGATGTAGTCACGCAAGTGGGTCAGCTGGTCGTCGGTCAGGTCCCTGGTGCGCAGGTCCTTGTCGATCCCCGTAGCTGCCAGGATCTCGTTCGACCGGGTACGGCCGACGCCGAAGATGTAGGTCAGCGCGATCTCCATCCGCTTGTCGCGCGGCAGATCGACGCCTACTAATCGAGCCATAGGTGGCGTTTCCTCTTTTTCTAGGCGGAGGTCTTATCCCAGCCCGTTCCCGCCCCGAAGTTTGAGGCGGGGCCCGGCCTCCGTCCGGGCGTGGATGAACGGCCTATCCGTTCACTGGTGCTGGGAGGTCTGCATTCAGTTGTCGGGGATGCGAAAACATTAGCCTTGGCGCTGCTTGTGACGCGGATCGGAGCAGATCACCATGACCCGCCCATGCCGACGGATCACCCTGCACTTGTCACAGATTGGCTTGACGCTCGGGTTCACCTTCACGGCTGTTCGATCCTGTTCTTTCTCGTTGTCTGGTTCGGGCTACTTACTTGTACCGGTACACGATGCGGCCCCGGGACAGGTCGTAGGGAGACAGCTCGACCACCACCCGGTCCTCGGGCAGGATGCGGATGTAGTGCTGCCGCATCTTGCCGCTGATGTGGGCGAGCACCTTGTGTCCGTTCTCCAGCTCAATGCGGAACATCGCATTGGGCAGGGGCTCGACCACCCGGCCCTCGACCTCTATGGCGCCTTCCTTCTTGGCCATAACTTTTCAGCAATCCTCGTCTTTGGTTTCGTATCCTTGTGTGCGCCCGTACCGGCGCAGCATTCGCCCGACTAGAAACGTGGGCCGGTTACAGGAAATTCCTAAGACAGGGCACGCAAAGAGTCGGCGCGGATGACGCACCGTTGTCCCACGATACCTGGTCAGGCGCCCTGACCCAAAATCGCGGGCAGCGAAATCCGGCCGGCCGATAAACCGCCTCCTCGACCTGCCGTGAGGGCCCTGACGAGGGCATACTTAACCTCGATGACGAGCCCCTCAGGCCCCGCAACCCCCTTAGTTCAGCCTCGCAAGCCCGTGCTGCTGACCGTCGACGACGATCCCTCGGTCTCGCGCGCGGTCGCCCGCGATCTGCGTCGCCAATACGGCGATGGGCACCGGATCGTGCGCGCCGAGTCGGGTCCCGACGCCCTGGAGACGCTCAAGGAGCTCAAGCTGCGGGGCGAGACGGTCGCGGTGCTGATCGCCGACTACCGGATGCCGCAGATGAGCGGCATCGAATTCCTCGAGCAGGCGATGGACATGTACCCCGCGGCGCGGCGGGTGCTGCTGACGGCCTACGCCGACACCCACGCCGCCATCGACGCGATCAACGTCGTCGACCTGGACCATTACCTGCTCAAGCCGTGGGATCCGCCGCAGGAGAAGTTCTACCCCGTCATCGACGCGCTGCTGGACGCCTGGCGGGCGGCGCCGGAACACCCGATCCCGCACACCAAGGTGATCGGGCACCGCTGGTCGGAGCGGTCCTGGCAGGTGCGCGACTTCCTGGCCCGCAACGGGCTGCACTACTCGTGGTTCATGGCCGACGACCCCGACGGCGAACGGCTGCTGAAGGCCGCCGGCGAGGACGGCCTGCGGCTGCCCATCGTCGTCACCGAACGCGGCGACACCCTCGTCGAACCCACCGACGCGCAGCTGGCCGACACCCTGGGCCTGACCACCACGCCGTCGCAGGAGTTCTATGACCTGATCGTCATCGGCGGCGGGCCGGCGGGCCTGGCCGCCGCCGTCTACGGCGCCTCCGAAGGGCTGCGCACCGTGCTCATCGAACGCACCGCGACGGGCGGTCAGGCGGGCCAGAGCTCACGGATCGAGAACTACCTCGGCTTCCCCGACGGGGTGTCGGGCGGCCAGTTGGCCGACCGCGCCCGCAGGCAGGCCGAGAAGTTCGGGGCCGAACTCATCACCGCCCGCACCGCCACGGCGCTGGAGGTCAACGGCCCCAAGCGCACCGTGCGGTTCGCCGACGGCGGCTCGATCGATGCGCACGCCGTCATCCTGGCCACCGGCGTCGCCTACCGCCAGCTGCCTGCGGAGGGCTGCGGCGAGCTGACCGGCCGCGGCGTCTACTACGGGGCGGCCGTCTCCATCGCGTCGGAATGCGCCGGCGAGGAGGTATACGTCGTCGGCGGGGCCAACTCCGCCGGCCAGGCCGCGATGTACCTGTCCCGCGAGGCCAAGTCGGTCACCATCGTGGTGCGCGCCCCGTCGCTGGACGCCTCGATGTCCTACTACCTGATCCAGCAGATCCGGCAGCGGCCCAACATCACCGTGCGCACCTGCACCGAGGTGCGCCGCGCCGTCGGAAACGACCACCTGGAGCGACTGACCCTGGTCGACAACCGGACCGGGGACACCGAGGACGTCACCTGCGCCCGGATGTTCATC
This sequence comes from Mycobacterium nebraskense, assembly GCF_002102255.1. Taxonomy (GTDB): domain Bacteria; phylum Actinomycetota; class Actinomycetes; order Mycobacteriales; family Mycobacteriaceae; genus Mycobacterium; species Mycobacterium nebraskense. Next base: position 66,603 of record NZ_LQPH01000007.1, read on the forward strand.
TTCATCGGCGCCGCCCCGCGCACCGAGTGGCTGGACGGGGTGCTCGCCCGCGACGACCACGGCTTCGTGCTCACCGGACCGGACCTGCGCAACGTGTGCGGCTGGACCCTGGACCGCCCGCCCCACCACCTCGAGACCAGCGTGCCGGGCGTGTTCGCCACCGGCGACGTGCGGGCCGAGTCCGCCAAGCGCGTCGCGGCCGCGGTCGGCGAGGGGTCGATGGCCGTCATGCTCGTGCACCGCTACCTGGCCGAGAGCTAGGAAGGGCCATGACCGCCAAGACGCCGTGCCAGCCCGACGAGCTGCGCAGCCTGTTCCTGTTCGAGGCGCTCACCGACGAGCAGCTCGCGGTGTTGTGCGCCAACGGTCACATCGAGAACTACGAGCCGGGCCCGATCTGCGTCGAGGGCGAACCGGCGACCTGCTTCTACGTCCTGATCGACGGCGAGCTGATGATGTCGAAGCTGTCCGGCGGCCAGGACATCGAAACCAACCGCACGTCGCAGCGCGGCGTGTATTGCGGGGCGTGGCGGGCGTTTACCGGCGGGAAGCAGAAGAGCTACGACGCCTCGGTGCACGTGACCAAGCCGTCGCGGTTCTTCGTGATGGACGCGCCGGTGTTCGCCCAGTTCATGAGGGACCAGTTCCCGATGGCGGTGCACCTGCTCGACGGCATCGCCGTCGGCACCGATCGCACCCGCCGGATCATCGACAACCGGGAGAAGCTGCTGGCGCTGGGCCGGTTGTCGGCCGGGCTGACCCACCAGCTGAACAATCCGGCCGCGGCCACCGTGCGCGCCGCGTCGGAGCTGCGGCAGCGGGTCGCCGGCATGCGCCAGAAGCTCGCGATGCTCGCCGACGGCACCGTCAGCCCGGAGGCGCTGCGGGCGCTGGTGCGGCTGCAGGAGGAGGTCGCGGCCCAGGTGGCCAAGTCGGCCTCGACGAACCTGACCGCGATCGAGACGGCCGATTTGGAGGACGCCGTCGGCGAATGGCTCGAGGACCACGACATCGAGGGCGGCTGGGACATCGCCCCGACCTTCGTCGAGGGCGGCATCGACACCGATTGGCTGGAGCGCATCGCCGCGGCCACCGAGGAGCTCGGCGCGTCGACGTCGCTGGAGAAGGCCATCCGCTGGCTGACCTACACCGTCGAGGGCGAGCTGCTGCTGAACCAGATCCTGGAAGCGAGCAAACGGATTTCGGCCCTGGTCGCCGACGCCAAGCAGTATTCGCAGATGGACCGGGCCCCCTTCCAGGTGGCCGACATCCACGATCTGCTGCGCAGCACGCTGGTGATGTTCGCCGACCGGCTGGGCCGCGACGCCGCCGTGCAGGTGGCCAAGGACTTCGACAAATCGATTCCCGAAATCCCTTGCTACCCAGGTGATCTCAATCAGGTGTGGACCAACATCATCGACAACGCGATCGCCGCGATGGGTGATGCGGGCGGCACGCTGACCATCCGCACCTGCCGCGAAGGCGAGAGCATGGTCCGCGTCGAAATCTGCGACACCGGTCCGGGGGTGCCCGAGGACGTCCGCGAGCACATCTTCGAGCCGTTCTTCACCACCAAGCCCTTCGGCCAGGGCACCGGCCTGGGGCTCGATCTGGCGTTCAACATCGTCGTGAAGAAACATCGCGGCGACCTGCGGGTGGAATCGGTCCCCGGCGACACCCGGTTCATCGTGCTGCTGCCGCTGGAGCCGCCGCCCCCCGACGCGAGTTCGCTGGACCCGGAATAGCGGCCTGTGCCGGCGGGTTGGGAACGACCATGACCGATGCAGCGAGCAAGCCCAATCTTGGCCGGTTCGGATCGTTCGGACGCGGCGTCACGCCCCAACAAGCCAAAGACATCGAAGCCCTGGGCTACGGGGCCGTCTGGGTGGGCGGTTCGCCGCCGGCCGAGCTGGCCTGGGTCGAGCCCATCCTAGAGGCGACGACCACCCTGCAGGTGGCCACCGGCATCGTCAACATCTGGACCGCACCCGCCAAGCCGGTGGCCGAATCGTTCCATCGCATCGACAAGGCCTACCCGGGCCGGTTCCTGCTCGGCATCGGCGTCGGCCATCCCGAGGCGCACACCGAGTACCGCAAGCCCTACGACGCGCTGACGGAGTACCTGCAGCAGCTCGACGACTACGGGGTGCCCGCCAACCGCCGCGTGGTGGCCGCGCTGGGCCCGCGCGTCCTCAAGCTGTCGGCCGAGCGCGCCGCCGGGGCCCACCCGTACCTCACCACCCCCGAGCACACCGCGCACGCCCGCGAGCTGATCGGCCCGTCGGCGTTTTTGGCGCCCGAGCACAAGGCGGTGCTGACCACCGACGCCGAGAAGGCGCGCGCGGTCGGCCGGCGGGCGCTCGACATCTATTTCCAGCTCGCCAACTACCGCAACAGCTGGAAGCGGCTCGGCTTCACCGACGAGGAAGTCACCAAGCCGGGCAGCGACCGCCTGGTGGACGCGGTGGTGGCCTACGGCACCCCCGAGGCCATCGCGGCCCGGCTGAAGGAGCACCTCGACGCCGGCGCCGACCACGTGCCCGTGCAGGTGCTGACGAAGGATGACAACCTTGTCTCGGCGCTGGCCGAATTGGCGGGGCCGCTCGGATTGAACGCATAAGGGGGACGTAGATGACCGGCGCCGCAGCACTGAAACCCGATCTGGGCCAATTCGGCGTATGGCTGCCGGGGCGCTCCATCACCCCCGAACTGGCCGAGCGGATCGAGTCGCTGGGCTACGGCGCCGCCTGGGTCGGCGGTTCCCCGGACGCCGACCTGTCCTGGGTCGAACCGGCCCTGGAGCGGACGACGTCGCTGCAACTGGCCACCGGGATCGTCAACATCTGGACCGCGCCCGCGCCGGCCGTCGCCGAGTCCTTCAAGCGCATCGAAAGCGCTTATCCCGGAAGGTTTTTGCTGGGGGTCGGCGTCGGGCATCCCGAGCACACCCAGGAGTACGTCAAGCCGTACGACGCGCTGGTCTCCTACCTCGACGAGCTCGACGCGGCGATGGTGCCGACCAGCCGCCGGGTGCTCGCGGCGCTCGGGCCGCGCGTGTTGCAGCTGGCCGCGCGGCGCAGCGCCGGCGCGCACCCGTACCTGACCACCCCGGAACACACCGCCAAGGCCCGCGAACTGGTCGGCAACTCCGTGTTCCTGGCGCCGGAACACAAGGTGGTGCTCACCACCGACCCGGAGGAGGCCCGCGCGGTCGGCCGCCGGTACGCCGACTTCTACCTGGACCTGAGCAACTACGTGAACAACTGGCTGCGGCTCGGCTTCAGCGAGGCCGACGTCCGCAAGCCGGGCAGCGACAAGCTGATCGACGCGGTGGTCGCCTACGGCACCCCGGAGGCCATCGCGCAACGGCTGCGCGAACACTGCGACGCCGGGGCCGACCACGTCGCCGTCCAGGTGCTGGACGCCGCCGGCGACGACGCGGTGATTTCGGCGCTGAGCGAATTGGCCGGACCGCTGGGGCTGACTCGCACAAGCTGATCGAGCCGCTCGGTTAGGGTTTGCAGCATGCGGTTACTGGTCACCGGCGGCGCTGGGTTCATCGGCGCGAATTTCGTGCACAGCACCGTGCGCGAGCACCCCGAGGACTCGGTGACCGTGCTCGACGCCATGACCTACGCCGGCCGGCGCGAGTCGCTGGCCGACGTCGAGGACGCCATGCGCCTGGTGGTGGGCGACATCTGCGACGCCGAGCTGGTCTCGAAGCTGGTCGCCGAGTCCGACGCGGTGGTGCACTTCGCCGCGGAGAGCCACGTGGACAACGCGCTGGACGACCCGGGGCCCTTCCTGCACACCAACGTGGTCGGCACGTTCACCATCCTGGAGGCGGTGCGGCGCCACGGCGTGCGGCTGCACCACATTTCGACCGACGAGGTCTACGGCGACCTGGAGCTCGACGACCCCCACCGGTTCACCGAGTCGACGCCCTACAACCCCTCGAGCCCGTACTCGGCGACCAAGGCCGGCGCCGACATGCTGGTGCGGGCGTGGGTACGCTCGTATGGCGTGCGGGCCACGATCTCGAACTGCTCCAATAATTACGGGCCGTATCAGCACGTGGAGAAGTTCATCCCGCGCCAGATCACCAACATCCTCACCGGCCGGCGGCCCAAGCTGTACGGCAGCGGCGCCAACGTCCGCGACTGGATCCACGTCGACGACCACAACAGCGCCGTGCGGCGCATCCTGGAAAAGGGCGAGATCGGCCGGACGTACCTGATCAGTTCCGAGGGCGAGCGCGACAACCTGAGCGTGCTGCGCACGCTGCTGAAGATGATGGGCCGCGAACCCGACGACTTCGACCACGTGACCGACCGCGTCGGCCACGACCTGCGCTACGCCATCGACCCGTCGACGTTGTACGACGAACTCTGTTGGGCCCCAAAGCATACCGACTTCGAGGAGGGGTTGAGCTCGACCATCGACTGGTATCGTGCCAACGAATCCTGGTGGCGCCCTTTGAAGGACGCCGCGGAAGCCCGTTACGAAGGACGTGGTCAGTGAGATGAAAGTTCGCGAGCTCGACATACCGGGGACGTGGGAGATCACCCCGACCCTGCACGGCGACTCCCGCGGCCTGTTGTTCGAGTGGCTGACCGATCACGACTTCACCGCATTCGCCGGTCACCGCTTCGACGTCCAGCAAGCCAATTGCTCGGTGTCGTCGGCCGGGGTGCTGCGGGGCCTGCATTTCGCCCAACTTCCGCCGAGCCAGGCCAAGTACGTCACCTGCGTATCGGGCTCGGTATTCGACGTGGTGGTCGACATCCGTGAGGGGTCGCCCACATTCGGCCAATGGGATTCGGTGTTGCTCGATGACCTCGAGCACAGGTCGATCTACATCTCCGAAGGCTTGGCGCACGGCTTTCTTGCCTTGCAGGACAATTCCACGGTGATGTACCTGTGCTCGGCCGAATACAGCCCGGGGCGCGAGCACACCATTTGCCCGACCGATCCGGCGTTGGGAATCGAGTGGCCGCTGGTTGACGGCGCACCGCCGACGCTTTCCGCTCGCGACGCCGCGGCCCCGACTTTCGACGAGGTGCGCGCCGCCGGCTTATTGCCTGGTTGGGCGGCCACGCAAACGTTCGTCGAGCGTTTGCGCGCGAAGTTCAACGCGCAATAGCGCACCGAAGCAGTTTGCCCGGCGCAAAATTAGTCCTACCTTTCTGCTGGTCGGAGTGGTTAGGATGACGCGGTCAACGTGTGCCGACGAAAGGCAGGCGGATGAAACTCGGGCAAGTGTTCGATCCGCGAAACAATGCACTTAACGCGTGGCGGCTGGCGCTGGCGGGCGAAGTTATCTTTTGGCACGTCTTTTCGCTCAACGGCCCCATCCCCTCGAACAGGACGTTCCTGCAAGTTTTTTTTCGCTAGGGGTTGACGGCTTCTTCGCGATCTCCGGATTTCTGATCACCGCGAGCTGGCTGAACAACCCGAACGTCCGTGAGTATTTCCTGGCCCGGGCCCTGCGCATCCTGCCCGGGTTCTACGTATGCCTGCTCGTCACCGCGTTGGTGATCGCCCCCGTCAGCGTGGCGATCCGGGGCGGTTCGCCCATGCAACTGATCCTTTCCGGCGCGCCGCTCGAATACATCTTCAAAAACGCCGCGGTGGCGTTCGTGAAGTTCGACGTGGGCGGCACGCCGAGTGGAATCCCGGATGCCGGCGACTGGGACGCTTCCCTGTGGTCGCTCATTTGGGAGGTGATGTGCTACGTCATCGTCGGGGTGATCGGCGTGGTGGGGCTGGCCAGCCGCCGGTGGGTGTCCCCCGCGATATTGGCACTGGCAACCATCGGCGCGCTGCTGATGCCGCCCATTGCCTTCCCCGAGGTGTTGCATCACCCCGGCGGCGACGCGCGCACCGCCCTGATATTCCTGGCCTGCCGCACCGCGATCATGTTTTCGGCCGGGGCGCTGCTCTATCAATGGCGCGACGCGATCCCAGCTCGGTGGTCGCTCGTCGCGGTCAGCGTCGTCGTCGTGATCCTGGCCGGCCGGTTGCCCGATTACCGGGTGGTCGCCGCGGTTCCGCTCGCCTACGCCATCGTGGTCTCGGGCACGTTACTACACCACCGGCGCCTTCGGCTGCGGACAGACATCTCCTACGGCATGTACATCTACGCGTATCCGGTTCAGCAGCTGCTGGCCGTTGTCGGGCTGGTCAACACGAACAGGCTGGTGATCTTCGGCGCGGTGTCGCTCGCCACCGTGCCGCTCGCGTTCGCAAGTTGGTTCCTGGTCGAAAAGCCCGCGAGATCGCTCAGACACCGCTTCGGGCCCAAGCGGTCCGGCGCCCAGAAGCAACCGCTGGTCGTGCTGCCTCCCGACGTCCCGGGTGTCGCCCACTAGTCGCCGAACGGCCGAAAAGCCGAACGGCCCTCCGACGGGTGGCATAGGATGCCGCGGACGGCTTTGGCGGCGTACAAGGGGTGGAGACCGATGAACCTCGGGCAGGTGTTCGATCCGCGAAAGAACGCGCTGAACGCTTTTCGGCTAGGCCTGGCGGCCGAGGTCATCTTGTGGCACTCGTTTCCGGTGACCGGCCGCATGCCACCGGCGCCGACGCTCCAGCTGCTGTTCTCCGTGGGGGTCGACGGCTTCTTCGCGATCTCGGGATTTCTGATCACCGCGAGCTGGCTCAACGACCCCCGGGCCCGCGACTACTTCACCGCCCGAGCTCTGCGCATCCTACCCGCCTTCTACGTCTGCCTGCTCGCGACCGCGTTCGTCTTCGCCCCCCTCAGCGTGGCCATCCAGGGCGGTTCGCCCGCGAAGCTGCTGTTCTCCAGTGCGCCGCTGGAGTACATCTGGAAAAACAGCGCCGTGGCCTATCTCCATCACTTCGTCGGTGACACCCCGCATGGCATCCCCGATGCGGGCGGATGGAACGCTTCGCTGTGGTCCCTGATCTGGGAAATCATGTGCTACATCATCGTTGCCATCATCGGACTGGTCGGCCTGGCCAACCGCCGCTGGGTGTCGCCCGCGATCTTGATACTGGCGACGTTGGGCGCGCTGGCGCTGCCGCCGCTCACCTACCCCGGCGTCTGGACCATTCCCCAGCTCGCTGTTCGCTCCGCCCTTACGTTTTCGGCCGGGGCGCTGCTGTACCAGTGGAAGGACGTGATTCCGGCACGGTGGTCACTCGTCGCGGTGAGCGTGGTGATCGTGCTGGCTTCCAGCCGGCTGCCTGATTACCGGGTGGTCGGCGCGCTGCCCCTGGCGTACGCGGTCGTGGTCTCGGGCATCCTGATCAAGCACCGGCGCCTGCGGCTGCGCACCGACCTGTCCTACGGCGTGTACATCTACGCGTTCCCCACCCAGCAGCTGCTGGCCGTATTGGGGTTCATCTGGCTGAATCCGTTGGTCTATTTCGTGATTTCGACGACCGCGACGCTACCGCTTGCCGCGGGGAGTTGGTTCCTGGTGGAGAAGCCGGCGCAGCGGCTGAAATCGCGCCTCAAGCGGAAGTGGTCCGGCGCCAACGCCGAGCTATCCGAGGCCGAGCTATCCGAGGCCGAGGCCGCCCCCGATCACGATGCCGTCGCGGCGGACCGAGCTACGCAGAAGCCAACTCCTGAGGTTCCGGATACCGCCTAGGCCGTGTCTGTTAATTGTGGACGCGGTGGTAGGTGATGATGGCGGCCAGGGTGACGCCGCCGAGGTAGGTCAG
>NZ_LQPH01000008.1 GCF_002102255.1 Mycobacterium nebraskense
CGTCGGGCGGGGGCGCGTCGGGCGGTGGCGCCGGAGGCGCATACCCGGGCCGGAGCCAATCCTCGCTGTAGGTGATCTCGCTGGGCCGCGCCTGAGTGCCGACGAATGGGTTGAGGCCCGCCGGGATGTAGTTGTACAAGCGGTTTTTGATGATCGGGTTGATGTACTGCAAGCACAGCTTCGATACCCGGTCCAGGCGGGCCCGCGCTGCCGCCTCGATCGAACTGCAAATCCACTGCGGAATGTCGGCGAAGTTGTTCAGCGCAATGATGCCGGTCATCGCGCTTTGCGCCGGCTGGTAGATGTTCAGGAAGTTCTGCAACACCGTTGGGGCGACGTGCAGGATCTGCTTGATGTCCATGCGGCTGTCGTTCAGAGCAGTCGTGACGGAACTCAGCCGATCGAACGTGACACCCATCGCTTCCCGGTTTTCGGCGAGGAAGTCGCGCAAGTCGGTCAGCGCCCCGTCGAGGCCTTTGACCGCGTTGGCGACTTCGTTGGGGGTGTTCGTCAGCAGCGTCGTTATGCTGGCCAGGTTTTGGTTGAACGAGGCCAGCAGGTCACTACTGGAATACAGCGCAGACACCAGCAACTGCAGATTGCGCACCGTGCTGAAGATGTCGTCGGCGTGATCGCCGAGCGCTGAAATCGCTGCGGACAGCTTGATCACGGTGTCCCGGGCAGTGTCGCCCTGACCGCGTACGTTGTCGGCGGCCGAGTTGATGAACTCGCCGACCGAATTCACCCCGTCCTGGCCGGTGGGCTGTAACGCATCGGTCAACTTTTCCAGCTGCTTGCGGAAGTCGTCCCATTCGACGGGAACCGCGGTGCGGCTGAGCGGAATCGACGCGCCGGGGCTCAACCTAGGGCCGCCCGAGTACGCGGGAACGAGCTGGATGGCCCGTGGGGTCACCAGGGACGGGGACAGGATCGCGGCGCGGGCATTGGCCGGGACCGCGTACTGCTTGTCGACGGAGAAGGTCACCTTGGAACTCGTGGGCTGCGGCTCTATCTTGTCGACCACCCCGACCGCCACGCCGAGGATCCGTATCTCGTCGCCGACGAACAGGCCATTGGCTTCGGTGAAATACGCGGTGTAGGTGTTCTTTTCGGCCTCTTTCCATACCTTCGAACCGACAAGGAACGAAGCCACGGCAAGTGTGGCGACCAGGCTGATGGCGGTCAGTCGTTGCAGCGCGCGCCGGCTTATGTTCACTGTCCCCCCAGTTGGACGTTCGCGGGCGCCGGTTCGGGCTCAGGCGGTGGGCCCGGCGACGGAGGCTGGGACCAAATCGGTTGCGGCGCTTGGTCCGGCGGCACGGGCGGCGTTCCGGTTGGCGGGTCCACCGACTCCGAGGGCAGCTTCTGGTCGGGGTCCAAGAAGCGGTTATACATGCGCGCATCGATCGTCGGACCGCTGAGCTGACCGGGAATAAGGTTGGCCACGTAGGCCTTGAAAAACGGTCCCGAGCCCAGGCATTCGCCGAATGACATGGCATACCGCTTGAACTTGGGCAGCGCCGCCTGGATGTCCTGTTTACGGTTGTCGAGGACCTCGAGTACCCCGTTGAGCTTGTCCAGGGCGGGCTTGAGCTGCGTCCGGTTGTCGTCGACCAGTCCCGACACCTGATGTGACACCGCGGTGAGGTTGTTCATCAGCGCGTCGATGGAATCGCGTTCGTCCAGCAGCGCCGCGAGCAGCGCGTTCGAGTCCGCCACCAGAGCGGCGATCTGTTGGCTGCGCCGGCCCAGTACCCCCGAGACCTTGTTGGCGTTGCCCAGCAGGCTGCGCAGTTGGGCGTCGCGGTTGTTCAGCGTGTCGGAGAAGCGGGCCACGCCTTCCAGCGCGGGCTTGACCTCCGAGGGTGTTTCCTTGAAGGTGTTCGCCAACGTTGATAAAGCCGAGGACAATTGGGCCGTATCCAGCCCGCTGATCTCGGTTGTCAGGTCCCCGAGCGCATCGGGAAGATCGTATGGCGAATGGGTCCGTTCCAGTGGAATGGTGCCCGAAAGCTTCCCCTCGCCGCGCGGGGTGAGCTCGAGCATTTTGGCGCCCAGTATGGTTTCGGTCTTGATCGCGGCTTCGGTTCGGTCGCCCAGTGAGATGAAGTCGCGGACGGTGAAGCCGACGCGAACCTTGGTGCCCTCCAACTTGATGTCGGTGACCCTGCCGATACCCATGCCGGACACCCGGACGGAGTTGCCCTTTCGGATGCCGCCGGCCTCAGAGAAGTAGGCCGCGTAATCGTTGGTGTTCTTGATGAAGGGCAGCCTGTCGTACTTGAAGGCGGCCACGGTTACACAGGCCAAGATGACCAGGCCCATCGCTCCGATCGTCCACGGGCTTCGCCGGCGGCCGGCTTTGATCCGGGGCAGCTTCATTGCGGCGTGCACCGCCCACTCGGCTGGCCGACCAGTTTGACGAAGATCGGGTTTCCCCCTTTTCCGTTGACCTTCAGCAGCACTTCGCAGAAGTAGAAACCGAAGTAGTCGCCGTTCAGGCCTTGTCGGGCCAGCACCTGATAGATGTCGGGAAGCTGCTTGAGCAGGTTGTCGACATAGTCACGGTCGGAGAGCACCTGTGCGGACATGCGATCCGTCTCGTGCACGACCTCCCTGATCGGCTGGCGAGCCTGGACAAGGAGGTTGGTGACCGACCCGGCCGCCGCATCGATGTAGGCCAGCCCGGTGGAGATGTCATCCTTGCGTTGCGCCAACCCATTTACGAACTGCGACAACTTGTCCAAACCGTCGGAAAACTCGCGGTCGCGCGTGGCGAAGGTGTGCAACACGGTGTTCAAGTTCGTGATCAGCTCGCTGATCAACTCGCTGCGTCCGGCCAAAGTCGACGTCAGCACCGAGGTCTGCGCCAGCACCGAGGCGAGGGTGCCGCCCTGTCCCTGGAAGATTCGGAGCAATTGACCGGACAGGGCGTTGACCTGATCGGGGTTCAACGCCCGGAACAACGGCCGAAACCCGCCAATCAGCGCATCGATGTCCAAGGCGGGCGACGTGCGTGCCAACGGAATCGTCGCGCCCGGCGGTAGCCGGCGCGGGGAGCCCGGTCCCTCTTCGAGTGCGAGATAGCGGTCGCCGATTAAATTCTCATAACGCACAACGGCTTTGGTGCCCTCGGTGAGGCGCACACCTTTGTCGACCGAGAAGCCGATGGCGACCGTGCCGTCGCGCTGCAGATGCAGGTCCCCGACCTTGCCGACCTCCACCCCGGCGATACGGACGAAGTTTCCGGACTTCAGGCCGGAAATGTTGGTGAAAACCGCCTGATAGCCGGTGCGGTCCTCGAAGCGAAATTGGCCGAATACGGCGATCAGTGTGAACGTGAACAACGCGCACACCGTCGTGAACAGCACGACCCGCAGGATGATGGCGGACATCTTCATTCTTTTCACGGCGGCGGCTGTCCCCCACGGTAGAAGTAGCGCGGCGGTTCCGGGGGGTTCTTCGTGGTCGGGAACCAGTTGGCCCACCAGGGATTGCCGGTGGCCATGTTGGTGCGAATTTCGTTCGGCGCAGCACCCCAGCCGGTGTCGGTGACCAGCGCACGCACCGGGAAGTTCGCACTCGGGTCGGGCAGGGACCCGCAGCTGGGCCTGCCCCCGGGACCGCCGGTGGCATTGGTCTTCGGCAGGTGTTTCGGGTACCGGTACGGGTCGTCGCCGAAAAGCAGCCCGGCGTCCAGGATCACGGAGTAACCGTTGCCGCCCAACGCGTCTCGGCCCCCATGGTCGACGTACCACTGCGCGCCCTGGAACAAGCAGGTGAACGTCGGCGAGTACTTGTTCAGCAGCGCCGTAGTCGGATCGAGCAGGTTGATGGAACGCACGATGTTGGATTCGTTCCGGCCGATGACGTTGATGCCGGTCTGGCTCAGGCCCACTGCCGACAACAACAGCGTGTCGAGTGATCGCTGGTGGTCGGTGAGCGTGGTGCTGGTGGTCGCCGCGGAGTCGAGGATCGACAAGATGTTCTGGGCGGCATCCGAATAGATCGCCGTCGTCTTGCCGAACAGCCGCCAGTCCTTGTCGATGGTGTCCATGCGGGGGTTGACGGTCAGCAGCAGGTCGTTCGCATCGGTGATCGCTTCGCCGAGCCGTTCCCCCTTGCCGCGCAGCGATTCCGAGAAGGCTGACAAGATCGCGTTCAGCTTCGCCGGGTCAATCGCATGGACCACGGATTGGAGGTTCTCGAAAACGGTGTTGACCTCAACCGTGACGTTGCGGGAGTGCAGCACCGCGCCGGGCTTCAGCGGCGTCGGGCTGGGGTGTTCCGGCACGATCAGGTCGACGTACTTGGACCCGAAGGCGGTTGTCGATTTGATCTCGGCCTCGAGGTTGCTCGGCAGGTATTTGAACGGGCCCGGTTGCATCTTGAGCTGCAGCTGCGCCGCTTTCACGTCGGTGCCGATCGAACCGACCTGGCCGACCTGCACGCCGCGCAGCTTGACCTTGGCGCCCTGCTCCATCACCAGCCCCGCCCGGTCCGAGACCAGCGTGATCGGGATGGTCTCCTGGAACTTGCCCGAGAACGCGCCCGCGGTCAATGCGATGATCCCCGCGACGAGGATGAAGAGAGTCGGCGCCCACCAGATTGGGTCGACTCTGCTGCGGCGGGCCCGATTCCTGTTGCGTGTCCCGCTGTCCCTGTGGTTGCTCATCCGGTCATCCCGACAGGTTGAAGTTGCCGGACTGCCCATAGACGGACAGCGAAATCGCCAGGCAGACAAACGCCGTGACGATCATCGATGACCGCACTGACCGACCGACAGCCTCCCCCACACCGGCGGGACCGCCTGTCGCGGTGAAGCCGTAGTAGGTGTGCACGACCATCACGCCCGTCGCCATCGCCAACGCCGCCAAGAACGACCAGAAGAGGTCGGTGGGACGCAGGAACGTGGAGAAGTAATGTTCGTACACGCCGCGTGACTGGCCGTAGATGTAGATGGTGCCGAACTTCGCGGCGATGAACGACATCAGCACCGCAACCGCGTACAGCGGGATGACGACCAGGATGCCGGCGATGATCCGTGTCGACGACAGATAGGTGATCGCGCGGATGCCCATCACTTCCAGTGCGTCGATTTCCTCGTTGATCCGCATGGCGCCCAGCTGCGCCGTGGTACCGGCGCCGATGGTGGCGGCCAGGGCTACCCCGGCCGTGCAAGGCGCGATCATCCGGACGTTGAAGAACGCCGACAGGAAGCCGGTCAACGCCTCCACCCCGATGTTCGACAAGGTGTCGTAACCCTGCACCGCGACAAGCGCTCCGGTGGTCAGCGTCAGAAAGCCGATGATGCCGACCGTTCCCCCGATCACCGCCAAAGCCCCAGTGCCCAAGCCCATCTCGGCGATGAGTCGCAGCAGCTCATTGGGGTAGCGACGTACCGCGTCGACCGTCGACGCCAGAGATTTCCCGTAGAACTCGGTCTGCTCACCCAGCTTGCGGGCGTAATCGGTCACCCTCGGGCCAAGGGTGACGAACCGCGAGGGTTCCCGCGCCGCGTCGGTCATTTGGCGGTCACCTTCACTCCGAGCGCGGTGAGCACGATGTTGATGAAGAACAAGGCCATGAAGGAGAACACCACGGTCTCGTTCACGGCATTGCCGACGCCGGTGGGGCCGCCGCCGACCGACAGGCCCTTGTAGCAGGCGATCAGACCGGCGGACAACCCGAACAACGTTGCCTTGATGAGCGAAATGACGACCTGCGGTAGCCCGGTAACCAATGTCATGCCGGTGATGAAAGCGCCCGGAGTGACGTGCTGAACGAAGACCACGAAGATGTAGCTACCGGTCAACCCGGTGACCGCGACGACCGAATAAAGCAGCATCGCAACGAAAGTGGCCGCGATGATGCGCGGGACCACCAGAGCCTGAATGGGATTGACGCCGATCACCTTCATCGCGTCGATCTCTTCCCGGATGGTGCGGGCGCCCAGATCGGCGCACATCGCGGTCGATCCGGCACCGGCAACCGCCATCGCGGTCACGACCGGCCCGACTTGGCCCACCGAAGCCAACGCCGCACCCGCACCGGACAAGTCACCGGCACCAATCTCGACGAGCAAGATGTTGAGGACGAACACGATCAGCACCGTGTACGGAATCGACAGCATGATCGTCGGGAATATCGAAACCCGGGCGACGAACCAGATCTGCTCGAGCAACTCTCGCCACGCCCACGGTCCTCTCACCGCGGCAATCAGGGCTTCGGCGCTGAGCAGGAAAAATTCGCCCAACGCGTTCATGGGCTTCGCGACGGTCGTGCCGTTCATAGGGCTCGCTCGGCCCGAACGCCGTCCATATGACTCAACCCCGTTTTTCCATTCTCTTAACGCAATTAATCTGCTCGTAATTAGCTGGCTCAAGCAGCTTTTCTCACACGCCGAACCGCAATGTCACGTTGTGCGCATAGACCACGCGAGGAATTTACGGGCAAGACTATGACCGCGTCAGGGTTGCAATCACCAAGAAGAAATTGGGCCAGCGGCGGCTAGGACTCAAGCCGCGTGCATGCCTCTGCGCGCACCCGGCACGCGATAGCGCGCATAAGACCTGGATATGGCCGCCGCGCAACGGTCGTGCGGCGACCGCGTTCAGACCATGGGGGGCTCCGCCGGTGGGGCGCGGGGACCACCGAGACCGCGCGGAGTAGGAACTCGTCGCTCGATGAGTTTCCCTCTTCTAACAATTTCGTTGAGCACCCACGGCCACCGTCCCGGACGGCTATCGCCGCCCAACGACACCGTTCGGAGAATTGTTGTTCACAGCAATGGTTACATTCAGTGTGAGCGTAAACGCACCACCTGCGCGAACAATTTCGTGCGGATAGGCTGGCACGGTGACAGACACCCCGTCCTCCTACTTGGTGCTGGCATCCCAACGGAGCGGCAGCACACTGCTGGTGGAGTCGCTACGAGCTACCGGTGTTGCCGGTGAGCCGCAGGAGTTCTTCCAATACCTGCCGGCCACCAGCCAGGCGCCACAGCCCCGCGAGTGGTTCGGCGGCGTGGAGGACGAGTCGATCCTGCGCCTGCTTGACCCGCTTGATGTCGGGACGCCGGACCTCGCTCGGCCCGAGATCTGGCGTGACTACATCCGCACGGTCGGGAGGACGCCGAACGGGATCTGGGGCGGCAAGCTGATGTGGAACCAGACCCCGCTGTTATTGCACCGCGCGAAGAATCTGCCTAATCGCAGCGGGGACGGTCTGCTGGCCGCGATCACCGACGTGGTGGGTGAGGAGCCACTTTTCATCTATGTTCACCGGCCCGACGTGATTTCGCAGGCGGTGTCGTTCTGGCGGGCGGTGCAAACGCGGGTGTGGCGAGGCCGGCCCGAACCCGCTCGCGATGCGCGCGCCACCTATCACGCCGGCGCGATCGCGCACGTCGTCACGATGCTGCGCGCGCAGAATGAGGGCTGGCGGAATTGGTTCGCCGACGAAGACGTCAAGCCCATGGAGGTTCCGTATCCGGTGTTGTGGCGCAAACTGACTCAGGTGGTGGCCTCCATCCTGGAGTCGCTTGGGCTCGACCCACACCTGGCGCCCGAGCCGGTGTTGGAACGTCAGGCCGACCAGCGCTCCGATGAGTGGGTGGACCGGTACCGTGCGGATGCTGAGAAGTACGGCCTGCCAACCTGACCGTGAACCGCGACAGGTTTTTCTGCGCCCCGAGCCAACTGCGGTTTTGGTCGCGATCCGCTCTGATTGACCGCGGTTCACCCGGGGCAGAGGCGGTCCAGTGTGTGACAGCCGAAGGGGAACTCGGCAAAAGATGAGCTCAACCAGCGAAATCCTTGGATGTCCTATAGTGGGCCTTATGCAACAGGCCACGCAGCCGTGCCTCGTCCTTACGTGCCGCCCCGCCGCGCACTGTTGTTGTCGTTGTTGTTGATTCTCTGACGCCGCAGAACCTCGCGCTTCCCCGGTTTGCGGGCGCTGGCAGAGATAACACCCAGTGGCCGCGTCCACGCGTTAGTCAATCTTGGAGAAAGATCAACCCGCCGATGACCACATTTTCCATACGCACCCGCGTCGCCATCGAATTCGACATCACCTGGGAGGCCGAGAAAGCTTGTACCGACATCGCCTGAGGAAGACAGATGAGCATCGCAGATAACGTCACACAACTGATCGGGAACACTCCGCTGGTCCGGCTGAACCGCGTCACCGACGGGGCGGTCGCCGAGGTCGTCGCCAAGCTGGAGTTCTTCAACCCGGGGAACAGCGTGAAGGACCGCATCGGGGTCGCGATGATCGATGCGGCCGAGCAGGCGGGCCTGATCAAGCCGGACACGATCATCCTCGAGCCCACGAGCGGGAACACGGGCATCGCCCTGGCGCTGGTGGCCGCGGCGCGCGGCTACCGCTGCGTGTTGACCATGCCGGAGACGATGAGCATGGAGCGGCGGATGCTACTGCGCGCCTTGGGCGCCGAGATCGTCCTGACGCCGGGCTCCGAGGGGATGCAGGGCGCGATCGCGAAGGCCGAGGAACTGGCCAAGAGCGACCAGCGGTACTGGGTACCCCAGCAATTCGAGAACCCGGCGAACCCGGAGATTCACCGCAAGACCACCGCCGAGGAGGTCTGGCGCGACACCGACGGCAAGGTCGACATCTTCGTCGCCGGGGTGGGCACCGGCGGCACCATCACCGGTGTCGCCGAGGTCATCAAGGAGCGCAAGCCGTCCGCGCAGTTCGTCGCCGTGGAGCCCGCCGGGTCGCCGGTGCTCTCGGGCGGCCAAAAGGGTCCCCACCCGATCCAGGGCCTCGGCGCCGGATTCGTCCCGCCGGTGCTCGAGATGGACCTGGTCGACGAGGTCATCACCGTCGGCAACGAGGAGTCGCTGGAATTGGCCCGTCGGCTGGCCCGAGAGGAGGGCCTGCTGGTCGGCATCTCGTCGGGAGCGGCGGTGGTCGCCGCGCTGCAGGTGGCCCGCCGGCCGGAGAACGCCGGGAAGCTTGTCGTCGTCGTGCTGCCCGATTTCGGCGAGCGGTATCTGAGCACGCCGCTGTTCGCCGATCTGGCCGGTTAGCCATGCTCGACGCCATACGCCGGGATATACGGGCCGCCAGGGAGCGCGATCCCGCCGCCCCGACCACGCTGCAGGTGATCTTCGCCTACCCGGGCGTGCACGCAATTTGGGGTCACCGGATCAGCCACTGGTTGTGGAACCGCGGCGCCCGGCTGGCCGCCCGGATACTCAACGAAGTCACCCGCATCCTGACCGGAGTCGACATCCACCCGGGTGCCGTGCTCGGCCCCGGCCTCTTCATCGACCACGCGACCGGGGTGGTGATCGGCGAGACGGCGGAAGTGGGCGAGGACGTGACGCTCTACCATGGCGTCACGCTCGGCGGCAGCGGACGGGACACCGGGAAACGCCACCCGACCATCGGTGACCGGGTGACCATCGGCGCCGGCGCGAAGGTGCTCGGTGCGATCAAGATCGGTGACGACAGCCGGATCGGCGCCAACGCTGTCGTAGTCAAAGAGGTGCCCTCGAGCGCCGTGGTCATCGGTGTTCCCGGGCAGGTCATCAGTCGCCACGGTCGAAGCAGCCCAGACGACTCGATGATGCCCGACCTGGTGGGCGTCAGCCTCCAATCCCTCCTCACCCGGGTCGCCAAGCTGGAGGCTTCCAACGACGGGCAGCAATCCGGGCGTGTCATCCGGCCACCGGAAGCCGGGGTGTGGCACGGCGAAGATTTCTCGATCTGAGGACCAATGAGCACTGTTGTCATCGCGGGAACGGCGCTGATCGCGGCACTGGGTGCCGCCACTGCCGCAGGCGCGCTGGTCAATCGACGGTCGGGGGTACTGCGCGAAACGAACCCCGGACTCCGGCAGGACGCAGCGGACCTCGGTTTGTCCGAGATGGGGCCGACGGTCGTCCATTTCACCGCGGCGTGGTGTGGCCCGTGCGCTTCGGTGCGTCGCGTGGTCGCGCAAGTGTGCAGCGATCTCGCCGACGTGTCGCATGTCGAGATCGACATTGACGCCAATCCTGCCGCCGCCAAGCGGCTTTCGGTGTTGTCACTGCCAACTACGTTCATCTTCGACGCCGACGGTCGGCAGCGGTACCGCAGCGCGGGCGTGCCGAAGGCTGCTGACCTGCGACAGGCACTGCAACCGCTGTTGGCTTGACCGGCCCCGTGCCGGCGCTTCAAACGCTCTTCAAGATGCGTTCACCGCAATCGACGCTACGGTGGCCTAAGTTGCCACGTCACGGACGGAGGTTGCGATGTACGACGCGCACGCGCCGCGGATCCCGCCGGCACTGTCCGCGCCGAGCCTGAACCGCGGAGTCGGCTTCACGCACGAGCAACGGCGGCAGCTGGGGCTGACCGGGCGGCTTCCGTCGGCGGTGCTCACGCTCGACGAACAGGCCGACCGGGTGTGGCATCAATTACAAAGCCTGGCAACGGATCTGGGTCGCAACCTGCTGCTGGAGCAGTTGCATTACCGCCACGAGCTGCTCTACTACAAAGTGCTGGAAGACCATCTGCCCGAACTGATGCCGGTGGTCTACACACCCACCGTCGGAGAGGCCATTCAACGGTTCTCCGACGAATACCGCGGGCAGCGGGGGCTCTTCCTGAGCATCGACGAGCCTGACGAGATCGAGGCGGCCTTCGCAACTTTCGCGTTGGAACCAGACGACGTCGACCTGATCGTGTGCACCGACGCCGAAGCGATCCTGGGCATCGGCGACTGGGGCGTCGGCGGCATCCAGATCGCGGTGGGCAAGTTGGCGCTGTACACCGCCGGCGCCGGCATCGATCCCCGCCGCTGCATCGCGGTCTCCCTTGACGTGGGCACCAATAACGAACAACTGCTTCAGGATCCGTTCTACTTGGGTAACCGTCACGCCCGGCGCTGCGGCGAGGAATACGAGGAATTCGTCAATCGCTACATCGAAACCGCTCACCGGCTGTTTCCGAAGGCGATCCTGCATTTCGAGGACTTCGGGCCCCTGAACGCCCGGCGGATCCTGCGCACATACGGCGAGAAGTACTGCGTATTCAACGACGACATCCAGGGAACCGGCGCCGTGGTCGTCGCGGCCGTGTACGGCGGATGCCACCTCACCGGTGTGCCGATGCGCGACCAAAGGGTGGTCGTCTTCGGGGCCGGGACCGCCGGGATCGGCGTGGCCGATCAGATTCGCGACGCAATGATGTCCGACGGCGCCACCATCGAGCAGGCCACGGAGCAGATCTGGCCGATCGACAAGCAGGGCCTGCTGTTCGACGACATGGAGGACCTTCGCGATTTCCAGGTGCCCTACGCCAAGAACCGCGCCCGACTGGGCTTGGGAGTGGGAACAGCCGCCGATCGGGTGGGGTTGGTGGACGCCATCAAGCTCGCCTCCCCCACCATTCTGCTGGGCTCCTCGGCCGTGTTCGGCGCCTTCACCGAGAAGGTCGTGCAGGCCATGACCGCCTCGTGCGAGCGGCCGATGATCTTCCCGCTGTCCAACCCGACCTCGCGCATGGAAGCCATGCCGGACGACGTGCTGCAGTGGTCCGACGGCAAGGCGCTGATCACCACCGGCACCCCCGTCGCCCCAATCGAATACGACGGCACGACCTACACCATCGGCCAGGCCAACAACGTGCTGGTGTTCCCCGGAATCGGGCTGGGCATCATCGTCGCCGGGGCTCGGCTACTGACTAGCGGAATGCTGCAGGCGGCCGCGAAAGCCGTTGTGCGACAGGCTAGCCCGTCAGTTACCGGAGATTCGCTGCTACCCGATGTCAAGGAGTTGCGCGCCATCTCGACGGCGGTTGCCGAAGCCGTCTACCATGCCGCCGTCGCCGATGGGGTGGCCACGCGGACGCATGCCGACCCGCGGCAAGCCGTCCTCGACACCGTGTGGACCCCGGCGTACGACTAACGGGTTTCCGATGAGGCCGCCGCCGGGTCGTTGGGGTGCGGCGCCAGCGGCGTCACCTCGTCGGTACGCCACACGCGCAGCGGCATCGAGGCCAGCACCTCCTCGAGTCGGTCCGCGTCGGCAGCGGCGAACAGGCCGAGCGTGCGCCATTCGCCCGGCTGCAGCGGCGGCCGCCACAAGCGCAGCAGGTGCCCCTGCGCGGCGAGCTCGCTGGAATGGGCGGCCTCCCGGGCCCGGACGTCGTCGACCGCCTCCGGCGGGGTGCCAGCCGGAACGTGCGTCGTCATCGTGACCAGGAACTCCATGAGTCTCAACCTTGCTCCCCCGCCTGGACTCGAACCAGGAACCTATCGGTTAACAGCCGAACGCTCTGCCAATTGAGCTACAGGGGATCAACACGATCGCGGGACGACTCTAGCGTACTGGCATAACCGCACCCAACTGCACAGGGACCGGCCCCGCCACGCCTCCGGCTCGCGGACCGGAACCCATCGGGCGCGCACGCACCGGGCCGGGTGAGGCAGGATGGAACGGTCGATAGTCGGGAGGAACGCTTTGATCCGGTATGTCGTGGTGCTGGGACTGGGTTACGTGCTGGGCTCAAAGGCCGGGCGTCGCCGATACGAGCAGATCGTCGGCACCTATCGCGCGCTGACCAGCAGTCCCGTGGCCAAGTCGGTGATCGAAGGGGGGCGCCGCAAGATCGCGAATCGGATCTCCCCGGACGCCGGATTCGTGACCGTCGCCGAGATCGACGATCAGACGGCCATCATGGAGCGCGGTGCCGAGCGACCGGCCGATGAGGCCCTCACATCGTCAGATCGTCGCCGCTAGCCTGCTCAAGGAGGCTGCGCCGGTAGGCCTCCATCGCGACCAGGTCACCGAATAACGCGTGGTACTCGTCGCCCTGGTCGATCGGCGACATGCGCTGCAGCTTGGACTTCACCTCGGCGATCTGCCGGCCCATCCACACTTCCTGCAGCCGGGCCAGCACGCCGGCGATGTAGCGCGGCAGCCTTTCGTCGTCCACCTGGACGGCCTCCACGCCGAGCTCATTGACCAGCCCCGCGGTCAGGTCCGACCCGGCCCGCTGGCGCACCGCATCGATCCACTGCCCCCCGGTGACGCCACCTGACGTACCGCCCGCGGCCTCGATGGCCCCGCGCACGGCTGCGTAACCGGGATGGGTGAAGCTTTCGACCGTCAGCGTGTCGAATACCGGTCCGGCCAGCGCCGGGTACTGCAATGCCGACTTGAGCGCCTCGCGCTGGGGCCACAGCGTCGGATCGCGCGGGTCTGGGCGCGCGGCCGCGGGATGGGCCGGAGCCGCGGCGCGGGGCTCCTGCGCGGCGCGGCGGGGGGAGTTCGCACTGGAACGCGCCGGGGCCGGCGACTTCTTCGCCTGGCTGCGCACCCGGTCGATGACCTGCGCCACGTCGTCCCAGCCGACCCAGCCGGCGAGCTGGCGGGCGTACTCGTCGCGCAGCGTGGGGTCTTTGATCTGGCCCACCATGGGCACGCAGCGACGCAGCGCCGCGACCCTGCCCTCGGCGCTGTCCAGGTCCATCTCCGCAATAGCCGTGCGAATCGCGAACTCGAACAACGGGGTGCGCCGCGCCACCAGGTCGCGCAGCGCGCCGTCGCCGGACCGCAAGCGTAGGTCGCACGGATCCATGCCGTCCGGGGCCACCGCGACGAAGGACTGGCCCGCCAGATTCTGCTCGCCGCCGAAGGCCTTGAGCGCGGCCGCGCGCCCGGCCGCATCACCGTCGAAAACGTAGATCAGCTCGCCGCGGAAGAAACTGTCGTCCATCATCAGTCGGCGCAGCATCGACAGGTGTTCGTCGCCGAACGCTGTGCCGCACGACGCCACGGCGGTGTTGACACCGGCCAGATGCATCGCCATCACGTCGGTGTAGCCCTCGACGACGACCGCCTGGTGCCCCTTGGCGATGTCGCGTTTGGCCAGATCGATGCCAAACATCACCGACGACTTCTTGTACAGCAGCGTCTCGGGCGTATTGATGTACTTGGCTTCCATCGGATCGTCGTCGAACAGCCGGCGGGCGCCGAACCCGATCACCTCGCCGGCCGCGGTGCGGATGGGCCACAGCAGCCGCCGGTGAAAGCGGTCGATCGGCCCGCGACGCCCCTGCCGCGACAGGCCGGCCGCTTCCAGCTCCTTGAACTCGAAACCCTTGCGCGCCAAATGTTTTGTCAATGAATCCCACCCGGACGGCGCGAACCCACAACCGAAACGACGGGCCGCCTCGGCGTCGAAATTCCGTTCCGTCAGGTACTCGCGGGCCGGTGCGGCCTCGTCGGATTCCAGCGCCGCCGCGTAGAACTCCGCCGCGGCGGCGTTGGCCGCGACGAGCCGGCTGCGACTGCCGCGGTCGCGCTGCACGCTGGTCGCCGGGCCGGTGTAGCTGATGGTGTGGCCGATCCGGTCGGCGAGCAGCTCGACGGCCTCGACGAAGGTGACGTGCTCGATCTTCTGGATGAACGCGTAGACGTCGCCGCCTTCCCCGCAGCCGAAGCAGTGGAAGTGGCCGTGGTTGGGACGAACGTGAAATGACGGCGACTTCTCGTCGTGAAACGGGCACAGCCCCTTGAGGGAATCGGCTCCGGCGCGCCGCAATTGGACGTAATCGCCGACGACCTCTTCGATGCGGACCCGCTCACGGATTGCGGCGATATCACGGTCGGGAATCCGGCCCCGGCCCTTGGGCCGGGCGTCATCCTCCCCCGCGCGCGGGCGGTGCCCCCACGAACCTGCCGGGCTGGACATCGGCTCAGTCTAGAGCGCCGAACCGGCCGGCTATCCCGTTCCGATGACGCCGCATGCCACCCGATCCATCGCTTGGTCGCTGCCTTCGGCGCCGTGCAGCATCAATGCTTTCCCGTCGCCCGCCACCAGCTCGTTCCTGTTGAACGCGTCGGTGGTGGTGACCAGGTAGGCCGAGCCATCCGAACGCACCTCGAGCGACGTCAGGTCGCCGCTTTCGGGTTTCCCGGTGTGGCCGGGCGCCTGATAGTGGCCGCCGGCGGACAGGAAGTCTCCAGGCGGACCGCCCGTCGGGGCGACGGAGTTGGGCTCGCACTTGCCGACTTGGTGGACGTGCATCCCGTGGAAGCCCGGTGACAGGATGCCGCTGGCCACCGTCTTCACGGTGACGGTCACGTACCCGCCGGTGAAGTCGAACGTCGCCGTGGCGACGGACCGCCCGTCGGGCGTCTTCAGTTGCGCGCTGAGCGATTCGCCATTGGGCGCTGGGGTCGTCGTCTCACCCGGCGACGCCGGTGGGGCGCTCTTCACCGCAGGGGTGGTGCCGGGCTGGGTGCTTGCATGTTGAGGTGAGCTGCAGGCGGTCATGGCGACGACGGGAAGCCCCACCGCGAGGGTGGCGATACCGCAGAATTTGGTCATGTCGGGCAGCCTAGCCCGCGACGGCGACGGCACTGCCGTGGGATGACCCGCGCCCAAATAGCTGCTAACCGGTGGCCTGGCGCGCGTCGACACGCTCCAGCCGACCCTCGGTATACGAGGCGATCTGATCGACGATGACCCGTAACCGGGCGCGGACGTCGGCCGCGGTGGTGAACGCCGCGGCGAAGACCGGGTCAAGCGTCTGGGGCGCCCCGGCATACAGCCACTGGGCCACCCGGTGGATCCGCTCGCGCTGCAGGGCTTGAGTGTTGAGATGCCGCGGATCCGACATGATGAACTGCAGCGCCAGGATTTTCAGCAGGGCGACCTCGGCCCGCACCAGATCCGGTACCAGCAAGTCGGCCCGATAGCGCACCAGCGGCCCGGGACCGGCCGCGGCGCGCGTGGTGGCGATGGCGGCCGAGGCGAATCGGCCGACCAGTTCACTGGTCAGTCGCTTGAGCGCGACCGACGCCGCCAGCGTGGCGTCGTACTTGCCGACCGCGGCGACCACCGGCAGCCCCGAGAGCCGCGCCGCGGCCGCCATGAAGTCGTCGGCGCTGACCCGGGAGAATTCGCTCTCGCCCAGTTTCGCCAGCGCGGCCGCCTCGTCGTCGTCGGCGAGCACGCGCAGGTCGATGCGCTGGGAGACGACGCCGTCCTCGACGTCGTGGACGGAATAGGCGATATCGTCGGCCCAGTCCATCACCTGCGCTTCCAGGCACATCCTGCCCTCCGGCGCGCGGGCGCGAACCCAGGCCGCCGGCTCGCGGTCCTCCTCGTAGAACCCGAACTTCCTTCTTCCTTCTGCAAGCCCGCTGCCGCGGTACCACGGATACTTGGTGACCGCGTCCAGGGATGCGCGGGTCAGGTTCAGCCCCGCGCTATTGCCTTGGTCGTCAAGCACTTTGGGCTCGAGGCTGGTCAGGATGCGGAAGTTCTGCGCATTCCCTTCGAAACCGCCGTAGTCGGCCGCGACCTCATCCAGGGCGCGCTCGCCGTTGTGCCCATAAGGCGGGTGGCCGATGTCGTGGGCCAGGCCGGCCAGCTCGACCAGGTCGAGGTCGCAGCCCAAGCCGACCGCCATCCCCCGCCCGATCTGGGCGACCTCCAGCGAGTGCGTCAGTCGGGTGCGCGGTGTGTCACCTTCGCGAGGCCCGACAACCTGGGTCTTGTCGGCCAGGCGGCGCAGCGCGGCGCTATGCAATACCCGGGCCCGGTCGCGGGCGAAGTCGGTGCGGTGCTGGCCTTCCGCCGTACCCGGCAGACCCGCAGTCTTCGGCGCTTCGGATACCCGTCGTTGACGGTCGAAGTCGTCGTAGGGATCGTGCCGATTCGTTGTCACCGACGCACAGTCTGCCAGGGAATGCCGGACGGGGGACCGCCCCGCCGCACGGCTATTTGCCCGCATCGTCGCCGGGCTAAATTGGCGTAATGCGCATGCGCTGTGCTCGCCTGCTGAGTGTGATCGGGACGATCCTCGCGGTCGGTTTCGGCGGCGGGCTGCTCGTGGCACCCGCGGCCGGCGCGCAACCCCCGTTCCGGCTGGCCGAATACGTCACCGACAACGCGGGCGTCCTGTCGGACTCCGGCCGCGCGGCGGTCACGTCGGCGGTAAGCAAGCTGTACACGGATCGGCACATCCGGCTGTGGGTGGTCTACGTCGACACCTTCTCCGGCCAGAGCGCGGTGAACTGGGCACAGGGCACGATGCGTTCCAGCGATTTGGGCGACTATGACGCCCTGTTGGCCGTCGCCACCAACAGCCGCGCGTACGCCTTCCTGGTGCCATTGACCGTCAAGAGCGTCAACGCGCGCCAGGTCGATGACTTGCGGCACAACAAAATCGAACCCGCCTTGCACAACGGCGACTGGAGCGGCGCCGCGGTTGCGGCGGCCAGCGGGCTCAACACGTCGCCGGGTTCGTCGGGCCGGGTCGTCCTGTTGGTCACGCTGGCGATCATTCTCGTCGCGGTGGCGGCCCTGCTGTTGATCATGCGCTATCGCGGCCGGCGGCGGCGTGCGGCGGAATTCGCCGCGGCCCGGCGGATCGACCCCAGCGACGTCAATGCGCTTGCAGCCGTGCCGCTGCAAGCCCTCGACGATCTATCCCGCGCGCTGGTGGTGGACGTCGACAACGCCGTGCGAACCAGCTCCAACGAACTCGACCTGGCGATCGCCGAGTTCGGCGAAGAGCGGACCCAACCGTTCACCCAGGCCGTGAACACCGCCAAAGCCGCTCTGTCCCAAGCGTTCACGGTGCGACAGCAGCTGGACGACAACACACCCGAGACGCCCGAGCAGCGCCGCGAGCTGCTCACCCGGGTAGTCGTGTCGGCGGCGCGCGCCGACCGCGAACTGGAGTCGCAGACCGAGGCCTTCGAGAACCTGCGCGATCTGGTGATCAACGCCCCGTCGCGGCTGGACGCGCTGACCCAGCAGTACGTTGAGCTCACCACCCGCATAGCCCCGTCAGAACAGCGACTGGCTGAGCTGCACGACCAATTCGACGCTGCCGCACTGACTTCGGTGTCCGGCAATGTCGCGGCCGCCAAGGAGCGTCTGGTGTTCGCCGACCGCAACATCGGCACCGCACGGGGTTTGGCCACCGAAGCTGTCAGCGGCCGGCAGGCCGGTCTGGTGGATGCCGTGCGTGCCGCGGAGTCCGCGCTCGGGCAGGCGCGTGCGCTACTCGACTCGGTGGACAACGCGGCCACCGACATCCAGCACGCCATCGACCAGCTGCCGTCGGCCATGGCCGACATTCAGGCGGACATCAAGCGCGCGGGCGAGCTGCTGCAGAAAGCGCAGACGACCAAGTCTGCTCACACCGGCGATCTGATCGCGGCCCGCGATGCGGCCGCGCGGGCCGTCGACGGCGCGCGCGCCGGAGCCTCGACCGATCCGCTGGGCGCATTCGCGCAGTTAGCCAAGGCGGATGCCGATCTCAACGGGCTGCTGGTCACCCTGGCCCAGGAGCAGGCGACCGCTGAGCAGCTCAACCGGTCATTCGAGCAGGCATTGTTCACCGCCGAGTCCCGGGTGCGAGCGGTCTCCGACTACATCGACACGCGCCGCGGCAGCATTGGTCCGGAGGCCCGCACCCGGCTCGCCGAGGCCAGACGGCACGTGCAAGCCGCCCGGGACAAGAGGGCGACGAACCCGACGGAAGCGATCTCCCACGCCAACGCGGCGTCGACGCTGGCCGCCCAGGCGCAATCGTCGGCCAATGCCGATGTGCAATCGGCTCAGCGCGCCTATGCCCGAGGCGGGGGCAGCGACATGGGCGCAATGCTGGGCGGAATCATCATCGGCAACTTACTCAGTGGGGGCATGCGGGGCGGATTCGGCGGCTGGAGTCCGACATCATTCGGCGGCTCGTCGGGTGGCTCTTCCGGCGGCGGCTTCATGGGTGGCGGCGGCCGATTCTGAGCCATTCGCCCTAAGAACCGGCAGTCAACCGGCGGCCGGTGAATGCGGTATCACGCCTCCGCTGCGCGGCATTTCGAAATGGGGTTCGGTTTCGCCGTCCCACCGCTTCCATTCGTTCCACTCATCGAATTGTTTGGCGTCCGCGACCACGGCCGGGGCCGGGGCGTCGGCCGCCGCGTCGCCGGAGTCGGCGGAGTCGGCGCTCACTTCTGGCTTCGGGGCCCAATGGTCATAGTCATCCGGCGGCACGGCCACACCCCATTTGAGCGGAACCGAGAGGCCGCCGAGCATCCCCGACTCACCCCGAACCGCCGATACCGAGTCATCTGGTAACGGCGGAGCAAGAGGCAAAAGCATGTTGCCCCCTTCCACAGCCGATCTTCGGACGCTGTGGCCGAACCTAATAACAGCAAGCAGGCACATCGTAAGCCAAACTTCAGACAAAATACCCGAAAAACGTGGATTTGCTTTTGCAGAGAGTGCGCCCGCGGCCTTACCTGGGTTCAGCGCCTGTGAGCGCCTATCCGCCTTTGGTCCGCGGCACCACCTTGGGCCGAGTCTGCACCACGTGCGGGTTCTCCCCTCCGCGGCGCCCCCTCCGGTCGGTCTTGTCGTCCTCGGCGTCCCGACCGTCCATCGCCATGGCCATCGCCGGCGTTGAACCGGCGGGTGCGGACGACGATCCCCCGGTCGCGATCGGCGTCGGGAGTTGGGCGCCCAACGCCGGCACCGCCAGACTCGTCAGGACTGCCGGCACCGGCATCGACCCCTCCCAGGTCGGTGGCACCGTAATCGCTCCCACGAACCGCGCGGTGCCCAACCCGGCCGTTGCGACGCCCAGCCCGCCCAGCGATTGCGGCCCGGGGACGCCGCCGCCGGCGGCGTGCGGGACCTCGGCAGACACGGTGGTGACGCCGGTCGCGGCGGGTGCCACAGGCCCTGTGCTATGGGCGAGCACCATCATCGGCGACATCAGCGCGGTCGCGGGATACATACCAAGCGGCGCAACGGCGGTCAGCGTGGTCACCGGCATCGACGAAAGTAACGACGTCACCGACGAGAGCGCGGGCGAGAACACCCCAAACGAGACCCCGAACACCGACTGCAGTTCCGAAAAGAATGAGGCCCCTACCGACGAGACCGCTCCGAGCGCCTGGGACGCCAGGTTCAGGGGCGCTGTCACCACCCCCGCCAATCCACTCAGACCGGCCGGCGGGGCGCTGAACGCCGGCAGCGTCGACGCCACCGTCTGCGCCCCGGCGTGATAGCCCACCATCGCGGCCACATCCTGGGCCCACATCTCCATGTACTCGAGTTCGGTCATCGCTATCGCCGGGCTGTTCTGACCGAAGAAGTTCGTCGCGATCAGCGCGAGCAACCGGATGCGGTTCGCAAGCACCGCCGGGGTGGGCACCGTCGCCATGAACGCCGCCTCGTACGCCGTCGCCGCCGCCGTCGCCTGGGCGGCCGCCATCTCGGCTTGTCCCGCGGCCGAGATCAACCACTGCAGATATGGCGTTGCCGCCGCCACCATCGCCTCCGACGACGGCCCGGTCCACGGACCAGCGGCCACTCCCGTCACAACCGATTCAAACGATGCCGCAGCGGCGGCCAAATCCGCCGCAAGTGCCTCCCAGGCCGAGGCCGCCGTCAACAACGGGCCGGGCCCGGCGCCGCCATACATCAGCGCAGAGTTGATCTCGGGGGGGAAGAAAATAAAAGCTGGAATCATCACATCCCCAACCCACCGACCGCGTCAACGGCTCCTACATCCTCACGAAGCGACAGCTACCCCCGGCGACTAGACACGTGAGCAACATCGCTTAAAGAGCCTAGGCCAAACGGCTACCCAGGAACGGATTTTTACGAAACGTTTAATTACGTGGCGGCGGGGTGTCGACGCCGATCAACGGGCAAGTCGGGACGTCCGGACAGGGCGGTGCCGGTGCCGGTCAGCAACCCTTGAGCCGCGCGGCCAGGTAGTCGGCCACGGCGTTCATCGCGACGCGCTCCTGCGTCATGTCATCGCGCTGGCGCACCGTGACGGCGTTGTCTTCGAGTGAATCGAAATCCACCGTCACACAGAACGGCGTCCCCACCTCGTCCTGGCGCCGGTAGCGTCGCCCGATCGCTCCGGCATCGTCGAACTCGATGTTCCACCAGGTGCGCAGCTCGGCGGCCAAGTCGCGAGCCTTGGGACTCAAGTCGGCGTGCCGGGACAGCGGCAGCACCGCGGCCTTGACCGGCGCCAAGCGCGGGTCCAGCCGCAGCAGCGTGCGCTTTTCCATCACACCCTTGGCGTTGGGGGCCTGGTCCTCGGTGTAGGCGTCGATCAGAAACGCCATGAACGAGCGTGTCAGACCGGCTGCCGGTTCGATGACGTACGGCGTGTACCGTGTGTCGGTGACTTGGTCGTAGTACGACAGGTCGGCACCGGAATGTTTTGCGTGGGTGGATAAGTCGAAATCGGTTCGGTTGGCGACGCCTTCCAGTTCGCCCCACGGGTTGCCGGCGAAGCCGAACTTGTACTCGATGTCGACAGTGCGGTCGGAGTAGTGCGAAAGCTTCTCGGCGGGGTGCTCGAATAACCGCAGATTCTCCGGGTTGATACCCAGCTCGACATACCATTGCAGCCGGGTGTCAATCCAATACTGGTGCCATTCCTTCGCGGTCGACGGCTCCACGAAGAACTCCATTTCCATTTGCTCGAACTCGCGGGTTCGGAAAATGAAGTTGCCCGGCGTGATCTCGTTGCGGAAACTCTTGCCGATCTGGCCGATACCGAACGGCGGCTTCTTGCGGGCGGTCGTGACCACGTTGGCGAAGTTGACGAAGATGCCCTGCGCGGTCTCCGGACGCAGATAGTGCAAGCCCTCCTCGGTCTCGATCGGCCCGAGGTAGGTCTTGAGCATCATGTTGAACTCGCGCGGCTCCGTCCACTGCCCCTTGGTGCCGCAATCCGGGCAGACGATCTCGGTCATCGGCACCGAGTCGGGGTCGTCGATCCCCTTCTTGGCCGCGTAGGCCTCCTGCATGTGGTCTTGACGATGCCGGTGGTGGCAGTTCAGGCACTCGACCAGGGGGTCGTGGAAGACCTCGACGTGGCCGGAGGCCACCCAGACCTGGCGCGGCAGGATGATCGATGAATCGATTCCCACGACGTCGTCGCGCCCTATGACCACCGAGCGCCACCACTGCCGTTTGATGTTCTCCTTGAGTTCCACACCCAGCGGGCCGTAGTCCCACGCCGACCGGGTGCCGCCATAAATCTCACCCGAGGGAAAGACAAAGCCGCGCCGTTTGGCCAGGTTGACTACGGTGTCGATGACGGACGCCACGGGGTGGTGCACTCCCTTTCCGGGTTTGACGGGCACGTGCGGTGCTCGACCGCGGTGCGCAGAGCATCAGTCATGGTAACGATCAGTGCCGCGGTCTTTGACATGCGTCATCATGCATGTGACAGTGGAAGTCGACCGCTCGCTCTCCTCGCGGCGGGTTTCCCCACTGCCTGGCACTTCTCGAGGTGATGACTCTCTCCCATGGCGATGTCCCCCGCAACCGCCGATAGCGACATGGGATCGGCCATGAGCGTGGTTGCCCACGAGCACGACGAAGCCGGGTCCGGCGGGCACCCCGCGCTGGCGGATTACCCCGTTCCACCGCAGCGGGAGATTCTCGACGCGGCCGGCGAGCTGCTGCGAGCGCTCGCCGCTCCCGTGCGGATCGCCATTGTGTTGCAGCTGCGTGAATCCCACCGCTGCGTGCACGAGCTGGTCGACGCGCTCGGCGTGCCGCAGCCCCTGGTCAGCCAGCATCTGAAGATCCTCAAGGCCGCCGGCGTCGTCACCGGGGAGCGCTCCGGCCGCGAGGTGCTGTACCGGCTTGCCGACCATCACCTGGCGCACATCGTCGTGGACGCCGTCGCCCACGCCAGCGAGGACACCGCATGACAGGCGCGAGCGTCCGGTCGACCCGTCAGCGGGCGGCGATTTCCACCCTGATGGACACGCTCGACGACTTCCGCTCGGCGCAAGAGTTGCACGACGAGCTGCGCCGCCGCGGCGAGAACATCGGGCTGACCACCGTCTACCGAACACTGCAATCGATGGCGGCGGCGGGAATGGTCGACACGCTGCGCACCGACACCGGCGAGTCGGTCTACCGCAGGTGCTCCGAGCACCATCATCACCACCTGGTCTGTCGCAGCTGTGGTTCCACCATCGAAGTCGGCGACCACGAGGTCGAAGAGTGGGCGGCGCAAGTCGCGGCCAAGCACGGCTATTCCGACGTCAGCCACACCATCGAGATCTTCGGCAGGTGTTCACAGTGCGGGTCCTAGATTGACCCGAGCCGGCCGAACGCGGCACGGCGGAAAAAAGTTCTGAAAAAAGTGTCCGACACGCGCCCGCCGCGTGCTCCTACCCATGAGTGGCCCACGGGCCGAGACCAGCAGGAACTCTAGGGAAGTGAGAGCACCATGCGGAACCACCGATCGCCCCATCTGCGGCCCGTACGCAAAGACGAGGCTCCGTCACTGCAATTTCGCACCATCCATGGCTACCGGCGTGCGTTCCGGGTCGCCGGGTCGGGCCCGGCTCTGCTGCTGATCCACGGCGTCGGCGACAAGTCCACGGCATGGGAACCTGTCCACGCCAAACTTGCGCGGCGGTTCACCGTCATCGCGCCGGATCTGCTGGGCCACGGGGAGTCGGAGAAACCACGTGCCGACTACTCATTGGCGGCCTTCGCGAACGGCATGCGCGACCTGCTTGCCGCGCTTGACATTGACCGTGTCACCCTGGTCGGGCATTCGTTCGGTGGCGGTGTCGCAATGCAATTCGCCTATCAGTACCCCCAGCTGGTAGAGCGCATCGTGCTGGTCAGCAGCGGCGGCGTGGCCCAAGAGGTAAGCATGGCCCTGCGGTTAGCGGCGATGCCGTTGGGCAGCGAGACCTTGGCCATGCTGCGCATGCCGGGCGTGATGCCGGCGATCCGACTGTTCGGGCGGGCCATGGCTAACGTGCTGGGCCCCAGCAACCTCGGGCACGACGTCGCCGATGTGATAAATCTGCTCGAGGGCTTCCGGGACGCGCGCGCATTGTCGGCGTTCGCGCGCACCTTGCGTTCGGTGGTGGACAGGCGCGGCCAATTCGTCACGATGCTGGACCGAAGCTATCTCGCGCAACCCATTCCGGTGCAAGTGATCTGGGGCGAGGACGACTTCGTGATCCCGGTAGACCATGCCCGGATAGCCCACGAGGCGCTGCCCGGGTCACGCTTAGAGATCTTCGAAAACTCCGGGCACATGCCGTTCAAAGACGACCCGGATCGCTTCGTCGAAGTCATCGAGCGGTTCGTCGGCTCGACGCGACCGGCTCAGCACGACCAAGACCTCCTACACTCGTTGCTGCAGACCCGCGTCGGGGAAAACGGCCGATCGGTAGCCGTCGCGCCGACCGAAGCGGCGGTGTCCTAGAGCCCTACCCCGTCAACGTGCGACGTATCGCTGCGCCGGTATCCAGCACCAGCAGAATCAGGGTGCGCAGGGCGTCGTCGGTCAGGCCACCGCCGGGAAAGTTGTAGCGCAGCATCACGTCAGCGCTTTTGGCCGCGCCCTTGCCCGAGTTGCGTTGCACGGCTTTCTCATTGATCTTCTCGAGGAGCGTGACGCTGCCGAAGTTGCTGTCGCGGGCCTGCTTGGCGACCTGATCGCTGACCTTCTTGGTCAGCGGCAGATCCCACGCCAAGACTTGGGTGAGCGAGACCAGATCGAGGCCGTCGGCGATGTTCACCACCCGCAACGACGCGATGGTCCCGGCATGGCGCACCGTCAGCGCCCCGTCGGACTCCTCCTCGACCGGAAGGACTTCTCCGAGTACCGACGCCAGACGCTCCTGCAGTGATGGCATTAGGCGCTCCCGAATCTTCTATTGCGCGAAGCGTATTCCTCGCAGGCCGCCCACAAGTCGCGGCGGTCGTAGTCGGGCCACAGTTTGTCCTGGAAGATGTACTCCGCGTACGCCGCCTGCCACAGCATGAAATTGCTGGACCGCTGCTCCCCCGAAGTCCGCAGGAAAAGGTCGACGTCGGGGATGTCGGGCCGTTGCAGGTGCCGGGCGATCGTCGACTCGGTGATGCGGTCCGGGCTGAGCTTGCCCGCCGCGACCAGATGAGCGATTTCCCTTGTGGCTTCCGCTATTTCGGCGCGACCACCGTAATTCACGCAGTAATTGACGGTGATGACGTCGTTGCCCTGGGTCATGGCCTCCGCGACGGCCAGTTCATTGATGACGCTGCGCCACAAGCGGGGCCGCGAGCCCACCCACCGGATCTTGACCCCCATCGCCTTGAGGTTTTCGCGGCGCCGCCGCACCACATCGCGGTTGAATCCCATCAGGAAGCGGACTTCCTCGGGGGAGCGCTTCCAGTTCTCCGTGGAGAAGGCGTAGAGACTCAGCCATTTGATTCCGAGTTCGATTGCGCCACAGACGATGTCGATCACCACCGCCTCGCCCATCTTGTGGCCTTCCACCCGGGGCAGTCCGCGTTGGGTGGCCCAGCGACCGTTGCCGTCCATCACGATGGCGACGTGACCCGGCAGGCGGTCGGCCGGGATCCGGGGGGCGGCGGCCTTCGAGATGTGCTGCGGGGGGCGGCACGGGCCGCCGTCTACGGACGGTGGCAGCTCGGGAAAGACGACCGGCCAGGTCGTCCGGTCGGGAAAGACCGGATAGTCGTCGGGCGCGGGGGGCAGCTGAGCGAAGACGGCCGGCTTCGGGGCGCGCTCGGCCTTCCGGCCAGAGCCGCCGACCCGGACCCTAGCCACAGTCGAGATCCTGCTGGACCAGCGCTGCGCGCCGTTCGGCGATGGTGCGGTCGACGTGATATGTCCGTTCCACCAGTGGCAACGTTTTGAGCTGCCGTTCCAGGTGCCATTGCAGGTGCGCGGCCACCAGTCCGCTGACGTAGCTGCGGTGCGATTGCTGGGCCTGTTCGGCGAATTCCCAATCGCCGTCGTGCAGCGCGGACATCAGGTCCAGCACGCCCGGCGGCGGTGTCGTCGAACCGGCCGGACGGCAGTGGGTGCAGACGCTGCCCCCGGCGCCGACATGAAACGCCCGATGCGGCCCGGGTGTGGCGCACCGGGCGCACTCGGTCAGCGCCGGCGCCCATCCGGCGATGCCCATGGCGCGCAGCAGGTAGGCGTCCAGCAACAGGTCCCGGGACCGGCGGCCGTCGGCCACCGCCCGCAACGCGCCCACCGTGAGCCGGTGCAGGGCCGGGGCGGGGGCCCGCTCCTCACCGGCGAGGCGTTCGGCGGTTTCCAGCATCGCGCACCCGCAGGTGTAGCGGCCGTAGTCGCTGACGATGTCGGTGGCGAACGCGTCAATCGAGACCACCTGGGTGACGATGTCGAGATTGCGGCCGGGATGCAGTTGCGCGTCGATGTGCGCGAACGGTTCCAGCCGCGCGCCGAATTTGCTGCGGGTGCGACGGACCCCCTTCGCCACCGCCCGAACCAGCCCGTGATCGCGGGTTAGCAGGGTGACGATCCGGTCGGCTTCGCCGAGCTTGTGCTGGCGCAACACCACAGCCCGGTCTCGATACAGCCGCATCACAATAGTTTTGCACCCCGCCGCGACAATGCTGGTATCCGCGCCGGTTAGTCTCGTACCCCGTGATTGGCGCTTCCGAGTCAGGTCCTGGGTCCGTTTTCGGATCCGGTGGCCAGCGCCTGCCCACACTGACTGACCTGCTCTATCAGCTGGCCAGTCGTTCCGTGACTTCCGTCACACTGGTGCGCCGGTCCCTGCACGCCATCCACGCGAGCCAGCCGACGTTGAACACCTTCCGCGTCGTGCTCACCGAGTCGGCGCTGGCCGACGCGGCGGCGGCCGATCGGCGCCGGGCGGCCGGAGACACGGCGCCGTTGCTGGGCATCCCGATCGCCGTCAAAGACGACGTCGACGTTGCTGGAGTGCCGACCGCCTTTGGCACCGAGGGATATGTAGCGCCCGCCGCCCACGACGCCGAGGTGGTTCGCCGCCTGAAGGCCGCGGGCGCGGTGATCGTCGGCAAGACCAACACCTGCGAACTCGGTCAGTGGCCCTTCACCAGCGGACCCGGGTTCGGACATACCCGCAATCCCTGGTCGCGCCGGCACACCCCGGGCGGCTCGTCGGGGGGCAGCGCGGCCGCGGTGGCCGCGGGACTGGTCACCGCCGCAATCGGCTCCGACGGCGCGGGCAGCGTCCGCATCCCCGCCGCGTGGACGCACCTGGTGGGCATCAAGCCGCAGCGCGGCCGCATCTCCACCTGGCCACTGCCCGAGGCCTTCAACGGCATCACGGTCAACGGCGTGCTGGCCCGCACGGTTGCCGACGCCGCGTTGGTGCTCGACGCCGCGTCGGGCAACGTCGAGGGCGACCGGCACAAGCCGCCCCCGATCACGGCGTCCGACTATGTCGGTATCGCGCCCGGTCCCCTGAATATCGCGCTGTCAACCCGGCTCCCCTACACCGGTTTTCGGCCCAAACTGCATCCCGAGATCCTGGCCGCGACGCGAGCCGTGGCCAGGCAGCTCGAGCTGCTCGGCCACACCGTGGTGCCGGGCAATCCCGACTACGGCCTGCGGCTGTCGTGGGACTTCCTCGCCCGGTCCACCGCCGGCCTGCGGGATTGGGAGGAGCGGCTGGGCGACGGGGTGATCCTCGACCCCCGCACGCTGTCCAACCTGCGCGTCGGCCACGTGCTGGGTCAGGCGATCCTGCGCACCGCGCGCCGGCACGAAACCGCCGCCCAGCGGCGGGTGGGCTCGATCTTCGACATCGTGGATGTCGTCCTGGCCCCGACCACCGCCCAACCGCCACCGCTGGCGCGCGCCTTCGACCGGTTGAGCAGCTTCGGCACCGATCGCGCGATGGTCACCGCGTGCCCGCTGACCTTCCCGTGGAACCTCCTGGGCTGGCCGTCGATCAACGTGCCGGCCGGGTTCACCTCCGAGGGGTTGCCGATCGGGGTGCAGCTGATGGGGCCGCCCAACAGCGAGGGCATGCTGATCTCGCTGGCCGCCGAGCTGGAGGCCGTGTGCGGGTGGTCGACCAAGCAGCCGACGATGTGGTGGAACGCCGAAACGGGCACGCCGCCGGTGGCCGGCACCCCGCCGCGACGGTGAAACCCCAAGCGGCACACTGCGAGACGTCGACTTCGCTTGAGCGACTTCGGGTTTCTCGATGCCCACACCGGGCAATCGAGCGAGTCACGGCCGGTGACCAACGGTAGCCATGCTTGGGTCATACGCGACGGCTAACCGTCGCCGATGCCATCAAACCCGTGCGCCTGCGCTTCAGAAGCCAAGCCGGCCAAGCTGTTTGGGGTCACTCTGCCAGTTCTTGGCGACCTTGACGCGCAGGTCGAGGTAAACCTTGGTGCCGAGCAACTTTTCGATCTGGCCGCGCGCCGCGGTGCCCACCTTTCGCAGTCGGGCGCCACCCTTGCCGATGATGATTCCCTTCTGGCTGTCGCGCTCGACGAAGAGCAGCGCGTGCACGTCGATCAGGTCGTCGCGGTCCTCCCGGGGGCTGACTTCGTCGATGACCACCGCCAACGAATGCGGCAGCTCGTCGCGAATCCCCTCCAGGGCGGCCTCGCGGATGAGCTCCGCCATCAGGACTTCCTCGGGTTCGTCGGTCAGCTCGCCGTCGGGGTAGTACGCCGGCCCGACGGGCAGCGCCGCCGCCAGCACGTCGGTCAACACGTCCACCTGGGCCCCGGTGGCCGCCGACACCGGGACGATCTCGGCCGAGTCGCCGACCAGTTCACTGACCGCGACCAACTGCGCGGCCACGCGGTCCCTGGGCACCTTGTCGATCTTGGTGACGATGGCCACCAGCGCCGTCTTCGGTGCGGTTGAACGGATCTGGTCGACGATCCACCTGTCCCCCGGACCGATCGCCTCGTCGGCCGGGATGCACAACCCGATGACGTCGACTTCGGCGTAGGTGTCGCGCACCAAGTCGTTGAGCCGCTTGCCAAGGAGGGTGCGCGGCCGGTGCAGGCCCGGCGTGTCCACAAGGATGATCTGAAAGTTCTCCCGGTGCACGATGCCGCGAATGGTGTGGCGGGTGGTCTGCGGCCGCGTCGAGGTGATCGCCACCTTGGTGCCGACGAGCGCGTTGGTCAGCGTCGACTTGCCGGTGTTCGGCCGGCCGACCAAACACACGAAGCCGGAATGGAATTCGGTCATGTCGCCGAACGTGTTCGCGGTGGGCGCGGCCTCGGTGTCATAGCGGTTTCCCTCCGTCGGAGCCGTTGGACTCGGGCTCGACCGGACTGAGCAGAACAGTGCCGATCCGTACCCGCCCCCGGTGGTCGGTACCGCCTTCGGCTTTCAGCCGCAAGCCATGCGAGACCACCTCGGCACCGGGCAGCGGAACCCGGCCCAGTTCCAGGGCGAGCAGGCCGCCCACGGTGTCGACGTCGAGATCGTCGTCGAACTGCACGTCGTACAGCTCGCCGAGGTCTTCGATCGGCAACCGCGCCGAGACGCGGAACCGCTTGTCACCCAAGTCTTCTATCGGCGCCGTCTCCGCCTGGTCGTACTCATCGGCGATCTCCCCGACGATTTCCTCCAGCACGTCTTCGATGCTCACCAGGCCGGCTATCGCGCCGTACTCGTCGACGAGAAGAGCCATGTGGTTGCGGTCGCGCTGCATCTCGCGCAGCAGCGTATCCAGTGGCTTGGAGTCCGGCACGAACACCGCCGGACGCATGACCTGTGCCACGGTGATGCCCCGCCCACCGTCACCCGACAGAAAGCTCTGCTGCACAAGGTCTTTCAGGTAGACGACACCGACGATGTCGTCGACATTCTCCCCGATCACCGGGAGGCGGGAATGCCCACTGCGCACCGCCAGGTTCAACGCTTGACTGGCAAGCTTGTCACTTTCGATCCAGATCATCTCGGTGCGCGGCACCATTACCTCGCGGGCCGGGGTGTCACCGAGCTCGAAGACGGACTCGATCATCCGGCGTTCGTCGGCGGCGACCACGCCGCGCTGCTGGGCCAGGTCGACGACTTCGCGTAGCTCGATCTCGGATGCGAACGGTCCGTTGCGCAAGCCGCGGCCGGGTGTCAGTGCATTACCCAGGACCACCAGCAACCGGCTGAGCGGCATCAACAACCACGAGATGAGCCGCAGCGGAACGGCGGTCGTCAACGAGATGGAATACGCGTGCTGGCGCCCGAGGGTGCGCGGACCGACCCCGATGACGACGAAACTCATGACCACCATGGTCGCCGCGGCGCCGAACAACGCCCAGCTCAAACCGAAGTTGTCGTACAGGAACAACACCAGCAGCACGGTCGCGGTGATTTCGCAGGTGATCCGCAGCAGCACGACCAGGTTGATGTAGCGCGGCCGCTCGGCCATCACCTCGGACAGCGATACGGCGCCGGGCCGCTCCTCCCGCACCAGCTCCTGGACCCGGGCCAGCGACACCGTGCTCATGGCGGCGTCGATGGCCGCGAACAGCCCGCCGATGGCGATCAGCGCCATCGCGCCGAGCAGCCAAGACAGGCCGGTCAATTGCCGGAAGACCTTGACGTGGTGACGGGCTCCGCAACGTCGTCGTCACTCCGTTTTCGGTTGAGGGCCCAGGCCGTCAGGCCCACCACTACCCCCAACGCCCCGTAACCCAGCGCCGAGGGCCACCAGGGCTGGGCGGGTTGGGTGGGCTCCTCGTGGGGGCGAACGGCCAGCACCACCAAGAAGCTGCCATCGTCGGTCGGCCCGGCGTGCGGCAGCGACTGGGTCTTGGTCACTTTGATCTGGGCGCTGCTGCTGATGGAGTCGTTGACCTGACCCCAGGCCATCGTGGAGTCGTCGAGCAGGAAGGTGTCCTGGCTGCCCCCGGGCTGGCTTTCGTCCCGGCCCACCACCGCGACCTGACCGACTTCCAACGTCTGGTCGACGGCGGGGACAGAGACCAAGACGTTCTGGTACAGCTTCGGGGGGGCCGGCGCCTTGTAGTCCGGCGGCGGGGGGCCGTTGAAGCCATCCGGCGGTATCGAGCCGCCGCCATAGAAGCTGCCAGAGGCCACCCAGCTGTCGCCGACCGCGGTGAACGGGACCACGCCGACGGTGGCGGCATCGAGCACGATCCGGGCACCGGCCGGCAGGTACGCCTCCCGGTCGGCGCCGTTGTAGGAGTAGCGGAACGTCATCGCCTGGTTCATCGGGTTGAAGAGGGCCGGGCGGCGGTAGGCGTCGTCGTAGTCGACGTACTCCCAGTGACGGGGCCGGACCAGCCGCTGATTGTCGACCTTCAGGACGTCGACGTTCTCCCGGTGGGCGCTGACGACGTTCTGCACCCGCTGGTTGAAGTCGACCTGCTTCGGCGGCTTCGGAGGGTCGGCGGGATTGACCCGCGTCGCCGGTGCCGCCTTGGCCGCCGCGACCGCCTGCGGCGGAACGTCGAGCCCCCTCGGGGGTGCCACCACCGAGACGTTTCTTGACGCGTCGGGACCCGGCGGATGGATCGTGGCAACGGGGTTGGTGGGCGGCAGATTTGGCGGAATGAGCGGTGTGGCCTGCACCGGCACCGGGCTTGGGGGCACGTACGGGGGAAGCTCCGGAACCTGCACCGGGGTCGGGGACGGCTGAGCCCGGCGGGGCGGCGCGTCCTGGGAGCACACGTTGGAGGTGTGATACTGCGCCACCAGATATTGGCACCACTGGCAGCTGGTGGGGTTAGAGCCGGCGCCGGCGCACGGGGCCGCCTCTGCCACACCGATCGTGGTGGCCACCACCGAGAACGGTGCCAAGGCTATGGCGGCCGCGGCCGCGATCCCGAGTGCTTTTCGTCGGCTCAATTGTCGAAATACCTTGACTTGTCCAGCAATCGGCGATCCCGTTCCTGCTGGCGGTCCTGGTGATAGGCCTGGACTTGCTCGGCGACCCACTCCTCGAGCAACCGGTCCTGAAGGGCGAACATCTCTTTTTCCTCGTCCGGCTCGCCGTGGTCGTAGCCCAGCAGATGGAGCACGCCGTGGATGGTCAGCAACGCCAATTCGTGGCCCAGGCTGTGCCCCGCCGCGTCGGCCTGCCCGGCCGCGAATTCCGGGCACAGCACGATGTCGCCCAGCATCGAGGGTCCCGGCTCGGGCGCGTCGGGCCGGCCACCCGGCTCGAGCTCGTCCATCGGGAAACTCATCACGTCCGTCGGCCCGGGCAGGTCCATCCAGCGCATGTGCAGGTCGGCCATCGCCGCGGTGTCCAGCAGCACCATGGACAGCTCGGCGGCCGGGTTGACGTCCATCTTGGAGATGACGAACCGTGCGACGCTGATCAACTCGGCTTCGGAGACGTCGATGCCCGATTCGTTGGATACCTCAATACTCATCGATGCTCACGGCCCCATCACCGGCGCCCGCGGGAGCCCGACGCCCGCCGAGCCGCGCGGTTCATCGCCAGCCCGGGCTCTTCGAACTTGGCGTATGCGTCGACGATTTCGGAGACCAGCCGGTGGCGCACCACGTCCACACTGGTCAGCTCGGAGATATGGATGTCCTCGACGCTGTCCAGGATCTCGATCGCCGACCGCAGGCCCGACTTGGCGCCACCGGGAAGGTCCACCTGGGTGATGTCCCCGGTGATGACCATCTTCGATCCGAAGCCGAGCCGGGTGAGGAACATCTTCATCTGCTCGGCGGTGGTGTTCTGCGCCTCGTCGAGGACGATGAAGGCCGAATTGAGAGTGCGGCCACGCATATACGCCAGCGGCGCCACCTCGATGACCCCGGCCGACATCAGCTTCGGGATCAGCTCGGGATCCATCATGTCGTACAGCGCGTCATACAGCGGCCGCAGATACGGGTCGATCTTTTCGCTCAGTGTGCCCGGCAAAAAGCCAAGGCGCTCACCGGCTTCCACCGCCGGCCGGGTGAGGATGATGCGGTTTACCTGCTTGGTCTGCAGCGCGCTGACCGCCTTGGCCATCGCCAGATACGTCTTCCCGGTGCCGGCCGGGCCGACCCCGAAAACGATGGTGTTGGCGTCGATCGCGTCGACGTAACGCTTTTGGTTGAGCGTCTTGGGCCGGATCGTCTTTCCGCGCCGCGACAGGATGTCCAGGGTGAGCACTTCGGCCGGCGACTCGTTGTCGGTGCCGGCCAGCATGGCCACGCTGTGGCGGACCACCTCCGGCGTCAACGGCTGACCGTTGGCGACGATCGCGACCAGCTCGGAAATCGCCCGCTCGGCGAGCGCGACGTCGGCCGGCTCGCCCGAGACGGTCACGGCATTGCCACGCACGTGCAGATCGGCGTTCAGGCTGCGTTCCAATGCGCGAAGGTTTTCATCTGCCGAGCCCAACAAGCCGACGACGACATCGGGCGGAACATCGATGCTGCTGCGTACTTGGGCGTTGGCCTGGAGGCCTCCGGCTGCGTCAACAGCGCTGGTCTCGCGGGGCGTCACGTGGCTCTCGATGCCTGCTTTCTCGGCTTGTCGGTGGTGTGTTCGGCTGCCTAAGTCTACGCCGGGGCCCTCGGTTGGTCAGCCTTCAGCCGCGTATTGCCCGGGGTCAGGCCCCTGTCGCGCACGTTGCCGGCCTGCGCCAGCCCACCCGGGACCAGCGGCGACGCGACGGGATACCGGCGCTCTACAAGGTGGACGCGTGATCCCACCGTGGGGTGAGCACGCCGAGCGCGCCCAGCGCCACGGCCGCGGCGGTCGACGTGCGCAGCACCTGGGGGCCCAGCCGCACCGGCACCGCTCCCGCCTCGGTCAGCGCGGCGATCTCTTCGGGCGCGATGCCGCCTTCGGGGCCCACCACGAGAAGCAACGAATCCGCGCCAGCGACATCGATATTCGTCAGCGGGTCGGTGGCCGACTCGTGCAGCGCCAGCACCACCGCTCCGGCGGCCACTTCGTCGCGGATCCGCTGGGTCAGCGCCGCGGTGGACAGCACGCCGTCGACGGGCGGGATATGCGCCCGGCGGGATTGCCGGGCCGCCGCACGGGCGACGGCACGCCACCGCCGCAGGCCCTTGTCCATGCGGGCGCCCTGCCAACTGGCCACACACCGGGCCGCCTGCCAGGCCAGGAACGCATCGGCGCCGGCTTCGGTGGCCAATTCGATGGCCAACTCCGAACGCTCCGACTTCGGCAGCGCCTGCACCACCGTCACCGGCGGCCGCCCGGCCGCGACGCTCCAGCGCTTCAGCACCCGGGCGCGCAACCCGTCCCGGCCGGCGTGCTCGACCTCGCAGTGCGCCAGGCCGCCGGCGCCGTCACCGAGGACCAGTTGCTCGCCGGGACGGATCCGCCGCACGGTCGCGGCGTGAAACCCCTCGTCGCCGTCGAGGACGGCCAGCGAGCCGATATCGGGCAGTGCGTCGACGTAGAAGAGGGTCGCGACCATGTGCGCGCCTTTTCCGGACTCGCGGCTAGCGCCCGGTGAAGGTTTCGCGCAGCCGGCTGAACAACCCGCCGCCCGCGTGGGTCGAGCGGACCTCGGGCACGTCGCGGCTGCGCCGGGTCTTCAACTCGCGCAGCAGTTCGGTGTCGTGGTGGTCCAGCCGGCTGGGCACCACCACCTCGACGTGGACGTGTAGATCGCCGCGGGTGCCCGAACGCAGGTGCGGCATCCCGTGGCCGCGCAGCGTGATGACCGAATTCGGTTGCGTGCCGGCCGGAATGGTGACCTCGCTGATGCCGTCCAGGATGGCGTCGATGGTGATCGTGGCGCCCAGCGCCGCGTCGACCATGGGGACCGACACCGTGCAGTGCAGGTCGTCACCTTCGCGCACGAAAACGTCGTGGGCCTGCTCGTGAACCTCGACGTACAGGTCACCGGCCGGCCCTCCCCCGGGTCCGACCTCGCCCTGGGCGGCGAGCCGCACCCGCATGCCGTCGCCGACCCCGGCGGGGATCTTGACGCTGATCTCGCGGCGGGCCCGGACCCGGCCGTCGCCCATGCACTGATGGCAGGGATCGGGGATGACGACGCCGACGCCGCGGCAGGTGGGACACGGCCGCGAGGTCATCACCTGGCCCAGCAGCGACCGCTGCACCGTCTGGACCTCGCCGCGGCCACCGCACGTGTCGCACGGGATCGGCACGGAATCACCATTGGTGCCCTTACCCTGGCAGCGGTCACACAACACCGCGGTGTCGACGGTGACCTGCTTGGTCACACCGGTCGCGCACTCTTCGAGGTCGAGCCGCATCCGCAGCAGCGAGTCCGAGCCCGGCCGCACCCGGCCGATGGGACCGCGTGAGGTCGCGCCGCCGCTGAAGCCGCCGCCGAAGAACGCCTCGAACACGTCGCCCAGGCCGCCGAAACCGCCACCGAAACCGCCACCCGCCGCGGCGGCGCTTTCCATCGGATCGCCACCCAGGTCGACGACGCGTCGTTTCTCGGGGTCGCTGAGCACCTCGTAGGCGACGCTGATCTCCTTGAATTTCGCCTGCGCGCCCTCATCCGGGTTGACGTCGGGATGCAGTTCGCGCGCCATCTTGCGGTACGCGCGCTTGATCTCCGCGTCGCTGGCGTTTCTGCTCACGCCGAGCAGCCCGT
The DNA here is from genome assembly GCF_002102255.1 of Mycobacterium nebraskense. Lineage (GTDB taxonomy): Bacteria > Actinomycetota > Actinomycetes > Mycobacteriales > Mycobacteriaceae > Mycobacterium > Mycobacterium nebraskense. The sequence goes on from NZ_LQPH01000008.1 coordinate 35,368, forward strand.
AATAGTCGCGTGCCACGCCTGACTCTCCTAAACCTGGTCCTTAACCCGCGCCTGCGAATACTGCGGGTGCGCGTTCATCGAGCACCCAGGACTTCGCCGATATATAGGGCAACCGCGGCAACGCTGGCGATAGTTCCCGGATAGTCCATCCGGGTGGGCCCCAGCACACCCATTCCGCCGAACACGGTGTCGGAGGTGCCGTAGGCGGTGGTCACCATCGAGGTGCCCGCCATTTGCTCGGCGGCCGTCTCATGGCCGATGCGCACAGTCACCTTACCGGCTTCCTGCTGGGCCGCCAGCAACCGCAGCACCACCACCTGCTCCTCGAGCGCCTCCAGAATCGAGCGCAGCGAGCCGCCGAAGTCGGCTGCGTTGCGCGTCAGGTTGGCGGTCCCGCCCATCAGCAGGCGTTCTTCGGTGTGTTCGACCAACGACTCCAGCAACACCGTCGCCGAGCGGCCGACGGCGTCGCCCAATCCGTCGGGGGCGCGAAGTTGTCCGGCCAGGTCGGCCACCGCGATCGAGGCCGCCGAGAGCTTCTTGCCGACCAACGCCTGGCCCAGCATCTCGCGGAGCTGGGACAGCTGGTGGTCGTCGATGACGTCGCCGAGTTCGACGACGCGCTGATCGACGCGACCCGTGTCGGTGATGACCACCATCAGCAGCCGGGCCGGGGTCAGCGCGATCACTTCCAGGTGCCGCACGGTGGACGACGTCAGGGTCGGGTACTGCACCACGGCCACCTGGCGGGTCAGCTGGGCCAGGAGCCGTACCGCCCGGCGCAGCACGTCGTCGAGGTCGACACCGGACTCCAGGAAGCTCAGGATCGCGCTCCGCTCGGCCGAGGACAAGGGCTTGACGTCGTGGAGCCGGTCGACGAACTCGCGGTAGCCCTTCTCCGTGGGCACCCGCCCGGAGCTGGTGTGCGGCTGGGTGATGTAGCCCTCGGCCTCCAGCACTGCCATGTCGTTGCGCACGGTCGCGGACGAGACGCCCAAGTTATGACGCTCCACCAGGGTCTTCGAACCGATGGGCTCCTTGGTGGCGACGAAATCGGCGACGATGGCACGCAGCACCTCGAAACGACGATCGTCGGCACTTGCCACTCGTTGTCACCTCCCTGCACCGCGCTGACCGGGTTCATTTTACGGGTCTCAAGCGGTGCCAACCGTTACCAGCAGCCGCTTGCCGGGGCCGGCGGCGGCGGACACTCGCCAGCGGCCGTCGCGATTACGGGCGGCATCGACGCTGACGACAGTTCTTCCGACTAGCCTGTCCAGCATGAACCGGTCGGGTCATGGCAACGCATCGGGGAAGATCGGGCAATGATTTTCAAGGGCGTGCGTGACGGCAAGCCGTATCCCGAGCACGGGCTGTCCTACCGGGACTGGTCCCAGATTCCGCCACAGCAGATTCGGCTCGACGAACTGGTCACCACAACGACGGTGCTCGCGCTGGACCGTCTGCTGTCGGAGGACTCCACCTTCTACGGCGACCTCTTCCCGCACGCGGTGCGGTGGAAGGGCGTCACCTATCTCGAAGACGGCCTGCACCGGGCGGTCCGTGCGGCGCTGCGGAATCGCACCGTGCTGCACGCCCGGGTGTTCGACATGGACATGGCGCCGGGGCCGCCGAGGTAAGGCGGTCACGTTTGCGCGGCGCCGGGTGTCGACTTAGTGAGGACGTTGGTTCACACCGCAACTTGCTAGGAGGATCGCCATGTCCCGGTTGCAAGGGGTCTCCGACCGCGACGCCGGCCTGGGCGCCAAGATCGCCTTCTTCTTCACCAAGCGCAAACTGGCGCAGATGACCGGCCTGCAAACGGCCGGGATGCTGGAACCGCTGCGGATGTACGCGCACATCCCCCGGCTGCTCAACGCCTACGGCAAGCTCGAGCAGGCCGAGTCGAAGCTGGACATCCTCAGCACCCGCCACCGCGCGCTCGCGGAGCTGAAGTCGGCGACGACGGTGCGCTGCGAGTACTGCATCGACCTCGGTTCACAGATCGCCCGCCAGTGGGGCATCACCGACGAGGAACTTCTCGCCCTGGCCGACTATCGAAACGCCGCATGCTTCTCCACCGTCGACAAATTGATACTCGAGTACGCCACGGCGATCAGCCGCACCCCTGTCGAGGTCAGCGATGAGCTTTTCGATGCGCTGCGCGCGCATTTCGACACCGCCCAACTCGTCGGGCTCACCCACGTCATAACGTTGGGCAACCTGCGCGCCCGCTTCAACCTCGCGCTCGGGATCGGCTCGTCCGGCTTTTCCGGCAACCGGGTCTGCGCCCTGCCCGAGAGCCACGGCGGCACGTGACCGTGGATCCGTCCGTGACGGCGCGTTTCGAGGCGGCGCGGCCACAGCTCGGCGCCATCGCCTACCGCATGCTGGGCTCGATCGACGACGCCCAAGACGCCGTGCAGGAAGCGTCGCTGCGGCTGAACCGTAATGGCGGCGACGGCATTGCCAACCTGGACGCCTGGCTGACCACCGCGATGGCCCGGATCTGCTTGAACATGCTGCGCGACCGGCACGCCCGTGGCCGGGAGGTACCTACCGTCGTCCTGCCGGATCCGATTGTCGAAGCCGAAGGCGAGTTCGACCCCGAACACCGCGCGATGCTGGCCGACGCGGTCGGGCTGGCGTTGTTCGTGGTGCTGGACACCTTGCCGCCGGAGCAGCGCCTGGCGTTCGTGCTGCACGACGTCTTCGCCGTGCCGTTCGACCAGATCGCACCCATCGTCGGCCGGACGCCGGAGACCACCCGCAAGCTGGCCAGCCGGGCGCGCCGACGCATCGAAGAGGCCGATCCGGCTCCCGACGGCGACCTGGTCGCCCAGCGGGAGGCCGTCGGCGCCTTCTTCGCGGCGGGCCGAAGCGGGGACTTCGACCGCCTGGTGGCGGTGCTGCATCCCGACGTGGTGCTGCGCGGCGACTTCGGCCACGGCACCGCCGGTTTCCGCACCGAGGGTGCGTCCACCGTGGCGAAGCTGGCCCGCGCGTATGCGGGTCCGGACCGCGAGGTGCGCGCCGCGACCGTCAACGGGGCGGCCGGCGCGGTGATCTTCGTCGCCGGGCAGGCGACGGCGATCATGGGATTCGTGGTGCGCGACGGCCTGGTCACCTCGATCGACGTGCTGGCCGACCCCGTCCGCGTCGCCAAATCAGACCTGCGCGCGCTGCGCGCCGATCACTGACCGGCGGCCTGCAGCAACTCCATCGCCGACGCCCGCGACAGCACCCAGCCGCCCTGGTTGACGAACGTGACGCTCTGGGTGACCGGCGACGTCAGCTTCGGACCGGAGACGGCGACGTCAGCGGTGGCTGAACCGGCCGCGGTCGGCTGGATGTTCGTGACGTCGAACGACAGGGGCAGGTCGCCATTTTTGGCCGCCTTCTGCAGCTTCTTGTCGGCGACGTGCGCCTCGATCCCGCTGATGCCGCCCTGAACCAGGTTGCTCTTGCTGGCGAACGAGACACTCGGGTCGGCCAGGTTGTTCAGCACGCCGGTCAGCTGGTCGGCGGTCGGGACGTCGGCGGCTGCGGCCGGAACCGGGTCCTGCGGCAGAGGCGCGCCGATCGCGGCGAGCTGCACCTGGTCCATCGGCGCGGCGATGGAGGCCGCACCGGCGGCCGCGCCCCCGATGACGGCGAAGGCTGCCACGCTGGTGGCGAGCAATTTAACGGTTTTCATGGTTCCCCCTTCGACGGGCACGAATTTCGACGGATCCACACATTTGGTGTGATGTCGGCGTGCCTGCTACCTATGTTGTTTCGGGTCTCGGCACGGCCACGTTACGGCCGCGCCATATGAAGACAACATGCACAACCTGTGCGCCCGCTGTGTGGCCGCCCAGAGTCTAGCCGCCTAGTTCGTGGCCGTCGCGGCCTGGATCAGGGCGATGGCAGCGTCGTGCTGCAGGACCCAGTTCCCGCCTTGGTTGACGAACACCAAGTGCTTTTGCACCGGCCCGGCGAACTTCGGACCCGAGATGGCCACGTCGGCCTGGGCCATATTCGGGCCCGCCGGCGCAATGTTCGTCACGGCGAACGTCTCCGGAAAGTTCCCGTTGCGGTAGGCCTTTCGCAGATCGTGGTCGGCAACGTGGCCCTCCTCGGGGCTGATGCCGTTTTCGACCAAATTGTTCTTGGTCGTGTACGAGACGCCCGGATCGGTGGCCTGGTTGCACAGGGTCGACAACTGTTCGGCGGTCGGCAAGGCTCCCGGGGCCGGCGGCGGCGGTGGCGGGTCCTGCGGTTGGGCGTACCACCCGCCTGCGGGGAACGGCGCGTCGACCGCGGCCAGCTGCACCTGATCCATCGGCGGTGCGACGAAAGCGCCACCGGCGGCTCCCCCTACGACGGCGAACGCCGCCACGCCGATGGCAAGAGTTTTCATGCTTTTCACGGTTCCCCCTTCGCTTCGCATGAACCGTGGCGGGATCTGGCCGATCCTGCGCCCAACACGGTTATGCATCCCCACGGTTAGTAGGTGTAAGTGTGCCTTCTGGCACCGGCGATTGTGTCTCGGGCCGGTCACGGTACGGCGACGCTACGGCGGCGCGCACTGCGGCCGCTTCGCATCAGCGTCGCTTGATCGATTCCTGCAAACTCTTCGGCCGGATGTCGGTCCAGTTCTGTTCGACATACTCCAGGCACTCCGCGCGGCTTGCTTCGCCGTAGACCGCGCGCCACCCCGCCGGTTTGTCGGCGAAGCTCGGCCACAGGCTGTGCTGGTCCTCGTCGTTGACCAGAACAACGAAAGTGCCGTTGTCGTCATCGAAGGGGTTGATGCTCATCGGTTCTCCTTGTCGTGTGCATGGACGGGCCCACTAAGCCCCCCGTGGATCCCAATACCCGATCAGACAACAATCCCAGGCAGCTCAGGTTGGGAAATCCGGGCCCCTGCGTCAGTCCGGACAGGTTGGGCAGGAACAACTTGGGGGTGACGTCGGCGACGGCCAGGTCGTAGCCGATCGCTTCCTGCAGGCTGTCGGCGGTCAGCGGTCCGCCCAGGCCGAGCTCCAGCAGGTCCAGCACGTCCTGGCCGAACAACGAAGTGAACCACAGTGAGTCGGCGCCGGAACCGTCGATAACGAGGTCGAAACCGTGCACCGTCTCGAGGTTCTCGCTGCCCCGGTTGGTGGACAGGGTCAACCGGATCTGCCCGTCGCGGCCCACCGCATGGGCCACCCGGCCCCGCAAGTGGCGGATGCGGTCGTCGGCCAGCAGGGCCTCCTGCACGTTCGCCGAGAACACCCCGCGGTCGGTGCGGGCCAGCGCGTCGCGGCGTTCGGCCAGCGTCAGGGCGCTCCAGTCGGTGGGGTCGGAAAACAGCGAGTTCTCGAAGAAGCTCTCCCCGCGGGTGAACAGCGTCACCTGCGGAGCGATGACGGTGATGGTCGAAACCCGGTGCCGGAACAGCTCATTGAGCATCGACGCCGCCGTCTCACCACCGCCGATGACCGCCACCCGCTCGGCGCTGATCCGGTCCTGGCCCGCGGCGCGGTCCCAGAACTGGGCGATCGACAGCATCCGCGGGTTACCCGGCAGCAGGGATTTTTCGGCCTGGCCGGGCCCGGTGATCATCAAGGCGTCGGCGTGCACCGTGGTCTCGTGGGTGTGCAGCGTCCATTGGTCGCCGTTGACGGCCAGCCGCTCCACCTCGCCGTGCACCACGTTGAGGCCGACCTGGTCGGCTACCCAACCCAGGTACTGGCTCCACTTGCGATGGGTCGGCGCCGGGCGGCCCCGGTCGATCCATTCGGCGAACGACGCCGTGGCGATCAAGTAGGACTGCCAGCTATAGCGGGTCATCCGCTCGTCGAGTTCGGCGTTGCGGCGGGGCACCAGCGCGGAGCGGTACGGGAACCCGACATCCTTTTCCGGGCTGGTGCCCAGCCGATGTGCGCCGTCGGTCCAACCGCCGCTGGCTTGCCAGTTGGCCGCCACGCCGATGCGTTCGACCGCGATCACCTCGGGGGCATCGACGCCTATGTCGCGCAGCACCGATGCCTTGGCCGCGACGGCGACCGCCTTGGCCCCCGCGCCCAGGATCGCAAGTGTGCTCATGTCACCATCTCCCGCAGCGATTCGATCCAAAGCCGTTGCAGCTCAGCCACATCACCGTCGCCGAGAATGTCGGGCAGCGTGCGCCACTGCGCGGCAAGCACGCGCTGCCCGTCGAACGTCAGCATGGCGGCCACGATGGTGAGCTCGTGGCGCACCGCCAGATCCGGTTCCGGCTGCGGCGACACCCCGGCAAGGAGCTCGCGCTCCAGCGTCAGCCCGGTGCCGCCGCCGGAATGCGCGGCACCCAGATAGTTCAGCAGCAGTTGCGGCCGGGGCAACGGGGCGAGGCGTTCTGCGGTGTCGGCGCGCAGGTACCGCAGCAGCCCATAGTCCAGGCCGTCGCCCGGGATGGCCGCCAGCTGCTCCCCCACGGCTCGCGGATCGGCCGACTTCACCCGGATCGGGTAGATGGAACTCAGCAGTCCGACGGTGTCGCCGGTGTCGATGGTGTGCGCGCCCGGCGCGTCGACGAGACCGTCCGCGCGCCCGTGTGTTTCGAGCGCCAGCAGGGGCGGCGGCGTGGCCTGATTGCGCGACCGCCGCCACCGCGTCACCGTCGCCGCGGTGGCGGCGATCAACAGGTTTGGCAACGGCAGGCCCGAATCCAGCAGCCGGCGCGTGGTGTCCGCATCGGTGGCGATCATGCGGACGTCCAGATCGCGGGCCCGGTCGCGGCCCGGATCCAGCCGCCGGGCACCGAGGTCGGGATCGTCGCCGTCGGACACTGCGGCCCAGAAGTGCACGGTGTCCAGCCGGTGAGCGCGCTCAACGAGCGCGCCGGCCCAGCGCCGGTAGCTGGTGTACTCCCGGATCGGTGCGGGCGAGTGACCCGTGGCCAAAGCCCTTAGGGCGGTGCCTAATTCGCCCAGAACCACTCGCCACGACGCCGGGTCCATCGCGAGTACGTGGGCGGCCAGCAGTAGGACGCTTTGCCCGGCCGGGGGGCGAAGCCACACCGCGGCCAGCAGCGCGCCCCGCTCGGGATCGAGGCGGTCGACGGCCCGTGCGACGTGTTCGGCGACCACGGCCTGTAGATCGTCGGCCACCTCCACCTCGGTGAGGAGCTCGGTGCTCTGCGCCGGAACCAGCGTCATGGTGGCCCGGTCCAGGCGAGACCGCAGCACCTCATGCCCGTCCACGATGCTCGCCAACGCCGCGTCCAGTTGCTCGCGGGTGACGTCGCCGGGCAGCCGGATGGCTTCGGTCTGCGCCAGCCGGCGCGGATCGCCGCATTCGTAAAGCCAGCGGCCGTTGGGCAGCACCGGCATGGGTTCGGTGTCGACCTCGATATCGCTTGTGTCGGACACGGTTTCGGAGTCGATCGCCTGCGCCAGCTCGCGGACATTCGCGCACTCGAGGATGAGCCTGGCGCGCAGCGCAATCCCCCGCGCCCGGGCCGCCTGCACCACCGACAGGGCCATGATGCTGTCCAGGCCCAGCTGCAGGAAATCCGCGGCGACGTCGACTCGTGGCTGGTGCAGCAGTTGGGAAAGCAGTTCCGCCAGTGCGGCTTCGGTAGGAGTTTCGGGTTCGGCTGCGGCGCAAACCGCCTCGGCGGCGTCGACGGCGCTCAACGCGGCCTCGTCCAGCTTGCCGTTGACCGTCAGCGGAATTTCGTCGACCGTGACGATCCGCTGCGGAATCATGTAGCGCGGCAGCCGGGAGCCGAGCATGCCGCGCAGCTCGGCCGCCGACGGTGACCGAGCTGCGCCGCCGGAAATGACCACGTAGGCGGTCAGCAGCGCGACTCCTTGCCGCCGGCGCACCAGCACGCCCGCGTGCTGGACCGCGGGATGCGTTTCGAGTGCGGCCGCGATCTCGCCCGGCTCGACGCGGTAGCCGCGGATCTTCACCTGCGCGTCGGCGCGGCCCACGTACTGCAGCGAGCCGTCGGAACCCCGACGCACCAAATCACCGCTGCGGTACATGCGTTCGCCCATCGCGAACGGATCGGCGACGAACCGCTGGCTGGTTTCCGCCGCGCGGCCGAGGTACCCGCGGGCCAGCTGGTCGCCGGCCAGATACAGCTGGCCGGTGGCCCCGCACGGCACCGGACGCAGCGCGGAGTCCAGCACGTAGCCGCGGGTGTGCAGGGTGGGCCGTCCGATCGACGGCTCGTCGTGCTCCGCGATGGCGGCCACCACCGCCTCGACGGTGGTTTCGGTGGGGCCGTAGCAGTTGTAGGCCGCCATCCCCGTGCGCGCGCACTCGGCGCGGATGAGGGTCCAGGCGGGTTTGCCAAGCGCTTCCCCGCCCAGCGCCAACACCGCCAGCGGAACCGTCGTCAGCAAACCGCATGCCGCGAGTTGGGCAAACATCGACGGGGTGGTGTCGATCATGTCGATGCCGTGTTCGGCGATCGCGGCGACCAGCGCCTCGGCGTCGGTCTGGGTGTGCTCGTCCACGACGTGCACACCATGGCCGTCGAGCAGCGCGACCAACGGCTGCCACGCGGCGTCGAACGCGAACGACCACGCGTGCGCGATGCGCAGCGGCCGGCCCAGTCGGGCGGCCGCCGGCCGCAACACGTTGTCCAGGTGATCGTCGGCGTAGGCGCGCACCGCCGCGTGAGTTCCGATGACACCCTTGGGTTCTCCGGTCGTACCCGACGTGAAGACGACGTACGCGGCCTGCCCGGGTGGCACGTCGACCGCGTGGAAGCCGCCGCCGGGAGGTTGGCCGGCCGCCACCGCGTCCTGGTCGATCACGATGGAAGCGCCGGATTGGCGCAGGATCGACTCCACCCGTTCCGGTGGCGTCCCCGGCTCCATCGGCACGCACACGCCGCCGGCTTTGAGCACCGCGAGCATGGCGACGATGTAGTGGGGGCCGCGGGAAAGCCGGATGGCGACCGGGGTTTCGGGCTGCACTCCGCGGTCCGCGAGCCGGGCGGCCAGGCCGTTGGCGAGGGCGTCCAGTTCGCGGTAGGTCAGCGTGCCGCCCGCCCAGCTGACCGCGAGGTTCTCTGGCGTCCTACCAACGACTTCGGCGAATCGCGTGTGGATGCCAATGACCGGCGGGGCGGGCGCGGCAGCGGCGCGCGGCGGGACGGCCTCGTCGTCGATGAGGACGCTGACCCGGCGCAGCGGCCGCTCCCAGTCCCGCAGCAGCCGCTCGGCGGTGATGAGGACCCGCCGGCCGACGGTCGCGGCGGGGATGGCGCCCAGCGCCCCGTCGATCACTTCGACCAGCATCACCAGTTCGCCGCCCTCCATGTGGGCAGCGACGGTGATCGGAAAATGCGACAAGGTTTGCAGGGCGGACGGCCGGAATGTCGCACCGGCAGCGGTTAATTCGGTGCCGGCGGTCAACCCGTCCAAGGGAAAGTTCTCGTAGACCAGCAGGGTGTCGAACATCTCCCCGACCCCGCCGAGCGTCCGCAGTTGGGCATGCCCGAGATAACTGTGCTCACGCAGCACCGCGGCGTTGCGCTGCACTGTGCGGCATTGCTCGCCGACGCTCGCGGCCGGGTCGAACCGCACCCGCATGGGAACGGTGTTGATGAACAGACCGATCATGGTCTCCACGCCGGTCAGTTCGGGCGGCCTGCCGGACACCGTGACCCCGAAAACCACGTCGTGGGTATCGGTCAGCCGGGACAACACCAGCGCCCACGCCATTTGCATCAGCGTGTTGACGGTGATGCCGCGGGACCGGGTCTCCTCGATCAGTCGCGCGGTGGCCTCGGCCGGCATCCGCAGTTCGGTGGCACGGGGCAGCCCGCTCCGCTGGCTCTCGGCGGAGCCCAGCGCAGCCGACAGCAGGGTGGGGCCCGCAAGACCCGCCAGGTACCGGCGCCAGACCCGTTGGCTGGCTTCCGGATCGCGACTCGCGAGCCAGCCGATGTAATCGCGGTACGGCCGCGGGGTGACGGGCAGCGCCGACAGATCGCCACCGGCCCGATACAGGGTCATCATCTCGTTGACGAAAACCGGCAAGGACCAGCCGTCGATCACGATGTGGTGGGCGGTGAGTACCAATCGCCAACGCGCACTTGGTAATTCGATGAGCAGGAAGCGGATTGCCGGCCCGTGTTCCAAGTCGAACGGTCGGCGACGTTCGCCGACCTCCAGAGCCTGCACTTCCTCGGGTGCGGCGGCGACGGTGCGCCACGGCAGGTCGACCCGGGACGGCACGATCTGCACCGGACGCGCAATGCCCCGGCTGAAGAAGCTGGCCCGCAGGTTGGGGTGTCGTCCCAACATCTTTTTCGCGCAATCACGTAACAACGCGACGTCGAGGGCACCGGAGATGTCGGCGGCCATGCCGATCACATACGGATCGTCGGCCTCGCCGTCGGCGAATTCGGCGAGCGTGGTCAGCGAATACAAGCCCTCTTGCAGCGGGCTCAGCGCCATCACGTCCTCGATGTCGGGCACGACATCGGTTTTGGTGGCCGTCATGGCGTACCGTCGCGCGACGACGACCAAAGCTGCGTCACGGCAGCCAGATCCTCGGCCGACAGCCCGGAGGTGCTCATGGGCTCGAACCGGGTGTCGAGCGGCTCCTCGAACTGCTCGGCGGCGTCCCGCCCCAACGCATCCAGAGCCGCGGCCAGCTGCTGCACCGTCGGGTTCTCGAAGATCATCCGCGGGCTGACCGCCAGGCCGGCGGCCCGCGCCCGCGAGGCCAGCTGAACCGACAATATGCTGTCGCCGCCCAGGGCGAAGAAGTCGTCGAACCGGCCGACCTCGGGCGTCGAGAGCAGCTCGGCGAACACCTTGGCCAGCGCCCGTTCGGTGTCGGTGCGCGACGGTTCGGTCCGTGCGCTGGTGCTGATCGCCGGCCGCGGCAGCCCGGGCCGGTTCAGCTTGCCCGATTCGGTTTTGGGAAGCGCGTCGAGGACGGTCAACGACGAGGGCATCATGTAGCCGGGCAGCGTCGTGCCGATCGCGGCGCGCACCTCCGATGCGAACAAAGCCTTCGCGGCGTCGTCGGTGATCGGCTGATGCGGCACAACGTATCCGGCCAGCGAGGTGCCGCCGCGCACCTCCCAGGTGCGAGCCGCCGCGGCGGCGACACCGTCGACGCCGGCAAGCTCCGCCTCGACCTCGGCCAGCTCGACCCGGAAACCGCGCACCTGGACCTGGTGGTCGGATCGACCGACGAATTCCAGTCGGCCGTCGTCGGTCCAGCGGGCGAGATCGCCACTGCGGTACAGACGCGAACCGGGTTCGAGGGCAAAGGGATTGGCCACGAACCGGGTGGCGGTCAGCCCGGGCCGCTTCCAGTAGCCACGGGCCAGCTGGTCGCCCGCGTAATACAGCTCGCCCACCACCCCGACCGGCACCGGCCGCAGGCCGTCGTCGAGCAGGAAGGCGTCCGCCCCCGGAACCGGCTTGCCCACCAGCGGATTCGGCGGCTCCAGCCGCCCGCGGGACACCGCGCCGGAGGTCTCGGTGGAACCGATGTTGTTCAAGAGTTCGGTGTCTGCGCCGGCGCACACCGACACCAAACGCTGCAGCAGCGCGCTGCTCACCGGCTCTCCGCCACACACCAGCCGGGACAGTGCTCGCACCGCGTCTGGTCTGCTGTCGACCAGGGCGGAGACCAGGCTCGGCACCGCGGTCACCTGGGCGACGGCATACCGGTTCATCAACTCCCCGAGCGCTTCCGGGTCGCGGTGCTCGGCATCGTCGGCGAGGATCATGGTGGCTCCCGCCGCGAGGCCGGCCAGCATCTCCATGCCGCCCTCGAGGAACGTGATCGAGGCCTGCGCGAGCCGAACGTCGTCCGTCCTCGGCGGGTAATGCCGCAGCTGCCAGTCCAGCCGGGCCGCCATCGAACGATGGGTGCCCAGCGCGCCTTTCGGCTTGCCCGTGGATCCGGACGTGAAGACCAGATACATCGGGTCGTCCGGGTGCGGTAAGGGCAGTTCCCGCCGACCGACCTCCGCGTTCTCCACCGCGGCGCGCACCTGCGGGTCGTCCAGCGAAATCACCGTGACCTCAGGAACTTCGGGCATGCTGTCCGCCGCTTCGGCCGTGGCCACCACGACCGGCGGTTGGACATCGTCGAGCATGAACTGCTTGCGCGCCAGCGGGTAGCCGGGATCGATCGGGAAGTAACCGCCGCCGGCCTTCATGATGGCCACCAGCGCCACCACCAAATCGATGCTGCGCCGCGTCGAGAGCCCCACCAGCGATCCCGGCCCCACCCCGCGCCCTGCGAGCAGTGCCGCCAGGTTGTCCGAACGGCGGTGCAGCGCAGGGTAATCAATCTGCTCGTCGCGGCAGCGCACCGCGATCCGATCGGGTCCCCAGCTTCGGCTCGGCTCCAGCAATTCCGGAATGGTGCGCGGTCGGTCGTGCGGCCGCCGCTGGCCCCGGCTCCAGTGCTCCAGCATGCGGCGCCGCTCTTCGGCGTCGGTCAACTGCACGTCGCGCAAAGTCTGATCGACGTCATCGGCAAACTCGGTGACCACCCGGGTCAGCCAGCCCGCCAACCGCTCGATGGTGGCCCTGGTGTACAGCTCGGTGCGGAAGATCAGGTTGCAGTCGTACCCGATGTCTCCCGAGCCGTCGGTGCCGAAGAAGTTGACGCTGAGGTCGGCGTGCGCCATGTCGAAGACGGGCTCCAGCGAGGTGCACACCGTGTCCTGCCCGTCGCCCTCGGGGGCCTGCTCGATCACTCGCGTGGCGGGCAGGTGGTCACGCACGTGTACGACGACCTGGAACAGCGGGTTGCGTGACAGCGAGCGCACCGGGCTGACGCTGTCGACCACCCGGTCGAACGGCAGGTCCTGGTGGGCGTAGGCGGTCAGCGCGGTCTCCCGGGCGCGAGTCAGCAGCTCACGCAGCGTCGGGTTGCCGGTCAGGTCATTGCGCAGCACCAGGATGTTGACGAAAAAGCCGATCAGTTGGTCTAATTCGGCATCGGTGCGCCCGGCGACCGGCGTGCCCAGCGGGATGTCCAGGCCGCCGCCCGCCTTGTGCAGCACCACGGCGACAGCCGTTTGCAGCAGCATGAATTCGGTGATGCCCAACTCGCGAGACAACTCGGCGAGCTTGGCGCGCGTGGCCGCGTCGATGCGGAACTCGACGGATTCGCCCTCACCGCTGGGTACCGGCTGGCGCGGGAAGTCGGGCCGCAGCCCGGTGTCCTCCGGCAACCCGGCCAGCTGCCGGTTCCAGTACTCCCGCTGCGCGGCGGCAACCGGGGACTCCTGGCCGCTCGCGTCACCCAGGAACTCCCCCTGCCACGCCGCGTAGTCGGCGTACTGCACCCGCAGCGGCGCCCAGGCCGGGGCCTCCCCGGCGCGCCGGGCCCGGTACGCGGTCATCACGTCGGCGAACAGCACTCCCGCCGACCAGTGGTCGGAGGCGATGTGGTGGACCACCAGCGACAGCACGTGCTCGGCGACGTTGTCGGCGGTGTGCAGCAGCGCGACCCGTACCGGCAGCTCGCGGTCCAGCTCGAAGCGGTGCCGGCGCTCGGCGTCCAGTTGCCGCTGCAGCCACCCTTCATCGGGCCCGGTGGCGCGGCTTACGGAAACCTCCCCCGCCGGCCCGACCATCTGGTAGGGCACGCCGTCCAACTCGACGTACGACGTGCGCAGGATCTCGTGCCGCGCGACGACATCGCCGACGGCGACGATCAACGCCTCGATGTCCCACGGCCCAGTCAGTTTCGCGGCAAAGGGAATGTTGTTGACCCAGCTGGGACCGTCGACGCGGTAGGCGAACCAGCTGCGCAGCTGCGAGGCCGACAGCGGCATGGGCTCGTCGTGAGCGGTCGCGATGAGCTTCGGCCGCGACTGCCTGAGTTCGCCGACGCTCAGCTGGTCGACCCGCTCCGCCAACAGGCTCACCGTCGCGAGTTCGAAGACGTCGCGGATGCCGAGCTCCACCCCGCACTCCGAGCGAATCGCGGTGACCAGTTTGGTGGCGACCAGCGAGTGGCCGCCCAGGTCGAAGAACGAGTCGTCGACCCCCACCCGGTCGTGGCCGAGCAGCGCGGAGAACAGTGCGGCGATGCGACGTTCGGTGGGAGTCGCCGGGTCGCGGTACTCGCCGGCCGCCGCGATCTGCGGTTGCGGCAGCGCGGCGCGGTCGATCTTGCCGTGCGCCGTGATGGGGATTTCGTCGAGCGCGACGTAGGCCGCGGGAGTCATGTAGTCCGGCAGTGCGGCGGCCACCCGGGCGCGAATGCGTTCGACCTCAACGGTTTCCGGGCTGCCGCCCTGGACCGGCGTGACGTATCCGACCAGGCTCTTGCCCAATCGGGGCAGGTCCATGGCCAGCACCACCGCTTGCCCGACGCTGGGGTCGACCGAGATGGCGGCGGCGACCTCGCCCAACTCGATGCGGAAACCCCGGATCTTCACCTGCTCGTCGGCGCGGCCGACGAACTCGATATCCCCGTCGGCGTTGCGGCGAGCCAGGTCGCCCGAGCGGTACAACCGGCCACCCGGGGTGAACGGGTCGGCGACGAAACGTTCGGCCGTCAGGCCCGGTCTGCGGTGGTATCCGTGCGCCACATGGGTTCCGCCGATGTAGATCTCGCCGATCGCACCCACGGGGACCGGCCGCAGCGCGTTGTCGAGCAGGTGCACCTGGGTGTTGATCTTGGGACGGCCGATGGGCACCACCCGGGTGCCCTGGGCCCCTTCCACCGGATAGCTGGTGCAGTTGACGACGGTCTCGGTCGGCCCGTAGAAGTTGTACAGCAGCGCATCGAAGGTGGCATGGAACTTGTCGGCGATCTCGCCCGGTAAGGCCTCCCCGCCGATGGGTACGCGCCGCAGGGTGCGCCACTGGCTCACGCCGGGTAACGACAGGAACAGCCCGAGCAGCGACGGCACGAAATGCATCGAGGTGATGCCTTCGCGGCTGAGCAGTTCCGTCAGGTAGCCGATGTCGCGCAGGCCGTCGGGCCGCGGAATGACCAGTCGGGCGCCCATGATCAACGTGCCGAAGATCTCGCCCATGGAGACGTCGAAGCTGGGCGACGCGACCTGTAGCAGCCGGTCGGTCTCGTCGACGCGGTACTCCTCACCGAACCAGACGAAGTACTCGGCGATCGGCGCATGGGGCACCGGCACGCCCTTGGGCAGCCCGGTCGAACCCGACGTGTAGATCAGGTAGGCGGTGTTATGCGGGGCCAGCGGCCGGACCAACTCGGTGGGTGCGGTGGCCGGGTACCGCGACAGCCCGGTAACCGGCTCGCGCAGTACGAGTTTGGCGTCGGCATCCCCCAGGATGAAGGTCAGCCGATCCGCGGGATAGGTGGGATCCACTGGCAGGTAGACCGCGCCGGCCTTCAGCACGCCCAGCGCGGTGATGACCAATTCGGGTGACTTGTCCAGCAACACCGCGACGCGGTCCTCGGTGCCGATGCCCTGCTCGATCAGCCAGTGCGCCAAGCGGTTCGACTCTTCGTCGATCTCACGGTAGCTGTATTCACGGCTCTCGTAGACGACGGCGACGGCATCGGGCGACAGCGCCGCTCGGCGGGTGACCAGCGCGGGCAAGGTGGCGGGCGGGGTCTCGAACTCCGCGCCGGTCGAGGCCCAACGCAACCACTCGGCATCGTCGGCGCCCATCAGCCCGCACGCCGACAGCGCCGAGTCGGGGTTGGCCAGAACGTTGTCCAGCAATACGGCGTAGTGCCGCAGCAGCTGATCCACCAGCTGCTGGTCCAGCACCTCGACCAGGTACTCGGCTTCGGCCAGGCCGCCGCTCGAGCCATCCGCTTTTCGGTCCAGCTCGATCATGAAACTCAGCGGTAGCTGGTTGAAATGACCGCGCAGTTCCCCGCGCTCGCAGCGCACCCCGGGCGGGCAGAAGCCGGCGCCATCGGGCTCTCGCTGTCCGAAGCTCACCCGGGTCATCCGGTCGGCACCATGCCGGCGATCGGGATTGGCCTCGCGCACCAGCCAGTCCAAGTCGGCGCGCGAATGGGCGAAGGCACCCACCGCGCCATCCCGGGTCTGGGCCAGCAGCTCTCGGAAAGTCTGGTGCGGCTCCGGCCGCAGCCGGATCACCACGGTGTTGCCGTAGTAACCGATGGCGGATTCGGTCCCGATGCCGCGGTTGAGCACCGGGGCGGCGATCAGGAAGTCCGTTGACTGGGTGTAGCGGTGCACCAGCGCGGCGAAGGCGGCCATCAGCACCATGTACGGGGTGGCGCCGGTCTCCCGCGCCAGCGTCGCCGCCCGATCGACGGTGCCAGCCGACAACCGCGTCGTCGCGCGTTGCGCACGCCAGGTGCTTGGCACCACCGAGCCGTTGGGCCCCGGAAGCTCAAGCGGCTCGGGCAGATTCGCCATCAGGGGTCGCCAGTATTCGGCGTCCGCGGCGGGATCCGCGGCGTCGTCCGGCGGGGCTGCCGCTACCGCGGGTACCCGGCCGAAACCGTCCGGATCGGTGTACGCGCGGGTCAGGTCGGCGAAAAACGGTGTCCACGAAGCATCGTCCCAGGCGACGTGGTGGGCGGTGATCAACAGCATCAGTTCGTCGGCGGACAATCGCGCCACCGTGACACGCAGGGGCGAATCCTTGGCCAGGTCGAATGGCCGGCGGAAATCCCGCTGCGCCAGCACATCCAGCCGCAACCGCCGGGCCTGATCGGTCAGCCCGGACAGGTCGTGTTCGGCCCACTCGGGCCGTAGTCCCTCGCGGATGAACGGATACGGGTCGCCGTCCGCGCCGGTGTCATACGTCGTGTGCAATACGGGGTGCCGCGCGGCCACGGCATCGACCGCGTGTCGCAATCGGTCAATGTCGACCGTGCCGGTCACGCGATAGGAGACACAGACGTTGAGCAGTGCGCTGTCGGGGTCCACCGACTGCACGAACCACATCCGGTGCTGGCCGACGGACATGCGCGGCTCTTCGTGGGTCGCGACAGGCGCCTCGTTTTCGGCGGTCCTGGCCAGGCCACGTTCGGCGATCTTGCGGCGCAACAATTCCAGGCGCTCATCGTCGAGACGGGCGCTGGTCCCGGTGATTTCCGTCACGCTGGGAGTCCAACCTTTCTAGCTTCGCGAGCGTCGAGCGTCGCGTCCGGTCCAGCCCCGCCGGTTGAGCCGGCACGCAACGCGTCGACCAATTCGTTGAGGGTGATCCCACCGAGCATGCGGCCCACCGGGACCGAGCTTCCGACCGTCCGCCGCAGCCGCTTACGCAGATCGAGTGCGAGCAACGAGTCCACCCCAAGGTCGATGAGCGGTGCGCTCGGATCGATCGAGACCGAGTCACCCAGGTGCAGGGTTGCGGCGAGTTCGGCGCGCACCACCTCGGCGAGCGGCTTGGCGGCGGAGTCGTCCGCGGCCAAGCCGCCTTGGGGGGCGTTGAACGGCATTGGCATGCCCTGGCTTTCGAAGAACACCCCCAGCCGGTCGAAGTCCGCGTCGAAGATCAGCGGATCTCCGTCGTAGCGGTACAGGGCCGCCTCGATCGCCAGTTCCGGAACCATCGCGATGAGACCGGAGCGCTCGGTGCGGGTGATCTCGTCGGCTGTCACCACGCCGGCGGCCTGCCACAGTCCCCACCGAACCGCCACGCAGTCGCGGCCGTGGCTGCGTAGCTGGGCGACCAACGCGTCGAGCATCCGGTTGGAGGCGGCGTAAGCCGCGTGGCTATAGCCGCCCCATACCCCGAACACCGACGAGCAGGCCAGGATTCGGCAATCCGACCGCAGCGGCCACACGTCGGCCAGCAGCGCCAGGCCCCGCACCTTGGCGGCACACACCGCCGCCACGTCGGCGCCGGTCAGACCGGAACGGGAGCAGGCCTCGGCGATGCCCGCGGTATGGATCAGCAGTGACGCGCCGGGGCCGGCGTGCCGGGCGGCGACGGCTGCCAGGGCGGCCGGGTCAGTGATATCGCACCGCGGGGCGTGCACCTCGGTGTCGTGGCTCTCGGCGAGCCTCCGCAGCGAGTCCTGATCGATACCGTTGCGGCTCAACAGCGTAACCGTCCGCGCCCCGCGCTCGATGCAGTACCGCGCATACTGCAGGCCGATGGCACCGCTGCCGCCGGTGATCACCACGTTGTCCAGCGCGGCGGCGTCCAACGGCCGTTTGGTCGCCGAATCGCGGCAGTCCCGGAAGGTTCGCGCGTAGGGTCGCGGGGTTTGGTCGCCCCGCAGCGCCACCTCGGCCGCCTCGCCGAGCAGCACCTCGACGACGGCGCGCGCAGACTGGGCATCGACGTCTCGGCCCGACAGGTCGAGATGCCCGAAGGTCTGGTCGGTGAATTCGAAGCCGACGCTGCGATGCATCGCGGCCAGCGCCGCCTGCCCCGGAGAGACCTTCGAGTCATCCCGGTCGATGGCTTCGGCGCCGGCGGTCAGCAGCCAGACGGCCCGGCATCGCGCGCCGATCAGGGCGGCGTAGTCGGGGAGGCCCGCGTCCGGGCGGCCGGCGATCTGCTCGAGCGCGGCGGTGGCGTCCAGCTCGTCGAGCTCGGGGGCGATCACCGCGAGGATTTCCGCGTCGTTCGGCGGCACCACCCGGCAACCTCCGTGCGCCCCAACGGCATCGATCAACCGCTCCGTCAAAGCGCTTTCCATACCGGCCGCTGCGAAGATGCCGATGTCGGCGCTCGCCGCGGGCGCCGGCGTCGCTTCCTCCCAATCTTCGATGGCGACGGTGAGCGCCGGGGCCGGCGCTGTCTCGAGCACGGGTTCGGGCGTCGCCCAAAGGTGTATCGACCGCATGGGCGCGTTCGGGAATCCGCGAAGCGGCGGCCGGATACCACCGGGGATGGTGTTGGCCCATTGGCAGCAAGGGTCGGCGGTCGCCACGGTGGCGATGTTCGCCGCAAGCGTGTCGGTGATGGCCCCTTCACGATGCCCCGAGCCGACGACGACGGTCGTCTGCTCATCGATCAGGTCTGCGAGCGGATACAGCAGCGCGGGATGCGCGGACAACTCGACGAACGTGGTGGCACCGAGCTTTTTGGCCGCCGCCACCGCGTGATCGAAACGCACGGTATCGCAGAGGTTTTCATACCAGTACTGGGAAAACTTCACATCGGTGCCTACCTCTGCACCGAAGGTCGAGCCCACGAATCGCACCGGACTGTCCCGGAACGCCGAGCGGGGAACCAGCTCGGCCAGCTGGGTGCGCAACTGCCGCAGAAGGCTGGTGTGCCCCGGGTAGTCGACCGAGAGCTGGTGGGTGAACATGCCCCGTTGCCGGGCCAGCCGCACGGCGTCCGCCACGGCGTCGTGGTCTCCGGACACCACGGTCGCCGAGGGGCCGTTCACCGCCGAAACTTCCAGCCAGCCAGTCGCTTCGCCGATCAGGGCCTCGGCCTCGTCGACGCCGGCGCCGAGCACCGCCATGGCGTAGTGACCCGCCAATTGGTCGACGATGGTGGCACGGGCTCCGACCAGCGCGACCGCGTCGGGCAGCGAAATCGTTCCGGCCACGTACGCCGCCGCGACCTCACCGAGGCTGTGGCCGACGGCGATCGCGGGGAGCACCCCGTGGAACCGCCATTCGTGGGCCAGGCTGACCGCGTGGGTGAACTGCGCTCCCTGAATTTCGGTCCGCGACCAGTTCTGGTCGGGTTCCCCGGTCAGGTAGGGCAACGGTGAGGGCAGCCCCGCGGTGCGGAAGGCCTGGGCGCATCGGTCGGCCTCGGCCCGGTAAGCCGGCAGTCGTTGATATGCCTCGGCGCCCATCGATTGCCATTGGTTGCCCTGGCCGGGAAACACGAAGGCGATGCACGGCGCGGCGCCGATGGACGATTGGGTGACCAGCGGGTGCTCTTCGCCGCGGGCCAGCGCGGACAGCGCCGAGGTCAGCTCGGCGGCATCGACCGCCCGCACGACCGCGCGGTGCCGCCGCACCCGTCGAAGCCGCAGCAGCGTGGACGCTACCGCTGCGGTGTTCGGGTCCGCGCCGGTCCGGCCCAGATAATCCAGGATCGCCCGGGCGTCCTGACTGATCAACCCGTCGTCGTGCGCCGACAGCAGCACGGGTACGCGGCCGTCGGGCAGCGGGGACGTCAGCATCATGCGACCTCGGGCAGGGAGACGATGACGTGCGCGTTGGTGCCGGCGATGCCGAACGCCGACGCCGCCGCGATCCGTCGCCCGCCGACCGCGGGCCACGGGGAGAGCGTCTTCGCCAGGCGCAAACCCTGGCTGTCCCAGTCGATTTCCGGGCTGGGATCCGCCGCGTGCAGGGTCGGTGGGATAGCCCCATGCTCGGCGGCCACCATCACCTTGGCCAGCCCGAGCGCACCGCTGGCGGCCAAGGCGTGCCCCACGTTGGATTTCACCGAGCCCAGCAGCGCGCCGCTACCGGGTGCCGTATCGCCATAGGTTTGTGCCAGGGAGCGAAGCTCGGTGCGATCGCCGAGCCGGGTGCCGGTGCCGTGGCCCTCGATCATGCCGACCTCGTCGGGCCGAATCCCGGCCTGCGTCATGGCACGCCGGAACAGGCGGACCTGCGCATCACCGCTGGGGGCGCTCAGCCCGGCGCTGCGGCCGTCCTGGTTGACGGCGGTGGCGCGGACCTCGGCGACGACCTGGCGGCCGGCGCGCAGCGCGGCCGATTTGCGTTGCAGCACAAACATCGCCGCTCCCTCGGCCCACACCGTCCCGCTGGCCTGCGCACTGTAGGGGCGGCAGTGACCGTCGTCGGAGAGGGCGTGCTGCTTGGAGAACTCGACGAAGAATCCGGGCGACCCCAGCACGTTGACCCCGCCGGCCAGCGCCAGGTCGCAGTCGCCGTTCTGGACCGACCGCACGGCAACGTGGAATGCCGCCAGCGCGGACGCACACGACGAATCCACCGTCAGTGCCGGGCCGGCCAACCCCAGCGTGTAGGCGACCCGGCCGGAGATCACGCTCAGGGCGGTCCCGGCGAGCAGGTGGCCGCTGTGCTGGGAGAAGCTGGCCATCTGCGGCCCATATCCGGTGGCCGAGGCACCGACGAAGCACCCCGCGTCATGGCCGGCCAGGTCGTCGGGGTTGATGCCGCTGTTTTCCAGCGCGCGCCAGGACACCCGAAGCACGACGCGTTGCTGGGGATCCATGGCGACCGCCTCTCGCGGCGAGATGCCGAAGAACTCCGGGTCGAACGTCGTTGCGGCCGAGAGAAATCCACCGCGATCGTGGATCTCCTTGAAACCGCTGCGCCGCGATCCCGCGAGCAGCTCGCGGACCCGCCAACCCCGGTCGGTGGGGAACGGCCCAAGCGCCTCACGGCCGTGCGACAACAGCTCCCAGTACTTCTCGGCGGTGTCGATGCCGCCGGGTGCTTCGACGGCCATGCCGACGATCACGACCGGATCGGCCGCGCCATTAAAGTTGTCAGACATCGGCATTCACCCGTTCGGCTACCGCATCGATGTGCTCGTCGAGGTAGAAATGTCCGCCGTCGTACAAGTACAACTCGAAGGCGCCCGCGGTGTGGTCCTCCCAGAGCCGTAACGCGGCCGGATCGACGCGGTGGTCGTCGCGCGCCCCTAACACGCGGATGGCGGCGCGAATGCGGACGCCGGGAGCACATTCGTAGCGGTTGACCGCCTGATAGTCGGCCCGCACCGCGGTGGTCAGCAGCGCGGCGAATTCTTCGTCGGCGAGTAGTTCGGGATCGGTGCCGCCGAGATCGGCGATGTCGGCGAGCAATGCGTCGTCGGTGGTGGGGAGCTCCGGCATGGCGGCAACCGCGGACGGTGCCGGACCGGCCGACACCCAGAGGCGCTGCACGGCGGCGTCGTGGGATTCGGCGATCCTGGCGAACTCGAAAGCGACGACGGCACCCATGCTGTGGCCGAACAGCCGCAGCGGCGCGACGCGACTCCACGGTCCGGCGTCGAACAGGTCCTGGGCAAGGTCGTGCACGGTGTCCTGGGCCGGGTGACTCAGCCGATCCGCGCGCTGCGGGTACTGCACGATGTAGGTGTCGCCGCCCGCGGCCAGAGCGGCCGCCAGGGCACGGTAGCTTGCCGCGGCGGCCCCGGCGTGCGGAAACACGACAGTCACACCGGCGAACCGGCTCCCGTTCCTACTGGGCACCCGCTTGATCCAGGATGCGAACTCGGTTGGCATACTCAGCACGGAGTCGGATGTCATTGCGCCGTCCCGGATTTCCCGGCCTGGCGAGAAGCCGATAGCACCGTGTCGGCGTCCATGTGAATGACTTCGAGGTACAGCTCGGCCACCCGGTCCAACCGCGCGCCGTCCCGCTCGCGGGCGGCGAGCGAATCGGCAAGCGCCGCAACGGTTCTGGTGGCGAATATGTCGGCGACGATCATGTGGGGCGTGTCCAGCCAGGCCCGGATGCGGCCCACGGCCTGGGTGGCCAGCACCGAATCGCCGCCCAGCGCGAAGAAGTCATCGTCACGACCGACCTGGTCCACGCCGAGCAGGTCGCCGAGGAGCGCGGCGAGGGCGGATTCCAGCGGCGTCGACGGGTCGCGGTAGTCGTGCTGCTCGGACAGGGCAACCGCGGCGCCCAATTCGCGGGCGACGGCACGACGGTCGATCTTGCCGGCGTCGGTGAACGGGATGCGCTCCACCTGTGTGAGATGACTCGGAATCATATGTGCCGGAACGAGTTCGCTCATCAGCTCCCGAAGCCGCTCGGCCCTCAGCTGGGCACCGCTGGAGTTGTCGGGGCAGACCGCGGCGGCCAAAACCTCCGACCCACCGGATCCGGGCAGCAGGGCGGCGACCGCTATCGCCACCCCCGGCAGCCGCCGCAATGCGGCCTCGATTTCGCCGAGTTCGACGCGATACCCGCTGATCTTGACCCGGTGATCGGCGCGACCGACGAACTCGAGCGTGCCGTCGGGCCAATACCTGGCCAGGTCGCCAGTGCGGTACCACCTGCGTCCCGCGTGCTCGACGAAGCGCTCGGCGGTGAGGTCCGGACGCCCACGATAACCCCGCGCGATGCCGCGACCGGACACCCACAGCTCGCCGGCGACCCAGTCGGGGCAGTCATCGCCCGCGTCGTTGACGACGCGGCAGGCGTTGTTCGTAAGCGGCACGCCGTAGGGCAGGGCCGTCCAGTTCGTCGGCAGCACGGCCGGGTCGGCGACCTCGAAAATGGTGTTGTGGACCGGGGTTTCGGTCGCGCCGCCCAGACCGGCGAACCGAAGTTCGGGCGCCTCCGCCCGCAGGCGGCGCGCCACCTCGGGCCGCACCCAGTCCCCGCCGGTGGGAATCACCCGCACCGACGAGAGCCGTCCGCGGCCGACTTCGATCAGCATCTCCAGCCAGCCCGGCATGAAGTGCAGCACGGTGACTTTGTGGGTGTCGATGAGCCGGGCCCAGGCGTCGGGGTCGCGGCGCTGCGCCTCGTCGACCACCACGATCGACCCGCCCGTCCGCAACGTGACGAAGATATCCATCACGGAGATGTCGCCTTCGAGCGTGGAGAGGGCCAAGCACCGATCCGCGGGACCGATCTCGAAGTGCCGAGCGATGAATTCCACGGTGTTCATCGCGGCGTCGTGCGTCACCTCGACGCCCTTGGGCTCGCCGGTCGAGCCGGAGGTGAACAACACGTAGGCGAGCTCGGCGGGATCGATTCTCGCCGAGCGAATGTCGGCGGCGACGGGTGCGTCGCGCAGCACATCGGTGAGTACCAGCTCGGGTATTGGCAGTGCCAGCCGCTGTCCGCCGCACACCAGGGCCAGGCGCAGCGCACCGGTGTGCAGGATGCGCTCCGCGCGGTCGCGCGGCTGATCGACGCCGATCGGCAGGTACACCGCACCGATGCTCAGGATGCCCAGCAGCGCCGGCACCTGCTCGGCGGTTTTGGGGCCCATCACCGCGACCGTGTCGCCGGCGCCGACGCCGGCCGCGCGCAACGCGGTGGCCACCGCCAGCGCCTGGTCGCGCAGCTGCGCGTAGCTGAGGTGGCCGGAACTGGCGAATACCGCGGGCGCCTCGGGGCGGCGCTCGGCTTGCCGGAAGAAACCGTCGTGCAACGCTTCTCCGCTGGGCTCGGCGATGCGGCCATTGACCGCCTCGCGCACCGCGCGCTGCGCCTCCGGCAGCGGCGACGGCCCGGGCACATCCCAGCTGTCGTCGGAGGAGGCCAGCCTGAGCAGTTCGTCGATGTGGTAGGCGAACATGGCGTCGACGACACCCGGGGCGAAGATGCCTTCGCGCACATCCCAATTCACCAACACGCCGCCGTCGAACTCGGTGACCTGTGCGTCGAGCAGCACCTGGGGACCCTGGGAGATGATCCACGCGGGTGTGCCGAATTGGTCGGTGACCCCGCGGCTGAACAGCGCGCCGAGTCCCAGCGCACTGGTGAAGACCACCGGCGCCAGCACCTGGGTGCCGCGATGCCGGCTGAGGTCGCGCAGCACCGACAGCCCGGGATAGGCGGAGTGGGCGGCCGCGGTCCGCATCGCGTCCTGCACGGCCACCGCCCGCGCCGCCGCGGTGCGGGTGCCGGTGAGGTCGACGTCGAGCAGCAGCGAGGAGGTGAAGTCACCGACCAGCGACTCGACGTCAGGGTGCAGGGGCTGGCGCCCGAACAGCGGCACGTTCAGCAGGAAGCGCGAGGTGGTCGACCAGCGCGCCAGGGCATTGGCGAAGGAGGCGGCCAGCGTCATCGCCGGGGTGAGCCCGCGGGCGTGGGCGCGGGAAAACAGCGCGTCGCGGGTTTCCGGGCCCAGCCAGTGCCAGAGCCGGGTGCTCCTTCGCGAGCTGCGGTCACCGGTCGTCGGAAGCGTCGGCGGGTCCGGCAACTGCGGGATGCGCTGCGCCCACCACTCCCGGGCGGCGTCGCGGGCCGGTTGCGGCCTCGCCTCCTCCGCCTCGATCGCGTGGCGATACTGCCGGTAGGTATAGCTCAATGCGGGCAGGTCGTGACCGACGTACAGGGCGGCCAGGTCGGCCATCAAGGTGCGATAGCTCATCGCGTCGGCGGCCTGCATGTCCAGATCGACGTGCAGGCGCGAACGTTCGCCGGGCAGCCGGGTCAATGCCAGCTCGAACACCGCGCCGTCGAGTTGCTGGTCCGATTTGGCGTCGCGGATGGCGGCCAACCGCTGATCGACCTCGTCGCCGCTCAGGTGACGCAGATCCTCGACCGCAACGGGGAATTCGTCACCGGTTGCCGCGATGCGCTGCGTGCCGTCGGGCAGGAACTGTACCCGCAGCATCGGATGGCGCCGGGCCAGCGCCGCGGCCGCCGCGCGCAGGCGCTCGGGATCGAGCGGCCCGCCGTCGAATTCGACGTAGAGGTGTCCGGCCACCCCGCCGAACTGCTGGTTGTCCTGGCGGCCGACCCACATCGCGTGCTGCATCGGGGCCAGGGGGAAGGGCTCGCCCGCCTCGTCCTCCCGCGGTTGGGCGGGCTGCTCGGCCGCACCAGCCGGCGCGTCGACCGTAACGAGGTCGGACCAGGCCTCGATCGTCGGAGTGGCGGCCAGCGTCGCGAAATCGACGGCGATGCCCTGACGGCGCCAGCGGCCCGCCAGGGTCATCATCCGGATGGAGTCCAGGCCCTGGCCGATGAGGTTGGTACTGGGGTGAACGTCGTCGACACCGACGCCGAGCAGTTCGGCCACCTCTGCCCGGACGTCTTCCGAGCGCACCGAGGCACGCACCACGTACCCTCCCTGAGTCAGCACAGGCTGTCCTAAGTTTTGGTTACCCTATCCTTACTCGTTGACAGCCGCTACTACGCCCCCCGTCTGAGGACCTATGACCACGAACACACGGCAGCCCCTGGCCGGGGCCCTCGAAGGCTTCGTGCCGTTCCCCGCCGATCGGGCCGCCGCCTACCGGACGGCCGGGTACTGGGCGGGACGAACTCTGGACACCATCCTGAGCGACGCGGCGCAGCGCTGGCCCGACCGAGCGGCCGTGCTCGACGCCGTGGACGGCGCCGGGCTGAGTTATGCACAGCTCGAGGAGCACGCCGACCGCGCCGCCGCCGGCCTGCGCGGCCTGGGCATCGCGCCGGGCGACCGGGTGCTGTTGCAGCTGCCGAACGGTTATCGGTTCGCGGTGGCGCTGTTCGGGCTGCTGCGGGCCGGCGCCATCCCGGTGATGTGTCTGCCCGGCCACCGGGCGGCCGAATTGGGACATTTCGCCGCCGTCAGCCGGGCCACCGGGTTGGTGATCGCCGATGTGGCAGACGGTTTCGACTACCGCGCCATGGCGGGCGAGCTCGTCAAGGACCACCCGGCGCTCCAGCACGTCATCGTCGACGGCGACCCGGGCCCGTTCACCTCGTGGGCGCAACTTTGCGATCAGGCCGCCACTCCACCCCCGACACCGCCGCTTGATCCGGGATCGCCTGCGTTGCTTCTGGTTTCGGGCGGCACCACCGGCACTCCCAAACTCATCCCCCGCACTCACGACGATTACGTCTTCAACGCGACCGCCAGCGCCCAGGTGTGCCGGCTCACCGCCGACGACGTCTATCTGGTGCTGCTCTCGGCCGGTCACAACTTCCCGCTGGCCTGCCCCGGGCTGCTCGGCGCGATGACGGTGGGAGCCACCACCGTGTTCGGCACCGACCCCAGCCCCGAGGCCGCCTTCGCCGCCATCGAGCGCCACGGCGTCACGGTCACCGCCCTGGTGCCGGCCCTGGCCAGACTGTGGGCACAAGCCTGCGAGTGGGAGCCGGTGACACCGAAGTCCCTGCGGCTGTTGCAAATTGGCGGGGCCAAGCTGGAGCCCGACGACGCCCGCCTGATCCGCTCCGCGTTGACCCCGGGGCTGCAGCAGGTGTTCGGGATGGCGGAGGGACTGCTGAACTACACCCGCCCGGACGACCCGCCCGAGCTCGTCGACCACACCCAGGGGCGGCCGTTGTGCGCGGCGGACGAATTGCGCGTCGTCGACGCCGACGGCGAACCGGTGGCGCCGGGCGAGGAAGGCGAGCTACTGGTACGCGGTCCGTACACGCTCAACGGCTACTACCGCGCCGAGCGCGACAACGAACGCTGCTTCGACCCCGACGGCTTCTTTCGCAGCGGTGACCTGATCCGGCTCCGGCACGACGGGTACCTGACCGTCACCGGGCGGATCAAGGACGTGATCTGCCGCGGCGGTGAAACCATATCCGCGGCGGACCTTGAAGAGCAGATGCTCAGCCATCCGTCGATCTTCTCGGCCGCCGCGGTGCCGCTGCCCGACGCCTATCTCGGGGAAAAGATCTGCGCGGCGGTCGTTTTCACCAGGCCGGCGGTGACGCTGGCGGAACTGAACGCCTACCTCGACCAGCGTGGCGTGGCCGCCCATTCCCGGCCCGACGTGCTGGTCACGATGACAACGCTGCCCACCACGCCGATCGGCAAGGTCGACAAAAAGGCGATCGCCAGCCAGATTTCGGCCCAGCCGGGATCGCCCAAGCCGAGCTGACCAGACCCGAGTCAGCCGATGTTGTTGGCGCGTAACGCATTGAGGAGCCGATCCATCACCGCACCGGCATCCGCGCGCGCTTGGCGATGATCGTCTGCGCGGGCAATGTAGAGCGTTGCCTCGCGCAGCGCCCCCATGACCGTCAGGGCCGTCGCCTCGACGGGTTGGCGCGGGATGCTTCCGGACTCGATGGCGTCGGTCAGCAGCGCCGTCACGAAACCGATGTTGTATCGGTGCCCTATGTCACTCCAGCGTTCCCATCCCAGCACCGCCAGCGCCTCCAGCAAGACGATGCGCTGAACCTCGGGATCGGCACACGCGTCTAACCAGAGGCCAGCGCACAGCCGCATGATCTCCACCGGATCGGATTGCCCCGCGGCCGCGACGGCCTCCCCCATTCGGGCGGCCATCTCGCCTTCCACTTGCTCGAACACCGCCGCGAATAGCTCTGTCTTGTCGGCGAAGTGGTGATACAAAGCACCGCGCGTCACCCCCGCGTCGCGCACAATCGTCTCCAGGGACGCCTCCGCGAATCCCAGCGACGCGAAAAGCGGCCGGGCGGCGCTGATCAACGCCCCACGCGTGTCGGCGGCACGCTCGGCCTGTGTGCGGCGACCATCCTGCGCCATGCAACCCTTACCTTTCACACCTACGTATGCATTCTCATACATACCGTATGAAGGTCGTGGGATGTGCGACGCAGGACGCGGCGTCGTTCAGAACACCCTGAGCTGATCCGGCGCAAACAAGTCATAGCGAAGGTGGACGAAGGACTCGTAACATACACACTGTATGTATGACGTCAAGGGCTGAGGCTTGCTCGGCGTTTACCGGCCAGGGAAGGCTACTGGCCGCACGGAACCGCCGCTTGGATGAGGGCTTTGGCTGAACACTACTCATGCCGCGATAAGCATCCGGTCGTCCCCCATTGCGCATCGTCGCGTTCGGGAACCTCGAAAGGAATCGCCGAGCGCCTCACCGGCGCCACCATCAGAGCGTCCCAATCCGTGCGCACTGCACCAAAGGTCCTCAGGCACTTCCCGAGACTGCGGAATGAGCTGCCCTCATCGACGGCTGCTGCGCCGTTGATCACCGGTGACTAGCGACCACATGGTTCGTGAATTTCCTCCGCCGGACATGCGGTCGCCGCAGTCCCACCCGGCGCGGCTGCGCACCAGGTCCCTGCACGCGTGGACCCCCCTGCGGCTTAATGTAATTGGCTCTGGCGTTCTCTCAGCCGGCGGCTGGTGGTCGTGTCACCACGGTGTGCCGAAAGCCATACTTTGGCGGCTTGCTCGTCAGGCTATCTGCGGGCACGTTGGTGATCGGTATCCCGGGCATCCCCGGCATCCCCGCCGTGAGCGCCGGCTCGGCGTTGCTGGGGCTGGCCGTCAACGCCGAAGCGATGGGGGTTGTCGTACCGCCATCAATCACGCTGGGCGGCACCGATAACGGACCGATCGCTGCCGCCCGACCCAATGCCGCTGAGATGTCATTACCCAGGCCGGTCGGTGTGCTCCATCCCACGGCACCCGTCAAAGTGCCGCCGGCCGCATCATCGAGTCCATCGCTTGCGGCTGCGGCCGCGCCTCCCGCCGCTTGTTGGCTTTGACCCATGAAGTCGGCGGCGGCGCCCATCCAGTTGCCCGGCATATAGAACCCAGACGAGAAAATGGTGTTCCAGATGGTGGCATCGGGACCCCAATCGTTCCAGAGCTCCGAGAGCAGAGACGACGACGATGACGATGACGATGACGATGACGATGACGATGACGATGACGATCGGGAGGACTTAGATGACGTGGACGAAACAGCCGACGTCCCAGGCGAAGCCAGTCCCTGCAGCGTGGTGGGCACGGTAGAGACCACCTGCGACAGCGTCGGCTGAGTGCTCGTTCCGGTCGAAGTGGTTGCCGCCTGGCTAACCGACTGGGCCTGGTTAGTGAGCCCGGCAAGGCTGATGTTCTGTCGCGGCCCGGTAAACGGAGTCAGCTGGGTGGCCGACGCCGACATGCCTGCGTAGCCGTACATCGCTGCACTGTCTTGGGCCCACATTTCGGCGTACTCGGCCTCGGTGGTCGCTATCGCCGCGGTGTTTTGCCCTAGAACGTTGGTGGCGACCAGCGATGCCAGCTGGCCTCGGTTGGCTGCAACCACCGTAGGCGCCACCGTCATGGAAAACGCGGTCTCGTAGGCCGCGACGGCGGCTCTGGCCTGGTTGGCAGTCTGCTCTGCCTGTTCTGCGGCGGTGTTCATCCACGCCACGTAAGTCGCTGCAGCCGTGGCCATTGATGTCGAAGCGGCACCGCGCCATTGGTCAGTGCTTAGTCCCGAGATGACTGAGCTGTAGGAGGTCGCCTGCGCACGCAAGTCAGTAGCCAAACTCTCCCAACTAACGGCCGCAGCAATCAGGGAGGATGGGCCCGCGCCAGCGTACATGCGAGCGGAGTTGATCTCCGGTGCCAACGAACCGAGCATGTCCCGAGTCGCGTGGAATTTTGGTGACGATCCACGGTGAACTCTATGCGGCGGCACCGACAGTTTCGGTGCCGGTGTCGTGATTGGCGTGTCGGCGTAGGGCGTCGACGAGCTGGGGCATCTGTTTGTAGCCCTTGACGCGGCGGAAGGACCGTTCGGCGTTGAGCATGCCGGCCGCAGTCCAGCGCAGCACCATCTGCCCGTCGCGCCAGCGGGTGACGTTACGGTTGGTCGTTCGGGCTATCGAGATCATCGACTCGATCGGGTTGGAGGTGGTCAGTGTCTTGGCGAGGCGGCCGTCGATGCCGAGCCGTGCGACGGTGAACATCTCTTCCAGCCCCTCGCGTAGCGACGAGGCCGCGCTGGGATAGTTCTTATCCAGTTGCGCAGCAAGGCTTTTAGCGTTGGCCAGCCCGGTGTCGGGGTCAGGGTGAGCGAACGCCTTGACCAGCTTGGCATCCACCCAGGTCTGCTCCTTGTCGGGCAGGTGATCAGCGACATTTCGCCGCTTATGGATGTTATGCCGACGTCGGCATAACATCCATTATGCCGATGTCCGGATTATGCCGATGTGGGTGGCGGATCCCTTGCAGGGCAACCTGTTTGTGGCAAATACGCC
>NZ_LQPH01000009.1 GCF_002102255.1 Mycobacterium nebraskense
TCCAATTATCCCTTGCAGGACAGGCACTTTCGCGTATCTACACCCCGACACTCACAATAATCCACGAAAAATCCGGGTTAGCGGCCGATGCCGACAAAACCCTTATCGATGACGGTTTCGCCAAGGAATTGTTCAGCCGCATCGATTACGACTGGCGCAAGACCGGTGTCACGGCACGCAATGCTCCCGCCGGCACCGCACGCAGAGCCTATTTCGACCATTGGGCGCGTCATTTCCTGGCACTGCACGACAGTGCGGTAGTGCTGCACCTCGGCTGCGGGCTGGACGATCTCGTATTCCGGCTCGACCCCGGCCCTGACGTCGAGTGGTACGACGTCGACTACCGCGAAGTCATCGCCCTGGTGACGCAACTGTATCCGGCTCGGAAGCACTACCACCCCGTCGCGGCGTCCGTCACCGATCCGGCGTGGTTGACCGACATCCCGGGCGACCGACCGGTGCTTCTCATCGCGCAAGGCCTGACCTATTACCTGACCGAAGACGACGGGATCGCATTGCTACGCCGAGTGGTCGAGCACTTCCCCTCGGGGGAAATGTGTTTCGATGTATGGAATTGGCTCAGCATCAAGCTGCAAAAACTCAACCCGGTCGTCCGGCACTCAGGGGCCACGCTGCACTGGGCGGTCAACGAGCCCAGCGATATCCTCGACGCCGTCCCAGGTGTTCGCCTGCTGGAGGCGATCTCTTTCTTCGAGACCGACGAGTTCAAACAACTGCCCAGTGCTGTTTACCGTGCTCTCGGAAAGATGATGCGGGCGGTCCCGACGCTGCGGAATGTCGCGCAATTGCACCGATACGCGTTCTGAATTGGACTCAGCCGCCGCCGTCGATCGAGCGACCGAGGTAGGCCATGAGTCGCGCAGTCGGCGTCGCATCATCCTGCGCGGCTTGGGCCGGCCCGAAGCCGCCCGGTCGTCGCAACAGGTGCTCCGGCACCGACTCCACCAGCCCGCGGCACAGCCCTAGCAGGTCCGCGGGCAGCTCGATCAGCCGCCCTTGTGAGCGATGGATGTCCCAGGCGTGCATGGCCAGGTCCGAGACCGGATAGGTCAGCGCCCGGCGCAACGGAACCTCACCTTCCGGTGACCTCCGCATCCCGTCGAGGTCGGCGCCCGGCAGGGCGTCCTCTAGCCGCGTTGCCAGCTCGCGAAGCCGCGCCGTCGGGTCGTCGCATACCCAGTCCGACGGCTGCGACGGATGGTCCCAGACCTCGCCGTCCTCCACGAGCGTCACGACTTTCGCTGCGCTGCCGGTGACATGACCGACGAGCTCGCGCAAGCTCCAGCCTTCGAGATTGGACGGCTGGTCCCAACTCTCCGGCGGAATCTGGTCGACGGCGTCGATGAGCAGATTGATCGCCTCGGTGGCCAGCACGCCGATCCGGGAGGTCGTGTCATCCATGGCGTGTATCTCCTTGAAACGCCGTAGTTCCGCATGCGGCCCTAGCGGGCATCCGTGGTCGCGTACCGTCCAGAAGTCTAGGTCGCAATGCCGGTTACACAGGAGGTCCGCTTGGGCAAAACAGACATCGCGGCGGTTCTTGCGGTCGCGGCCGCCCTGATGGTCGGTATCGGAGACGTCATCCAGCAGCGATCCGCCCAACAGGTCACCGACAAGCCAGTTGGCACCCTCGCGCTGTTTCGCCGGCTGCTGCGCGATCGCCGATGGTGGACGGGCAGCCTGGTGGCCGGCGCCGGGTTCGGGTTCCAGGCCGCGGCGCTGGGCCTGGGTTCGGTGGTGCTCGTTCAGTCGATATTGGTGACGTCGTTGCTGTTCGCGTTGCTCGTCAGCGCCCGGGTGAACCACCGGAGAATCACTGCGCGGCAAGGGATCTGGGCCGTGTTGCTGGCGGCCGCGGTTGCAGTGGTGGTCACGGTCGGCGACCCCCAGGAGGGGACGCCGCGAGGGTCGGTGCAAACCTGGACCATCGTGGCGTTGGTCATGGGTCCGGCGCTGATCCTGTGCGTGATCGGCGCGCGCATGTTCCCGGGTCCGGTCGGCGCACTGTTGTTAGGCCTGATGTCCGGCTCGTTGTGGGGGCTGTTTTCCGTGCTGACCAAGGGCGTGGTCGACCAGGTCGATCGCGGCATCCCGGCCCTCCTGCGCCTACCCGAGCTGTACGTGTGGGTGGTGGTGGCGATCGCGGCCACGGCCTGGGAGCAGTCAGCGTTTCGGGCGGGGCCGCTCACGGCGTCGCTTCCGGCGGTGACCGTCGCCGAGCCCGTCGTCGGATCGGTGCTCGGTGTCACCGTGCTGGGCGAGACGCTACGGACCAACGACGTCGGCCTGGTGGCACTCGGCCTGTCGGTCGCGGTGATGGCGGCGGCGACGCTGGTGCTGGCCCACAGCCAGGCCACCTCCACCCCGCCGGCCGACGAAAAGCCCGCAGTATCGGCCTGATCTGTCCTGCGCTCATTCGCGAAATAGCTTCTGAATAGCCGACGTGCCCGCCGAACCTCGATGGCCGCCCGTCGTTCACCTAGCAGCGGTAGCCACTCGCCGCGACCACGGCGTACGATCTTGCGGCCGAGCCCGGTCGAGCGACGACACTTGCGCCACCACCGATCCTGGCGGTAAGCCGTAGCTGCACACGATGACGCGACACGGTTTCGTGCAGCCCGCTCGAAGGGTCGGTCGCGGGGTGTCGAGGAGGAGCGAATGAGCACGTCGGAGACGGCCGAACGTGGCGGGGAGCGGCCGGTGATTCACCTCTCGCAGTTACTGCGCGCGCCCGTGCTGGCGCGCGCCGGGGAAACCGTGGGCCGGGTCGAGGACGTGATCGTGCGGCTGAGGGGCACCGACGAGTACCCCCTGGTGACCGGGATCGTTGCCGGGGTCGGCGGCCGGCGAGTGTTCATCGGCGTCAAATCCATCGATGATTTCGCCACGGACCGAGTTCTGTTGACCAAGAACAAGGTTGACCTTCGCGGTTTCGAGCGCCGCAACGGCGAGGTGCTGTTGCGCGCCGATGTGTTGGGCCACCGGTTGATCGACGTGGCCAACGTGGAGCTGATACGGGCCTATGACGTGGAGCTGGAAGATACCGGCGCCGGATGGATGCTGACGCGCGTGGACACCCGACGGCCGCCACGGTTGTTCGGGTTGATCAAGCCGTCCGGCGGGCATGCGGCTCGTGATTGGAAGGCATTCGAACCGCTGATCGGCGACGCTCGCTCCGACGCCGTGCGGCGCCTGTCGGACCGATTCGGCGAGTTCAAAGCCGCCGAGATCGCCGACCTTCTCGAGGAGGCGGACAAGGCCGAGGGTGGCGAGATCCTGGACCGGGTGCGCAGCGATCCGGAACTGGAAGCCGACGTGTTCGAAGAACTGGAGCCGGAAAAAGCCAGCCGGCTCCTCGATGGCATGCCTGACGACGAGGTCGCCGCGCTGCTGGGCCGGATGCGGGCCGACGATGCCGCCGACGCGATCGCCGACCTGCGCCAGTCGCGGCGGCGGCGCGTGCTGGAGTTGATGCCGGGCCCGCAGCGCACCAAGGTCATCACCTTGATGGGCTTCAATCCCGAAAGCGCCGGCGGGCTGATGAACGTCGACTTCGTCTCGTGCACCACCGCCACCACGGCGGCGGAAGCGTTGGGGCTGATCGCCACCGCCCACATCATCCAGCCGGAGGCGCTCATCAAAGTGCATGTCGTCGATGAGGAGCGA
Organism: Mycobacterium nebraskense; assembly: GCF_002102255.1. Lineage (GTDB taxonomy): Bacteria > Actinomycetota > Actinomycetes > Mycobacteriales > Mycobacteriaceae > Mycobacterium > Mycobacterium nebraskense. Next base: position 3,688 of record NZ_LQPH01000009.1, read on the forward strand.
CGGCTCGACGGCGTGGTCTCGGTGATCACGCTGTTGCAGGCCCCGGGTGGTGAAACCCTTGAGCGGCTGATGGATTCCGACCCGGTGCGGGTCACCCCCGACGCCGACCTGACGGACGTCGCCCTGTTGATGGCCGACTTCAACCTCTACTCCATCCCGGTCGTCGACGACCAGGACCGCGTGCTCGGGGTGGTCACCGTCGACGACGTGCTCGAGGCAACCATCCCCGAGGACTGGCGTCGGCGTGAACCCGCGCCGCGTCCCGTCCGCGAGCTAGCCGAACCCGGTGACCACAACACGCGCGTGCCGGGAGGTAACGCGCTGTGACCGAAGGTCGCGAAGAGACCGGCCGGCCCATGGCAGCCGCGGTCGAAGTCGGGGCCACCGCGCCGCCCGCACCAAGGCGCAGCGCGGTGCTCGACACCGCGCATCTGGGTGATATCGAGGGTGCGTTCGGACGGATCAGCGTCGGCGAAACCGAGCACGCCCGCACGTGGAAGACACGATTCCTGACCCTGCTCGCGATCGTCGGCCCCGGAATCATCGTGATGGTCGGCGATAACGACGCCGGCGGCGTGGCCACCTACGCCCAGGCCGGGCAGAACTACGGCTACTCCCTGCTGTGGGTGCTGCTGCTGTTGATACCGGTGCTGATCGTCAACCAGGAAATGGTGGTCCGGCTCGGGGCGGTCACGGGCGTCGGACACGCGCGGCTGATCAACGAACGTTTCGGCCGCGGCTGGGGCTGGTTTTCGGTCGGCGACCTCTTCCTGCTCAACTTCTTGACAATCGTCACCGAGTTCATCGGTATCACCCTGGCCGCCCAGTACATCGGCGTCTCCAAATACGTTGTGGTGCCTGTCTCGGCGGCGGCACTGGTCGCGATCATGGCAAGCGGGAGCTTCCGGCGCTGGGAGCGCGCCATGTTCATCTTCATCGCTGTCACCCTGCTGCAAATCCCGATGCTGCTGATGTCCCACCCACAGTGGGGACACGCGGCGAAATCCCTGGTGATACCGAGCATTTCGGGTGGCGTGAGCTCGGATGCGGTGCTGCTCATCATCGCCATCGTCGGCACCACCGTGGCGCCCTGGCAGCTGTTCTTCCAGCAGTCCAACGTCGTCGACAAACGCATCACCCCGCGCTTCATCGGCTACGAACGCGCCGACACCGTGCTGGGTGCCTTCGTCGTCGTCATCGGCGCCGCGGCGCTGGTGATGACCGGCGAATGGGCGGCCCGCTCCACCAACACCGTCGGAGGCTTCACCGACGCCGGCGCTATCGCACGCCTACTCGGCGAACATCGGGCGACGCTCGGCTCGATCTTTGCGATCGTGCTGATGGACGCCTCGATCATCGGCGCCGCCGCCGTAACCCTGGCCACCAGTTACGCCTTCGGTGACGTGTTCGGCCTGAAGCACTCGCTGCACCGCGGTTTTGCCGACGCCAAGCAGTTCTACCTGTCCTATACCGCGATGGTGGTGGTGGCCGCGGCGATCGTGCTGATTCCCGGCGCCCCTCTCGGGCTGATCACCACGGCCGTGCAGGCCCTTGCCGGCCTTCTGCTGCCCAGCGCCAGCGTCTTCTTACTCCTGCTGTGCAACGACCGGGAAGTGTTGGGGCCGTGGGTCAATCGCCCATGGCTCAACTGGGTCGCCGGATTGATCGTCGGCACACTGCTCTTACTGTCCGGAATCCTGATGGCCACCACGCTGTTCCGCGACCTCAACGTCGTGGCGGTGGCCGGCTACCTGGCCCTGGTCCTGGTGGTTCTCGCCGCTGCGGCGGTACCCGTGCTGCGCTGGATGGCCCGCCGACAACCCGCAGCCCCCGCGCCACGACTCCCGGTACGCGGAGTCGACCGCAACACGTGGCGAATGCCGCCCCTGACGCTACTCGAGCCGGTCACCTGGTCACCCGGCACCCGACTCGGCATGATCGCGCTGCGCGCCTACCTGATCGTCGGCGCACTGCTATTGGTGGTCAAGGCAATACAACTCAGTCACTGACGACTTGCATCCGGCGGGCCACCTCGCCGTACCGCTCGAAACGCTCCGGATCGCCCACGGCGTTGTAAAGCACCAGGCGCGTGGCCTTTCCGGCATATTTCTCGGTCAGGGCGTCGGCCAACCCGTCCCACGTCGACTCGGTGGCGAAGGCGGCGATGTGGTCGTCGCTGACCTGGGCCGCCATGCCGGCGATGTCCCCGGCCTTCTGCTTCTCACGAATCCGGGCGGTCGTGCCCTCGAACCCGGCCTGATCCCAGATGAACGCGTAGTTGGGTGTGCTGCCGTAGAAGGCCATGCTGGCCCGCACCACTTCCCGTTGCTTGTCGCGCTCCTCATCGCTGTCGCCGACGATTGTCATCACCGGCACGATCACTGCGAGGTCCGACGGTGAGCGTCCCGCCTTCACCGCTCCTTCGGCGATGCTCGGCAGGACGTGACGGGCGATGTAGCCCGGCTCGCCGATCGGATGCACGTGCACGCCGTCGGCCACTTCGCCCGCCATCCGCAGCATCCACGGATTGACCGCTGCGATATCGACTTTCGGATCGGGCGCCGCGATGGGACCCGGGCTCCATTGTGGGGTGATGAAGTCGAGGTCGTAGAAGTCGCCGTGGTGCTCGAGCGTCCCGGATCGGAACGCCGCAAAGCACGCCTTGACCGCGAATAGGTAGTCGCGCAGTCGCGGGCCGGGCCGCTCGAACGCCACGCCGTAGCGCCGGACGACGTGGGTGCGCACCTGGGTGCCCAGCCCCAGCCGAAAGTTTCCGCCGGTTGCTTCCTGAAGCTCCCAGGCCGTGGCCGCCGTGACGAAGGGACTGCGCGGGAAGGCCACCGCCACTCCCGTGGACAGCTCGAGGCCGGGCGCGGCCTGCGACGCCACGGCAGCGTTGAGGTAGGCCGTGCGCCCCGTCTCGGTGAACAACAAACCGGAGAATCCGGCGGATTGCGTTCGCCGGGCCAGGTCGCCGATCTGGTGTAGCGGCTGCGGGACCGTCATCGCGTCGACGTGCATGGTCGGAGCCTACGTGGGGCCGAGCGCTGTCCGGGTCGCGGGACATCCGCGCCGGCGATATCAGCCTCTTGCTGGGCGACGGCTTCACGGTGTTAGCTCTGTAGTCATCAGCAACCACCGCCGTTTCGCTAATGGGAGGCTCCCGAACATGCTTCGTGGATTGATCATGGTTGGAGCAATCGCAGTGGGGATTGCCCTGGCTCCCCCTGCCCCGGCCGCCCCGTCGACGACGACAAGCTCACCCTCACCGACGACAGGTGGCAGCGTTTACTACCCGAACTGCAAAGCGGCATGCGCCGCCGGCGCCGCCCCGATCTACGCGGGACAGCCGGGATACCGGGCCCCGCTCGATCGCGACGGCGACGGCATCGCGTGCGAAGTCTGCCACTGAAGTCGGTCGCGCTCGATGTCTACGCCAACCGTGCGATTGATCGCCGTAATCTCGATGGCGTGTGCGGGTCTGATGGCTTGCGGGTCGCAGCACGCCGCACCGCCGGCCGCATCCAGTTCAAGCACGACGAAGTCGTCGACGCCTCCCAGCTCGAGCGCACCCGCCAGCCCAGTCGTCTCGCCCACTACCACCACGCCTACGTGCGTCGGATTATCGATCTGCCCGCCACCGCCGCCGGACGCCGAGGGAAATCCCGCGTGCTACTACGCCGACGGGTGGCACGCCGACGACTCGGGCGCCGGGATCGAGGTGTGGTACTTCCATGACCCGAAGAGCCCGCCCAAACCCGAGAAGGTCACGGCGCTAGTGCGCAAGAAGGATGGCACCAGCGAATCGCAGGACGCCGACATCGAGGCCGGCCAACAGGTGCACCGCTTCGGATTCCCCACCGTCGCGCCGTCCACGGTTCAAGAGGTCTTCTTCACCAGCAGCAGCGGCCGCTGCTTCGTCATCGGGCCCGGCGGCTGACGCCCGGGGTTCCGTAAGTGGCTAGCGCCTCCGCGGGCGGTGGCTCACTGGAGCGGTGAAGCCTTGGGTGTCGTCGAAGTGAGCCCACTGCCCGTCGTCGTTGACTTCCATGCGCCAACCCAGCTCTGTATTGCCGCCGATCGAATGGGTGAACCATGCGTGCGCGGACTCCGCGTTGGCAAAATTCTTCGTCGCGACGACCCGCCCACGTGGGTCGATGACGCGAAACTCAGCCATGGGATGTGATTATCCCTGGCAGCGGCTTTTCAATCGAGCCAATCGCCCATTTGCGGTCAAAGCCGACAGCGAACGCTCCTATCGCAGATCTTGCAAAATCCCGCGCTACACGGTGCGGGTCAATCGGTCAGCGAGCAGCTCGGCGAACCTCGCCGGATCGTCGAGCGCGCCGCCTTCGGCGAGAAGTGCTGTGCCGTAGAGCAATTCGGCGGTCTCGGCCACCTCGGCGAGTGCAGCGTCGCCGTCCGCCTTCTTTTGCGCCTCACGCAGGCCGGTGACCAGCGGATGGTTCGGATTGAGTTCGAGAATCCGCTTGCCGACCGGGATGTCCTGTCCGGACGCACGGTAGAGTCGCGCAAGCGCGGGGGTGATTCCGAAGGCGTCCGTGATCAGGCAGGCCGGCGAGTCCGTCAGGCGGCTGGAAAGCCGTACTTCCTTGACGTGTTCGCTCAGCGTCTCCTTCATCCAGGTCAGCAGGTCGGCGAAGTCCTTCTGCTGCTCCTCCCGCTCGGCCTCGCTCTGGTCGCCTTCGGAGCTGAGGTCCACCTCGCCCTTGGCGACCGACTGCAGGGGTTTGCCGTCGAACTCGGTCACGGTCCCCACCCAGACTTCGTCGACCGGGTCGGTGAGCAGCAAGACCTCGTAGCCCTTGGCTTTGAAGGCCTCGAGGTGCGGCGACTTCAGGATCTGTTGCCGTGTCTCCCCGGTGGCGAAGAAGATCTGCTCCTGGCCCTCCTTCATGCGCTGCACGTATTCGGCGAGGGTGGTGGCCTCCTCCTCGCTGTGCGTCGAGGCGAATGAGGATATCTGCAGCAGGGTGTCGCGGTTGTCGAAGTCCGACAGCAACCCCTCTTTGAGGACTCTGCCGAATTGGGTCCAGAAGGTGCGGTAGTCGTCGGGCCGCTCGGACTGCAGCTCCTTGATGGTGGAGAGGACCTTCTTGGTCAGCCGGCGGCGGATGGCCTTGATCTGCCGATCCTGCTGCAGGATTTCGCGCGACACGTTGAGCGACATGTCCTGTGCGTCGACGACGCCCTTGACGAAGCGCAAGTATTCGGGCATGAGCTGGTCGCAGTCACCCATGATGAACACCCGCTTGACGTACAGCTGGATGCCCATCTGGGCGTCGCGGTTGAACAGGTCGAACGGGGCGTGGGACGGGATGAACAGCAAGGCCTGGTATTCGAAGGTGCCCTCTGCCTTCATCGCGATGATTTCGAGCGGGTCGTCCCAGGCGTGCGCGACGTGCTTGTAGAACTCCTTGTACTCCTCCTCGGAGACCTCTTCCTTGGGCCGGGCCCACAGCGCCTTCATCGAGTTGAGGGTCTCGACTTCTTTGGTGACAGTCTCCTCGCCACCCGCCCCTTCCTCGTCCGAGGTGGCCGGTTCTCGTCGTTCGACCTCCATCCGGATGGGCCAGGCGATGAAGTCGGAATACTTCTTGACCAGGCCCCGGATCTTCCACTCCGAGGTGTAGTCGTGCAGCTCATCCTCGGCGTCTTCGGGCTTGAGGTGCAGGGTCACCGATGTTCCCTGCGGAGCGCTGTCGACGGCTTCGATGGTGTAGGTGCCCTCGCCGCTCGATTCCCACCTGGTGGCTTCGCTCTCGCCGGCCTTGCGGGTGAGCAGTTCGACCTTGTCGGCGACCATGAAGCTCGAGTAGAAACCGATGCCGAATTGACCGATCAGTTCCTCTGAGGCGGCATCGTTTTTGGCCTCGCGTAATTGCTGCCGCAGCTCGGCGGTGCCCGACTTGGCCAGGGTGCCGATCAGTCCCACCACCTCGTCGCGGGTCATGCCGATGCCGTTGTCGCGGATGGTGAGCGTCCGTGCGCTTTTGTCGACGTCGATCTCGATGTGCAGATCGGAGGTGTCGACGTCGAGTTCTTTGTTCCGGAAGGCCTCGAGCCGCAACTTGTCCAGTGCGTCGGAAGCGTTCGAGATCAGCTCCCGCAGAAACGAATCCTTGTTGGAGTAGACGGAGTGGACCATCAGGTCCAGCAGTTGTCGTGCTTCCGCCTGAAATTCCAGCTGCTCGACACGCGAGTTCATGAGATTCCCTACGTCGCTTCCCAGGTCCGATGAAGGACATTGACGCTTCAAATTTACCGAGATGCGAGGAGCACGCGTCCGGGGGTTCGCCTGGGACCGTCACGCCGGGCCTAGGCTGAAGAGATGTCTGTTGCTCAACGCGAACGAGCCGCCCTCGTGGAGACCATGCGCGCCGTCGGGCCGGAGGCGCCCACCTTGTGCGAAGGGTGGAAGACGCGGGACCTCGCCGCCCACCTCGTCATCCGGGAGTACCGGCCCGACGCCGCTCCGGGCATCGTGATCCCGTTCTTCGCCTCGCACACCGAGAAGGTGCAGAACCAGGTGGCCGAGCAGGCCGAGTGGGACGAGCTGGTGGACAAGGTCGCGTCCGGCCCGCCGCTTTACTCGCCGTTCAAGCTGCTCGACCCGGTGGCCAATGTCGCGGAGATGTTCATCCACCATGAGGATGTCCGCCGCGCGCAGCCGGGCTGGCAGCCGCGCGTGCTGGAAGCCGACCTGGCCGCCAGGCTGCGCCGCACCCTGCCGCTGATGGCCCGGGTCACGCTCGCCAAGGTGCCGGGCCGGGTGGCGCTGCGCACCCCGGAGGGCAAGACGCTGCTGACCGCGGGACGCGGGCCGGCGGTCACGGTGACCGGTGCGCCCGAGGAGCTGCTGTTGTTCTCGGTCGGGCGATCCGCGCGAGTCGAGTTCGACGGCGACGCGTCGGCGGTCCAGGCCGTCCGCGAGGCGCCAAAGGGGCTGTAGCGGAGCGGTCGCGCAGACAACGAAAGCGCCGGATTCAAGGGCGTGATTGCGGACGCTGATCTCAGTCTGTTCGGCAAACAACTCGCCACCAAAGCATCCCGGAAACATGGCGGAGTGGATCTGCTCGCCGTCGGCGATCAAGGCAAACCGGGCCAGCGGGTTGGAGTGCTCCCAGCAGGCCAACTGACCGACGCGACCGACGGCGCTGTCGACGGCGCACAGCCCACTACCGTCGCCTTGTCCCCAGATCATCCGTTCGTGGTACGTCGGACTGATCTTGCGACGGCGCTGAATCAGGGTGCCGTCGGCGTCGAAGAGCAACTGGGTGTTGAACAGCGAGCCGCCGGCACGTTCGTTCACCCCTATCGAGACCACGATGTCCGCTCGGCGGGCGGCTGCACCGATTGCGTCCGTCGCCAGCGACGGTATCGTCACCGCTTCAGCCATCAACCTCAATTGTTCAGAACTCATTTCGAACGGACGGCTGCATGAACGAGAAGTACGGATAGTACGGATAGTACGGATAGTACGGAATAAAGGTTTCCGGAAAAGTCGCGAATTTCACGCCCTGACAGGCTAATTCGTCGATCTTTTCTCGTGACGTTCTTCCAATATCAACCGAAGGCTTCGCGGAGGTCTTTTTTGATCACTTTGCCGAATTGATTGCGCGGCAGCGCATCAACGATCACCAGGCGCTCGGGATGTTTGTAGCGGCTCAACCCGCGTGAGTGGCAATGCCGCACTAGCGATTCCAGCGACACGTCCTCGTCCGGCGTAGACACCACCACCGCGCAGACCCGCTCGCCGGTGCGTGGGTCGGGGATGCCGATCACCGCGACGTCGGCGACCGCGGGATGGGTGGCCAGCACGTTCTCGACTTCGAGGGCCGACACATTCTCCGCGTTGCGGATGATCGCATCCTTGATGCGGCCGGTCACGCGGACGTTGCCATCCTCGTCGACCAGCCCGAGATCGCCCGTACGGAGCCAGCCCTCCTCGTCGAAGGCGTCGGCGTCGAGCGCGGCGTCCGCGTAGCCGAGAAAGCATTGGGGTCCCTTGAGCCGCAGCTCGCCTTCGTGCCCGACGGGCAGTCTTGCTTCGTCGCTGCCGACCACGCGGACGCTGACCCCCGGTGTCGGCGTGCCGACGGTGTGGTCGAGCGACTCGGGCGCGGCGCTGAGCGACGGTGAGGCCGCCACCGGGAACTCGGTGAGCCCCCACGCGTTGGCGATGCCGGGCAGGCCGAAGGCTTCCCGGACTTGGCGGCCCAGCTCGGCGGTGATGGGCGCGCCGCCGGCCAGGCAGCCTCGGAGGAAGGGGAACAGCGGCTGGTCGCCGTGGGCTCGTTGGGCCTCGAGGAAGCCCACGAAAAACGGGGTTGCCGTGCCGAGAAAAGTGGGGTTGTGCGCCGCGATGGAAAACGGTGTCGTCTCTGGGTCGAACACCTCAAACAGCGCCAACCGCATGCCGGTCTGCAGCGCGGCGGCCAGCATCACCGCCCCGCCGATGTGCGCGACCGGAAAGGCGATGGGATCGACGTCGCTGCTGGTGATGCCGATCGCGCCGACCAGCCCCGTTGCGCCGGCGATCACCGATGCGTCGGTATGGCGGATCCCTTTTGGCGCCGCGGTCGTTCCCGACGTGTAGTAAACCCACCGCGGGTCGGCGGCGGAATTCGGCGGCGGCGCGAGCGCATCTGTGCCTGCGCGGGGCAGCCGAAGCTCGCCGCCCACCGGCGGCGTCGTCAAGTCAACAGTGATGACCTCGAAGCCGCGATCTGCAGACAGGGCCCGTGCCAGCGCACCGTGATCGAATCCGCGCCAAATCTCTGGCACCACAAAGTATTCCGAGGACAGCTGTTGGGTGATGAAGCCGACTTCGTTTTCTCGCAGTATCGGGATGATCGGGTTTTGCACCGCGCCGAGCCGGGCCAGTGCCGCCATGACGACCATGGTCTCCAGCGTGGTCGGCAGCTGCCAGGACACGACCGTTCCCGCGCGTATCCCGCGTTCGGCGAACGCCGCCGCCGTCGAGCACGCGGCATCGTGGAACTGGCGCGCGGTCAGGCTGCGCCCCTTGTCGTCGGCGAGCAGCGGCCGGGTCGATGCCGCCTGCGCCGCGTCGGCGATCAACGTCCAGTAGGTGACGTCGCTTCCGATGCTCATTCGTTCGTCGGATTGACCTGCGTCGGGCGGAATCCGGAGTGCGCTATCGCGACCGACACGGCACTGCCGATCGGGCCCTTGCGGTCGACGAGCACGGCCGATCCGGTGGCCACCCCGTCGTTGCTGTAGTGCGTCAGGGCGGCCATGCCGATGTGGGGCCCTTCCGGCAGCCGGCTCAGCGTGAGCGTGTAATCGGCATTGATGAATTCCAGACCGTTGGTGCCCCAATTGGCAAGGGAGGCGGTGATATCTGCCGCCATGGCCGCGCGGGTGAAGGCACTGAGGGGTTCGCCGTCGATGAGCGATCGGGTCTCATACAGCCAGGTGTATTTCGGCCCTGAGGTGTCGGCCCATTCGGGGTCCGGATTCTGCAGTTCGGTGCCCCAGCCGTAGGTGCGCATGAATAGCGACGGTTGGGCGCCGTCCTCGATGGGCAGCGGCGGCATCTGCAGGTCCTGGGTCCACACGTCGCCTTCGGGCTGGGGGCCACGCCGAAGAAACAGCGCGCTCCCCCGCGCGACGGGTGCGCCACGCTGGGTGAGAACGGCCTCGACGAGCCGCAACCGCCGACGATCATGGTGCACGGTGGTGTGCACCTCGATAGGTTCGAGCGCGGCCGGTGCGGGAAGGTCGACGGTCAGCCGAGCGGGTTGCAGTTGCGGGTCGTCGACCGCGCGTTCGACCGCCCAGCCCAGCAGTCCCCCGACCACGTGCCCGCTGAGCGAAGGACCCCACCCACCGCGCGCGATCTTGTTTGGCACGAAACGGCTTTCGTCGCGCAGAAAATACGGCGTCTGCACCGCTGAATCGACGTCATCGGGCACAAGATTCGTTTCGGTCAATGTGCGACGCTCCGCCCAGAGTTGGGATCCCTCGTGTGAGGATGGCAACAGTAGATATTACAGTTTGAGTTGCAGTCCCAATGGGCCGACCGGTTTCAGGTCAATTCTCTAGCCGAGCAAGGGCGTTGGCGCCCCTCAGGCGATCGCTGTTCCCACCAAGTGGCCGATCGCGTAGGTGATGGACAATGCGAGGCCGCCTCCGACGACGTTGCGGAGCACTGCGCGGCCCTTGGGCGCCCCGCCCACGCCGGCCGACACCGCCCCGGTGATCACCAGCGCGGCGAGTACCGCCGCGGCGGTGATCGGGATTCTCCACGCCGCGGGCGGGGTCAAGATCGCGACCAGCGGCAAGAGGGCGCCGATTGCGAACGACAGTGCCGAGGACGATGCCGCCTGCCAAGGGTTGGTCAGCTCCTCGGGATTGATACGGAGTTCGACTTCGGCATGGGCGAGGAGCGGATTGTGGTCGGTGAGTTCCTCGGCGACGGTGCGGGCGGTCGCCGCGCTCAGGCCCTTCGCTTCATACAGGGCGGCAAGCTCGTCCAACTCGGCCCCCGGATCGTCACGCAGCTCGTGGCGCTCCTTGCGCAGCAGCGCCTTCTCGGTGTCGCGCTGGGTGCTGACCGACACGTATTCGCCCAGCGCCATCGACACCGCCCCGGCGACCAGTCCGGCGCTGCCGGCGGTCAATACCGGAGCGCGTGCCACCGTCGCCGCCGCGACTCCCACCACGATGCCCGCCGTGGACACGATTCCGTCGTTGGCGCCCAGGACTCCGGCGCGCAGCCAATTCAACTTCGACGACACCGAACCCACGTGCGGTTCGGACGGGTGAGGATGCGACGGAGTCGACACGGCCGCAACGATATACATCAAAGACCCGCGCGACTAGCAAACCTAGCCTTGCCAAAGCGATATGCGCGGGGTGCCGCCCAAAACCTGTGCACGGGCCTCGCACAGCCGATACATAGGGAAGCTATCTAGGGTCGGTTTGTGTAAGGGGGGATTCTGAGGAATTCACTTCGCAGCTAGACAGGTGAAGGACTATGAAACTTAAGCAATTACTTGGAGGGATAACCGTCGCCGGCGCTCTGGGCGCTGCCGCGTTGGGTATGGGCGCCGGTGCGGCCAACGCCGCTCCGGGAGGGCCACCGCCTGGTCCGGCAGGCAATCATGGCGGGCCGGCTCCGGGAGGAATCCATCCGCCGAACGCACCCGGTGATCCGGGCGGACCCGGCGGTCCAAGTGGCCCCGGCGGCCCGGGCGGTCCCGGTCACCCAGGCGGACCTCCGGGCGGGCCCGGTGGTCCGGGTGGACCCGATCATCCCGGCGGCCCATGGCACGGAGATGCCCAGCGTGGCTACTTCCGCGGTGCGCCGTGGGGTGACGGACCCGCGCCATGGGGCCCCGGCGAGCCGCCGCGGCCCGATTGGGACCGGCCGCTCCCTCCGCCCGGCGGGCACTGGGGATATGGCCCGATCAACTACTGGGGCTACCAGGAGACTCCCGTGTGGGACCCCGGATTCAATCAGTGGGGCTTCTGGTTCTTCGGAGTCTGGATTCCGCTGTAAACAAGCAGTAAGCACAACGCCCGCTTCGCCACTTGGCGAGGCGGGCGTTGTGCTCTCACCCGAGCTTAGGACGCAGGCGAATCGTTGTGCGGCCCAATCGTTTAAACAGTGCCTGCGAACAACGGCAGTCGCCAGGACAACGACGGGAAAGCGTGCGAGCGTTGCTCTGGCCTCGATTTTGCATGGTAGTTGGTGTGGGCTGGGTCTGATGCCGAGTTGTGGTGCGGGGTGGTGATTTTCGTGTGGC
>NZ_LQPH01000010.1 GCF_002102255.1 Mycobacterium nebraskense
CTGACCTACCTCGGCGGCGTCACCCTGGCCGCCATCATCACCTACCACCGCGTCCACAATTAACAGACACGGCCTAGCCGCACCTATCGGCCACCGTGGCGGCGGCGAGCGTGCACAATGCATCGGAGGTGTTTCGCCCGCTCAACCTCGGGTAAGGACGGTGGTCGTGACGACTTCGGCCGGCAAGCTGCGCATCCCCCTTTCGGTCGGGGACATCGTCAAGCGTGTGTTCCTGGGAAAGCCCCTGATCACTGAGGACATCGCCTCCGAAAAGTTGTCGAATCCGGTTGCCCTGGGCGCGCTTTCGCCGGATGCGGTGTCCTCGGTCGCCTATGGTCCGGAGCAGATCCTGATCGAATTGCTGCCGCATGCCGGGCTGGCCGCCTTCCTGCTGTTGCTTCCCATCACCGGTGTCATCCTGCTGATCCTGGTGCTGGTGGCCGCCTCGTACCGGCAGGTGGTCATGGCCTACACCCGGGCGGGCGGCTCGTACATCGTCGCGCGCGACAACTTCGGCCCCCGGGTGGCGCAAATCGCCGCCGCGGCGCTGCTGATCGACTACGTCGTCACCGTTGCGGTGCAATCGGCGGCCGGCACGGTTGCGGTGGTGTCGGCCATCCCAGCGCTCGGCCCGTACAGTCTCGAACTCACGGTTGTTGTGGTGCTTGCCATCTGCTACGCGAACCTTCGTGGCTTGAAGGAAGCGGGCCTGCCGTTCGCGGTGGCGACCTATTCCTTCGTCGTCATGGTCGGCCTGACCATCGTGGTCGGGGTGATTCGCGCGGCCATCGGGAATCTGCCGATTTACGATCCCGCGCACATGGCCGGAACCGTGCCGGTTCACCAGGGCAACGGGTTGGTGCTCGGCGCCACGATTCTGGTGTTGCTGCGTGCGTTCGCCAACGGAGGCTCGTCGCTGACGGGGGTGGAGGCCATCTCAAATACGGTCGACTACTTCCGAAAGCCTCAGGGCCGCAACGCACGCCGCGTGCTCACCGCCATGGCCACGATCCTCGGCCTGCTGCTGGCCGGCGTCGCCTATCTGGCCCACGTCACCCACGCCACGCCCTATCTCACCGAATACCCGTCGGTCTTGTCGCAGATCGGCCGGGCCGTCTTCGGCAACGGCGTGATCGGCGACGTTTTCTACGTTCTGGTCCAGGCCGCGACCGCGGCCATCTTGTTCACCGGTGCGAACACCAGTTTCAATGGATTCCCGGCGCTGGCCAGCTTCGTCGCCGAGGACCGCTTCCTGCCGCGCCAGCTCACCAAACGCGGCCACCGGCTGGTCTTCTCGAACGGGATCATCACCCTGGCGGCGTTGTCGGTGCTGTTGCTGGTGGTGACCGGCGGCTCGGTCAACGCGCTGGTTCCGTTCTACGCGATCGGCGTGTTCACGGGGTTCTCGATGGCCGGCTACGGGATGACCAAGCATCACCTGACGCACCGCGAACCGGGATGGCGACGCCGCCTGGCGATCAACCTGTCCGCGGCGATCCTGTCGACAATCGTGGTGGGCATCTTCGCGGTGGCCAAATTCACCGAGGGCGCGTGGCTGGTAGTCATCGTCTTCCCCTCGCTGGTGTTCATTCTGATGCGGCTCAACCGCGAATACCGCGCCGAGGCAGCCATTCTCGAGATGTTCCGTACGGACCGTCCGGAGCTGGTGAAGTATGCGCGGCACCGCGCGTTCGTGTTCGTCGACTCGGTCGACCTGGCGGTGATCGAAGCGTTGCGCTACGGCAAGGGATTGCGGGCCGACGAGCTGACCGCCGTGCACTTCATGGTGGACCCGGCCCACGCGGCGCAACTGCGAAAGCGCTGGGATCACTTCGGTCTCGACACCCCGCTGCGGGTCGTCGACTGCCCGGACCGGCGGATCATCCGGGCCGCGCAGCTGCTTGTCGCCAAGGCGCGCGACGAACAACCGCACACCAACGTGACGGTGCTGCTGCCGCGCCGGACGTTCGGGCGGCTGCTGGGCCGGCTGCTGCACGACCGCACCGCGGACAAGATCTCCAGCGCGGTGAGCCTGATCCCCGACGCGGCGGCGACGATCGTGCCCTACGACGTGGAATCGCGCATCAACGAGGCCTACCCCGACACCTTCGAGCAGCGGATCGCGCAGGAGATCGACAAGCTCGAAGCGTGGGTGTCCAGGGGGGAGGACGAGAAGGTGGACGCCTACGAGCACCCCGAGCGGCCGGCATCGGTGATCCTGGTGGCCGGCCTCATCTCGGGACAACGCGCCACCGTCGAAGGACGGGTCAACCAGGTCGAGGACGTCACCGACCGCGGGCGGACCTTTCGGCAGGTCGTCGTGGGGGACAACAGCGGGGAGATGACGGTCACCTTCCGTCCCGGCCATGGCGGCGCCGACATCCAGCCCGGCCAGCTATTGCGGATCACCGGAAAGGCCCGCCAGACCGGCAACCGGCCCATATCGATGGTCGATCCGATGTATCACGTGATCGAGGACCCCGCGAAGGTCGTCGACTCCGGCGAATCCGAGGAAGCCAGCAAAACGTGACGCCGCGCCGAACGATGGATTATCCCGCGCGGGCGAGTGTTCTGACGGCGCGACCGTACCGCGGAGCAAATCCGGTGAATCGCGAATTTCTCTGGTAGTCATAGGCTTTCGTCATCTCCGGGCGGGCGCGCAGTCCGAATGAAATCGACGGGCCGGACGTCAGACGGAGCCGAAAACGGCTTCGGAGGTGATGAGTGGAGCGCTGACGTAGTTGATGTCGGTAAGCTGACAGCCGCACGACTGCGCAACGCCGTTGGGGGAGAACAGGGGACCTGCACTTTGCGTGCCGCAACCACCGCACCTGTTGCTGTTATCGGTCTGGCCTGCCGACTTCCCGGCGGCATCGATTCTCCGCAACAGCTGTGGGACGCGTTGTTGCGCGGCGACGATTTCGTGGGCGAGATTCCCGCCGACCGGTGGGACGCGGATTTGTACTACGACCCCGAACCCGGCGTGCCCGGCCGCTCGGTAACCCGGTGGGGCGCCTTCTTGGACGACGTCGGTGGCTTCGACTGCGATTTCTTCGGCATGACCGAGCGCGAAGCCACCGCGATCGACCCGCAACACCGCTTGCTGCTGGAAACGTCCTGGGACGCCATCGAGCACGCGGGCCTCGACCCCGCGCGTCTGTCCCACTCGCAGACCGGCGTCTTCGTCGGACTGACCCACGGCGACTACGAACTGTTGTCCGCCGACTGCGGTGCCGCCGAGGGGCCGTACGGATTCACCGGCACCAGCAACAGCTTCGCGTCCGGGCGGGTCGCCTACACGCTGGGTCTGCACGGCCCGGCGGTCACCGTGGACACCGCGTGCTCGTCGGGCTTGATGGCCGTCCACCAGGCCTGCGGCAGCCTGGACAGCGGTGAAAGCGACTTCGCCCTGGCCGGCGGCGTCGTCGTGACACTCGAACCGCGGAAGTCCGTGTCGGGGTCGCTGCAAGGCATGTTGTCGCCGACCGGCCGCTGCCACGCCTTCGACGCGAAGGCCGACGGCTTCGTGTCCGGTGAGGGCTGCGCCATGCTGCTGCTCAAGCGGCTCGACGACGCGCAACGCGACGGGGATCGCATCCTGGCCGTTCTGCGCGGCACCGCAGCCAACCAGGACGGCCGCACCGTGAACATCGCGGCGCCGTCGGAAACCGCCCAGGTGGCGGTCTACCGAAAGGCCCTAGACGTCGCCGGCGTCGACGCCACCACGGTCGGCTTCGTCGAGGCGCACGGGACCGGCACCCCCGTCGGGGACCCGATCGAATACTCGAGCCTGGCCGCCGTGTACGGCACCGAGGGGCCCTGCGCGCTCGGCTCGGTGAAAACGAACTTCGGCCACATGCAGTCGACGTCCGGACCGTTGGGGTTGATGAAGGCGATCCTCGCTCTGCAGCACGGCATGGTGCCGCAGAACCTGCACTTCACCCGCTTGCCCGACGAGATGGCCCAAATCAAAACCGAACTGTTCGTGCCGCAGGCCAACGCACCCTGGCCCACCGACGGCCGGCACCCGCGGCGCGCCGCGGTGTCGTCGTACGGGATGTCGGGCACCAACGTGCACG
The DNA here is from genome assembly GCF_002102255.1 of Mycobacterium nebraskense. GTDB lineage: Bacteria > Actinomycetota > Actinomycetes > Mycobacteriales > Mycobacteriaceae > Mycobacterium > Mycobacterium nebraskense. Next base: position 4,080 of record NZ_LQPH01000010.1, read on the forward strand.
CCGTGCTGGAGCAGGCCCCCGTGGAGGCGCACGGGGAGCCGACGGCCGCGCCGGAGGGCGACGGGGCGTTGCTGTTTCCGGTGTCGGCCACGTCCGCGGAGCAACTGCGCGTCACGGCCGCCCGCCTCGCGGCTTGGGTCGACGAGCACGCCGGCGGTGCCGGCACCGCGGGCCTGCGGGATCTCGGCTACACCCTGGCGCGCCGACGCGCGCACCGGCCGGTGCGCGCGGTGGTCCCGGCGAGCGACTTCGGCGAGCTGAGCGCGGCCCTGCGCGACGTCGCCGAAAGCGACATCCCGTACGAGCCCGCCGTCGGGCAGGACGACCTCGGGCCGGTGTGGGTGTTCTCCGGGCAGGGATCGCAGTGGCCGAAGATGGGCGCCGAACTCCTGGCGAACGAGCCGGTGTTCGCCGCCACGATCGCCGCGGTGGAGCCGCTGATCGCCGAGGAATCGGGGTTCTCCGTCACCGAAGCCCTGTCGGCGCCGGAGGTGGTGACCGGTATCGACCGGGTGCAGCCGACGATCTTCGCGATGCAGGTCGCGCTGGCCGAGACGATGAAGTCCTACGGCGTGCGTCCCGGCGCCGTCATCGGGCATTCGCTCGGTGAATCCGCGGCGGCGGTCGTCGCGGGCGGACTGTCGCTGCAAGACGGGGTGCGCGTCATTTGCCGCCGCTCGAGGCTGATGGCGCGGATCGCCGGTAGCGGCGCCATGGCATCGGTGGAACTGCCCGGCCAACAGGTGTTGTCGGAACTGTCCATTCGCGGAATCTCCGACGTCGTCCTCTCCGTGGTCGCCTCACCGACGTCGACGGTCGTCGGCGGCGACACGCAGTCGATCCGCGACCTGGTCGCGGCCTGGCAGGAGCAGGACGTGATGGCGCGCGAGGTGGCGGTGGACGTGGCCTCGCATTCGCCGCAGGTGGAGCCGATCCTCGACGAACTGGTGGAAGCCCTTGCCGGCCTCGAGCCGAGGGAGCCGGAGGTTCCCTACTACTCGGCGACGCTGTGGAACCCCCGCGAGCGGCCGTCGTTCACCGGCGACTACTGGGCCGAAAACCTGCGCTACACAGTGCGATTCGCGGCGGCCGTACAGGCCGCCCTCAAGGACGGCTTCCGTGTGTTCGGGGAGCTGGCGCCGCATCCGCTGCTCACCCACGCGGTCGAGCAGAACGCCGGCAGCCTGGACATGCCCATCGCGGCGCTGGCGGCCATGCGCCGGGAGCAAGACCTGCCCGTCGGCCTGCGTGGCTTCGTCGCCGACGTGCACAGCGCCGGTGGCGCGGTCGATTTTTCGGTGCAGTATCCGACCGGGCGCCTGGTGGACGCCCCGCTCCCGACGTGGACCCACCGCAGGCTGATGCTCAGCCGCGACTCGGTGGAGCAGGCGCACGGCGCCGCGGTCCAGGCCGTCCATCCGCTGCTCGGTGCGCACGTGCACCTGCACGAGGAACCCGAGCGCCACGTCTGGCAGGGCGACGTCGGCACCGAGGCGCACCCATGGCTCGGCGACCACCAAATCCATCACGTCGCCGCGCTTCCCGGCGCCGCCTACTGCGAGATGGCGCTCGCCGCCGCGCGCGCCGCCCTCGGCGAACGGTCCGAGGTGTCAGACATCACGTTCGAGCAGACGCTGTTGCTGGACGACCAGACGCGGGCATCGTCGGCGGCGACGGTTGCCGCGCCCGGCGTTCTCGAGTTCACGGTGGACACCCACGATGAGGGCGAACGCGTTCGCCGGGCGGGCGCGGTCCTGCATGCCCTCAAAGGAGCGGACGAGTCCAAGCTGCGGCAGCCGCCCGCTCACGACATCGCTACGCTGATCGCCCATCACCCGTCCAGCGTGGACGGTGCCGAATTGCGAAAGGCCTTCGACGCGATCGGGATTCAGTACGGTCCGGCCTTCTCGGGTCTGGCCGCGGCGTTGGTCGCCGACGGGGACGTCGGCACGGTGCTCGCGGAGGTGGCGCTCCCCGGGGCGATCCGCTCCCAGCAGTCGGGCTACATCATCCACCCCGCTCTGCTGGACGCCTGCTTCCAGTCTGTCGTGGTCCATCCCGAGGTGCAGAAGGCGAGCGCCGGCGGCCTGCTGTTGCCGGTCGGCGTGCGCAGGTTGCGCAGCTATTCCTCGACGCGCAACGCGCAGTACTGCCTCGCCCGGGTGACGTCGTCTCGTCCCGGTGAGTGCGAAGCGGACCTCGACGTGCTGGACCAGTCCGGAACCGTGCTGCTGACCGTCGAGGGACTGCGGCTGGCCGGGGGCGTCTCCGAGCAGGAGCGGGCGCGCCGACTGCTCAACGAGCGGTTGTTGACCATCGAATGGGAACCGCGGCAACTGCCGGATCCGTCCCGGGGCGAGCCGGGATCGTGGCTGTTGCTCAGCGCATGCGAGCCGACGGATCCGCTGACAGCGCAACTGAGCGAGGCATTGAATTCCGATGGCGCGCAATGCACCACGGTGTCCTTGCCGCTGGGGTCGGTGGAAACCGCACCGCTGCGCGCGCTGCTGTCCGGCAATGGTCTGGCCGCCTCGAATGGGCACGGGCCGCTCAAGGGCCTGACCGGTGTCGTCGTGGTGACCGCGCAACGGACCGGCGGCACCGACGAAACGCGGCGCGGCCGCGACTACGTGTCCCACCTGGTCGCCATCGCCCGCGAGCTCTCCGAGCTGCCCGGGGTGTCGCCCCGGCTTTTCGTGGTGACCAGGAACGCGGCGAACGTGGCCGCCGGTGATGTGGCCAACCTCGAACAGACCGGGCTGCGTGGACTGATGCGGGTGATCGATTCCGAGCACCCGCACCTGAGCGCCACCCAAATCGACGTCGACGGGGCGACCGAATCCAAACACGTTGCGCTGCAGTGTAAGAGCGGCTCGGAAGAAGACGAGACCGCGTGGCGCCAAGGGCAGTGGTACACCGCGCGGCTGCGGCCGGGTCCGCTGCGTCCGGCCGAACGGCGGACCACGGTCGTCGATCACGAGCGGGACGGTATGCGCCTGCAGATCCGCACCCCGGGCGACCTCGAATCGCTGGAGTTCACCGCATTCGACCGCGTCCCGCCGGGACCGGGGGAGATCGAGGTAGCGGTCACCGCGTCCACCATCAACTTCGCCGATGTCCTGGTCGCCTTCGGTCGCTATCCGACCTTCGAGGGCTACCAACAACAGTTGGGTGGCGACTTCGCCGGTGTGGTGACCGCCGTCGGGCCCGATATCACCGAGCACAGGGTGGGCGACCGCGTCGGCGGCATGTCCCGCAACGGATGCTGGGGAACCTTCGTCATCGCCGACGCGCAGCACGCGGTCACCCTCCCGCCCGACATGTCGCTGGGAGACGCCGCCGCGGTGCCCACCGCCTCGGCGACCGCCTGGTACGGCCTGCATGACCTGGCCCGCATCGCGCCGACCGACAAGGTGCTCATCCACTCCGGCACCGGTGGCGTCGGACAGGCGGCCATCGCGATCGCCCGGGCCGCGGGCTGCGAGATCTTCGCCACCGCGGGCAGCCCGCAGCGTCGGCAATTGCTGCGGGACATGGGGATTGACCACGTCTACGACTCGCGCAGCACGACGTTCGCCGACGAGATCCGCCGTGACACCGACGGATACGGCGTCGACGTGGTGCTCAACTCGCTGCCCGGGGCCGCGCAGCGCGCGGGAATCGACTTGCTGGCCTTCGGCGGGCGATTCATCGAGTTGGGCAAGCGCGACATCTACCGCGACGCCCACCTCGGGCTGTTTCCGTTCCGCCGCAATCTGTCCCTGTTCGCCGTCGACGTGGCGCTGCTCACGTTCAGCCACCCCGAGACGGTTCGTCGCTTGTTGACCACCGTGTACCAACGCACGGCCGACGGCGAGCTGCCATTACCGCGGACCACGCACTACCCGATCCACGACGCGGCTGCCGCGGTCCGTCTGGTGGGTGCGGCCGGGCACACCGGCAAGGTGGTGCTCGACGTGCCGCGGGCGGGACGCAGCGTGGCCGCGGTCCCCCCGGAAAACGTGCGGCCGTTCCGCGCCGACGGCGCCTACATCGTCACCGGTGGTACCGGCGGCCTGGGGCTGTTCTTGGCAGGTGAGATGGCCGCTCGAGGCGCCGGGCGGATCGTGCTCAACTCCCGTTCGGCGCCCAACGAGCAAGCGCGCCAAGCCATTGAGCGTCTGCGCGCCGGCGGGGCCGACATCGCGGTGGAGTGTGGCGACATCGCCGACCCGGGCACGGCCGAACGCCTGGTGGCGTGCGCGACCGCGACGGGATTGCCGGTACGCGGGGTGCTGCACGCGGCGGCGGTCGTCGAGGATGCCACGTTGACCAACGTCACCGACGAACTGATCGACCGGTGCTGGGCGCCAAAGGTTTACGGAGCCTGGAATCTGCATCAAGCCTTGCAAGAAGGAAAAGCCGGGCAGCCGCTGGACTGGTTCTGCTCGTTCTCGTCGGCCGCCGCCCTGGTCGGCTCCCCGGGGCAGGGCGCATACGCGGCGGCGAACAGTTGGTTGGACGCGTTCGCGTACTGGCGGCGCACCCAGGGGCTACCGGGTAGCGCGATCGCCTGGGGCGCATGGTCCGAGGTCGGCCGCGCCACGGGCCTGGCCGAAGACGCCGGCATCGCGATCGAGCCGGCGGAGGGTTACCACGCGTTCGAATCCCTGCTGCGCTACGACCGCCCCTACTGCGGCTACGCGCCGATCATGGGCACGCCGTGGCTGGCCTCCTTCGTGCAACGCAGCCGGTTCGCTGAAGCGTTCCGGTCGATGGGCCACGGCAGGCCGGACGCGGGCAAATTCCTGGCCGAACTGAAGGCACTGCCCCGCGAGGAATGGCCCACCGCCATCCGCCGGCTGGTGTCCGGCCAGATCAGCCTGTTGCTCAGGCGCACAATCGATCCCGATCGTCCGTTGTCCGACTATGGACTGGACTCACTCGGCAATCTTGAGCTGCGAACCCGCATCGAAACCGAAACGGGTGTGCGCATCAGCCCCACCAAGATCACCACGGTTCGTGATTTGGCGGAGCATCTGTGCGACGAGTTGGCCGCCGCCGAAACCGCACGGTCGGCGTCCTGACCGCAGCCGCTTGAACCTGCGGGGCTGGGCGCAGGCACGTCGATACCGCCCTAAACTGACCATCTTAACTTGTAGACTTGCTGAAGTCCGAATTGCTGATGGGCGGCGGGGGCTTGAGGTGCGCGAAAGATGCCAAGTGGCCGTTACGGTCTCGGTGGTCGGTGCCGATGGCGCGTGAGATTGCGGCGAGGAGCTGAGGATGTCCGACAACATCACGTGGCACGAGCACCAGGTTTCTCGCGAGGCACGCGAACGGCTCAACGGTCACCGGGGTTGCGTCATCTGGTTCACCGGGCTGAGCGCCAGCGGTAAAAGCACGATCGCGAACATGGTCGAACAGAAGCTGTACGGGCGCGGCGTACGGAGTTATCTGCTGGACGGGGACAACGTCCGCCATGGGTTGAACGCCGGGCCCAACGTCTTGGAAGAGCGCCACGGAGCCGAGTTTGCGAAACGGTTCGGTCTGGGATTTTCCGCCGAGGACCGTGAGGAGAACATCCGGCGCCTCGGGGCGGTCGCCAAGTTGTTCTGCGATGCCGGGGTCATCACCTTGACGGCCTTCATCAGCCCCTACCGGCACGATCGCGACGCGGTTCGCGCCACTCTCGCGGAGGGCGATTTCCTGGAGATCTTCATCGATACGCCGATAGAGATTTGTGAGCAGCGTGATCCAAAGGGGCTGTACAAGAAGGCCCGGGCCGGTGAGATCAGGGGATTCACCGGAATCGACGACCCTTACGAAGCGCCGCTGAGGCCGGAGTTGCGGCTCGAGGGCGGCACGAAGGATGCGGACACGCTGGCCGAGGAAGTGGTCTCTCACCTGGAGCGGGCGGGCGTCATTCCCGCCCGCACACCCGCCGCCCAAGGGTTTGACACGCACCGCGAAGCGAGGGCATGAGATGAACTATCACGGTCATAACGGGAAACCGATCGTGGAAAGGGTGTCGACCCACGGCGCGGCTGCGCAGATCAAAGGCCTGCCGCTCGTGCCCATTTCGAAGGCGACCGCGCACGAGGTCATCAGCCTGTCCTACGGTTTCTTCACCCCGCTGACCGGGTTCATGGGCCGGCAAGAGGTCGACGGAACCCTGGACAAATTGCGGCTCCCGGACGGAACGCTGTGGAGCATCCCGATCGTGTTCGACGTCTCCGAGGAGGACATCGAGCGGCTCGACATACGAACGGGCAGCAGCGTGGTCCTGGAATATCTCGGGGCCCCGATGGCCATCTTCGAGGTCGCCGAGATCTATGAGTACGACCTGGAGCGGATGGCCGAAAAGACCTACGGCACCTTGGACCCGCGGCACCCGGGCGTCAAAAAGACGCTGGGATATGCGAATCGGTTCATCGGCGGTGACATCACGCTCATCAACGAGCCGGTGTTCAACGAGCCGTTCAATAGTTTCTGGCTCACGCCCAAGCAGCACCTGGACGCCGTAGCGGAGAAAGACTGGACGCACGTCGTCGCCCATCAGACCCGTAACGTCCCGCACACCGGCCACGAGGCGCTGATGAAGCAGGCGTGGCTGGCCGCGAACGAGGACATGCCCGTCGACGACCTGAACACCGGCGTGCTCGTCAACGCCATCATCGGGCAGAAGCGGGTGGGGGACTACATCGACGAGGCGATCCTGCTGGCGCAGGACGAGCTGAGGAAGAGCGGGTACTTCCGCGAGGACGTCCACAAGGTGACCTTCACGCTGTGGGACATGCGGTATGCGGGACCGCGCGAGGCGATCTTCCATGCGATTTTGCGGACCAACCTCGGCTGCACGCACCACATGTTCGGGCGCGACCACGCCGGCGTCGGCGACTTCTACCGCCCCTACGACTCGCAGAACCTGCTGCAGCAACACCGGTCGGAACTGGGCATCAAACCGGTGTTCCTGCGGGAGAACTGGTACTGCCCGGAATGCCGGGAGGTGACCAACTCGGCGCTCTGCGGTCACGACTCACAGGCGCAAAGCTTCAGCGGCAGCCTGATCCGAAGCATCCTGACCGACGAGGTGAAGCCGACCCAGCAGGTCATGCGGCACGAGGTGTTCGAGGTCGTGCTGGAGTCCGCCGCGAAGTACGGCCAGGGCTCACCGTTCGTCACCGAGGAGTACCTGGCGGACAGGCCGCCGGTCTTTTCGTTGAACCAATTGGAGGACGCGTGAGCGGCACCGAGAACCAGATCAAGGTCAACGTCTGGATCAACGAGGAACGGCTGGAGGCGCTGGCGAACGCCGGAATGGCCGACTCGGCGAAGGATGCCTTCGCTGGTATGAAGCTCCTGGAAATCTACACCACCGAAGAGCAAAAAGACGTTGTGCTGCAACGCTTCCCGGGGGCCAAATATGACTCCGCCACCACCAAGTCCATCGAGTTGCTCCCGAAGAAGGCCAAGGACAGGCTGTTGGAGCTGTCCATCGCGCTGCACTCCACTGGTCCTGACGTGGTGGACCGCTTCCTTGCCGAATCGCAACCCTAGCCAGAATTAACGGCGCGGCCGCTCAGGCGTCCAACCGGGTGAACTGCTGCCGGCGGTACTGCTCGACACAGGCGGCCCGCCGGATCTTGCCGCTCGTCGTGGTGGGTATCGACCCCGGTGACACCAGCACGAGATCGGCGACATTCAGGCCGTGCGAGTTCGAAATCGCCGCGGTGACGTCGTTTTTGACGACGTCGAGCCGGCGCAGCGCCTCCTCATCCGAGTCGCCGCGTTTCTTCAATTCGATGATGGCCACCAGCTTTTCGGTCTCGTCCACCGCGACGGAAATCGCCGCGACCCGGCCCCCGGTGATCCCGCGGACCGTCGACTCGATGTCCTCGGGATAGTGGTTGCGCCCGTAGACGATCAGCAGATCCTTCATTCGGCCGACGATGAACATCTCGCCCTCGGACACGAAGCCGAGATCGCCGGTGCGCAGCCATGGGCCCTCGGGCGTGCCCGGCGACGGGTCGGCCAGCTTTCCGGCGAAGGCGTCCCGCGTTTCGTCCGGCTTGCGCCAGTAGCCCTCGGCGACGTTATCGCCGTGCACCCAGATTTCCCCGACCGTTCCGGCGGGACATTCGACGCTCGTGTCGGGGTCCACGATCCGCACCGTCGGCGACTTCGGCATGCCGTAGCTGAGCAGCGGTGCGCCGGTCCCAGCTGAGCAACGTTCCGCGCTGCCCTCCGACAGCTTCTCGGGGTCGAAGTGAACGACTGCTGGTGCGGCTCTCACACTGCGGGTGGCGACATAGACGGTCGCCTCCGCCAGACCGTAGGACGGGCGCATCATGTGATCGCGAAAGTTATACGGGGCGAATCGATTGCAGAACCGGTCCAGGGTGGCGGGGTGGATGCGTTCGGCACCGCTGACGATGCCCAGCACGTTGCCGAGATCGAGTCCGGCCATGTCGGCGTCGGTTGTCTTCCGGAGGGCCAGCTCCAAGGCGAAGTTCGGTCCCGCCGAGAAGGCGGGGCTGGGTATGGCCAGCGATTGGATCCACCTGGCCGGACGCTGCAGGAAAGCGATTGGACTGGTGATCTCGCAGCGGTAACCGCTCAGGATCGGTGCGATGACACCCTGCATCAAGCCCATGTCGTGGTAGAAGGGCAACCACGACACGATGGTGGTGTCGGGTGGCGCCATGCCATTCAAGTCCGGGAACAAGTCGAACATCAGCTGCTGGAAGTTCACCTGAAGATTCTGGTGCGAGATCATCACCCCGGCCGGAAGCCGGGTCGAGCCCGACGTGTACTGCAGGTACGCCGTTTCGGGAGCGCCGCTGATCCGGATGCTCGGCGCGCTGGCGTCGTCCAAATGCGGTGCGTCGACCTCGACGATGGCCGGGGCGGGGGCCGAGTCCGGCTGGTGAAGGTATTCCTGGTGAAGGTATTCGGTGACGGTTCCGGCGGCCGCGGACGTGGTGAGGACGACGGTGGGCGTGGTGTCGGCCAGGACGGCGCTCACCCGTTCGTCGTGCGAGCCGGCCGCCGGGACGGACAGCGGCACCGCGATCAGCCCGGCCTGCATCGCCCCCAGGAACGCCACGATGTAGGGCAGGCCCTGGGGAGCGAGGATCACGGCCCGGTCCCCGACGGCGCCGTGCCGCTTGAGCTCGTGTGCGACGTTCAGGGTCCGCCGGTACAGCTGCGCCCACGTCAACGCCTCGGTGACGCCCGCCCAATCCTGCTCGTAGTCGGTATACCGGAACGCGACATCGTCGGGCTGCAGACCCGCGCGTTCACGCAGCAGGGAGACCACGGACGCGCTGGGCATGGACGTTAGGTTACCGCCTCCAGCTACGGTGCACCCGGGAGTCGCAAGCCCAGCGAAAACAGCAGCCGCACCTCGGGATCAGCCAGCGAAGTCGACATCAACTTCTCGATGCGCCGCACGCGGTAGCGAACCGTGTTGGGATGCACGTGCAGCGACTGCGCGGCGGTGGCGACGTCGCCGAAGCTGTCCAAATACACCCGCAGGGTTTCCGCCAGCACCGGCTCCCGGGCGCGCAGGCCGACGATTCGCGGATCGACCAGTCGCTCCTCGCGGCCCACCAAAGTCAGGATCTCGTCGAGCAGGACGGTGGTGCGTGCCTCGGCCAGCGACGTCACCTGAGGAATCGAAATGGGGTGGCGCGCAGCGCTGTCCAGCACGCGGTCCAGCTCGGTGCGCGCCGCGGCGATCCCGGCGAGGCCGGCGACCGGGGCGGCGACGGCGGCCCGGAGCTGCACCCCGAGCTCGGTGCGCATTGCTGCGATGGTGCCGCGCACCCATGAGGTGGCCGAGCGGGTCTGCGTCTCGGGCAGCAGCACGTAGATTCGCGATCCACGCGAGGCGATCTGGGCATCCCGCCGAAAAGCGCTGGCGCTCAGCGCCATTACGTCGGCCAACCGCGCCTGACGGGGCGCACCGTCCGCTGGGGTGTCCGCGGCGTCAAAGCCGATCAGCGCCGCGTCGCCGTCGGCGGCGAGGCCGAGTTCGCGGGCGACGGCGGCCACGTCGGGTTCACCGTCGGTCAGGCCCAACAGCTGCTGCACCCGCAGCGCCTGCGTGGAGGGCCGCGCCGCCAACCGCGCCATGATGCGCCCGGCCAGCACCGCCGCGCCCCGCAACATGGCCTCGGCGTCGTCGGCCAGCGGTTGCGCGCCCTGCTGCACCCAGATCGTGCCGGCGAACACCGGCGGTCGCCGCTCGTCCACAGCGGGCTGATAAATCCCGACGGCCAGCCGCGGACGCAGGCCCAACTCCGGGCGCTCGGCCACGCGCACCACCCCGTCGCTCGCCCGCAGCGCATCGAAAATGCCCCACTGGCCGATCCATTCGAGATGCTCGGGCGGCCCCGCCCTGCCCAGGATGGAGAGGCGGCGCAGCTCGTCGGCTTCGTCGTTGGAGGCCGAATAGGCCAGCACGTGCGATTGGGCGTTCTCGATGCTGACCATGCCGTGGATGCGGTCGGCCAGCGACTGCGCCAAACCGAACAGGTCGGTGCCCGAGTCTTCGGTCGCATCGGCGCGGTCCCCGTGGTGTTCCAGCACGTGATTGACCAACTGGTAAAGCCGCTCCCAGCGGGCCCGCGGCTCGACGGCCACCACCGCCGACCCGGTCCCTACCGCCGCGCTCACCAACGCAGTCGACGGCTCCTTGGCGAAGATCGCCACCGGAACGCGTCCGCGGGCCTGCTCGTCCATCCACCGCAGCGCCTCGTCGTCGGCCACACCCAGCAGGAAGAACACGTCGGCCGAGCCCGCGGCCGCCGCGAGCCCGAGCCGCACGTCGTCGCTGTCGATCAGCGCGGCCGAACCCACCGGAAGGTCCAGCCCCCGGGGCGCTTCCACCAGGCTGACCAGGGTCGCGTCCAGCGCGAGCAACAGCTGACCCAACCCCACACCGGCCATTGTCCGATCGTACTACCAAATGGCCACGATCCTGTCCGATCGGCTAACTCGAGGAGCGGCCAGGGCGAGGATCCTGGCAACATGGACGCGATCACCCAGGTGCCGTTGCCGGCCAACGAGCCGGTCCACGACTATGCCCCGCAATCCCCGGAACGCAGCCGGCTGCGCGCCGAATTGGCCGCGTTGGCCGATCACCCGGTCGACCTCCCGCACGTCATCGGCGGTAGACACCGGATGGGCGACGGTGACCGCATCGACGTCGTCCAGCCGCATCGGCACGCCGCCACGCTGGGCACCCTGACCAACGCCGTGCATGCCGATGCGGCCGCGGCGATCGACGCCGCCATGGCCGCGAAAGACGCCTGGGCGGCCCTGCCCTTCGACGAGCGCGCGGCGGTGTTCCTGCGGGCCGCCGATCTGCTGGCCGGTCCGTGGCGCGAGAGGATCGCCGCCGCAACGATGCTCGGCCAATCCAAGTCCGCCTACCAGGCCGAGATCGACTCGCCGTGCGAGCAGATCGACTTCTGGCGCTTCAACGTGGCCTTCGCACGTCAGATCCTGGCGCAGCAGCCGGTCAGCGGGCCCGGGGAATGGAATCGCAGTGACTACCGCCCGCTGGACGGATTCGTCTACGCGATCACGCCGTTCAACTTCACCTCGATCGCCGGCAACCTGCCGACCGCGCCGGCGCTGATGGGCAACACCGTGGTGTGGAAGCCGTCGATCACCCAGACGCTGTCGGCCTACCTGACCATGCAGCTGCTCGAGGCCGCGGGATTGCCGCCCGGCGTGATCAACCTCGTCACCGGCGACGGCTTCGCGGTTTCCGACGTGGCGCTGGCCGACCCGCGGCTGGCCGGCATCCACTTCACCGGGTCGACCGCCACCTTCCAGCACCTGTGGCAGCAGGTGGGCGCCAATATCGGCCGCTACCAAAGCTATCCGCGGCTGGTCGGCGAGACCGGCGGCAAAGACTTCGTAATGGCACACCCGTCGGCGCGGCCGGATGTGCTGCGCACCGCGCTGATTCGTGGTGCGTTCGACTACCAGGGGCAGAAATGCTCGGCGGCGTCGCGCGCCTTCATCCCGCAGTCGGTGTGGCGGCGGATGGGTGACGACTTCCTGGGCGAGACCGCCGCGTTGCGCTACGGCGACGTCACCGACCTGACCAACTATGGCGGCGCGCTGATCGATGAGCGGGCGTTCGCCAAGAACGTCAAGGCCATCGAGCGGGCGAAGGGCGCGGCCCACGTCACCATCGCGGTGGGCGGCGAATACGACGACAGCGTGGGCTATTTCGTGCGTCCCACGGTGTTGCTGTCCGACGACCCCGCCGACGAGGCGTTCGCCACCGAGTACTTCGGTCCGCTGCTGTCGCTGCACGTCTACCCCGACGACGACTACGAACGAATCCTCGACGTGATCGACACCGGTTCGCGCTACGCGCTGACCGGCGCGGTCATCGCCGACGACCGCCAGGCGGTGCTTGCCGCGCAGGAGCGCCTGCGCTTCGCCGCCGGGAACTTCTACGTCAACGACAAGCCCACCGGCGCGGTCGTCGGGCGTCAGCCGTTCGGGGGTTCGCGCGGCTCGGGCACCAACGACAAGGCCGGATCGGTGCTGAACCTGTTGCGCTGGACGTCGGCCCGCACCATCAAGGAGACGTTCGTCCCGGCGACCCACCACACGTATCCGCACATGGAGGCGGACTGATGGGCGGCGTGTTCGCCAGCACCCTGCGGCCGGCGATCATGGCCGCCAGCCGGCGACCAGGGTTGCGCCGGGCCGCCGAAGGGCTGCCGGTCACCCGTCGTGTGGTGCACCGTTTCGTGCCCGGCGAGACGATCGGCAGCGCGCTGGACAGCGTTGCGGCGCTTCGCTCTTCGGGCCGCTATGTCAGCATCGACTATCTCGGTGAAGACGTCACCGACGCCGACGACGCCGGCGCGGCGGTGCGGGTTTACCTGGACCTGATCGACCGCCTGGCCCGGTTCGGCGATCACGCCGCCGTTCGGCCGCTCGAAGTTTCTCTGAAGTTGTCGGCCCTGGGGCAGTCGCTGGATCGCGACGGCGAGAAGATCGCCCGGGACAACACCTGGGCGATCTGCGCGGCGGCGCAGCGGGCCGGCGTGTGGGTGACGGTGGACGCCGAAGACCATACGACGACGGACTCGACGCTGGCGATCGCGCGCGACCTGCGCCTCGACTTCGGATGGCTGGGTGTGGCGTTGCAGGCATACCTGCGGCGCACGCCCGGCGATTGCGAGGAATTCGCGGCGGCCGGGGCGCGTATCCGGCTGTGCAAGGGCGCCTACGACGAACCGGCGGCACTGGCCTACCGCGACCCCGCCGCCGTCACCGAGGCGTACCTGCGTTGTCTGCGGGTGTTGATGGCCGGCTCGGGCTATCCGATGGTGGCCTCGCACGACCCGGCGGTCATCGAGGCGGTGCCCACGCTGGCGCGCGAAGCAGGCCGGAGCGCAACCGATTTCGAGTACCAGATGCTCTACGGCATCCGCGATGGCGAGCAGCGCCGGCTGGCCGAATCCGGCAACCAGGTCCGCGTCTACGTGCCATTCGGCACCCAGTGGTATGGCTACTTCATGCGCCGACTGGCCGAGCGGCCCGCCAACCTGACCTTCTTCTTGCGGGCGCTGGCGCGGCGCGGCCACTGAGTGCCCTTGACCGCACACCTCAAAGCCCACGGTGCGCACTCGCGACGGCCAATATGCCGGCGTAACGTCTCGGCCATGAGCCTGGTGATCGACGAGATGCCCGACCTCGGCGTCACGCGAGTCTCACGCTGGGTCTTCAACTGTTACGTCGTGCAGGGTCGTGATGGCCTGGTGGTCATCGACGCTGGCCTACCCAAAGTCGCCACCGATCTGGAGACGATCTTGAATCGGGTCGGCGGCACCGTGCATGCCGTTGTGGCCACCCATGGACACAGCGATCACGTCGCCGGCGCGGCGGAACTGACCGCCCGCTATCCCGCGCCAATCTGGTTGCCCGCCCTCACCCTTACGTATTTCGACGGAGCAAAACCGCGCACGCCTACCCCGGCTCGCGCTGCACGTATCTGGCCTACCCTCGTCGACCAGCCGCTCGATCGGATCGGCCTGACCGGCCTGCTCGGCGGCGTCCGGGTGGCGGGATACGGCACGCCGGCCGGGATGCGCTGGACGGGGGCACCGCCGCACGGTGGGCTTGCCGACGGCCAGTCGCTGCCCGGCGCGCCGGATTGGACCGTGATCAAGGCGGGCGGACACACCGATGACAGCATCGCGCTGTGGAATTCAGCCACCCGGACGCTCTTGTCGGGCGACGCCGTGCTGACGGCCCGCGGCAAGGTCTGGCACACACCGGAAATCGTCGACGCGGCCAGCGCCGCCGACACCCGAAAGCGACTGGAAGAGCTACCGGTTGCGCACCTGTTGCCCGGCCACGGGCGGCCGGTTCACGCTACCGAGACCGTCTGGCCGCAACAGCGCCGCTGAGCGGCTATCCGCGGCGGGGCCGCGGGCGGTCACCCGCGAATCCGCGCACCACATGCGCGCGCACGAACTCGGCCGCCACCTCGGGATCGTCCATGTCCCGGATCGAGGACGGCGTGCTGAAGAGCGAGAACAGAATGCGCGCAAACCATTCCCCGGCGGCCTCGACGTCGAGGTCCTTGCGCACTTCGCCCGTCAGGCGGGCGGCGGACAGGTAGGGCGCGAAGAAGTCGACGCACTCGCGCAGCAGCACGGCGGCATCCTTGGTCAGCAGCAGGCTGACCGCATCCTCGTCGAAGTACTTCTCCGACGCGATGGACCGCCGCGCCTGGGTCACGAAAACCGCGGCCTGGCTCAGCTTTTCCTCGAGCGAGCCGCCCCGGTCCATGGCTTTGGACATCTCGCGATAGAAGCGCTCGGACGCGTGTTCGGCGCACGCCTCGATGATGGCGGCCTTGTCGCTGAAGTACTCGTAGATGGTGCTGCGGGACACCCTGGCCGTCCGGGCGATGTCGACGATCGTCGCCTTCTGCAACCCCTGCTTGCCGAAGCAGGCGTACGCGGATTCCACGATGAGCTCGCGTGTATCGGCCGCCTGTGTCAATGCGGAAGCTTGAGTCGTCACGGCACCAACGCCCCCCTGGGCACCAGCCCCGCATCGGCCGAAGCGAAGGCGGCGTTGACGTCGGCCAGGCGGAATGGGTCGGGCATCAGGCGGTCGAACGGAAAGCTGGTGTGCTGCAGGAAGGTCAAGCCGATCGCCAGCGTGACGGGATCGTAGAACATGACGCCGCGCACGGACTTGTTGCCATAGACCAGCGCGCTCGGATCCAGCTCGAACGTCCGCCCCACGCCGACGTTGCCGACCTCGAGCAGCGTGCCGCCGTTGTTGAGGAATCCGATCCCGTCGGGAATGACGCCCGGCGCGCCGACGACCTCGAGCACCCAGTCGGCGCCGATGCCGTCGGTGCGCCTGCGGACCTGCTCGGTGACCTCCGTCGTCGAGATCCCACTGGCGTCGATGCAATGGGTGGCGCCCCCGCCGTGGGCGGTCAGCAGTGCGAGCTTGGGCATATTGTGCTCCTCCCTCAGGCTCGTCTAGTCCGAGGGCGCCAGGATCAACCCGCTGGTGGGCACTCCGGTGCCCGACGTAACCAACACGTGTTCGACGTTGTCGACCTGGTTGCACGACGTGCCGCGCACCTGGCGAACCCCCTCGGTGATGCCGTTCATGCCGTGGATGTAGGCCTCGCCGAGCAACCCGCCGTTGGTGTTGATCGGGAAATCGCCACCCAGCGAGAGCCGCTCTAGGGTGGCGAAATCCTTCGCCTCGCCGCGGCCGCAGAACCCGAGCTCCTCGAGCTGGGTGAACACGAACGGCGTGAAATGGTCGTAGATGAAGGCGGTTTGGATGTCTTGCGGCTTGAGGCCCGAGTCGCGCCACAGTCTCTGGGCGACCACGCCCATCTCGGGGAGGCCGGTGATGTCGTCGCGGTAGTAGCTGGTCATCATCTCGCCGTTACGGGCCGCGCCCTGGGCGGCCGCGGTGATGATCGCCGGCGGCTGGCGCAGGTCGCGTGCGCGTTCCGCACTGGTGACCACCAGCGCCACCCCGCCGTCGCTCTCCTGACAGCAATCCAGCAGGCGCAGCACCGGTTCGACGATCCAGCGTGAATTCTGGTGGTCTTCCAACGTGATCGGGCGCTGGTAGAACCAGGCATCGGGATTGCGGGCCGCGTGCGCACGGTCGACGACGGCGATCCTGCCGAAGTCCTCGTTGGTGACCCCGTACGTCGACATGTAGCGCTGGGCATGCATCGCGACCCAGGCCGCCGGGGTGAGCAATCCGAACGGCGCGTAGTGCGCCATGAACAGCGGGGTCCCCAGGTCGGTGCGTCCGCTGCCACCGAACCGCATGCCGGACCGCTCGTTGAAGGCGCGCCAGCACACCACCACCTCGGCGACGCCCGTCGCGACGGCCATCGCGGCGTGCACGACGGTGCCGGCGGCGGCACCGCCGCCGTGGTGCACGCGGGAGAAGAAGCTCAGATCGCCGATGCCGATATTGCGGGCGATCTCGATCTCGTCGCTGGAATCCATGGTGAAGGTGACCATGCCGTCTACGTCACTGGGCGCCAGGCCGGCATCGTCGAGCGCGGCGCTCACCGCCTCGCACGCCAATTGCAGTTCGCTGCGGCCGGATTCCTTCGAGAACTCGGTCTGGCCGATCCCGACGATGGCTGCGGCGCCGGGCAGCGAGCTGCTCACGCGCCCGCCCCGTCGAGCAGGCTGAGGACCGCCGTGCCCGAGACGTGATCGCCCAGGCTGTTGGAGCCCTTGAAGGTCACCTCGACGAAGTTCTCGCCTCCGCTGCCTTCGGTTTTCCCGGTGACGCTGCCGGTGAAGCGCAGCGGGTCGTCCGGAAAGCACGGCACGCCAAGGCGGATCGACAGGTTTTTCACCATCGCCTCCGGTCCGGCCCAGTCGGTGAGGAACCGCACGCAGTAGCCGTTGGTGGTGAGGATGTTCATGAACAGATTGGGCGAGCCCTGCTTGTTGGCGTAGTCGCGGTCGTGGTGCACCGGCATGAAGTCGCGGGTAGCGATCGCCCCGGCGACGATCATCGTTGTGGTGATGGGGATCTCGAGCGGGGTGACCTCGTCGCCGACCGAGATGTCGGCCCAGCGCAGGGTGGTGGTGCGGCTCGCGGTGGTCGTCATGCGTGTCCTTCCGAATACGTTTCGCCAAGCTGGGCCAGCTGCGCCGCGGCCGGGCCGAGCGTGAGCTCGTTGTGCTTGGCCCACAAGAAGTAGCGGTGCAGGAGATAGGTGGTGTCGATCCCGATCCCGCCGTGGACGTGTTGGGCGGTGGCGGCGACGCGCGCGCCGGCCTCTGCGGCCCAGAACTTCGCGATGCGGGCGGCGCGGCCGGCCTCTTTTAAGGGCCGCCCGTGCGCGATCAGCCACGCCGCGTGCCACGTGGTCCACCGGATCGCCTCGACATCGATGAACGCGTCGGCCATGCGCTGCTGCACGGCCTGGAAGCTGCCGATGGGCCTGCCGAATTGCTCGCGGCCCGTGGTGTACTCGGCCGCGATCCGCAGCGCCCGCTCCGCGACGCCGAGCTGAATCGCGCACAGCGCGACCAGCGCGCGGGTGCACAGCGACTCGATCAGGTCCGGCCCGGCGAGCCTGTCGGCGTCCGAGACCGTTGCGCCGTCGAGGTGTAAGTCGGCGTGCGGTTCGCGGTTCGTGGTGGTCGCCGGCCGGATCTCGACGCCGTGGGCATCGGTCGCCAACAGGAACAGGCCGGCCTCGCCGTCGTCCATCGAGGCCGGGATCAAAACGGTATCGGCGATTTGCGCGGCAGGAACCAGCTCCTTGACGCCGTCGAGCCGCCAATTGCCGCCGTCGCGGCGTGCGGTGGTGGCCGGCACCGTCGCATCGGAGCGGCCCGGCTCGGCCAACCCCGCGGTCAGGATGCGGTTTCCGGCGACGACACCCGGCAGGAAACGTTGCTGCTGTTCGGGATTGCCGTGCCGCGCGATGGGGTCGGCCCCAAGCGCCAGCGTCGCGTAGGCCGGTACCGGCGCGACCGCCCGGCCCACCTCGGCCAGCAGCACCCCGAGCTCGACGAAGCCACCGCCGTTACCGCCCAACGACTCCGGCAGCGCGGTGCCCAGCAGGTCGGCGGCCGCAAGCTCTTTCCAAAGTGCGTCGTCGAAGCGACTGGCACCGGCTTCCAACTCGGTGAGACGCTCCTGCGTCGCCCGGCGCTCGAAGAGGTCGCGGGCGAGCTTGGAGACGGTCTCCTGCTCTTCGGTGAAGGTGAAGTCCATGAGCCCTCGCCTAGGTGGCCGGCCGGAACTGATGCAACACCAGGTCGTTATCGAAACTCTGGTAGTACACCTCGACCGGCATTCCGGTTGTCACGTCGGCCGGGTCGATGCCGGTCAGATTGGATACCAGCCGCACCCCCTCCTCGAGTTCCACCAGCACGACGACGTAGGGGTACTCGAAGAACGGAAACTTCGGCTCGTGCGGCATCACATAGCTGTAGACGGTGCCGCGGCCCGACGACTCGACGGCGTCCCAGTCCAGCGACCGGCAGTGCGGGCACATCGGGCGCGGCGGGTGGCGCAGCTGCCCGCAGCCGCCGCAGCGCTGGATCAGGAGCTTGTTCTCCCGCAATCCGTTCCAGAAGAACTCGGTGTCGCCGGTGATGGCCGGCGCCAGTCGGACCGCCATCAGCGCTCCGGCCTGAATCGCAGCACCCGGAACCGCTGCCTGCCCAGCACTTCGCCGTTCTGGTCGGTGTAGGTGGTCAGCCAGGTCAGGAAGAAGCCGGTGCCCAGCGCCGTCTTCTTTTCCTCGGAGACAGATTCGTACACCGTCGTCGCGCTGATGACGTCACCCAGGCGCGGGTAGCGCTCGATCTCGAACTCCGAGTTGGTCGCCACCGTGCTGGTGTAGCCGGCTTCATCGAGGAATGCCGTTGGATTGCTTTTGATTTCGATCGGCGCGCCACCACGCTCGCCGATGCCCTCCAGGATCGGCGACGGCATCGTCCAGGTCTGCAACATCACCGGCGGAGACACGATGCCGCCGAACCGCGACTTCTCGGCGAACTCCGGGTCGAGGTAGACGGGGTTCATGTCGGCCATCGCGTACGCCCAGTGGCGGATCATCGGCTGGTTGACCGGATCCGGGGCCAGCGAGGGCTTTCCGGTGCCGCCGGTCGGCTGGCCTACGAGGGCCCGCACCTTGGCGCTGACGGATTCTGAGTCGGTCACTTAAGGCTGTCCTCCTATGTTGCGGTGGCGCGAAGGTCACGGGGAGCTCGCGGCATGCCCAATCCGGCCATGGCGATGATGTCACGCTGAATCTCGTTGGCGCCGCCACCGAACGTATTGATGACTGCCCATCGATACGCGGTTTCCAGCGCGCCGCGCAGCGGTGCATCGGTGCCCCGGCGTACCCCGTTGTGGTCGAGCACTTCGAGCAGCTGGCGGGCGACCTGCTGGGTCAGCTCGGTGCCGAACACCTTCGCGGCGGAGGCTTCCCCCATGTCGAGCACGCCCTTCGTCATCGCCGCGTTGACCCGCATATTGACAAGCTTGTACGCGGCGACCTGTGCCTCGACCCTTGCCAGGGCGAGCTGCACCCACGGCTGGTCGATGACGCGGCCGCCGTCGAGCTCGGTGGTGGTGGCCCACTCCAGCGTTTTCTCGAACAGCGGCTCGAGTGCGCCGAGATTGCCCAGGGCGGCGCGTTCGAAGTTCAGCTGTGTGGTGATCAGCTGCCATCCTTGGTTCTCGCCGCCCACCAGCGCACTGGCCGGGACCCGCACGTTGTCGTAGAACGTGTAGAAGGTCGAGATGCCCGGCATGGTGTGCAGCGGCTGCCACGAGAACCCGGGTGACGACGTGGGCACGATCAGGATCGAAATTCCCTTGTGCTTCTTGGCATTCGGATCGGTGCGTGCGGCCAGCCAGATGTAGTCGGCGTAGGCGGCGCCGCTGGTGAACATCTTCTGCCCATTGATCACGTAATCATCGCCGTCACGCACCGCGGTAGTGCGCAGCGATGCCAGGTCGCTGCCCGCCCCGGGCTCGGAGTAGCCGATCGCGAACTCGACACTGCCGTCCAGGATCGCGGGCAGGAACTTCTGCTTCTGCTCCTCGGTACCGCATTGCATCAGCGTCGGCCCGACCGTATTGAGCGTCACCAGCGGGATCGGCGCGTTGACCCGCTGTGCCTCCTCGGAGAAGATGAACTGCTCGATCGCCGAGAAACCCCGTCCGCCATACTCTTTGGGCCAACCGACGCCGAGTAGATCGGCTGCGGCCAGCGCGCGTACGCACGCCCGCACTTCGGGGCCCCCCTCCATCCGTTCGCTGAGCGCGAGGGACCGTTCGGGCGTCATCACCTGTTCCAGCGCGGCGCGGATCTCGGCGCGCAGCTGCTCCTGCTCGGGCGAGTACTCCAGATCCATCGGCTCAGGCCCCCAGCCGCACCGGCATGCGCTTTACCCCGGGCACCATGGTGGCACGCATCCGGTCCACCTCGCCGACCAGCTCCAGCCTGGGGAAGCGCCGCAGCAGCTCGTCGAACATGACAGACGCCTCCAGGCGCGCCAATTGCGCACCCACGCAGGAGTGTTCACCGCAGCCGAACGCGATGTGCGGGTTCGGGTGCCGGGTCACCTTGAACTCCTCGGAGTCGGCACCGAAGATGTCCTCGTCCCGGTTGGCCGATCCGTACAGCATCACCACCACGTCGCCCTCGGCGATCCGCTGCCCCCGGATCTCGACGTCGGCCGTCGCGGTGCGCGCCATGTGCACCACCGGACTGTTCCAGCGCAACATCTCTTCGACGGCGGCCGGGATCAGCGACCGATCCTCGACGAGCAGGCGACACTGGTCGGGGTGGGCGATCAGCGCCAACGTGCCCAAAGCGATGAGATTGCGGGTGGTTTCGTTGCCGGCCACCAACAGCAGGAACGCGAAATTGAGCAGGTCTTCATCGGTCAGCCGGACACCGTCGATCTCCGCGCCTGCCAGCACCGACAACAGGTCGTCACGCGCATCGGCGCGCCTGGCCGCGATCAGCTTCTGGAAGTACTCGAAAAGCTGCCCCATGGCAACCAACGGGTCGAGTTCGATCTCCGGGTCGGCGCTTCCGGTGGCGGCGTCCGACCAGGCCCGGAATTGCTCCCAGTCATCCGCCGGGGCGCCGATGAGCTCGGCGATCATCCGGGTGGGCAGGGGAGCGGCGATCTCATCGGCGAACTCGTGCACGGAATCCGGTTCGATGCCGTCGAGGATCCCCCGCACGATCTCGCGGATCTTCGGCTCGAGGACGGCCACCCGCCGCCGGGTGAACCCCGAGTTGATCAGCTTGCGCAACTGCCGGTGCCGCGGCGGGTCGGTGAAGATGAGGCTGCCCGGCTGGACCGGGCTCGGCTGTTGGGGATCGGGGATGGTGATGCCCCGGGTCGACGAGAACAGGGCCGGGTTGCTCGACACGAAGCGGATGTCCTCGTACTTCAGCAGCGCCCAGAAATTGGTGACGTCGTTCCAGCACACCGGCGCCGTCGCGCGCAGCTCGCGGTACGCCGGGTACGGATCGCCCGCGTAGAAGTCAGGGGAGTGCAGTGGAAAAGTGGTCCGCACGGCGGCCTCCCTGAGCAGACGATCCGACACATGGACGCAATGTGTCTTGCGGCCTTGTGTCTACCCCGCGTCGCCCACCCCTGTCAATACCGCCGCGAAACCGCGCAATAGCGTGTAATTCGCGCAGTTGGTGATTGACGGCACGGGAGCATGGGTGTACACCAAGTGGTTAGATGACTGACGTTCGGGTGAGGAAGCGCATGACCGAGCTACAGACTCCGGGATCTCTTGTCGACACCTATCAGCTCTATATCGATGGGAGATGGGTCGAGCCGGAGGACGGTCGCTACGACGACGTCAACCCGGCCACCGAACAGTCCATCGGCACCGCGCCCGACGCGAGCGTCGCCCAGGTCGGCGCGGCGATCGACGCCGCGCGCCAGGCGTTCGACAGCGGGCCGTGGGGCCGCATGGGTCCGGACGAGCGGGCCGGCTGCCTCAATCAGCTCGGTGAGGCCCTGCTCAAGCACGCGGACGAGATCTTCGCGCTGTCACAGGTCGAATGGGGCTGCGTCACCAACGAGCGCATGATGCAAATCGACGGCGCCGGATACATGTCCATGCACGCGGCCCAGCTCGCCACGAAGCTGATCGACGAGCCGGTCACCGGGATCGGCGCCGGAACGACGCTGCTGCGCCGGGAACCGCTCGGGGTCGTATCGATCCTGACGCCGTGGAACTTCCCGCACTGCCTCAACGTCATGAAGGTGAACAACGCGCTGGCCGCGGGCAACACCGTCGTGCTCAAGCCCTCACCGCTGACGCCGCTGGCCGGGCTGGCCCTCGCGCGCATCATCGACGAGGAGACCGACATCCCGCCGGGCGTGGTCAACGTCGTCACGCCCTCGGGCCTCGAGGCCGCCAAACTGCTCACGACGGATCCGCGCATCGACATGATCAGCTTCACCGGCAGCTCCGCCGTCGGTTGTGAGGTCATGCGGGCCGCCGGCGACGCCATGAAGCGGTTGTTGCTGGAGTGCGGTGGGAAGTCGGCAAGCATCATCCTCGACGACACGCAGGTGACCGACGAGATGCTGCGGCAGATGCTGTTCGATTGCTGCTCGTTGCACGCCGGGCAGGCCTGCATCCTGCACAGCCGGCTGCTGCTTCCCGACTCGTTGCACGACGACGTCGTCGACCGGCTCGTCGCGCTGGCCCGCGACGTGAAGGTCGGTGACCCCACGGACCCCACGGTGGAGATGGGGCCGCTCATCAGCGCGGCGCAACGCGAGCGCGTGCAGGCGCATGTCGACGGGGCGGTCCACGACGGAGCGAAGCTGGCGACCGGCGGCGGCCGTCCCGCCGGCCTGGACGTCGGCTTCTACTTCGAACCGACGATTCTCACCGGCGTGCAACCGGATTCGACGATCGCCCAAGAAGAAGTGTTCGGTCCGGTGCTCTCGGTGCTCCGCTACCGCGACGACGAGGACGCCGTCGCGATCGCGAACAACTCGTGCTACGGCCTCTCCGGCGCCGTGTGGGGCGCCGACGTGGACCGGGCCGTCGCGATCGCCCGGCGCATGCGCACGGGCCAGGTCGCGGTCAACGGCATCGGGCCGGGGGATGCGCCGTTCGGCGGCTTCAAGCTGAGCGGGTTCGGCCGGGAGAGCGGCGGAATCAGCGGACTGCACCAGTACATGGAGGTGAAGGCCATCGGAATCCCGGCATGACGGCACCCCTCGCCGGACTCCACGTCGTCGAACTCGCCAACGAAATATCAGGTTCTTACGCCGCAAAGCTTTTCGTCGACCTCGGCGCCGAGGTCACCAAGATCGAGCCGCCCGCCGGAGATCCGCTGCGCCGATGGGGACCGTTCCCCGGAGGACCCAAGGGAGTCGCCGACCCGGAGCGCTCCGGCCTGTTCCACTACCTCAACGCCGGAAAGTGCGGCGCCACTCTCGATTTGGGCCAGCCGGACGATCTGGCGGCCGCCCGCGAACTCATCGCGCGGGCGCACGTGCTCATCGAGGACTTCGTGCCGGGAACGCTGGAAAGCTGGGGGCTGGGCCCGGACGCCTTGGGCCGGCTGAACCCAAACCTGGTGCTGCTGCGCATCTCTGCGTTTGGTCAGTGCGGACCGTGGCGCCAGCGGCGGGCCACGGCCCTGACCGTGCAAGCGGCGTCGGGCTGGATCAGCGCCCGGGATCCGGACCGTCCACCGGTACAGGTCGGCGCCCGCATCTCCGAATACGTCGCGGGCGGCTACGGCGCGCTGGGCGCCCTGACCGCGCTGCGGCTGCCGCCCGCCGGCCGGGTCAGAGAGGTCGACGTCTCCCAATTGGAGGCGCTGCTGTCGACGCTGCCCTACCCGATGCTGATGGCCCAGCGGATGCAACGCCTGGGCCTGCCCCCCAACCTGCGGTCGGCGCCCATGCTGGGCGTCGTCCGGGCCGCCGACGGGTGGGTGGGGATCAACTGCCTGACGGGTCAGCACTGGCTAGACGTGTGCGCGATGCTCGGCCTGCCTGAGTACGGCGAGCAGCAGATCGCGATCATGCTGGGCGGCCCGGAGCGCGAAGAGTTCTTCCGTAAGGCGCAGCCTCTGCTCGCCCACCAGACCGTCGCCGAAATCGTGGAACTCGCTCAGGCACTGCGCATCCCGGCCGCCCCGGTCAACGACGGGGCGACCGTGCTCGACTGCCCGCAGTACGCCGAGCGTGGGTTCTTCGTGCAATCGGGCGGGCCCGGTTGGTCGTTCAAGCGGCCCGGGGCCGCGTTCCGGTTCTCGAAAACCCCGGTGCCACAACCCCGTCCGGCGCCCCGACTAGTGGCGATCGCAAGCGCGGCGGTGGGGGCACCTCCCGCTTGCGGGGGACCGGGCGCTGCGGGTCGCCACCATCGGACGCGCCCCGAGCCCTGGGCCACCGACGCCCGATCGCTTTCCGTAACCGAAGGGCCGCTGACCTTCTCCGGGCTGCGGGTCCTCGACCTGACCACCTTTTGGGCCGGCGCCTATCTGACCTGCTACCTGGGCGCGTTCGGCGCCGACATCGTCAAGGTCGAGTCGATCCAGCGGCCGGACGGGCACCGCTACTCCGGCGCCTTCGCCTACGAGGGCGACGACTGGTACGAACGCAGCCCCATTTGGCAGGGCACCAACCTCAACAAGCGCGACCTCACCCTCGACCTCACCTCGGAACGCGGCCTCAACATCGCCCGGCGCCTGGCCGCCGAGGCCGACGTGGTCGTGGAGAACTTCTCGCCCCGGGTGGTCGAGCAGTTCGGCTTGGACTATGAGTCGCTGGTTGCACTGAACCCCGACGTGATCGCCGTGCGGATGCCGGGATACGGCCTGCAGGGTCCGTGGCGCGACTACGTCGGCTGGGCGCTGAACTTCGAGCAGACCTCGGGAATGTCGGCGGCCACCGGCTATCCCGACGGCCCGCCGTGCAACCCGCAGGGTCCCGCCGATCCGATCGTCGGCGTGCACGCGGGAGTCGCGCTGCTGGCCGCCCTCGAGCATCGGAGCCGCACCGGGGTGGGTCAGTTGATCGAAGTCGCGCAGATCGAGGTAGCCGCCTGCGTGACCGCCGAACCGGTGATCGAGTACTCGATGACCGGTGTCGTGCGCCCGCGCGAGGGCAACCGGCGGCGCGGCTGTCTGCAGGGTGTCTACCCGACCAGCGCCGAGGGAGTGTGGGTGGCGCTGTCGCTGCCCGACGACGGGCGGCTCGACCACGACGTCTTCGACGAGCTGGTCGCCGCGTGGACCCGCACGCAGACCGCCGCGCAAGTCGTGGAAACCCTACGCACACAGGGCATACCGGCGGAGCGGGTGATCACCGGCGATCAGATGTACGACGCTGACCTGATCGGGGCCCAGCTCGACGCGCGCGGCTACTACGAGGAGTTGGTCCATCCGATCACGGGGCCGCACCGCTATCCGGGCTGGCCGTTTCGGATCACCCCCGGCCCGGCCCGCCACCACCGCGCCGCCCCGCCGACACTGGGGCAGCACAACGACGAAGTCCTGGGTGGTCTGGGCCTGTGCGCGGACGAGGTCGCGAGCCTGCGGGCGGAGCGGGTCATCGGTGAGCGGCTGCTCAACGCCTGAAATCCGCTGTGGTGGAGGTCGAAACGTTGATGAGGTGGCCGTGAGGGTCGCGCAGTAGCATCGACCTTCTGCCCCACGGATGCGTTGTGGGCATCATCACCCAGGTCGCACCAAGGGTATTGATGCGCGAATATTCATCGTCGACGTCGGCGGCCGTGAAGTCGAGAATCATCTCGCCGTCGTGTGCCGCCAGGTCCGCCTCCTCTACGGCACGCGACGTACGGTCCTCGGTGAATCCGACTCGGGAAAATCCGACCGACGCCGGACCCGCCGGCATCTCGAGGTAATGGTCATTGAATGGCACCGAGACGCCCAACAGCGCCGCATAGAACGCGGCGATCGGTTCGATCGCTGCCGAGACGAAGCGCACCTGCGCCAGCTCGAGCCGCGGCTCTGGCGTCATACCGCAACCGGAACGTCGAGCTCGGTTTCCGCATAGTTGAGGAAGAAGGCGGTGAACACGGCCAGGCCCAGATACGCGAAGGCCTCCGCCAGCTGTTCGTCGCTCCAGCCGGCGTCGAGGGCCTTGCTCCACGTGGCATCCGCGACCTTCCCGCGGTTGGCGGCCGCCTCCCTGACCAGTCCGGCGATCGCGTCGATCTTGTCGTCGCCGGTGGCGCTTCCGGCACGCAATGCCGCGATCTGCTCGTCGGTCCATCCCGCCAGCTGCGCCAGCCGACTGGTGATCCCGACGACGTAGTCATTGCCGACGGCGCTGCCCGCCGCGAGCATGAGGCCGGCGGACAACTGCGGACCGAGTGTGCCGTGTTCGGCGGTCGCCGTGCGAAGCGATGTGTAGGAGATGAACACCGCTGGGGAGTGCGCCATCTGGGCATGCACATTCAGCGGGCGGCCGGTCGGCGAAAACTGGATAACGTGTTCCAGCAGCCCGCGGCAGGCGTGCGGTGCGTCGTCCACGGTGTGTGTGGGTATTCGGCTCATTTTTCGACCTCGTCTGATCGGTTTCGATGGGTGACTGCAAGGACGGCGCAGCGCCCCGAAATGTGACTGCGGGGGCCGCAATGTCACATTCGGCCGGTTCATCCCGTCTTGAACTTATGGATGCTCAGGACGACCGGGTCAGCGGTGCGTGGAAGGCGAATCGCGCCTATCTGGTGGATCTCGCTTTCCGGATGCTGGGCGATGTCGGGACGGCCGAAGATGTGGTGCAGGAGGCATTCTTTCGGCTGCTGAAGGCACCGGTCGGTGGCATCAACGACGAGCGTGGCTGGCTGATCGTGGTGACCAGCCGGCTCTGCCTTGACCACATGAAGGCGGCGTCGTCGCGTCGTGAACGCCCGCAAGACATCGCCGAACAACGACACGACCGCGATTTGTCAGCCATCGATCCCGCCGATCGAGTGACCCTCGACGAGGAGGTTCGGCTGGCCCTGCTCATCATGCTCGAACGCCTCAGTCCCGCAGAGCGAGTGGTGTTCGTATTGCACGACGTCTTTCAAGTGCCCTTCGACACCATCGCCGCCACGGTCGGAAGCCACGCGCCCGCATGCCGGCAATTGGCGCATCGGGCCCGGCGCAAGATCGGCGGGTCTCGATCGGAAAGCTCGGCGGGCTCCGGTGTGGTGGAACCGGCCCAGCATCGTCTTATCTCCAGGGCATTCATCGAAGCATGTTCGACGGGTGACCTCGACGCGCTGATGGCTCTGTTGGATCGCGATGTCTCCGGTGAAATCGATGCACGCGGTGGTGTCATCGTCGTCGGCGCCCACCAAGTCGGCCTCAACATTCTGCGTTACTGGGGCCGGGCCGATACCGTCCTGGTCGCCCAACCGGTATGCGGTCAGCCCGCGATCCTGGCGTTCGTCAACCGCCGGCTTGCCGGTCTGCTGGCGCTGACGATCGACGATCGGAGGATAACCAAAATCCATGTCCTCGTGCGTCCGTCGGCGCTCGACCCGTTGCGCGCCGAACTCGGCGGGGCGCGCTAGCGTCACATAATTCCCGGTCTTTTCGTCCTTAGATACATGACTACGCCAGCACGACAACCACATTCGGAGACGACCAACGAACAGTTCGTCGCCGTAGGACCCTCGCGGACCGTCAGGCTGGTGATCAAGCCATTGACCAAACTGCTCAACCCGCTCGTCAAAACGGTCGCCGGACGACGTTTGGTCCCGATGATGGCCCGGGTTCAGCACGTCGGTCGCCGGTCCGGCACCGTCTACGTCACCCCGACGAGCGCCGCCGTCGCGGGCGACGCGATCGTGGTGCCGTTGTCGTTCGGCAACCGGTCGGATTGGGCGTGCAACGTACGGGCCGCGGGGCACTGCATCGTGCAGCTACGCGGCAGGCGCTATTACGCTGCGCAACCCCGATTCGTCGATGGGGTAGACGCAAAGCAGTTGGTGCACCAGGCGTTCAACGCCATCGAACGATTCGGATTCAAGCTGCTGGGCGTCAGGCAGTTCTTGCTGCTTCGCAGTCAAACCATCGGATGAAGGAGCTTTCCTCATGAAAACACTTACGGTACTTGATCGCCCAAGCTGGCTACCGTCGTCGGCGTGGCCGTGGGAGACGTACGCGCTGAGTCAAGACCGAGGTCGCATCGCGGTCACCGATATCGGCGGCGGGCCGACCTTGTTATTCGTCCACGTCGGAAGCTGGAGCTTTGTTTGGCGTGATGTATTGCTGCGCCTACAAGACAATTTTCGCTGCGTCGTTGTTGATGCACCCGGTTGCGGACTCAGCGACCGGTTGCCACTCCCGACGCTTGCCGAAGCGGGCGAGGCCGTCGCCGCCGTCATCGATGCGCTGCAGCTGCGCGACGTTACGCTGGTTGCCCACGATCTCGGCGGGCCGGCCGGGTTTTTGGCCGCGGCGCGGCGCGCCGACCGAGTCGCGGCCCTGGCCGCGGTCAACTGTTTCGCGTGGACGCCCACGGGCCCGGCCTTCCGGGGCATGCTCGCCGCGATGGGGAGTGCCCCCGTCCGGGAGCTGGACGCCGCCACAGGCGTGCTCCCTCGCATAACGTCGACCAGCTTCGGGGTCGGCCGACACTGGAGCCGTGCGGACCGCGCGGTCTTCCGGGCAGGCATCGACGCGTCGGCGCGTCGCGCCTGGCACGCCTACTTCCGAGACGCGCGCGGCGCGCCCGAACTCTACGCAGAAGTCGACGCCGCTTTGCGGAATGACCTCACCGACCGGCCGCTGCTGACGGTCTTCGGCCAGTTCAACGATCCCCTGCGGTTTCAGCCGCGTTGGAAGGCATTGTTCCCAGCAGCGCGCCAGTTGAAGGTCCGCCGCGGCAACCACTTTCCGATGTGCGACGACCCCGACTTGGTGGCCGCGGCCCTGACGTCATTTGTTCGGCCGCCACACTCCTAGCCGCCTCTCGGGCCCGTGAGCCTTTGGTAAACCGGGTGTCACATGCAAGGCTGCTGACATGGTCATCGAGATCGCCCGCCCCAAGCTCGAAGGAAACGTCGCCGTCGGCGAGGACCGCCAGATCGGATTCGCCGAATTCGGTGACCCGCAGGGCCGGGCGTTCTTCTGGCTGCACGGCACCCCCGGCGCCCGCCGCCAGATTCCCACCGAGGCCCGCCTCTACGCCGAGAACCACAAGATCCGCCTGATCGGCCTCGACCGCCCCGGGATCGGCTCGTCGACACCGCACCGGTACGAGAACATCCGGGCGTTCGGCGACGACTTGCGCACGATCGCGGACACGCTGGGCATCGACAACATGGCCGTCATCGGCCTGTCCGGCGGCGGTCCGTACGCGCTCGCGTCCGCCGCGGTGCTGCACGACCGGGTCGTCGCGGCCGGCGTCCTCGGCGGCGTCGCGCCCTTCCTCGGCGACGAGGGGATCACCAGCGGCTTGATGAACCTGGGCAAGCGGGTGGCGCCGCTGCTGCGGCTGGGGGGCGACCCGCTGCGGATCGGCGCGAGCCTGGTGGTCCGGATGATCCGTCCGGTCGCGAATCCCGCGCTGTATCTGTACGCCGCGATATCGCCCGAGGCCGATCGGCGCCTGCTGACCCGGCCCGAGTTCGGAGCCATGTTCCTCGACGACCTGCTCAACGGCAGCCGCAAGCAGCTGGCGGCCCCGTTCAACGACATCATCCTGTTCACCCGGGACTGGGGATTCCGGCTCGACGAGGTCAAGGTCCCGGTGCGCTGGTGGCACGGCGACAGCGACCACATCGTCCCGTTCGCGCACGGCGAGCACGTCGTGTCGTTGCTGCCCGACGCCGAGCTTTTCGTGCTGCCCGGTGAAAGCCACCTCGCGGGGCTGGGCCGCGGCGAGGAGATCCTGTCCACGCTGACGAAGATCTGGGACGAGCAGCACTGACGCTGCGGGAGTGGGTGTCACCTACATCAAGGTGGCAATGCGTGATCGAAGCATCTCGGACAGCAATTCGGTTTGGCGCTCGCCAAACCCGATCTCGTTGCAGCGCTCTGGCCATTGGGCTGCCGCATCGACGATGTCGTCGATCATGTTGGCAGGCGCCCGTTTGCGTAGACCAAGTAGGGCCGCTGATTCCAAGAAATGGTTGCGGTTCAAGCGATTTGCGCGCCCATAGAGCGGCAGCGCCATTGGGTCGCGCCATCCGGTGTAGGGCTGCGTTGTGAGCAGGTCATATGCGGGTGTTGGCCGCCAAAAGCCGTCCGGGCAATAAATTGACAGATTCTTGCCATGCAGGTCCCCATTGCCGATAAGCCAGGAGAACACCACAATCCGCAGGAGCTCGAGGGCGGCCGCAGCCCGCGAACCTCCGCCGCGCGCGCAGTTGTCAGCCAACGTTGCGATTGCCGTCTGGGCGTGGATGCGGTATTTCGCGGCCGGGTAGACGGCGGCGACTTGGCACGCATCCTCCTGAGCGATCCGGACGTCGCCCTGGCGGTCAAATCGGTCGACCAACAGTGCGCTTCGTCCGTGCGCGTCGTGGATTAGTTGCGTTCTGGCCGCGCGCAGTCCGCAATCGACCGCCATCTGCATAAAGAAGTGTTCGTTTTCGACGAGTCGAGGAAATCCCGTCGGTGGATTCAACTTGAGGATGGCCGGCCCCGTTTGAGTTCTCGTGGGTGTCGACCACATAGCAGCACTGACTTTGGGTTGAACTCCCGAAAGTCCGACGGGATCGGCTTCGACAGAGCCAGTGAGGCGTCTGAAAACCGCCTGGAAGTCAGTGTCTTGCGCGGGGACGAACATCGGCTCGCGTTCTGGAGGCGTGGCGCCGGCAGGTACAACGCGAACGTTCCCGATGGTGTCGGCGCCGATGGCAAGAAGAAGGGTGAAATGGTCGTCCACCGATGTTTTGGTCGACGATGTCACCACCCCTAGTCGGACGCCTTCGGGCAACAATCCGGCAAAGAACGGCGGAACCGCGCCGCCGGTAGTTGTGAGCGGGTATTGCCCGTCCACCGGAAGAGACCAGGACACCGAATGGGTGCGGATAGTCAGCGCGGTTGGTCTCGGGTCCACTGGCTCCGGGTCGTGGTAGTCAAACCGGATCTGGTCGCCGGCCAGACGAGCTAGGTTGGCGACGACCTTATCGTCGAGGTAGACGTCGGCTTCTCCGACTTCTCGAAGGTCGGATGGTCGGATCATGCCGGTGCGGGGCCAGCGTCGTCGGCGGTCGTCACGCCCAGCCGAAGCCCCAGTACTTCGGCTATCTCGACCAGCGATGCGAGCTTCACCGATCCGGTGGCGTATTCGAGGGCTTGGACGCTGTATCTCGAGACGCCCGAGAGGTCGGCCAAGAGTTGCTGGGTAAGCCCCAGTTGAAGTCGCCTCGCGGCGAAAAGTTGCCCTATGCGTGTTATTTCAGGCAGAGGTGAGCGGGGCGGCGGGCTCGTCCTGCGAGGGCCTCGCGCACTACTCCCAACGCGTGATTTTTCAGGCATAAGAGGCCTTCTCTGCTGGCAAAGCTTTCCCGGCACACGTTATGCATAATTTTTCATGCATAGAACCATGGTGGGCGACCGCATAGCGTTTGTCAAGGCATAATGCTCGATTTCTCAGGCATTAGCACTGCCGACTGTCGCACTGCCGCGTCCGGGTAACCTGCTCACGTGCTGCTGGCGTCCCTGAACCCCGCGGCGGTCACCGCCACCGACATCTCCGACGCGGTACGCATCGACGGCGCCGTGTTGAGCCGCAGCGACCTGGTCGGCGCCGCCACGTCGGTGGCCGAGCGGGTCGCCGGTGCAGACCGGGTCGCGATCCTGGCCACGCCCACCTCGGCGACCGTGCTTGCGGTGACCGGGTGCCTGATCGCCGGCGTGCCCTTCGTCCCGGTGCCGGCCGACGTCGGCGCGGCCGAACGCCGGCACATGCTCACCGATTCGCGGGTGCGGGCGTGGCTCGGCCCCGTGCCGGATGAGCTGGAAGGGCTGCCGCACATCCCGGTGCGATTGCACGCCCGGTCCTGGCACCGCTACCCCGAGCCGTCGCCCGACGCCACCGCGATGGTCATCTACACCTCGGGCACCACCGGCCTGCCCAAGGGTGTGGTGCTGAGCCGGCGGGCGATCGCCGCCGACCTCGATGCCCTGGCGGAGGCCTGGCAGTGGACGGCCGACGACGTGTTGGTGCACGGGTTGCCGCTGTTTCATGTGCACGGGCTGGTGCTGGGATTGCTCGGGTCGCTGCGGGTAGGAAATCGGTTCGTGCACACCGGAAAACCGACGCCGGCGGGCTACGCATCGGCCGGGACGGCACACGGAGGAACGTTGTATTTCGGTGTCCCCACGGTGTGGTCGCGGGTCGCCTCCGACGAGGACGCCGCGAGGGCGCTGCGCCCGGCGCGGCTGCTGGTCTCCGGGAGCGCGCCGCTGCCGGTGCCGGTGTTCGACCGGCTCGCCCAGCTCACCGGGCATCAGCCCATCGAACGGTACGGCGCCTCCGAATCGCTGATCACCCTGTCGACCCGCGCGGACGGCGAGCGACGCGCCGGGTGGGTGGGCCTACCGCTCACCGGCGTGCAGACCAGGCTGCTCGACGACACCGGCGGGGCGGTGCCAAACGACGGGGAAACCGTTGGGCGCCTTGAGGTTCGGGGCCCGATGATGTTCGACGGTTACCTGAACCGTCCCGACGCCACCGCCGAGGCTTTCGACGCCGACGGCTGGTATCGCACCGGCGATGTCGCGGTCATCGACGGCGGGGGGATGCACCGCATCGTGGGCCGCGAGTCGGTCGACCTGATCAAGTCCGGCGGCTACCGGATCGGCGCCGGCGAAATCGAAACGGCGCTGCTCGGGCATCCCGGGGTGCAGGAGGCCGCGGTGGTCGGCATGCCGGACCAGGACCTGGGCCAGCGCATTGTCGCGTTCGTTGTCCTCTCGGGGTCCGGCGCCGCCGAACCCAAAGCCGACGACCTGATCAACCATGTCGCGCAACAGCTTTCGGTGCACAAACGGCCGCGCGAGGTGCGCCTCGTTGATGCGTTGCCCCGCAACGCGATGGGCAAGGTGCTGAAGAAGCAGTTGCTGGCCGACGGCTGACCCCGTCGGCCGCTGCGCCCATGACACCCAGCAAGTTGCCAGCTCCGGCGCCGGGCGTGACCGTGAAGCTTCACCTACCGTCGTAACCGTGTATCGATGCGACCGGACAATGAGCGGCCCCCGTGGGTGAGCCGAATCGGTCCGTGGGCACCGCTGCCACGATGGCGGCCGCCACGGCGCCTCCCACCCCGATGCGGCGGATAGCGGCCGCCTGTCTGGTGGGCTCGGCGATCGAGTTCTACGACTTCCTGATCTACGGGACCGCGGCGGCACTGGTGTTTCCCACGGTGTTCTTCCCGCGCCTCGGCCCGACGCTGGCCGCGATCGCCTCCATGGCGACGTTCGCGACGGCTTTCCTGTCCCGCCCGTTGGGCGCGGCCGTCTTCGGATACTTCGGGGACCGGCTGGGCCGCAAGAAGACGCTGGTCGCCACGCTGCTGATCATGGGCGCGTCAACCGTCAGCGTGGGCATGGTCCCCAGCACGGCGTCGATCGGTATCGCAGCGCCATTGATCCTCATCGTCCTGCGGTTGTTGCAGGGGTTCGCGCTCGGCGGCGAATGGGCCGGGTCCGTTTTGCTGAGCGCCGAGTACGCCCCCGCCGGCAAACGCGGCTGGTACGGCATGTTCACCCTGCTCGGCGGCGGCACCGCAGGAATCCTTGCCAGCCTGACCTTTCTCGCCGTCAACCTCACCATGGGTGAGAACAGCTCCGCGTTCATGGAGTGGGGATGGCGGGTGCCGTTCCTGATCAGTAGCGGACTGATCGGTATCGCCCTCTATGTGCGGCTGAACATCGACGAGACTCCCCTCTTCGTGGAGGAGACAGCCCGCGACCTGGTGCCCAAAGCGCCGCTCGCGGAGCTGTTGCGGTACAAGCGGCGTGAGATCATGCTCGTCGCAGGCAGTTTCCTGGGCGGCATGGGCTTCGTCTACCTGGGCAACACGTTCCTCGTCATGTACGCCCACAACCATCTGGGTTATTCGCGGAGCTTCATCTGGGGCGTCGGCGCGCTGGCCGGCCTCACGAGCATGGCGTGCGTGTCGTTCTCGGCGTGGATCTCCGATCGAGTCGGGCGACGCAGGGTGATGTTGTGCGGGCTCGCGGCGTGCCTGCCGTGGGCGTTCGCGGTCATCCCGCTGCTGGACACCCGCAATCCGGTGTTGTACGTGGTCGCCGTCCTCGGCATGTTCGCCGCCGCGGCGGTGGCCAACGGGCCCACGGGTGCCTTTGTTCCCGAACTGTTCGCCACGCGCTATCGCTACAGCGGCGCGGCGGTGGCGATGAACCTCGCCGGCATCCTCGGCGCGGCCGTGCCGCCGCTGATCGCGGGCACCTTGCTGGCGACCTACGGTAGCTGGGCGATCGGGCTCATGATGGCCACCCTCGTCATGGCCAGTTTCGTGTCTGTCTATCTGCTGCCCGAAACCAGGGGAACCGCGCTTCGCGCCGACCCGGCCGCCGAGAAGGTCCCTGCCGACGTATAGCCGCCCTCAGTTGGCGTGCAGGTCCTCGTTGAGGGCGATGCCCTGACCGCCGCGGGCCACCACCTCGACGGCCCCGCTGACCGAATTGCGGCGGAACAGCAGGTTGTTGCCGCCGGACAGCTCGAGGGCCTTCAGCACCTGGCCGTCGGGCGTGGCGACCTTGGTGCCCGCGGTCACGTAGAGGCCGGCTTCGACGACGCAGTCGTCGCCCAGCGAGATGCCCAGGCCCGCGTTGGCGCCCAGCAGGCACCGCTTGCCGATCGAAATGACTTCCGTGCCGCCGCCGGACAGCGTGCCCATGATGGATGCGCCGCCGCCGATATCCGACCCGTCACCCACCACCACGCCGGCTGAGATGCGGCCTTCGACCATCGAGGCGCCCAGGGTGCCGGCGTTGTAGTTGACGAAGCCCTCGTGCATCACCGTCGTCCCCGGCGCCAGGTGGGCACCCAGCCGCACCCGGTCGGCGTCGGCGATGCGCACCCCGGTGGGCACGACGTAGTCGACCATCCGCGGGAACTTGTCGATGCCGTAGACGGTCACCGGGCCGTGCCGGCGCAGCCGGGCCCGAACCGCCTCGAACCCTTCGACCGCGCACGGTCCGCGGTTAGTCCACACGACATTGGTCAATACCCCGAACAAGCCGCCGGCGTTCAGCCCGTGCGGCGCCACCAACCGATGCGACAGCAGATGCAGCCGCAGGTAGGCGTCGTAGGCGTCGGCGGCCACGTCGTCGAGCGAGCTGATGACCGTCCGCACCGCGATGCTCTCGGTGCCGCGGTCGTCGTCCCTGCCGACGAGTGGGGCCAGCTCCGGGGGGACATCCGACAGGGCGAGGCGCGACGTGCCGCCGGTGCCCGACTCGGTCAGTTCCGGTGCGGGAAACCACGTATCGAGGATCGATCCGTCGGCAGCCAGCGTCGCCAGCCCGATGCCTACAGCTCCAGTCACGGCGGTCAGGTTACTTGCTGCGCGGCAGCGGATAACCTGGGACCCGTGCTGGACTTGCGCGGTGACCCGATCGAGCTGACCGCGGCGTTGGTCGACATCCCCAGCGAATCGCGAGACGAGGCGCGCCTGGCCGACGAGGTTGAGGCCGCGCTGCGCGCCCAGACCTCCGGCTTCGAGATCGTTCGCAACGGCAATGCCGTGCTGGCGCGGACCAGGCGCCAGCGGCCCTCGCGGGTGCTGCTGGCCGGGCACCTGGACACCGTCCCAGTCGCCGGCAACCTGCCCAGCCGCCGCGAGAACGGCGACCTGTACGGATGCGGCGCCGCGGACATGAAATCGGGCGATGCCGTCTTCCTTCATCTGGCCGCCACCGTCGCCGAGCCGGTCCACGATCTGACGCTGGTGATGTACGACTGCGAGGAAATCGACGCGGCGGCAAACGGTTTGGGCCGCATCGAGCGTGAGTTGCCGGACTGGCTATCCGCCGACGTGGCCATCTTGGGCGAACCCACCGGCGGATACATCGAAGCCGGCTGCCAAGGCACGCTGCGCGTCGTGGTCTCCGCAACCGGGACCCGCGCCCACTCGGCGCGGCCGTGGTTGGGCGACAACGCCATTCACAAACTGGGCGCCGTCCTGGATCGGCTGGCCGCATACACCGCCCGCACCGTCGACATCGACGGTTGCGAGTATCGCGAGGGCCTGTCCGCCGTGCGCATCGACGGCGGCGTCGCGGGCAACGTGATCCCCGACGCGGCCGCGGTGACGGTGAACTTCCGCTTTGCCCCAGACCGGTCGGTGACCGCGGCGCTCGAGCACGTGCACGAGGTGTTCGACGGGCTCGACGTGCACATCGAGCAGACCGACGCCGCCGCGGGCGCGCTGCCCGGGCTGTCCCAGCCCGCGGCCAAGGCCCTGGTCGAGGCCGCCGGGGGACAGGTCCGGGCGAAGTACGGCTGGACCGACGTCGCACGGTTCGCCGCGTTGGGCATCCCGGCGGTCAACTTCGGGCCGGGCGATCCCAACCTGGCGCACCGGCGCGACGAGAGCGTTCCGGTCGCCAACATCACGGCCGCGGTGGCCATGCTGCGCGGGTACCTGGGCGGTTAGCGAGCCCGGCGCCGCTCCGCCTGCGCAACGGCATCGGCGGCCGCGGCGCGCATCCCCACCGCCGCCAGGTCGTCCGCCACCGCCAGCAGTGCCGCATCGTCGCCACCCGCCAGCGCCCGCGCATGGGCGAGTGCGAGTTTCCCTGCGGTGCAGTCGATCTCGTCGCAGAGCCTGGCCAGCGGATCGGCCGCACGGGTGTCGCCGAGGCGCACGGCCTCGTGCCAGGCGCGCATCGCCACGGCCCGCTGCCCACCGCGTTCGGCCATCCGGGCGGCGTCTCGCGCGGCGGCCACCGCGCCGTGCGCGTCGCGCATCGAGGCCAGCCGCCACGCACGGGCTACGCCGAGCTCCGGCGCGAACAGCGCCGACTTGGTTCCGTGCCGGGATTCGGCCCTGCCCAACGCCTTTCCCGCGGCGGCGATGTCTCCCTGCTGGGCCAACGCGGTGGCCAGCAGCGTCAACGACAGCGGCCCCCACGAATAGCCGGTGCGTTCCAGCGTCGCGGCCGCCGGGCCGAGTAGCGCTGCCGCTCGGGCGAATTCACCGTCGGCGAGGAGCACATGGGCCAGCAGCACCTCACCGATGGCGCGACCAGGCTGCTGCAACTCGGCGAAATCGGTGAACTGCTGGGCGAGTTCACGGGCCCCATCGAGCCGGCCCGCCATCAACAACGCGGTGGTCTGCCCCAACCCGATCGTGAACCGCAGCAATCCGGGGTGTTCGGCGCCCAGGGCGCGTTGGGCCAGCGGCTCGACGTCGTCGAATCGCCCCTGCCGCGCCGCGCACAGCGCCGCCGCGCTGGCCGCCCAGGCCACCGCCTGGTCGTCGGCGTCCGGTGCGGCCAGCACCTCGCCCGCGACCTTCACGGCGTGCCCGACGTTGCCGGCGTTCATCGCGAACGTGGCGCTCAGCGCGTCGAGCGTGGTGCGCGCGCCCGCGTCCGTGACGCGATTGCGGATGGTGCGCAGGAACGCGGTGGCCCGTTCGGGCTCGCTGAGCATCCAGAACTGGTTGGCCGCGCGCAGCAGCGTCCAGTCCATGAGGGCGGCCTCGGTCAACGCGGTGGGGTCCAGGCCGGCCAGCACCGCGTCGGCCTCGCGGCCGCGGCCCTGCCACGCCAGGGCGTGTGCCAGCGCCAGCCGTGCCGCCAACCCGCCGGATCGCTCCAGCGCCGATCGGGCCAGTCGTTCGCCCAGGGCGAGGTCGCCCAGCCGCAGCGCCTGCTGTGCGGCGGCGACCACCTCGGCCGTCGGCTGGGGGGCGTCGCTGTCCAGGGCCAGCGACGCCAACCGCAGCCGGTCGCTGAGGTGGTCCGACGGATGCTGCGATAGCAGCCGCACCAATTCGGTGCGTCGTTGGCGCGCGCCGTCGCCACCGAGCGCGGTGCGCGCTCGGGCGGCGAACAGCGGGTGGGCCGTGTACACCACCGGGTCGTCCGAGGCTCCGCCGCGCTCCCGTGTTTCCGCCGCCCCGCACTCCGCCGCCTCGCCAACCGCGTCCGCGCCGGTGAGGGCGCTCAGATCGGCGAGCGACAGCGGTTCCGCGACGGCGAGATAGTCCAGCACCGACCGGGCCGCGGCGGGCATTTCGGCGAGGAACGCGTCGACCTCGGCCGGCGTGGTCCCGCCGGGCGGTTCGATGTCGATTCGCGGGAGCAGGCCGTCGGCCCAGAGTGCCGCGATGGCCTCGGGAGACGATTCGGCGCGGGCGGTGACGATCATCTTGGCCGCGCCGGCCAGCGCCAACTGGTACACCAGCGTGGCCGACAGGACGTCCAGGTCGTGGGCGTCGTCGACGACGAGCAGCAGGTCGTCACCGTCCAGCGATGCCCGGGCGGCGCGCAACAGCGCGGCCGGCTTACCGATGTCGGCGATCTGCACCAAGTGGCTGAAGGCGCCGAACGGAACCGCGCGTTCGGTCGGGGTGCCGGTGACCCAGCGGATGCGCGCGCCGGGATGCCGGCGGCCGAAATCTTCGGCGGCCAACCGGGCCAACGTGGACTTGCCGCAGCCGTCCGGCCCGAGCACGACGGCCCCCCGCCCGGCTGCCAGCGCCGCGTCCAGCCGCTCCGAAGCCGATGCGTGCTGAGGGACGTTCCATCGAATCGGCACCCGCCGGATCTTATTGCGCGCGGTATGCGTGCCGCATCGGGCTTGGTCTACGTTTCGTTGTATGCGCCCGGAACGCGATCCGTCAGCCGCCTGGGCGGTGTGCGTGTACTGCGCGTCGGGCCCCGAGCACCCCGAATTGCTCGAGCTCGCTTCGGAACTCGGCGAGGCGATCGCCGGGCGCGGCTGGACCCTGGTGTGGGGCGGCGGCCGGGTCTCGGCGATGGGTGCGGTGGCCAGCGCGGCGCGCGCCCGCGGTGGCCGCACCGTCGGCGTCATCCCGCAGAACCTGATGCGCCGCGAGGTCGCCGACGCCCACGCCGACGAGCTGATCGTCAGCGAGACCATGCACGAGCGCAAGCACGTCATGGAAGAGCGCGCCGATGCGTTCATCGTGCTGCCCGGCGGCGTTGGCACCCTCGACGAGCTGTTCGACGCCTGGACCACGGGTTATCTCGGCGTGCACGGCAAACCCATCGTGATGCTGGACGCTTTCGGGCATTACGAAGGCCTGTGGCTGTGGTTGTGCGGATTGGTCGACAGCGGCTACATCTCGCAAGCGGCGATGGACCGGTTGGTGCTGGTCGACAAGGTGAGCGCCGCCGTGGAGGCGTGCGCGCCCGAATGAGGGCGCCGGCAATCTGATCACCCCTACTAGGCTGGCCGCCGAGTTGTTTACGCAGAATCGAGGGATGACGTGGCCGATCACGACGGGGGAGCGCGCACGGCGGTCAAACTGACCGATATCGCATCTCGGGCGCCGGGCCTGCTGGCCGACATGCCGGTGATCGTGCGCGGGGCGATGACCGGGCTGCTGGCCCAGCCGGGCTCCAAGAAATCGATCGGCACGGTGTTCCAGGAACGGGCCGCCCGCTACGGCGACCGGATCTTCTTGCGGTTCGGCGATCAGCAACTGACCTATCGCGACGCCAACGCCGCCGCGAACAGGTACGCCGCGGTGCTGGCCGCGCACGGCGTCGGCCACGGCGACGTCGTCGCGATCATGCTGCGCAACTCGCCCAACGCGGTGCTGACGATGCTGGCCGCGGTCAAGTGCGGCGCGGTCGCCGGGATGCTGAACTACCACCAGCGCGGCGAGGTGCTGGCGCACAGCCTGGGCGTGCTGAACGCCAAGGTGTTGATCGCGGAGACCGACCTGGTCAGCGCGGTGGCCGAGTGCGGCGGGTCGGGCACCACGGAGACGATGACCGTGGAAGACCTGGAGCGATTCGCCGTCAGCGCCCCCGCCACCAACCCCGCGTCGGCGTCGGCCGTGCAGGCCCGGGACACCGCGTTCTACATCTTCACCTCGGGCACAACGGGATTCCCGAAGGCCAGCGTGATGACCCACCTGCGGTGGCTGAAGGCGCTCGCGGCGTTCGGCGGCATCGGGCTGCGGCTGAAGAGCTCCGACACGCTGTACAGCTGCCTGCCGCTGTACCACAACAACGCGCTGACCGTCGCGTTGTCGTCGGTGATCAACTCGGGCGCGACGCTGGCGTTGGGCAGGTCGTTTTCGGCGTCGAAGTTCTGGGATGAAGTCATCGCCGCCGAAGCCACGGCGTTCATCTACATCGGCGAGATCTGCCGATACCTGCTCAACCAGCCACGCAAGGCCACCGACCGCGCGCATCAGGTGCGGGTGATCGCCGGCAACGGGCTGCGACCGGAGATCTGGGACGAGTTCACGAATCGGTTCGACGTCGGCCGGGTCTGCGAGTTCTACGCCTCCAGCGAGGGCAACACCGCGTTCATCAACGTCTTCAACGTGCCCAGGACGACCGGCGTCTTCCCGATGCCGTTGGCTTACGTGGAGTACGACCCCGACACCGGAGCCCCGCTGCGCGACGACGACGGGCGGGTACGCCGGGTCCCCCCGGGGCAGCCCGGCCTGCTGCTAAGCCGCGTGAACCGGCTGCAGCCGTTCGACGGCTACACGGACAAGGAGTCGAGCGAGAAGAAATTGGTGCGTAACGCGTTCCGTGAGGGTGACGTGTGGTTCAACTCCGGTGACGTGATGAGCCCGCAGGGCCTGGGGCACGCCGCGTTCGTCGACCGCCTCGGTGACACGTTCCGGTGGAAGGGGGAGAACGTCGCCACCACCCAGGTGGAGGCGGCGTTGGCGTCCGACGAGTCCGTGGAGGAATGCACGGTTTTCGGTGTCGAGATCCCCCGCACCGGCGGCCGCGCCGGGATGGCCGCGGTCAAGCTGCGCGACGGCGCGGACTTCGACGGCAAGTCGCTGGCCCGCGCGGTGTACGGCCAGCTGCCCGTCTACGCGTTGCCGCTGTTCGTGCGGGTGGTCGAGTCGCTGGAGCACACCACGACGTTCAAGAGCCGCAAGGTCGAGCTGCGCGACCAGGCCTACGGATCCGACGTGCGCGACCCGCTGTACGTGCTGGCCGGCCGCGACGAGGGCTACGTGCCGTACTACGACGAATACCCCGACGAAGTGGCCGACGGTAAGCGGCCGCAAAGCTGACGTTTCCGTTTACGCCCACTGTGCGGCTGGCCGCACACCCGATCCCAGGGCCGCACCCGGTGCGGTGACCGGGCACCATAGACGTGTGCATTCGACACCGTCGGCGTCCGCCGGCCAATCAACCTGGTGCGGCCGTCCGGTTGCCGGCGATCGCCCGCTGATCATGGCGATCGTCAACCGCACCCCCGACTCGTTCTACGACAAGGGTGCGACCTTCAGCGACGAGGCCGCCCAGGCCGCCGTGCACCGGGCCGTCGCCGAGGGCGCCGACGTCATCGACGTCGGCGGGGTCAAAGCGGGCCCGGGCCAGGAGGTCGACGCGGACACCGAGATCGCCCGGTTGATCCCGTTCATCGAATGGTTGCGCGGCGCCTATCCGGACCAGCTGATCAGCGTTGACACCTGGCGCTCCGAGGTGGCCAAGGTGGCCTGCGCGGCCGGGGCGGACCTGATCAACGACACCTGGGGCGGTATCGACCCGGCCCTGGCCGAGGTCGCCGCGGAGTTCGGCGCGGGCCTGGTGTGCTCGCACACCGGCGGCGCGCTGCCCCGCACGCGTCCGTTCCGGGTGAGCTATGGAACCAGCACACGCGGCGTCGTCGACGACGTCATTCGCCAGGTCACCGCCGCCGCCGAGCGTGCGGTCGCCTGCGGGGTCGCCCGCGACCGGGTGCTGATCGACCCCGCCCATGACTTCGGCAAAAACACCTTCCACGGGCTGCTGCTGTTGCGCCACCTGGAAGATCTTGTTAATACCGGGTGGCCTGTGCTCATGGCTTTGAGTAACAAGGACTTCGTCGGGGAGACTTTGGGTGTGGAATTGACCGAGCGGCTCGAGGGAACGTTGGCGGCCACCGCGCTGGCGGCGGCCGCCGGTGCCCGAATGTTTCGCGTGCACCAGGTCGCCGCGACCCGACGGGTGCTGGAAATGGTGGCCTCCATCCAGGGAACACGCCCGCCGACGTGCACGGTGAGGGGGTTGGCATGACGGCATCGGACCTGGTCGCCGGCGACCTTACCGACGCCGCGGCGCTGGCCGCGCGGCCCGGCGACACGTGGCTGTCCAATCGCAGCTGGAACCGTCCGAGCTGGACCGTCGCCGAACTCGAGGCCGCGAAGGCGGGGCGAACCATCTCGGTGGTGCTGCCGGCCCTCAACGAAGAAGAAACCATCGAATCGGTGGTCGACAGCATCTCACCGCTGGTGGACGGGCTGGTCGACGAGCTGATCGTGCTGGACTCCGGCTCGACGGACGACACCGAGATCCGGGCTGTCGCCGCCGGCGCCCGCGTCGTCACCCGTGAGCAGGCATTGCCCGAGGTGCCGATCCGGCCGGGCAAAGGGGAGGCGCTGTGGCGCTCGCTGGCGGCCGCCAGCGGCGACATCGTCGTGTTCGTCGACTCCGACCTGATCAACCCGCACCCGATGTTCGTGCCGTGGCTGGTCGGCCCGCTGCTCACGGGTGACGGCGTTCGTCTGGTCAAGAGCTTTTACCGGCGGCCGCTGCAGGTCGGCGACGTGGGAGGGGGTGCCGGCGCCACGGGCGGCGGACGGGTCACCGAGCTGGTGGCGCGGCCGCTGCTCGCCGCGCTGCGGCCGGAGCTGGGCTGCATCCTGCAGCCGCTGGGCGGGGAGTACGCGGCCACCCGCGAATTGCTGACGTCGGTGCCCTTCGCCCCGGGCTACGGCGTGGAGATCGGCCTGCTGCTGGACACCTTCGACCGGCTGGGCTTGGAGGCGATCGCCCAGGTCAACTTGGGTGTGCGCGCCCACCGCAACCGGCCGCTCGCCGAGCTGGGCGCTATGAGCCGCCAGGTCATCGCGACCCTGCTCTCGCGCTGCGGGGTCCCCGACTCCGGGGTCGGGTTGACGCAGTTCTTCGCCGACGGTTCCGAGGGTTACGGCTATACCCAGCACACCTCGCCGGTGTCGCTGGCGGACCGTCCGCCCATGAAGGTCCTGAGGCCGCGCTAAGGCCACGCTGCTTCATCGCGGTGTCGGCGGCATAGGGCAGTATCGACGACGTGGCGTTGGTGTTGCTTTACCTGGTAGTGCTGGTGCTGGTGGCGATCGTGCTGTTCGGCGCGGCCAGTTTGCTGTTCGGTCGCGGTGAACAGCTGCCGCCCCTGCCGCGGGGGACGACCGCGACGGTGTTGCCCGCCTACGGTGTGACCGGCGCGGACGTCGACGCCGTCAAGTTCACCCAGGTGCTGCGCGGCTACAAAACCAGCGAGGTGGACTGGGTGCTGGACCGGCTCGCCCGCGAGCTCGAGGCACTGCGCGGCCAGCTGGCCGCGGTGCACGCCCCCGCGGCGGCCGCCGGAGGAGATGCCAGCGCCGTGGAACCCGACGACGGCGAGGATCGTCAGGACTAGATGTGAGCGATGACGGGCTGGTTCGGTGTAGCTGGGCGGCCATTCGGCCGGGGCCCGATTTCGAGTTGTACCGCGACTACCACGACCAGGAGTGGGGCCGCCCGGTGCGCGACGGGGTGGCGCTGTTCGAGCGGATGAGCCTGGAGGCCTTCCAGAGCGGGCTGTCGTGGCTGATCATCCTGCGTAAGCGGGAGAACTTCCGGCGCGCCTTCGCCGGGTTCGACTTCGAGCAGGTCGCCGGCTACACCGACGCCGACGTCCAGCGGCTGATGGCGGACACGGGAATCGTGCGCAACCGGGCCAAGATCGACGCGACGATCGCCAACGCGCGCGCCGCCGCTGAGCTGGGAACCTCGGCGGACCTCTCGGAGCTGCTGTGGTCGTTTGCGCCGGAACCGCGCCCCCGACCGGCTGAAGGCTCCGAAATCCCCTCGGCCACTGCGGAATCGAAGGCCATGGCGCGTGAGCTCAAGCGGCGCGGGTTCCGCTTCGTCGGGCCGACCACCGCCTATGCGCTGATGCAGGCGACCGGGATGGTCGACGACCATATCCGGGGTTGTTGGGTGCCTTCCCCCCGGTGACGATGCGGGCCGCGAGCGGCCCGCTAAGCCCGGAGAACCGGGTCTTTGTTCAACTCGTGACCTGGATAGGGAACAATAGAGGGGTGATTTGGCAGTTCGATGTCGGGTATGGCTGGAAAATCGCTGGCGGGGCATGCTCGGCGCCGACGAGGTCCGCAAAGGCGGGCCAGCTCGAACCTGGAGGGAGCACTCGATGGCGGCGATGAAGCCCCGGACCGGCGACGGTCCTCTGGAAGCAACCAAGGAGGGGCGCGGCATCGTGATGCGGGTACCACTTGAGGGAGGCGGTCGACTGGTCGTTGAGCTGACGCCGGACGAAGCCGCCGCCCTCGGTGACGAACTCAAG
Source organism: Mycobacterium nebraskense (assembly GCF_002102255.1). Classification (GTDB taxonomy): domain Bacteria; phylum Actinomycetota; class Actinomycetes; order Mycobacteriales; family Mycobacteriaceae; genus Mycobacterium; species Mycobacterium nebraskense. The sequence goes on from NZ_LQPH01000010.1 coordinate 48,647, forward strand.
GGTGTCACGAGCTCCAGCTGAGGCGGGCCGGCGGACGGGCTGCCAGCAGCGCTACGCACACACCTTTCGGTAGATGTCCAGGGTCTGCTCGGCGACGCGGGCCCAGGAGAATTCCTCGACGCAGCGCTGGCGTCCCGCCTCGCCGTAGCGCTTCGCTTTTTCGGGGTCGGCGACGAGCTCGTTGACCGCTTCGGCGAGCCCGGCCTGGTAACCGGTCGGGTCGCCGGCGTCGTAGTGCACCAGCGAACCGGTCACCCCGTCGATGACCACCTCGGGTATCCCGCCGACATCGGACGCCACCACCGCCGTCGCGCATGCCATCGCCTCCAGGTTCACGATGCCCAGCGGCTCGTACACCGAGGGGCACACGAAAACCGTTGCCGCCGATAATATTTCGCGTAGCTCCCCGATGGGCAGCATCTCTCTGATCCAGAACACACCCTGCCGATTCTGGGCAAGCCGCGCCACCGCGGACCGAATCTCGTCGGCTATCTCCGGGGTGTCGGGAGCCCCCGCACACAGCACCACCTGCACCTCGGGGTCGAACCGGTGCGCCGCCGCCACCAAGTGCGCGACGCCCTTCTGCCGGGTGATCCGGCCGACGAACGCCACGGTGGGCCGGTGCGGGTCGACACCGAGTTCGGCCAGCACAGACCCGGTTTGCATCGGGCCGGCCGGATGCCAGACGTCGGTGTCGACCCCGTTGCGGACGACGTGCACCACGCTGGGATCCAGGGCGGGGTAGACCCGCAGGATGTCCTCGCGCATCGCGGAGCTGACCCCGATGACGGCGTCCGCGGCCTGTACCGCGGTGTGCTCCACCCACGTCGACACGCGGTAGCCGCCGCCGAGTTGTTCGGCCTTCCAGGGCCGCAGCGGCTCGAGCGAATGCGCGGTCAGAACGTGGGGGATGTCGTAGAGCAACGCGGCCAGATGACCAGCCATGCCGGTGTACCAGGTGTGCGAATGCACGACGGTGGCATCCGACGCGGCGTTGGCCATCATCAGGTCCGCGGACAACGTCGACAGCGCTGGGTTGGCGCCCTGCAGGCGTGGATCGGGCTGGTGCACGAAGGCGTTCGGCCGCGGCGCACCCATGCAGTGCACGTCGACCGCGCACAATCGGCGCAGTTGGGCGACCAGTTCCGTGACATGTACACCGGCTCCCCCGTAGACCTCTGGTGGGTATTCCCGAGTCATCATCGCCACCCGCATACCCGCACGGTAGTTCGGCGACAACGAGGCCCGCGAGTCGGGCCGAGGCGGAGCCGGACAGTCAGCTTGGGTGGCGACAACGAGGCCCGCGAGTCGGGCCGAGGCGGAGCCGGACAGTCAGCTTGGGTGGCGACAACGAGGCCCGCGAGTCGGGCCGGGCAATCGGTGACCGGTTCGGGGAACCAAATACCTTGACGGACAGCCGCACAGAACATGGCCAATAGCGCGATCCCCCTGGCAGCGTTTCGCGACGACCGATACGTTTGAACCATGAGGGAAGCGCCACACGTGCTGGGCATTGTCCTGGCCGGCGGTGAGGGCAAGCGGCTGTATCCGCTGACCGCGGATCGGGCCAAGCCCGCGGTTCCCTTCGGCGGCGCCTACCGGCTGATCGACTTCGTGCTGTCCAACCTCGTCAATGCGCGCTATTTGCGGATCTGCGTTCTCACTCAGTACAAGTCGCATTCATTGGACCGTCACATTTCGCAGAACTGGCGGTTGTCCGGTCTGGCCGGTGAGTACATCACCCCGGTGCCCGCGCAGCAGCGCCTGGGGCCCCGTTGGTACACCGGCTCCGCCGACGCGATCTACCAGTCGCTCAATCTGATCTACGACGAAGACCCCGACTACATAGTGGTTTTCGGCGCCGACCACGTGTATCGGATGGATCCCGAGCAGATGGTCCAGTTCCACATCGAGAGCGGGGCCGGCGCAACGGTGGCCGGCATCCGGGTGCCGCGCAGCGAGGCCACCGCGTTCGGTTGCATCGACGCCGCCGAATCCGGCCGCATCCGCGATTTCGTGGAGAAGCCGTTGGATCCGCCGGGTACCCACGATGACCCCGAGGCGGCGTTCGTTTCGATGGGCAACTACATCTTCACCACGAAGGTGCTCATCGACGCGATTCGCGCCGACGCCGATGACGACCACTCCGATCACGACATGGGCGGTGACATCATTCCGCGCTTGGTGGGCGACGGGATGGCCGCGGTGTACGACTTCAAGGACAACGAGGTGCCGGGTGCCACCGATCGCGACCGGGGTTACTGGCGTGACGTGGGGACGCTGGACGCGTTCTACGACGCGCACATGGACCTGGTGTCGGTCCACCCCGTGTTCAACCTGTACAACAAGCGCTGGCCGATTCGCGGCGAGTCCGAGAACCTGGCACCGGCCAAGTTCGTCAACGGCGGCTCGGCGCAGGAGTCGGTCGTCGGCGCCGGCAGCATCATCTCGGCCGCCTCGGTGCGCAACTCGGTGCTGTCGTCCAACGTCGTGGTCGACGACGGCGCGATCGTGGAGGGCAGCGTGATCATGCCGGGCGCCCGCGTCGGCCGGGGCGCGGTGGTACGCCACGCCATCCTGGACAAGAACGTCGTCGTCGGGCCCGGTGAGATGGTCGGCGTGGATCTGGAGAAGGACCGGGAGCGCTTCGCGATCAGCGCCGGCGGTGTGGTCGCGGTGGGCAAGGGCGTCTGGATCTAGCCCGAGTACCCGAGCAGTCACAAAATCGGGAGGTGTCCCCCAGCTCGCCGGGCTACGGGATTTCCGGGATCAGCAGGTGCGCGTCGTAGCCGGGGCCCCAGTGCAGCGTGACGCGACCGCGTGGCGAGCCGGCGTAGGCCGCCGGGAGCTGGCCGGTGAGCGGGTTTCTCGGGCACAACCAGCGCCCTGCGACCACCAGCCGCAGCCGTTCACCCGCGCGGAACAACGTCGCCGACGGGCCCAGCGCAACGTGGACCTCGACGACTTGGTGCGGGGGGACGGGCTGCGGGTCGGTGCACACCGCGACGGGTTCCCACGGCCGCGAGAGCTCGGGATCCAGCGCGCGCAGCGCGACCCGCTGCCAGCCGGTGCTCACCCGGTCGCGCCCATAGCCATACGACCCCTCGAATCCGACAAACCGGCCCCCGAACCGGCCGCAGCGCCACTTCTCCACGCCGACGAACAGGTTGGCGTCGTCGCAACCGTCCAGTTCGACCCACAACCGCGCCACCATCGGGCCGGTCAGCTCGACATCCGCGGGAACCGTCCAGCTGAAAGCAGCTGCCGCAGAATGGGTTTCGAATGTGATGCTGCCCGGCGTCGGCGGCCGCTGGGTGGTCAGCGCTCCAGCCCCGCCCAGATATAAAGGCCGCCAACGGGTGCGGGCCAGCGGCCATTCGGCCTCTTCGCGGACCGCGGCGACGGTGTCGCGGTCTTCGCGGACCTCGAGGCGGACGCTGCGGGAACCGGGCACCCCGTCCAGCACGCCGCGGAAGAACTTCAGCTGCTCGGCCAGCGCGGGCCCGGAGTAGAAGGTCGCCCATTTGCCGGCGCGGTGGGTGTACAGGCGGGCGTGACCGGAGCCCGCGTGCGTGAACGCGCGGATGGAGCCGCGCCCGTGCAGGTTGTTGTCGGAGAAGCTGCCGCACACCAGCATCGGCACCTGGATCGCGGACAGGTCCGGGACCAGCGAGCGCCAGAACTCGTCACGCAGCGGGTGGACGTCCTGCATACGTTCCAGGTCGTAGGCTTGCCGCGTGTCGCGCCGCACATTGCGCGACCACAGCCGGGTAAAGCCCCGCTCCCGGACTCCCCCCGGAAACGTCAGGTCGCGGTAGGCGTCGGTGAAGCCTTCCCACGGGCAGATCGCCCGCAGGGCCGGCGGCTGCAGCGCCGCGACCGCGTACTGGCTGATGGCCAGGTACGACACCCCGAGCATGACGACCCGTCCGTCGCTCCACGGCTGGTCGGCGATCCACTGCACCACGTCATAGGTGTCCTCGGCTTCCTGACGCGACAACAGGTTTCCGGTGCCGTCGGAGTGGCCGCAGCCGCGCGCGTCGGCGTTCACCACGACGAAGCCCTGCGCGGTCCACCACGCGGGATCGGGCGCCTCCCAGCCGGTCAGCGCCGAGAAGGTCACCGGTCGCGGCTGGCGCAGCATCCGGTACTGCACGGAGAACGTCCATCTGTTGCCGCGCCGCATCGGCAGATTGTCCTTGCCGTAGGGGTGGATGCTCAGTATGACCGGTCGGGCCCCAGTATCGGCTTGCCGGAAAACGTTGACCCGCAAGACCGTTCCATCGCGGGTCGGCACGCCGACGTCGCGTCTGACGTGCAGGCCGGCCGTTGGATCGGTCACCGTGACGGGAGGCCTGACGACGCCGCATATCCGGCTCAACGCGTACCCGAGCGCGCCGGGACGTCGCCACGGCCGATCCCGGGCGGGTGCGGGATTTCGGGCCACGCGAATACCCTAGGCGGGCGGGCTCGGCCGTTACCAGATGTAGGGCACCAACCGATACCGCACCCGTTGCCGGTATTCGCGGTATCCGGTCAACTCCTGTGTGAGCAGCTTTTCCTCGTCGAGGATGCGGAGCGCGAGTATGACGCCGCCCGGGATGACGAAGAGCAATCCCCAGTAGGAGCCGAGTGCCAAGGGCATGCCGATCATCATGATCACGTCTCCCACATACATGGGGTGGCGCACGAATCGATAGAGACCGTTGGACACCAGCGTCTGGCCCGGTTCCACTGTGATGGTGGAGGCGGCATAACCGTTTTGGACGATCACCAGCATGGCGATCCCCAGTCCCGTCGCCACCAGGACGTCGCCGACCACGCACAGCCACGCCGGCACCGGCGACCAGCCGAACCGGTGATCGAACGCGCTCAGTACCATCGTCGCGAACAGGCTCAGAAACGAGCCGGTGATGATGAATTTCTGAGCCGTCCGGGGTTCTGCCCGCGGACCCGCTTTCATGCGTCGCTGCAGGGCCGCGGGGTTATTCCGCGCCAGGTAGATGACGGGGACTATCGTTGCCGCCGTGAACACGGCGATGAAAACCCATGCCTGCCAATAACGGAGCGTGCCGGCCGGTAAGAAGAGGATCAACCCGAAAGAGAGGATTCCCAAGATAGATGTGGCCGCCAGGCGAATATCGGTTTTCACAACGCTCCTAACAACGCAGATCCCGGCGTCGGAAAGCCATGACACCGAAGGTAATCAGTCCGGCGTCAATGGCCAACAGCCATAGCAGTGGCACGCCGGTGAAATTCGCGCCGACCCGGGGAATGTGTGCGAACGGTTCCAGGTCGAGCAGCCACTGCGGGAACCCGGCCAATGAACCGATCAGGTACAACGCGATGAACGCGACCAGAACACCCCAGGCCACGGGCGTGAATCGCGGTGCGAGACCGAACAAGCCGACCGTCACCGCGGACAACAGCCAGACGGCGGGCAGTTGTACCGCCGCGCTCGCCACCACGACGGCCACCTTGCCGCCGACGTCGCCGGCGGCGGCACCGTAGACCAGTCCGCCGGCCAAGCCGCTGACCAGCATCGCCACCGTGGATCCGAGCACCGCCGCCAGCACGTGGCTCGCCAGCCAACGGGTTCTCGATACGGCGCCGGCCAGCGTCGTTTCGGCTCGTTGGCCCGTTTCCTCCTGGTGCAGTCGAAGCGTCAGCGAGACGGCGAATGCGGCGGCCGCCATGCCCAGCATGGTGAATGCGACAGCGATGAAAGCTTCCGCCAGAGCGGTGGTGCCGCCCATCCGGACGACGATGTCGCGCGCGGCGTTGCTGTCGCCGAGCTCGTCGCCGATGCCCTGCACCACACTGCCCATCAAAACGCCATAGAGGCACAACCCGACGGTCCACAGCAGAAGCGCACCGCGGTCCAGGCGCCACGTCAGGCCGAATACGTTGCCCAGCGCGGGCGCAGCGGAGCCGGGGCCGGGGCGTTCGGCGAAGAGCCCGGCGCCGACATCGCGGCCGGCGAGGAGCCGATACGCCACCGCGGTGAGCGCGACGGTCGTCGCCAGGTGCAGCACCAGCACCGGCCAGTGATCGCCCGCGTAGGGCCGGACCTGCAGCGACCACCCCAGCGGCGAGAGCCAGGACAGCGAGCCGGAACCCGCATCGCCGAGGGCGCGCAGCGTGAAGGCGGCCGCCAGGACCGCGAAGGCGGCACCGCGGGCGAACCGGGCGCTTGGCGACAACTGCGCGGTCACCGCGGCGACGGCGGTGAACACCAGACCGGAGCAGGCCAGGGCCGCACCGAAGGCGAGCGACCCACCGGGTGGGACGTCGGTGGTGAGCAGGCCCGCCGCGCCGATCACTCCGGTCGCGATACTGGCTCCGAACGACAACAGCAGCGCGGCGCTGAGGCTGGCGTAGCGACCGACCGCGGTCGAGTCCACAAGTTCGGTTCGGCCGGCCTCCTCGTCACCGCGGGTGTGCCGGATGACGGTCAGGATGACGGCTACCGATATCAGCAAGTGGAATATCCCGGCCTTCCAAATGCCAACGGCCCCAAGGCTGTCGTTGTAGACCTGCCCGTAGAGCGCACGTTGCGCAGGGCTCGCCGTGATGGAGGCCGCGAATCCGGCGCGGGCGGCCTGGGTGGGGTAGACCTTCTCGATGCTGCCGACGTACACCGTTGCCAACGGCACCGACATCAGCAATACCCACAGCGGCAGCGAGATTCGGTCGCGGCGCAAGTAGAGCCGCAGCATCCCAAGCGTTCCCGAGAAGTTCGGCCGGCGTTGCGGCGCGGGGCGGGCCGGACGGTGTGACCGATCCAGGGTTGCGGTGCTCATGATGCGGAAACCTTGTCTCCCGTGTCGTAGTGGCGCAGGAAGAGCTCCTCGAGCGTCGGCGGCTGGCTGACGAGGCTGCGCACACCGGCGTCGCCGAGCGCCCGGATCAGTTCCCCGAGGCTCTCGCCGTCGACCTGGGCACGCACGGTGTTGCCCTCGACGCTGACGTCCTCGACCCCCTTGATCCGAGTGAGGTCGCCGGGGTCGCCGGTGATTTCGGCCTTGATCGAGGTGCGGCTGAGATGCCGCATCGAGTCCAGCGAACCGCTCTCGACGGTCTTGCCGGCCCGGATGATGGTCACCCGTTCGCACAGCGCTTCGGTCTCGGCCAGGATGTGACTGGACAGCAAGACCGTCGCGCCACGGTCGCGCGCCTCGGCGACGCATTGCTGAAAGACGTTCTCCATCAACGGGTCCAGGCCGCTGCTGGGCTCATCCAAGAGCAGCAGGCGGGCTCGCGACGAGAAGGCGGAGATCAGGGAGACCTTTTGCCGGTTGCCCTTCGAGTAGGTCCGCGCCTTCTTGTGTGGGTCGAGGTCGAAGCGCTCGATCAGCTCGGCGCGACGCCGCTGGTCGATGCCGCCGCGCATGCGGGCCAGCATGTCGATGGTCTCGCCGCCGGTCAGTGTCGGCCACAGCGTGACATCGCCTGGAACATAGGCGATCTGGCGGTGCAGTGCTACCGCGTCGGTCCACGGGTCGCCGCCCAGTAACCGCACGCTGCCGCCGTCCGCCTTCACCAGACCCAGCAGGATGCGGATGGTCGTCGACTTCCCGGCGCCATTGGGGCCGAGGAAGCCGTGCACTTCGCCTTCGCGCACCGTGAGGTTAAGGCCGTCCAACGCGCGCACCGCACCGAAGTTCTTTGTCAGATCGCGGATTTGGATGGGCGCGACATTGTTAACCGGCATGGGATTCTCCTTGATCATCTGCGGCCAGGAATGCGTCGTACATCGTGCGGTCGACCATCAGTCCCTCGGTGTAGATCTCCAGCGCGGGCAGCACCATCTCGCGGGCGTAGTCGCGGAGGACCGCGCGGATATCCGTCGGTGTTTCGTGCATTTGCAGATAGAGCAGAAAGCCGCCACCGCCGGTGATGCCCAGATACCGGGCGCGGGCGCGGGGGTCCCGACTGGGCTTTATGGTGCCGGCCCGCACGCCCTCGTCCAGGTACTCTTCGGCGTTGTCAATCATTCTGCGCCACAGCATGTTTGCCAGCTCACCGCCGGACTGCATGCTGCGAACCAGGTAGGCCATCATCGATGCGTACGACTCGATCTCGGCCATCTGCGCGAATCAGGTGGCGGGGTCGTTCGACTTGAGCGCCTCGGACTTGCTGTTGCGGATCTCTTCGGCGATGTAGTCGTCACACGCCTTGCGCAGGCCCTCCTTGGAGCCGAAATGGTGGATGACCAGCGCGGCGCTCACCCCGGCCGCTTCGGCGATCGTGCGCAGTCCCACGCCGAACCCTTGCTCGCCGAACTGCTCGATGGCCGCATCTCGGATCCGGGCGGCGGCGGTCAGGTCGGCTGAACGCATGTTCAGTACATTAAACGGCTGTTTAGCCGAGAGTCAGGGAGGCAACGCGTCAAGAATTCATAAAGACCGGATCGGATCAGTGGCGATCGCAAACGCGGTGTAGCCGGGCGTAGCGGGTCGCCACCATCGGATCTAGTGGCGATCGCAAACGCGGTGTAGCCGGGCGCTGGGGGTACCACCCGCTTGCGGGGGACGGGTCGCCACCATCGGATTTAGTCGCGGACCGCGGCCAAAATGCCGTCGCCGAGTGGCACCAGGGCCGGGGTGAGCCGCTCATCCTCGGCGATGAGTCGCGCCGCTTCACGCACGGCAACCACCTCGGCGTCGCGGGCGGCGGGGTCGCCGGCTCGTCCGCCGAGGGCGGCCCGGTGCACCACGATGACGCCGCCCGATCGCAGCAGCCGCACACCCTCCACGACGTAATCCGGCTGGTCAACCGGGTCGGCGTCGATGAACACGAGGTCGTAGGACTCGTCGGCGAGCCGGGTGAGGACCTCCTGGGCCCGGCCGCTGATCAGCCGGGTGCGCGACGGTCCGATCCCGGCTTCGGAGAAGGCCTGCTTGGCGAGCCGCAGATACTCGGGTTCGATGTCGATCGTCGTCAGGACGCCGTCGTCGCTCATGCCGGACAACAACCACAGCCCGCTGACCCCCGCGCCGGTACCCACCTCCGCGACGGCCTTGCCGCCGCTGAGCTTGGTCAGCAGGCTCAGCAGCGCGCCCACGGCCGGCGTCACCGCCCCCGCACCGATGTCCACGGCACGCTCGCGGGCAGCCGCCAGCAGCGCGTCTTCTGAAATAGACCCCTCGGCGTGCGCGAAGAGGGATTCGGCTCGACTGGGCGCCGGCTGGCCGGGGGTTTCTGCGTCGGTGCCGTCCATGCCCGCAGCGTATTCCACTTCGGTGCGCACCCCGGCATGGCGCGCCTAAGCTGCACCGTCACGACACGCCCGGCAAAGCCGCTGCGTTTAACTTCACCTCGCGGCGGATATGTCCTGGACAGCACTGGTAACGATTAGGTTTCTCAGGCGCAGCTCAGACTGTTCATATATCGCACATACGCCGATACGCGACGGTGTCCCTATGGACCGGGGAGCGCGTTGGCACGGGAATACGGACTGGCGGCCACGTGTTGCCGCCGGTGACGACTTGTCGCTTTTTGGCAGGACGGATTCGGAGGACTTGATCATCACCACTCTTTTGGGCCCGACCAGCATGTCGCACGCGCAAGACTGCCCCGCCGACGAATGGGTGGAGCCGTCCGACGGGTTGCAGGGCACGGCGGTATTCGACGCGACCGGGGACAAGTCCACGATGCCCTCGTGGGACGAGCTGGTGCGTCAGCACGCCGACCGGGTGTACCGGCTGGCCTACCGCCTCTCCGGCAATCAGCACGACGCGGAGGACCTCACTCAGGAGACGTTCATCCGGGTTTTCCGGTCGGTGCAGAACTACCAGCCGGGGACGTTCGAGGGCTGGTTGCACCGCATCACCACCAACCTCTTCCTCGACATGGTGCGCCGGCGCGCCCGCATCCGGATGGAGGCGCTGCCCGAGGATTACGAGCGGGTGCCCGCCGACGAGCCCAATCCCGAGCAGATCTACCACGATTCGCGGCTCGGGCCCGACCTGCAGGCGGCGTTGGATTCGCTGCCGCCGGAGTTCCGCGCCGCGGTCGTGCTGTGTGACATTGAGGGCCTGTCCTATGAGGAGATCGGCGCGACGCTGGGCGTGAAGCTCGGAACGGTACGCAGCCGTATTCACCGTGGACGTCAGGCGCTGCGCGACTACCTGGCCGCCCATCCCGGGCAGGGTGCCGGCCGCGACGCGCTGCACGCCGAGCCGGCCTAGACCTAGGCCGGAGAACGCCCGAATCACCACAGCCGGGCTCGCGGCTTGGGGGATGAGCCAGCGGCTTTGCGGTCTTTAGACGCGGTATTGCGCACCGCCTCGCGCTACATTCGAGGGGTACGCGCAACGAAAGGACCCGGTGATGGCCGATAGAGGACATGTCTTCCGTCGTGCGTTCTCCTGGCTTCCCGCACAGTTCGCCTCTCAGAGCGATGCGCCGGTCGGCGCGCCGCGCCAGTTCGGCTCCACCGAGCACCTCTCCGTCGAAGCCATTGCCGCATTCGTCGACGGTGAGTTGCGGATGAACGCGCACCTGCGAGCGGCGCATCACCTGTCGCTGTGCCCGCAGTGCGCGGCCGAGGTCGATGACCAGAGCCGGGCCCGTGCGGCGCTGCGCGACTCACATCCGATCCGGATCCCGAGCACGCTGCTCGGGATGCTCGCTGAGATTCCCTACGATTCGCCCGACGACGCGACCACCCGGGCGGACCGTTTTGCTGACCGCGATGCCCGTGAACAGCGCAAGCGCCCGTAGCTCGACACCTTCTCGCCGAAATCGCCGTGGTTGATCCGGCCGAATTTTGCGCACCCCGCCCGTGCGCTCATGGGCGACCAGCAGCGAACCGTGGATACTAGGGTGGACACGACCACGCCGGTGCCGTGTGTATCGCCCGGTAAAGGGCCTGTCTCGAGCGCTCAAGAAGAGGATCCAAAGGGGTAACGTGACCTCCGATCAAGGCTTCGATCAGAAGCAGGACAGCGGCAAGAACAGCGGCAACCGCTTGGCGCCGCGCCCCGTCTCCCGTCCGCCGGTGGACCCCGGATCGCGTCGACTGTTCAGCCGCCCCGATGGGCTGAGCGGATCGTTTGTGGCCGAACGTGTCCGTCCGCAGAAGTACCGGGACGAGGGCGAGTTCTCCCCGCATGAGGAGCCGGCCGATCCGGTCCTTCAGGAGGCGTTCAGCCGGCCGGTCGGGAGTCCCGACTCACTGCAGCGCCACCCCGTCGACGCCGGCGCGCTGGCGGCCGAGAAAGACGGTGCCGGGCCGGACGAGCTCGATCCGTGGCGAGACCCGTCGGCGGCCGCGGCGTTGGGCACTCCGGCGGTTGCCCCGTCGGGACCGCGCAGGCCGCAGGGTTACGGCGGCAAGCTCGGTGTGCGCGACGTGTTGTTCGGCGGCAAGGTGTCCTACCTGGCGTTGCTCGTCTTGCTGTTGATCGCGTTGCTCGTCGGCGTGATCGGCGGGGTGGTCGGTCGCAAGACGGCCGAGGTCGCCGAGGCGTTCACCACCTCGAAGGTGACGCTGTCGACCAACGGCAATGGCGAGGGCCCGGCAGGCCGGTTCGCCAAGGTGGCGGCCGCGACCGCCAACGCGGTGGTGACCATCGAGTCCAAGAGCGACCAGGAGGGCATGCAGGGCTCCGGCGTGGTGATCGACGGTCGCGGCTACATCGTCACCAACAACCACGTGATCTCCGAGGCGGCCAACAATCCCAGCCAGTTCAAGACGACCGTGGTGTTCAACGACGGCAAGGAAGTGCCCGCCAACTTGGTGGGTCGCGACCCCAAGACCGACCTGGCCGTGCTCAAGGTCGACAACGTCGACAACCTGAGCGTGGCCCGGTTCGGTGACTCGGACAAGGTGCGCGTCGGCGACGAGGTCCTTGCGGCAGGTGCGCCGCTGGGGCTGCGCAGCACCGTGACCCACGGCATCATCAGTGCGCTGCACCGGCCCGTCCCGTTGTCGGGAGAGGGCTCGGACACCGACACCGTGATCGACGCTCTGCAGACCGACGCCTCGATCAACCACGGCAACTCCGGCGGCCCGCTGATCGATATGGATTCGCAGGTGATCGGCATCAACACCGCGGGTAAGTCCTTGTCCGACAGCGCAAGTGGGCTCGGCTTTGCGATCCCGATCGATGAGGCGAAGCAGGTTGCCGAGACCCTGATCAAAGACGGGAAGATCGTGCACCCGACGCTGGGGATCAGCACCCGGTCGGTGAGTAACGCCATCGCCTCCGGCGCCCAGGTCGCCAACGTGAAGGCGGGAAGCCCCGCGCAAAAGGGCGGAATCCTGGAGAACGACGTCATCGTCAAGGTCGGTAACCGCCAGGTCGCCGACGCCGACGAGTTCGTCGTCGCCGTGCGCCAGCTGACCATCGGCCAGGACTCCCCGATCGAGGTGGTTCGCGATGGTCGGCACGTCACCCTGACCGTCAAGCCCGACCCCGACGGCAGCTAAATGTTCGGGAGCCTGAGCTGGGAGCACATCCTGGTCCTCGTGGTGGTCGGGCTGGTGGTCCTTGGCCCGGAGCGCCTTCCTGGCGCCATCCGCTGGACGTCGACCGCGCTGCGGCAGGCGCGTGACTACCTCAGCGGGGTGACCACTCAGCTGCGCGAAGACCTCGGGCCCGAGTTCGACGATCTGCGCGTTCCCCTGAGCGAACTGCAGAGACTGCGGGGGATGACGCCGCGCGCCGCGCTGACCAAGCACCTGCTGGACGGCGACGATTCCTTCCTCACCGGGAACTTCGACAGGCCGGTCAACGGGACTGCCGCGGCCCCTCCGGCGGAGCCGTCGGCACCGCCGCACGCTCCTGGGCCGACACCCTTCGACGCCGACGCGACCTGAACCTCAGCGCCGCGTCGGATCGAGCCCGAGCGACACGCCCGCCAATCCACGCCGTCGCGATGACAGGTTGTCTGCCACGCTGCGCAGTTCCTTGCCCGCGGGGGAGTCGGGGGCGCTCAGCACGATCGGGGTGCCGGAATCGCCGGCGGCCACCAGCGCGGGGTCCAGCGGGATCTGGCCCAGCAGCGGCACATCGGCGCCGACCGCGCGGGACAAGCGCTCGGCCACTTGCTGGCCGCCGCCCTCGCCGAACACCTGCAACGTCGAGCCGTCCGGCAGGGTGAGGCCCGACATGTTCTCCACCACGCCGGCGATGCGCTGCCGGGTTTGCATCGCGATGCTGCCCGCCCGCTCGGCGACCTCGGCCGCGGCCAGCTGCGGCGTCGTCACCACCAGGAGCTCGGCGCTCGGGATCAGCTGAGCCACCGAGATGGCGATGTCGCCGGTGCCTGGCGGCAGATCCAGCAGCAGGACGTCCAGATCGCCCCAGTAGACGTCGGCCAAGAACTGCTGCAACGCCCGGTGCAGCATCGGCCCGCGCCACACCACCGGTGTGTTGCCCTCGGTGAATTGGGCGATGGAGATGACCTTCACCTCGTGGGCGATGGGCGGCAGGATCATCGACTCGACCTGGGTGGGGCGGTCGGTGGTGCCCATCATCCGGGGGATGGAATGGCCGTGAATGTCGGCGTCGAGCACGCCGACCGACAGGCCGCGGGCCGCCATCGCCGCAGCCAGGTTGACCGTGACGGTGGACTTTCCCACCCCGCCCTTCCCGGACGCGACCGCATAGACGCGCGTCAGCGAGTTCGGCTGGGCGAAGGGGATGACGGGCTCGCGGGCATCGCCGCGCAACTGCTTGCGCAGTTCGGTGCGCTGCTCGTCGTTCATCACGTCCAGGGTGACCTTCACGGCCCCCGTGCCCGGAACGTCGGAGACCGCCCTGGTGACCCGCTCGCTGATTTCGGTCTTCTTCGGGCAGGCAGCGGTGGTCAGGTAGATCGCCACGTGCACGGCACCGTCGGGCTCGGTGTCAATGCTCTTGACCATCCCGAGTTCGGTGATCGGGCGCCGTAGTTCGGGGTCGATCACCTTCCCCAGTGCGGTGCGGATTGCTGCGCTCAAGTCGGCAGTGTCATGACGGGACATCATCGCCGAGTGTAGGCGCGCCCGATCGGGGCGGTTGGCGGCGGCCCGCAGCGCCCGGCTTAGCCGCGCTTGCGATCGCCGCTAGGCCGGTCAGCCGCCCGCAACGGGGCCCGGCTGCTTCGGCGCCGCCGCGTTGGGCGGGCCGGCCGGCTTGGGCGCCGGCGACGCCGGGGCCGCTGGCGGTGCGGCCGGCGGCGGGGCGGCCTGCGGGTCTGGGG
>NZ_LQPH01000011.1 GCF_002102255.1 Mycobacterium nebraskense
CACCGAGCCTACGAGCCAGACACCAGGTGATCAGGATCCAACCACCGCACCACGCGGCAACCTCACCCTGACACTGACTCCAAGCCTAGTGCGCGGGGCCGAGACCCCGAGGAGGTCAGCGCACCACGATCGTGTGCTCGCCGCGCGCCACCAGCTCCCCGATCACGGGCGCGCCCGGGATCTCGCCGGCGATCAGCAGCCCGCCCGAGGTTTGCGCGTCGGCGAGCAACAGGGCCTCGTCCTCGCCGACGGCGGACAGGTCGACGTGCGGCGCCACCCAGTCCAGGTTGCGTCGCGTGCCCCCGCTGACGTAGCCGGCCGCCAGCGCCTCCCGCGCGCCCTGAAGGTAGGGCACCGCCGCGGCGTCGACGATCGCCGTCACGCCGCTGGCCCGCGCCAGCTTGTGCAGATGCCCGAGCAGGCCGAAACCCGTTATGTCCGTAGCACATTCGACACCGGCGGCCAACGCCGCGGCGGCCGCATCGGCGTTGAGCGTGGTCATCGCCTGGATCGCCTGTTCGAAGCGCTCGCCCGTGGCCTTGTGCCTGCTGTTGAGCACGCCGACGCCGAGCGGCTTGGTCAGCGACAGCGGCGTGCCGGGCTTGCCGGAGTCGTTGCGCAACAACCGGTTCGGGTCCGCGATTCCGGTGACCGCCAGCCCGTACTTCGGCTCCGGGTCGTCGACGCTGTGGCCGCCCGCGAGGTGGCAGCCGGCCAGGTCGCAGACGTCCAGCCCGCCGCGCAGCGTCTCGGCCGCCAGCTCGAACGGCAGCACATCGCGAGGCCAGCCCAGCAGATTCACCGCCACCACCGGACGCCCGCCCATCGCGTAGACGTCGGACAGCGCGTTGGTGGCCGCGATGCGGCCCCAGTCGTAGGCGTCGTCGACCACCGGGGTGAAGAAGTCCGTCGTCGCGATCAGCGCCGTCCCACCCTCGATGCGCACCACCGCGGCGTCGTCGCCGTGCTCCAGGCCGACCAGCAACTGGCCGACCGGGTTACGCGGCGCGCTCGCCCCCAGCCCGCGGACCACATCCTCCAGCTCGCCCGGCGGGATCTTGCAGGCGCAGCCGCCACCGTGGGCGTACTGAGTCAGTCGGTAGGTCACGGGATACATAATTGTCGCCATGGTCCGAGGAGGCGTCTCCGGTCTGGTGACCGGCGCGGTCTTCAAAACCGTCGAACGGCAGACGCTGCCGCTGGCGGGTTCGATTCCCGTCCGCCTCCGCCATACTTCTTCGAGCCTGCAATGAGTGACCCGCGCCGGCGGGTGCCGCGCACCGACGTGCTGCTCGCCGATCCGCGCCTGGTCGAAGCCCAGCGGGTGCTGGGCCGAGCGCTGGTGAAATCCGTGATCGCCGACGCGCAACAGCGGGCGCGCGCCGGGGAAATCGAGCCCGAGTTCGTCGCCGAGCACGCCGTCGCCGCGCTCCCACCCACCGCGTCGAGCCTGCGGCCGGTCATCAACGCCACCGGTGTGCTGGTACACACCAATTTGGGCCGGGCGCCGCTGTCGCGGGCCGCCGTCGACGCGGTGGTCGCCGCGGCCGGGACCACGGATGTGGAGTTGGATCTGGCGACGGGCCGCCGCGGCCGCCGCGGCCGGGGCGCGCTGGCCGCGCTGGCCCGGGCGGTGCCCACCGCCGAGGGCGTGCACGTGGTCAACAACAACGCCGCCGCGCTGCTGCTGGCCGCGCTCACGCTGGCGCCGGGCAAGGAGATCGTGCTCAGCCGCGGCGAGCTGGTCGAGATCGGCGACGGGTTCCGCATCCCCGAGCTGCTGGCCTCCACCGGATCGCGGCTGCGCGAGGTCGGAACGACCAACCGCACCAGCCTGCGCGACTATGTCGAGGCGATCGGGCCGCAGACCGGTTTCGTCCTGAAGGTTCACCCGTCCAACTTCCACGTCACCGGGTTCACCTCGGCGGTCGGCGTGGCCGAATTGGCGAAGCTGGGCGTCCCCCTGGTGGTCGACATCGGCTCCGGGCTGCTGGCCCCGCATCCCCTGCTGCCCGACGAGCCCGACGCGACGTCCACGCTGCGCGACGGCGCGGACCTGGTCACCGCGAGCGGCGACAAGCTGCTCGGGGGCCCGCAGGCCGGCCTGCTCCTCGGCGACGCCGAGCTCATCGAGCGGCTGCGTCGCCATCCGGCGGCGCGCGCCCTGCGGGTCGACAAGCTCACCCTCGCCGCGCTGGAAGCGACCCTGACGGGCCCGCCACCGCCGGTCGCCGAGGCGTTGGTCGCCGACGTGGCCGAGTTGCGCGCCCGTGCCGAGTCGCTCGCCGCCGAGCTGCCGGACGCGGAGGCGGTGGATTGCGTCGCGGCCATCGGCGGCGGCGGCGCACCGGACGTCGAATTGCCCAGCGCCGCCGTGAGCTTGCCCGAGTCCTACGCGGCCGCGCTGCGCGCAGCCAGCCCGCCGGTCGTCGGTCGCATCGAGGCCGGCCGGTGCCTGCTCGACCTACGCACCGTGGCGCCCGAAGACGACGCACTGCTGGCCTCGGCGGTGCTGGCATGTTCGTCCTAGCCACCGCCGGGCACGTCGACCACGGCAAGTCGACCCTGCTGCACCGGCTCACCGGCATGTGGCCGGACCGGCTGGCCGAGGAGCGGCGCCGCGGCCTGACGATCGACCTCGGCTTCGCCTGGACCGAGATCGGCGGCCGCCAGCTCGCGTTCGTCGACGTGCCCGGCCACGAACGGTTCGTGACCAACATGCTGGCCGGGGTGGGCGCCGTCCCGGCCGTCGTGTTCGTCGTCGCCGCCACCGAGGGCTGGATGCCACAGTCCGACGAACACCTCGCGGCGCTCGACGCCCTCGGGGTCCGCCACGGGCTGCTGGTGATCAGCAAGGCCGACCTCGCCGATCCGGGTCCGGCCATCGGGCAGGCGCGCGAACGGTTCGCCGCCACCTCGCTCGCCGACGTTCCCGTCGCGATCGGCACCGACCTCGAGCGGGTGCGCGCGGAACTGCTGGCGCTGACCGACCGGCTGCCGGCCCCGGACCCCGAGGCCGACGTCCGGCTGTGGGTCGACCGGAGCTTCACCGTCCGGGGCACGGGCACGGTGGTGACGGGCACGCTAGCGGCCGGGACGGTCCGGGTGGGCGACGAGCTGGAACACGCCGGCCGCCGCGTCGCGGTGCGCGGGCTGCAATCGCTGGGCCGTGATCAGACGGCGGTCGGCGCGGTCGCGCGCGTCGCGCTGAACCTGCGCGGCGTGGACCGCCAGCACATCGGTCGCGGCGACACCGTTCGGACGCCGGGCGTGTGGTTGGACACCGCGGAGATCGACGTTGCCCTGCGGTCGGCGGACGCGCTGCACCGCCAGCTGGTGCTGCACATCGGGTCCGCGGCCGTGCCGGTGCAGGTGCGCCAGCTGGGGGAGGCCGCGGCGCGGCTGCGCTTGGCGAAGCCCCTACCGCTGCGTGTCGGAGACGTCGGGCTGCTGCGCGATCCCGGGGAGCACCGGATTGCGGCGGGGATCGAAGTGCTCGACGTCCGACCGCCGGCGCTGCGCCGCCGCGGCGCGGCGCGGCAGCGCGCCGCGGAGCTGGCGACCGGCCGGGCCCGCCCGCCCGCCTGCGCCCGGGTGGCCGAACTGCGGGCAATGGGCCTGCCGCTTTCCGGGCGCCGGGTGGGCGACTGGGTGGTGGACCCCGACTGGTGGGCCGGGCGGCGCGAGTGCGCGACCGCGGCGGTGCGGCGCTGGTCCGACGACTACGACATCGCGGCGGGGATGCCGCTGGAGACGCTGCGCCAACGGGTCGGGCTGCCCGCCGCCGAATTACTGCCGAGGCTGCTCGAGGGCACCGGCCTTGAAGTGGCCGACGGGTTGGTCCGCTCGCCGGGGGCGGCCCTGCCGGCCCGCGTCGACAAGGCGGTGCGCACCATCGAGGAGTGGCTGGCCGCCGAGCCCTTTCGGGCGCCGGAGGCCGACGAACTGGCTGACCTCAAGCTCGGACCCCGGGAGCTGGCCGCGGCGGTGCGCGCCGGGCGGCTGACGCGGATCGCCGACGGCGTCGTCCTGGGATCCGGCGTGCTGGACCGGGCGGCCGGCGTCCTCGCCACGCTGCCGCAGCCGTTCACCGTCAGCGACGCGCGCCGCGCACTGGGCACCACCCGCCGGGTCGCCGTGCCGTTGCTGGAGCAGCTCGACGCCCGGCGCGTCACCAGGCGGGCCCCGGACGGCACCCGGGTGGTGGTCTCTACAGCCGCTCCTTGACCGCCGTCGACAATCGGGCCCCGTCGGCCTTGCCGGCCGCGATCGCGGTGGCCGCCTTCATCACCATGCCCATCTGCTTCATGCTCGGGCGCTCACCGATCTCCTCGGCGACCTGGGCGATGGCGGTGTCGGCGACGTCGGCCAGCTCGGCCTCGGTGAGCGGCGTCGGCAAATATTCGTCGATGACGCGCGCCTCGGCGTGCTCGTTGGCGGCGAGCTCCCCGCGGCCGTTCTGGGTGTAGATCTCCGCTGACTCGGCACGCTTGCGGGATTCCCTCGCCAGCACCTTGATGACTTCGTCGTCGGAGAGATCTCTGGCCTGTTTGCCGGATACTTCCTCGGTTTGGATCGCGGCGAGCAGTAGGCGCAGCGTCGCCGTGCGCAGCTTGTCCTTGCTCTTCATCGCATCGGTCAGGTCGGCCCGCAGCCGGGATTTGAGTTCGGCCATGCCAGAGACGCTACGCGCCGGCAGCCTGGCCATGATTGAGAAATGCCCGGACCACCGACAGGATGGAGCCCATGACGAACGACGGGCCCGCCCGCAAACGCCGCGGAACACGGTGAGCGCACCGCCACCTGGCTATCCGGTTGGGCCGCCACCGGGTTACGGCCCGCCCCCGCCCGGCTACGGCCCACCGCCCGGCTACGGCCCACCACCCGGCTACGGGCCCCCGGCAGGATACGGGCCGCCGCCGTGGCAATACCGCCCGCCGCAACTGGTTCCGGGAGCGGTCAAACCCGGCATCATCCCGCTGCGGCCGCTGACCCTGGGCGATATCTTCAACGGCGCGGTCGGCTACGTCCGGGCCAATCCGAAGGCGACGCTGGGGCTGACCGCCATCGTGGTGGTGATCATCCAGATCGTCACGAAGGTCGCCGTCTTCGGGCCATTGGCGGCCTACGGCAGGTTGACGACCGATCACGCCAGGGAGCTGAGCACCGGGGTCCTCGGTGCCTGGTTGACGTCGATGGGCGCCGGCGTCCTGGTCGCCTGGCTGGGCGGCATGCTGCTGTCCGGGATGCTCACCGTCATCGTCGGGCGCGCGGTGTTCGGGTCGCCGATCACCATCGGGGAGACGTGGACCAAGATCCGTGGGCGCCTGCTGCCGTTGCTCGGTCTCGCTGTGCTGGAAGGCGCCGCGATCGCGGTTGTCGTGGGCCTGGTGGCGGTGATCGTCGCGGTGCTGGCGGCGATCGGCAGCGCCGCGGCGGTGGTCGTCCTGGGCCTGCCGCTGGCGCTGGCCGTGATCGCGTTGCTGGTGTACCTGTACACGGTGGTGCTATTCGCGCCCGTACTGATCGTGCTGGAGCGGCTGCCCGTCCTCGACGCCATCACCCGATCGTTCGCGCTGGTCCGCAACGGCTTTTGGCGGGTGCTGGGCATCCGGGCGCTGACGCTCCTGGTGACATCCGTGGTCGCGGGCGCCGTGGCCGTGCCGTTCAATATCGTCAGCCAGTTCTTCCTGATCACCTCGTCCACCTCGGCTTTCCTGGTCAGCACCGCGGTCGCGTCGGTGGGCGCCGCGATCGGCGAGATCATCACCGCGCCTTTCAACGCGGGCGTCATCGCGCTGCTCTATACCGACCGCCGGATGCGCGCCGAGGCCTTCGATCTGGTGCTGCAGACCGGCGCCGCCGGCGGGCCGTACGCGGCCGGCTCCACCGATAATCTCTGGCTGACGCGGCCGGTCTGAGGACGAGTGAGACAGTGCCCTCCATCGACATCGACCGCGATGCCGCGCATCAGGCCGCGCAGGACGAGCTCAACAAACCGATCTACGCCAAAGGCTCCGCCGACCAACAGCTAGCCGAATGGCTGAACGAGACGATTTATCGGCTGCTGCAGAAGACGTCCTCGCTGCCCGGCGGATGGCTTACGGCGACGGTGCTTTTCATCATGCTGGCGATCGCGCTGGCGGCTGCCGTCCACCTCGCGCGGCGTACCATGCGCACCAACCGCGGCGGCGACTACCAGTTGTTCGAAGCCGCCCAACTAACCGCGGCCCAGCATCGTGCGACCGCCGAAAGCTATGCGGCGCAAGGTGAGTGGGCCGCGGCGATTCGTCACCGGCTGCGGGCGGTCGCCCGCCAGCTCGAGGAGACCGGCGTGCTCAACCCGGCGCCCGGCCGCACCGCCAACGAGCTGGCCTCTGACGCCGGCACCGCATTACCCCATCTCGCGGGCGAATTATCGCAGGCGGCAACGGCTTTCAACGACGTCACCTACGGCGAGCAACCCGGAACACCGAGCGCATATCGGATGATCGCGGACCTCGACGACCACCTGCGGTCCCGCTCGGCGGCCGTCCTCGCGGGGCCGGGGCAACCCGCCGCGCCCGACTCGTGGGCGCAGGTGCGGTGATGGCGACCATCGGGCGTCCCCGAGCCGCCGCCCCGACGGCGGTGCAGCGCCGGCGGTCCTGGCGCTGGGTGATCCTCACCCTGGTCGTGCTCGCCACCATCGCCGGCGCCGATGCCTACCTGACCGCGCCGCGGCCCGGCGCGCGCATGGATCCCGCGTCGACGGGGCCCGACGGTACCCATGCGCTGGTGGCGCTGCTGCGCGGCGGCGGGGTCGACGTCGTGGTGGCCGACGGCATCGCCGGCGTCGAACGAGCGGCGCGCCCGGACGCGCTGATCCTGGTGGCGCAGAGCCAATACCTGACCGACCCGCTGCTGGACCGGTTGGCGAAGGCGCCCGGCGATCTGCTTCTCGTTGAGCCGACGGCGCGCACCCGCGAGGCACTGATGCCCGGCCTGCACCTCTCGGCGGCCGACACGTTCGACACCGACCCCGATTGCACTCTGCGCGAGGCCACCCGGGCCGGGCCGGTTCGATTCGGCCCCAGCGATACCTACCGCGCTACCGATGGCCGGGCGATGACCCGTTGCTACCACGGTGCGCTGATCCGCTTCCGGGATGGCGGGCGGACCATCACCGCGGTCGGCAGCTCTGACTTCCTGACCAACGGCGCCCTGTTGCAGGCGGGCAACGCCGCCCTGGCGATGAACCTCGCGGGCGCCCGGCCCCGGCTCGTCTGGTACGCGCCCCACCGCGTCGAGGGTGAGTCTTCGCCGCCGGGCTCGATTACCGACCTCATCCCGCAGAACGTCACGTGGATCGTCTGGCAGCTGTGCCTGGTCGTGCTGCTGGTCGCCCTGTGGCGGGGCCGGCGGCCCGGCCCGCTGGTCGCCGAGGAGCTGCCCGTCGTGGTGCGCGCGTCGGAGACAGTCGAGGGCCGCGGCCGGCTGTACCGTTCCCGCCGGGCGCGCGATCGCGCCGCCGCGGCGCTGCGCACCGCCACACTGCAGCGGCTGCTGCCCCGGCTGGGTCTGAGCACCGGGGCGCCGGCGCCGGCGGTGGCGGCCGCGGTGGCCGGGCGCAGCGGGGCCGATCCGGCATTCGTTTCCTACCAGCTGTTCGGCCCGCCCCCGGCGACCGATGACGACCTGTTACAACTTGCCCGTGCGCTCGACGACATCGAAAGGCAGGTCACACGGACGTGACACAGTCCCCATCCCCCGCCCAGACCCCCACCGCTGAGTCGGCGCGAGACGCGCTGTTGGCGTTGCGTACCGAGCTGGCCAAGGCCGTCGTCGGGCAGGAGGGGGTGGTCAGCGGCCTGGTGATCGCGCTGCTGTGCCGCGGTCATGTGCTGTTGGAAGGCGTTCCGGGAGTGGCGAAGACGCTGCTGGTCCGGGCGCTGGCGGCCGCGCTGCAATTGGAGTTCAAGCGGGTGCAGTTCACCCCCGACCTGATGCCCGGCGACGTCACGGGTTCGCTGGTCTACGACGCGCGCACCGCCGCGTTCGCGTTCCGGCCCGGCCCGGTGTTCACCAATCTGCTGTTGGCCGACGAGATCAACCGGACCCCGCCCAAAACCCAGGCCGCGCTGCTCGAGGCGATGGAAGAGCGCCAGGTCAGCGTGGAAGGCGTGGCCCAGCCACTGCCCGACCCGTTCATCGTCGCCGCGACCCAGAACCCCGTCGAATACGAGGGCACCTACCAGCTGCCCGAAGCGCAGCTGGATCGATTCCTGCTCAAGCTGAATGTGACTCTGCCGCCGCGGGATTCGGAGATCGCCATCCTCAGTCGGCACGCCCACGGCTTCGATCCCCGCGACCTGTCGGCGATCAAACCGGTGGCCGGGCCCACCGAACTGGCGGCCGGACGCGACGCCGTGGGGCACGTGCTGGTCGCCGACGAGGTCCTGGGCTACATCGTCGACATCGTCGGGGCCACCCGCTCCTCCCCCGCGCTGCAGCTGGGCGTCTCGCCGCGCGGGGCGACCGCGCTGCTGGCCACGGCCCGTTCCTGGGCCTGGTTGTCCGGCCGCAACTACGTCACCCCCGACGACGTGAAGGCCATGGCCCGCCCGACGCTGCGGCACCGGGTGATGCTGCGCCCCGAGGCCGAGCTCGAAGGGGCCACGCCCGACGGCGTGCTCGACGGGATCTTGGCGTCGGTTCCGGTGCCGCGCTAGTGGTCCTGACCGGACGCACCGGGCTGGTCGCGCTGATGTGCGTCCTTCCCATCGCGCTGTCACCCTGGCCGGCAAGGACTTTCGCCGTTCTGCTGGTCACGCTGGCGGTCGTGGTGACGGTGGACATCGCGCTGGCGGCCAGCACCCGCAGATTGCGCTACATCCGCTCCCCCGATCGCTCCGTCCGGCTCGCACAGCAAGTGGACGTCGGGCTGCTGATCCACAACGACGGCCGGCGGCGGTTCCGCGGCCAGGTCCGCGACGCCTGGCCGCCCAGCGCCGGCGCGCGCCCCCGCATTCATCCCGTGAACATCCCCGCCGGGCACCATCAGCACGTCCAGTCCCAGCTGCGGCCGGTCCGACGCGGCGAGCAGCGCGCGGCGGTGGTCACCGCCCGATCCATCGGCCCGCTGGGGCTGGCGGGATGGCAGGGGTCGCAAGCGGTGCCGGGCCTGCTTCGGGTACTGCCGCCGTTCCTGTCCCGCAAGCACCTGCCGGCGCGGCTGGCCAAACTCCGCGAGATCGACGGGCTGCTGCCGACGCTGATCCGCGGGCAGGGAACCGAATTCGATTCGCTGCGCGAGTATGTCGTCGGTGACGACGTGCGGTCGATCGACTGGCGCGCGACCGCGCGTCGCGCCGACGTCGTAGTCCGCACCTGGCGCCCCGAACGCGACCGGCGCGTGGTGATCGTGCTCGACACCGGGCGCACCGCGGCGGGCCGGGTGGGCGTCGACCCGACCGCCGCCGATCCCGCGGGCTGGCCCCGGCTGGACTGGTCCATGGACGCCGCGCTGCTGCTGGCCGCGCTCGCGTCGCGGGCCGGCGACCACGTCGACTTCCTCGCGCACGACCGGGTCAGCCGGGCCGGCGTGTTCGGCGCGTCACGCACCGAGCTGCTCGCCCAGCTGGTCGAGGCGATGGCCCCCCTGCAACCGGCGCTGCTCGAACCGGATTGGACCGCAATGGTTTCCGCCATTGCGCGCCGCGCCCGCCACCGATCGCTGGTGGTGCTGCTGACCGACCTCAACGCGACCGCTCTCGACGAGGGCCTGCTGCCGGTGCTGCCGCAGTTGGCGGCGAAACATCACCTGATGGTTGCCGCGGTCGCCGACCCTCGGGTCGACCAAATGGCCGCCGGGCGTTCGGATCCGGCCGCCGTGTACGACGCGGCGGCCGCCGAGCGATCCCGCAACGACCGCCGCGCGATCGCGGCGCGCCTGCGCCGCAGCGGGGTGGAGGTCGTCGACGCACCGCCCACCGAACTGGCGCCCGCCCTGGCCGACCGCTACCTGGCGATGAAAGCCACCGGCCGGCTCTAGAGCGGTTCAGCTCGTCGGAATCACGTCGGGCGCGTCTTCGATATCGCCGGTCTCGCCGGCCTTCGCCGCGCGGCGACCGAAATACACGATGTAGGTGAGGAAGGCCGCCTCGGCGATGATCCCGATGCCGACCCGAACGAACGTCGGCAGCGGCGAGGGCGTCACCAACGCTTCGATCAGCCCGGAGACCAACAGCACGCCCACCAGACCGATCGCGACCGACACGACGGCGCGGCCCTGTTCGGCAAGCACTTGTCCGCGGGGCCGGTCACCCGGCGAGATCACCGACCACCCCAGCCGCATCCCGGCCGCCCCCGCCAAAAAGACCGCCGTCAGCTCCAGCAGCCCATGCGGAATCAGCAGCCCGAGCAGGACGCCGCCCTTGCCGGCCTGGAACATCAGCCCGGAGATCAGTCCCAGGTTGGCGGCGTTTTGAAACAGCAGGATCGGAATCGGCAGTCCCAGCAGGACCGACAACGCGATGCACTGCGCGGCAACCCAGGAGTTGTTCACCCAGATCTGCAGGGCGAAGGCCGCGGCGGGATGTTCGCTGTAGTAAGAGGCGATGTCGTGGTTGACCAATTGTTCTATGTCGCTTGGTGTTCCGAGCGCCGACTGGACCTCCGGATTGCCGACCACCCAGAACGCGATGACCACTGCCACCGCGTAGAACGCCACCGCCGTGCCCAGCCACCAGCGCCACGACCGGTAGGCGACCACCGGGAAAGACACCGTCCAAAACCGGGCGAACGTACTGCTCAACGGCGCGTGGGCACCGGTGACCACGGAACGAGCGCGCGCGACCAGGCTCGAGAGCCGACCGATCAACAGCGAATCCGAGGATGCCGAGCGCAGCATCGACAGGTGGGTGGACACCCGCTGGTACAGCTCGACGAGCTCGTCGACCTCGGCGCCGCTCAGCGAGCGACGCCTACCCACCAGCCGGTCGAGGCGGTCCCAGGTCCCGCGATGGGCCAGCACGAAGGCGTCGACGTCCACCCTGCGCAGCCTAATCGCCCTGTACCGTTCGGTGTTATGTCGGAGGTGGTGACCGGCGACGCCGTCGTGCTCGATGTGCAGATCGCCCAGTTGCCGGTGCGGGCTGTGAGCGCACTGATCGATATCGCCGTGATCTTCGTCTGCTATCTGCTCGGGCTGATGTTGTGGGCCGCCACGCTCACCCAGTTCGACTCCGCGCTGAGCACCGCCATCCTGCTCATCTTCACGGTCGTGGTGATCCTCGGTTATCCCGTGATCCTCGAAACGGCAACCCGCGGGCGCTCGGTGGGCAAGATCGCGATGGGCCTGCGCGTGGTGTCCGACGACGGCGGCCCAGAACGCTTCCGGCAGGCCCTTTTCCGCGGCCTGTCGTCGGTCGTGGAGATCTGGATGCTGTTCGGGAGTCCGGCCGTCATCTGCAGCATCCTGTCGCCGAAGGCCAAGCGGATCGGTGACATCTTCGCCGGCACCGTCGTCATCAACGAACGCGGTCCCCGCCTGGGTCCCCCGCCGGTGATGCCGCCGCCGCTGGCCTGGTGGGCGTCGTCGCTGCAACTTTCCGGCCTGTCCCCCGGCCAAGCCGAGGTGGCACGCCAATTCCTTTCGCGGGCACCGCAACTCGATCGACAGTTACGGCTGCAGATGGCGTACCGCATCGCCGGTGACGTGGTGTCCCGCATTGCCCCGCCACCCCCGCCCGGCGCCCCGCCGGAACTGGTGCTGGCCGCCGTGCTCGCCGAACGGCACCGCCGCGAACTGGCCCGGCTTCGTCCCGCCATGCCACCGGCGGCCGCCGCGCCGTGGCCAACCTGGCCGGCCGCGCCACAACAGCAGGCGGTCCCATGGCCGAATCCGGGCGCACCGCAGCAGGCCCCACCCAATCCAGCACCGGGTGGTTTCTCGCCGCCCGGCTGACGGCCGCGCTAACCGGAGACGCTCGCCGCCATCAGCGCGACGTCGGCGATCAACAGCGCCCATCCGCACAGCGGAACGGCGATGCCGCCGCGGCGCTTCGCGGTGAAAAGCGAAATGACGATCACGACCACGGCGACGGCGGGCGCGCCGTAGAACGCGACCCCGAAATTGATCCCGCCGTGGCCCAGGTTGGGGCAACTGCTCTCGCTGCAGCCGTCGGTACTCATCACCGCGCCAAGCGCGAAAAGCATGACGATGGCGGCGGCGGGCACCGTGGCCAGCGCCAGGCCCCAGTTGACCCACGGCCACACGTTGCGGCTACCACTTCTGGGATCGCTGCCACCCTGCGCGGGTCCGGCCGCGGTAGAGGTCCCGCTGCCCACCGTCAGGTTGGAGTTATCAGCGTTCATCCCAGAGTTCCTACCCGCCGCCTGTCGAGTGCAAACCGCGCCGGGGCGTCCGGCCCCGCAATTGCACTGGTACGCCAACACGGCAGGTCACGGCACTCCCAAGCGGACAGCCGGGTGCCCCGCCGCACCGGCTCGTTGCATCGCGATACTTTCCGATATATCGTGATACTTCGAAGCGCACGGTGCGCTTCCCCTTCAGACGTAAGGAACAGACATGAACAACCCATTCACCCCCGCCGGCGGCCCGTTCCCCGGCGGCCCCGGTTTCGGCTTCGGACCCGACACACAACGGCGCGCGCTGCACGGCGCCAGGCGGCGCGCTCGCCAGGAGTTCTTCGAACACCTTCGCGAGCACGCCCCCGACCACGACGGTCCCCTGGGATTCGGGCCCGGGTTCGGCCCGGCTTTCGGACCCGGCTTCGGTCCGGGATTCGGATTCGGGCCGGGCGGCCGGCGCGGCGGATGGCGCCGTGGCGGCCCGGGTCGCGGCAAGCGCGGTGACGTCCGCGCGGCCATCCTGTCGCTGCTGACCGAGCGGCCGATGCACGGCTACGAAATGATCCAGCTGATCGCCGAACGCAGCAACGGGCTCTGGAAGCCCAGCCCCGGTTCGGTCTATCCGACGCTGCAGTTGCTGACCGACGAGGGCCTGATCACCGCCAGCGAAAGCGAGGGCAGTAAGAAGCTATTCGAGCTGACCGACGAGGGCCGCGCGGCGGCCGAAAAGGTCGGAACCCCGCCGTGGGAGGAGATCGCCGAAGGCGCCGACCCGGGTCACATGAACCTGCGAGCGGCCATCGGCCAGCTGTTCGGCGCGGTCGCGCAGTCCGCGCACACCGCCACCGCCGAGCAGCAGCAGCGCATCGTCGAAATCCTCAACAACGCCCGGCGCGAGGTCTACGGCATCCTCGGCGAAGACTGAGCCCCGCCACCCACAGCGGGCCCTGGATCAGGTCACATCGACCCAGTTCAGGGTCCGCTGCACCGCCTTACGCCAACCCGCGTATCCGGCCGCGCGCTGCTCGTCGCTCCAGGCGGGCGTCCAGCGCTTGTCCTCGTGCCAGTTCGCCCGCAGGTCGGACGGATCGGCCCAGAACCCCACCGCCAGACCCGCCGCGTAGGCGGCGCCCAGCGCGGTCGTCTCGGCGACCACCGGGCGCACCACGTCGACGCCGAGCACGTCGGCCTGAATCTGCATGCACAGGTCGTTGCCGGTGACGCCGCCGTCGACCTTCAAAACCTCAAGGCGCACACCGGAATCCGCCGCCATCGCATCCACCACGTCGCGGCTCTGGTAGCAGATCGCCTCCAGCGTCGCGCGGGCCAGGTGCGCGTTGGTGTTGAACCGGGACAGCCCGACGATCGCGCCGCGGGCATCGGATCGCCAGTAAGGCGCGAACAGCCCGGAAAACGCTGGGACGAAATAGACTCCGCCGTTGTCGGCGACCTGACGCGCCAGGGACTCGCTTTGCGCGGCGCCGCTGATGATGCCGAGCTGGTCGCGCAGCCACTGCACCGCAGCACCGGTGACCGCGATCGAACCCTCGATCGCGTACACGGGTTTGGCGTCCCCGAACTGGTAGCAGACCGTGGTCAGCAGCCCGTTTTTGGATCGCACGATCGTCTCGCCGGTGTTGAGCAGCAAGAAGTTTCCGGTGCCATAGGTGTTCTTCGCCTCGCCCTCCGATAGGCACACCTGGCCCACCATTGCCGCGTGCTGGTCACCGAGGACCCCCGTGACCGGCACCTCGCCGCCGACCGGCCCGGCCTGCGCGGAGACGCCGTACGGCTGCGGCGACGACGACGGCGCGATCGCCGGCAACATCGCGCGCGGGATGGAGAAGAACGACAACAGCTCGTCGTCCCAATCCAGGGTTTCCAGGTCCATCAGCATGGTTCGGCTGGCATTGGTCACGTCGGTGACGTGCACGCCGCCGCGCGGTCCGCCGGTCAGGTTCCACAACACCCAGGTGTCCGGGGTGCCGAACAGGGCGTCACCGCTGTCGGCGGCCTCCCGTACCCCGTCGACGTTCTCCAGGATCCACTGCAATTTGCCCCCGGAGAAGTACGTCGCCGGCGGCAGGCCCGCCTTGCGTCGGATCACCTCGCCGCGGCCGTCTCGTTCCAACGCCGACGCGATCCGATCGGTGCGGGTGTCCTGCCAGACGATCGCGTTGTAATAGGGTCGCCCAGTGCGCCGATTCCACACCAGCGTGGTTTCCCGCTGATTCGTGATACCAAGCGCGGCAATGTGTTTGGCGGACAAGTTGGCCCGGTTCAACACCGACATCAGCACTGACGAGGTACGCTCCCAGATTTCGACCGGGTCGTGCTCGACCCAGCCCGCGCGCGGCAGGAGCTGTTCGTGCTCGAGTTGATGGCGAGCCACTTCGGCACCGTCGTGATCGAAGATCATGCAGCGGGTGCTGGTGGTTCCCTGGTCGATGGCGGCTACGAACTCAGCGGACTCGGCCAACTGCTCTCCTCCACCCGTGATCGGACACGTCAGGAGTCCATCATGGTCTGCCCAACTCGACAAGCGGCCGCGTAGCTTGCGTTACCGCCGGTAACCCTGTTCCATCGGCGGTGTGGGCGAAGAGGTCAAGCGCACCACGTACAGCAGCGCACATCGGCGGGAATACGGGCGCAAGCTCCAGCTATGCCTGGACGTCTTCGAGACGATGCTGGCGCAGTCGCGCTTCGAGTCGGATAAGCCGCTCACCGGCATGGAGATCGAGTGCAACCTCGTCGACGCCGACTATCAGCCGGCGATGTCGAACCGCGATGTGCTGGACGCCATCGCGGATCCGGCGTTCCAGCCGGAATTGGGCGCCTACAACATCGAATTCAACGTGCCGCCCCACGCCCTGCCCGGACACACCACCCTGGATCTGGAGGGCGAGGTGCGGGCCAGTCTGAACGACGCCGAGATCAAGGCCAGCACGGGCGGCGCGCACATCGTCATGATCGGGATCCTGCCCACGCTGATGCCCGAACACCTGGCCAGCGGCTGGATGAGCGACTCGAGGCGATACGCGGCGCTCAACGAGTCGATCTTCACCGCCCGCGGCGAGGACATCCCGATCAACATCTCCGGCCCCGAACCGCTGAGCTGGCAAGCCGTGTCGATAGCGCCCGAATCCGCTTGCACCAGCAGCCAATTGCACCTCCAGCTGGCCCCGGAAACGTTCGCCCCCAACTGGAATGCGGCCCAGGTGGTCGCCGGCCCGCAGCTGGCGCTGGGCGCCAACTCGCCGTACTTTTTCGGCCACCAGCTGTGGGCCGAGACCCGCATCGAGTTGTTCACGCAGTCCACCGACACCCGGCCCGAGGAGCTCAAGTCCCAGGGCGTGCGGCCGCGGGTGTGGTTCGGCGAAGGGTGGATCACCTCGGTCCTCGACTTGTACCAAGAGAACATCCGCTACTTCCCGTCCCTGCTGCCCGAAGTGTCCGACGAGGATCCGGTCACCGAGCTGACCGCCGGGCGGACCCCGCACCTGCCCGAATTGCGGCTGCACAGTGGCACCGTGTACCGGTGGAACCGGCCGGTGTACGACGTGGTCGACGGGCGGCCGCACCTGCGGCTGGAGAACCGGGTGTTGCCGGCCGGGCCGACCGTGGTGGACATGCTGGCCAACTCCGCCTTCTTCTACGGCATGCTGCGCAGCCTGTCCGAGGACGACAATCCCCTGTGGACCCGCATGGACTTCGCTGCGGCACAAGCGAATTTCCTCGAGGCGGCGCGCAACGGCATCGACGCCCGGCTGCACTGGCCGGGGCTGGGCCCCGGACTGAGCGACGTGACGGCCGCCGCACTGGTGCTCGACACGTTGCTGCCGATCGCCGATGAGGGACTGCGCCGCTGGGGGGTGGACGCCGAGGTGCGGGACCGGTTCCTCGGCGTCATCGAGGGCCGCGCCAGGACGGGCCGCAACGGCGCCAGCTGGCAGGTGTCCACGGTGCGCACGCTGGAAGACGGTGGGATGACCCGGCCCGCGGCCCTGGCCGAGATGCTGCGCCGCTACTGCGAGCACATGCACGCCAACGAGCCGGTGCACACCTGGGAGTCATGACCGCGGGGTACGTTGAAAACCATGACGGGCGATCAAGTCATGGACTGGGAGAGCGCATATCGCGAGCAGGCGCACTTCGAAGGCCCGCCGCCGTGGAACATCGGTGAGCCGCAACCTGAATTGGCCGCACTGGTCGCGGCCGGGAAATTCCGCAGCGACGTGCTGGATGCCGGGTGCGGGGTCGCCGAATTGTCGTTGGCGCTGGCCGCCCAGGGCTACACGGTGGTCGGTGTCGACCTCACGCCGACCGCCGTCGCGGCGGCCAGCAAGGCCGCGCAGGAGCGGGGTTTGACCACGGCCAGCTTCGTGCAGGCCGACATCACCTCGTTCGGTGGCTACGACGGACGGTTCTCCACCGTCGTCGACAGCACGCTGTTTCACTCGCTGCCGGTCGAGGGCCGCGACGGCTACCTGAGCTCCATCCACCGCGCGGCCGCCCCGGGGGCCAGCTTGTTCGTGCTGGTGTTCGCCAAGGGCGCCTTTCCCGCCGAGATGGAACCGAAGCCCAATGAGGTCGACGAAGACGAACTTCGCGCCGCGGTGAGCAAGTACTGGGAGGTCGACGAGATCCGGCCGGCCTTCATTCTGTCCAACGTCGTCGAGATCGCAGGCGCGCCCTTCGAATTTCCGCCGCATGAACGCGACGAGAAGGGCCGAATGAAGATGCCGGCCTACCTGCTGACGGCGCACAAAGCGGGTAGCGCTTAACCAGAGGTCGCCGCCGTCGCGGCGATCAACGCCTCGGCGAAGGTCTCCACATCGTCGGCCGTGGTGTCGACGTGCGGCGAGATCCGCAGCACCGGCCCGGCCAGCTGCAGGGGCGCCCGCTGCACACCGACGAGGGTGGTCAGGATCCGCCGCTCGGCGAGCAGCCACGACCGCACCGCTTGCGGATCTGCGCCGTCGACCGGCGCCAGGGTGGTGATGGCGCTGGGCTCGTCGACCTCCTCGACCACCGCCCAGCCGGCCACATCGGCCAGCACCCGGCGGCTGGTGCCGCCCAGCTCGGCCAGCCGCGCGCGCACGGCCTGCGGTCCGTACGCCAGGTGCTCCCCCAGCGCCATCGAAAAGCCCAGGCGCGCAGCGATATTGGCTTCACCGAACTCGAGTTGCTGGGCTACGGTGAACGAGCCCGCGAGCCAGTCCGGCGCGGCCAGCCTCGGACGCAAACCCTCCATCAGCTCGCGGCGCACCGCGAGGGCTCCGACACCGCGCGGCCCGGCGATCCATTTGCGCGACGACGCATAGGTCACGTCGGCGCCGACCGCGCAGTCCACCTGGCCCATGGCCTGGGCGGCGTCGACGACGAGCGGCAACCCCAGCTCGCGGCACAGCAGAGCGATCATCGGCAACGGTTGCACCACGCCGCTGTGGCTGCCGACGGCGGTCAGGTGGACCAGATCGGGCGGGTCGGATTCCAGCGCCAGCGCCGCGTCGTCGAGCGCGAGCCGGCCGTCCTCGAGCGTCGGCAGCAGCTGACGGTCGAATCCGTGGGCGGCCAGCAGCGCCAGGTTGGGACCGTATTCGCCGGGCAGGCACGCGAACGTGCGGCGGTCCGCCGGCCAGCCGCCGAGAAACAGATCCAGCGCGTTCAGCGAGCCGGTGGTGAACACCACCTCGGCGTCGGGCATGCCGGCCAGCGCGGCGAACGCCACGCGTCCGGCGTCCAGCGCGGGGGCGGCCGCCTCGGCCGCGACATAGCCGCCGACTTCGGACTCGTTGCGCGCGTGCTGGGCGGCGGCGTCGATTACCGCAAGGCTCTGCCGCGAACAGGCCGCGCTGTCCAGGTGCAGTCCGGCCGCCGGCAGGCGGGCCGCCCGCCATCGGTCCGCCAGGAAACCGCCGGCCGTCACTTCACGGCCAACGACAACCCGAAATCACCCGCGGCGTCCGTCCACCACCGCGTGCGACGCAGTCCCACGCCGGCCAGTTCGGCGCTCACCCCGTCCGGGCGAAACTTGCACGACACCTCGGTGAGCATCTCCTCGCCGGGCGCGAAATCGACG
This sequence comes from Mycobacterium nebraskense, assembly GCF_002102255.1. Classification (GTDB taxonomy): domain Bacteria; phylum Actinomycetota; class Actinomycetes; order Mycobacteriales; family Mycobacteriaceae; genus Mycobacterium; species Mycobacterium nebraskense. The sequence continues at coordinate 18,437 of NZ_LQPH01000011.1, forward strand.
GTCAGGTCAAGCGCGTCGACGCGGACCCGCTGGCGACGGCCCGCGCGCAGCCACATTTCGATGCGTTCCTCGTCGGCGTTCCACCGCGCCACGTGCTGGTAGGCCTCGACGTCGAAATCGGCGTCGAGTTGCCGGTTGATCACCGCCAGCACGTTGCGATTGAACGCCGCCGTCACCCCGGCCGAGTCGTCATAGGCGCGCACCAGCCGGCCGGTGTCCTTGACCAGGTCCGTGCCCAGCAGCAGGCTGTCCCCCGGCCGCATCTGGGCGGACAGGCTCGACAGGAACTCCGCGCGCGGTCCGGGCGTCAGGTTGCCGATCGTCGACCCCAGGAACACGAACAGGCGCCGCCCGCCGGCCGGGATCTCGGTCAGGTGTTCCTCGAAATCGCCGCAGACGGCGTTGATTTCGACGCCGGCATATTCGCGCTGGATGGCCGCCGCGGCCGTCGACAGGATGCCGGCGTCGACGTCGAACGGGACGAATCTGCGCAGCGATCCGCGCTCGCGCAAGGCGTCGAGCAGCAGCCTGGTCTTCTCCGACGTTCCGCTGCCCAACTCCACCAGGGTGTCGGCCTCGCTGGCCGCCGCGACCTCGGCCGATCGCGCACGCAGGATCTCGGCCTCGGCGCGGGTCGGATAGTACTCGGGCAACCGGGTGATCTGATCGAACAGGTGGCTGCCCAGTGAATCGTAGAACCACTTGGGCGGCAACGACTTCGGAGTCTGCTGCAGGCCGTCGAACACATCGCGCCGCAACGCCTGGTACGCGGAGTCGGCGGCCAAGTGGTTGGACAGTGTCAGCGTCATCGATAACCTTCCGAGTGATCCAGCGGGGTCAACGCGACACCCGTCGCGGTGACCTCGACGAGGTGGCGGTCCGGCACGTCCTCCCAGTCGGAGTCGTTGTCGTAGGGCTCGCTGGCCAGTACGACACCGTCCGCGCGGCGCAGGATGGACAGGGTGTCGCCCCAGGTGGTCGCCACCAGGCGAGACCCGTTGGCGGCCAAGATGTTCAGCCGGGCATTCGGGTCGGCGGCCGCTATCTCGGTGATGGTCCCGCCGAGCGCGTCGAGGCCGCGTTCGAAGATGGTGGCCGCGAGTAGCGCACTGTCGCAAACCGATTCGGCCTGCGATGTCACGGGCAACACGGCGCGGTCGACCACCCCGTTGTGCGACAGCAACCACTGGCCGTCGGTGAACGGCGCCGTCGCACTGACGTCGATCGGCATGCCGACCGTTGCCGAGCGCACGGCGGCCACCACGCAGTGGCTGCGCAGCGCCGGCGCAACGGAGTCGAACGACACGTCGCCCCACAGCGGCGTCTGGCTACGCCAGCGGCGGGGGGTGTCGCCGTCTGAAGAGCGATCGAAAAACCCGACGCCCCAACCGTCGGCGTTGAGCAGGCCGTGCTTCTGCCGGCGCGGGGCATACGACTGCACCCGCAGGCCGCACAGCGGGTCCAGCACCAGCGAGGAGACGGTGACGTCGGCCCCGAGCCAGCCGAGGTGGCGGCACATCAGGCGAAATCCTCGATGTCCCAAGCCAACCGGACGCCGGAGAATATCTGGCGCCGGATCGGATGGTCCCAGTTGCGGAAGCTCGGCCGCAGGATGGCGGGATCCACGGCCCACGAGCCGCCCCGCAGCACCCGGTAGTCGCGAAAGAAGAACGGCTGCGAGTAGCGTTCGTAGATCATCGGGACGAACCCCGGCCAGGGCCGCAGCGGCGAGGTGGTCCACTCCCACACGTCGCCGAGCATCTGCTCCGCCCCGTATGCCGAGGCGCCGGCCGGGTACGCGCCGACAGGCGCCGGGCGCAACGCGGCACCACCGAGGTTGGCGAGGTCATCGGACGGCGGCTGCGCTCCCCACGGGTAGCGGCGACGGCTGCCGGTGGCCGGATCCCAGGCGCAGGCCTTCTCCCATTCCATCTCGGTGGGCAGCCGCGCGCCGGCCCAGGCCGCGTAGGCCTCGGCCTCGAAGTAGGTGACATGCTGCACCGGTTCGTCGGCGGGAATGTCTTCGACGTGGCCGAACCGGGTGCGCGTTCGTGCGTCGGGGCTCCAGAACTGTGGCGCGGTCAGGCCCGCGCGCTGGCGGTGGTCCCAGCCGCGCTCGGACCACCAGCGCGGCTGCAGGTACCCGCCGTCTTCGATGAAGTGCCGCCATTCACCGTTGGTGACCGGCACCCGGCCGATCCGGAATGCCGGCAGCTCGACGACGTGTGCGGGACGCTCGTTGTCCAGCGAGTACGGTTCGCTCACGGCGTCCACGCCCAGCACGAACGGGCCGGCGGGCACCAGCACCGACGTGCCGGCCAGCCCTGCCCGGCCGGCCGGTAAACCCGCCTTGTCGTGCAGCAGCGGGGCGCCGCTGCGCAGGTTCAACGCCTGCAACATCGTCTCGTCGTGCTGGTTCTCGTGACTGATCACCAGCGCGAACGTGAAGCCGTCGCTGTCCTGGGGTAAGGCGTCGAGGGCATCCAGCGCGGCGGACCGCACGGTCCGGCAATACGCCCGCGCGCGCTCCGGCGACAGCAGCGGCAACTCCGCCCGGCTCGCGCGTGTGTGCACGAACGCGTCGTAGAGGCCCTCGACGGCCGGCGGCAACATGCCGGGCCGGCCGGGGTCACCGCCACGCAGCAGCCAGAGCTCCTCTTGCTGACCGATGTGCGCCAGGTCCCACACCAGCGGGCTCATCAGGGGGTCGTACTGCCGATACAGTTCGGCGTCGTCGAACTCGACCAGCCGCAGCGTCCGCGCCCGCGCCCGCGCCAAATCGTCGGCAAGACTTGCCCGGAAAGTCACAGCCCCCCTCGCGCCAGTCGCGCCACCGTGGGCGCGATGCCGTGCTGAATCACCCGGTCGGAGAAGTCGTCGCCGGGACATCGGCCGCGCTCGACGGCGTCGACCAGCCGCTGCATCGAATCGCCGAGTTCGGGCGGTGCCAGCTGGGCGGCGACGCCCACGCACTTGGTGGCCGCGGCGTACAGCCGCCGGTCCCGCAGGCCCGCTTGGGCCGCGGTGTCCCAGGCGGTGGCCACCGGCTCGACCGCCTCGGCCGCGACGTCGGCCGCGACCGGGTCGTCGAGCAGGGCCACCAGGGTGAACACCACGGCCGGCCAGAAGTCGTCCGGCACGCTGTCGAGATAGCGGATCTCCAGCCACCGCCTCGGGCGCACCGGCGGAAACAGCGTGGTCAGGTGGTATTCCAAGTCGGCGACGGTGGGACGGCGATCGCCGAGTAACACCCGGCCGTCCACCCAGTCGGCAAAGGGCACCCAGTTCGTGACCGCCACCGCGTCCGTGGTGTTCACCAGCATCACCGGGGCCTTGAGCGCGTAGCGCGCCCAGTCGGTGCCGGGATCGTCGCCGCTGGCGCCCAGGATGGGCCCGCACCGCGCCGAGTCCATCTGGCCCCACACCCACTGCCGGGTGGAAGCCCACCCGGTGAACTCGCCGCCCAGCATCGGGGAATTCGCGGCCATCGCGATCATGGTGGGCCCCAGCGCGTGCGCCAGCCGTACCCGGTCCGCCCAGCCGGCCCGCGGCCCGGCGTCCAGATTGACCTGAATGGACGCGGTGGACGTCATCATTGCCGCGCCCGCCTCACCCGAGCGGCTGGACGCGAAGAACTGCTCCATGGCGCGGTAACGCGCGCCGGGGTTGATGCGCTTGGGCGGCCGCAGCGGATCCGCCCCGAGGAACACCAGACCCAGCCCGGCCTCGACGAACGCCGACCGCAGCACGGCCTGGTCGCGTCGCATCCCGGCGATGGCGGCCACCACCCCGTCGGCCGGCGGACCGGACAGCTCCACCGCACCGCCCGGTTCCACCGTGATCTTGCTGCCACCCGGCAGCTCCGGCAGCAGCCGAAGAACCTCGGCGATCTCCTCCCAGCCGGGCCTGCGGTGCGGGTCGGCCGGGTCGTGGCAGTGGGCTTCCATCTCCAGACCCACGCGCCCCAGCGGGGCGTCCACCAGGCAGCCGTCGGCGATGTAGCGCGCGGCGGCTTTGGAATCGGCCATCTCGGGGCTGCCCAGCTCGGAACCGGCGGTAGTGACAGCGGCAAACGTCATATCGCCATCCCTTCGGGCCTGAGCGAGCCTGAACACGCGCCTGCGGACCACTTCCCCACACAGCTAAGGGAACGGTAACCGCATCTACTTCATCTAGCAGATGGCCCCGACATATTCCCGTTCGCGCCCAATTTCAAGCATGCCCGACCCGGCCCCAGAACCCGGCTCATTGACCCAGCGCATTCTGCATCGCGCCGGCCAGCACGTTGACCGCGGGCCCAGCGTTGCCAGATTGGCAGACCTTGGCCTGCAGCAACACATTTTCGCGCAGCCTGGTTTGATTGAAGCACCGCCGATCGGTGCCGGCCTCTTGCTTGGTCCAGTTGGCATCGGCGGGTCCGGGCGGTCCGCCGTCGAATGACCACACCTGTGTGGTGCCGTTGTCCAGGTGCATCGCGGTGGTCTGGCCCGAGCACCCCACCGTTCGATCCACCACTCGATGGAAAGCGCGGTCGGCGGCGTCGTTGGTGGCAAACACCCCGACGGCCTGCTTGACGAAGTGGGTTTGGTCGTTGGCCGACGTCTGAGTGACAGCGCCGTTGAACGACGCCAGGTCCGGGTCGGCGTACACCTCGGGCAACCCGATGTCGGCCCAGTTGTTGCACGCCGGAACGTCCACCCAGTCGCCCTGGACCGGTTGGGTGAACACCGACTCCCAGCCCATGGGCCCGCCGACGATGTTGCCGACCGACCCCTTACCCAGGACCGCGTAGTTCACCACCCCCGGCTCCGACGGGTGCGCGGCCGCAACCGGAAGTGCGACCGCTCCCTCGATGGCCAGGCCGATGGTGATCACGGCCGCGCGAGCCCGCATGGTCATTCCAGCGATCATGCCAGGAAGGCCGGCGCGTGGTCAGCCCCCGTTGGCTCGCACGCCCTCTTCGACCAACTTGCCGAGGTCGGGGTCGACGTTGCGCCAGTACTCGAACACCCGCGACAGCACCGGCTCCTTGACGCCCTTGGAGACGTGCCCAATGATGTTGTGCGCCAACCGGTCCCGTGCCGCGTCGTCGAGGACGTCGCGGACCATGGTGCCGGCCTGTCCCCAGTCGTCGTCCTCGGCGTGCAGCGTGTACGCGGCGCGGACCATGCCGCCGTCGGCGTGCCAGCGCACCTCGGCGGCTCGGGCCGGGTCGGCGTGCGGGCCGCCGTAGGAGTTGGGCGCGTACACGGGGTCGGAGACGTTCTTCACCCGCATCGCGCCGTCCTTCGAGTAGCTGTTCACCTCGACCTTCGGCGTGTTGACGGGAATCTGCCGGTAGTTGGTTCCCAACCGGGCGCGGTGCGCGTCGGAGTAGGAGAACCCGCGGGCCTGCAGCATCTTGTCGGGGCTGAACCCGGTGCCCGGCACGGTGTTGTTCGGCTCGAAGGCGGCCTGCTCGATCTCGGTGTGGTAGTCGGTGACGTTGCGGTTCAGCGTCATCTTGCCGACGTCGATCAACGGGTAGTCGCCGTGCGGCCACACCTTGGTCAGGTCGAACGGGTTGAACCGGTAGTTCCTGGCCTCCTCGTACGGCATGATCTGCATCTTGAGCGTCCAGCTGGGATGGTCGCCGCCCTCGATCGCCTCGTAGAGGTCACGCTGGTGGTAGTCGCCGTCCTCGCCGGCCAGCCGGTCGGCGTCCTCCTGAGTCAGAAAGTCGACGCCCTGGTCGGTCTTGAAGTGGTATTTCACCCAGAAGATTTCGCCGGCGGCGTTGATCCAGCTGTAGGTGTGGCTGCTGTAGCCGTTCATGTTCCGCCAGGTCTTGGGAATTCCGCGATCACCCATCAGCCATGTCACCTGGTGCGCAGACTCCGGTGAGAGCGTCCAGAAGTCCCACTGCATGTTGTGGTCGCGCAAGTTCGTTGCCTGCATGCGCTTTTGGGACCGGATGAAGTGCTGGAATTTCAGCGGGTCCCGCATGAAGAAGACCGGCGTGTTGTTGCCGACCAGGTCGAAGTTGCCTTCGCTGGTGTAGAACTTCAGCGCGAAGCCACGCGGGTCACGCCAGGTGTCTGGGCTTCCGCGCTCGCCGGCGACGGTGGAGAACCTGGCCAGCATGTCCGTCTTGGTGCCGGGCTGAAAGACCGCGGCCCTCGTGTATTTGCTGACGTCGTTGGTGACCTCGAAGGTGCCGAAGGCACCGCCGCCTTTCGCGTGCGGCTGACGCTCCGGGATGCGCTCCCGGTTGAATTGGGCCATCTGCTCGATCAGGTAATGGTCCTGCAACAGAATCGGGCCGTCGGGACCGATCGTCAACGACTGGTCGTCGCTGGGCGCAGCGATGCCGGCGTCAGTGGTGGTGAAACGCTCCGTCATGTCGCTATCTCCTCGTTTGCTGGGCTGATTCCAGGCTTTGGCGACGAAACTTCCTGCGCGCCAATAACTATGCTCCCTTTCTGGACCAAGTCAAGAAAAATGTCTACGCATGCCGCCCGTCACGGACGCGGTCCCGGCGCGCTCGGGCCCGGGCTGAGGGCGCTCGTCGGCGGCTGGCCAGGACCGCTCAGGCCGGGCCCGCCGGCCGGTCCACCGGGTCCGCCCGGACCACCTGGAGGCATGGGCACGATCAACCCGGGCCCGCCATCACCCCACGGGCCGTTGCCGGGTCCGGGTCCCCACGGGCCGTTGCCGGGTCCGGGGCCTCCGCCGGGTTTGAACATCTGGCCGTGGTGATAGTGGCAGTGGTGGTAATACCCGAAGACGAGGGCACCGGCGAAGAACACGGTGGAGATGATGAAGACGATCCCGGCGACGATGATCACCCACGCCGCGGCCGTGTAAAGCCTCGGGGGCTTCACCCGCTCCGGATGGGGCGGCGGCGGTGGTGGCGCGGCGTGGGTCGGCGGGGTCGACGAAGGTTCAGGTGTCTCGCTCATCCTTGAATGATGCCCAGGGTCGCGACGGGCTTAACAGGTTCGGCCCACAAACTTGCTGTGAATCGAAATGCGGCGGTTAGTTGCCGGGGAAGAAACGACGCGCAGCCCGGTGCTCTGGCGAGCACCGGGCTGCTGGTTGTTCAGTGAGCGGGTCGGACTACGGCGTCCGGGTTGGGGCTACCGACGAGGGAATCTGGCTGGGGCCGGGGGCACCGGGGGTCGCCGACGCGGGTCCGCCCTGCTGGATGCCGGCGGGTCCGCCGGCACCCGGGCCGCCCGGACCGCCCATGCGATGCTGGTGCATCCACGCCGCGTGGTGCTTGTGGTGATGACCGCCGTGGTGGCCACCGCGGTGGCCGAGGATGAAGCCGGTGAAGAAGATGACCGCGACGATGAACACGATCCCGGCGACGATGGCGACCCAGGCGGCGACTTGGAAGACCCGAGAGGCCCGGTATGGCGCCGCTACCGCGGCCGGCGCCGGTGCAGTTGCGGTGGAAGTCCGCGCAGCGGGGGTTTCAGATGTTTCACTCATGAGACAAATGATGAAGGCGTTAACAATAGTTGCGGCTATGCGCGACTTATGTAGCAGCTGTGAACCGAAACCCGCTGCCTCGCAGGTAAGACGCACCCGATCCGCCACAGGTAAGCGTTACCGACCCGCAGTCCCATCAACCGGCTCGGACAACATGAAGCGGTGTCCTTCCGGGGATTTCAACGACCAAGCCGAAAGGTCACGGGCCCCGCAGCGCAGAAGGTCCAATTGCCGGGGTCCGGCTCGGTGATTTTGCAGCCGAGCACCGAATGAAACCACTGGGCGGCTTTGTCCAGATCGTGCACTGCCAGGACGGGGTCGGCGCTAACGAATTCCATTGCAGCAGTGTGAACGACGAACCCATCCCGCCGAGCATTGGCCTCCACGGTGCTGCGGAGGGAGCGCTCGTTGCGGCAGCTACGCCGGCTTGAACGGGTTGACCGCGAATTGGATCACCCGGTATGGCGCGGCCACCCGGGCGCGAGTATCCCACTGGCTCACGAAGATTCGCAGCTCGTCCAGCGTGGAGCCGGGCGAGATGTATCCGCCGTACGGTTGCGCGAGCCGATTGTCATAAGGCGGCGGCAGGCTTTCCGCCGGTTCCGGCCACTCGTCGTGCTGTACCACCGTGGTGACCGGCGCGTCGCCCAGCGCGGTCGGGTCGTCGGCGACGCGGACCTCCATGTTGCCCGTGACGGAGTTGAAATACGACAGCACGGTCTTGCCGTCGATCTGCCGCACGGACATCTCGCCCACCGCGTCCGGCCACAGCGGGGTCGGGGGCTTGCCCCAGCCGCCGCCCGGTCCCGCCGCCCAGCCCTGCCACCGGGACCTGTCGGTAAACGCTTGCGGGGCGGCCCGATAGAGCACGACGGGGTCCCTGCGGGTGAAGCTGTCGGCGACGATGTACACCCAGCCGGTGGGCGAGTCCGGGGTGGGGATCGGGTCGTAGTAGCCGCTGATCTGCGTCTGCGAGCCGCCTTGATAGGACGCCGGTCTCCGCGAGCCGGTGATGGTCTGCCAGCCCGCCCGCGCGGGCTCGGCCGTCACCAGCCGTGAGCTTTGCGGCTCCAGGTTCTTCGTCGTCGTCACCATCACGTAGTTGCGGCGGTTGATCTGCACCACTCCGGCGGGCAGTTGCGAGGTCCCCGGCGGGGTGGGGTCGGCTAGCAGCGGATTGCTGAGCCCGGTCACGCCGGTGTAGCGCACGCCGGCCGGGTCGTCGACGGAGGCGGTGTCCACATGCAGCGCCACCGGCGCGTACCAGCCGCCGAACCCGACGCCCTGGCCGGCGAAGCTGTCGCCGCAGACCTGCAGCAGTTCGGTGGGGAACTCGACGAACTCACAGAGGTCGGTCGCGCCGATGCCGTAGTCGCCGGTGGGGGTGCCGGTGCCTGCCGTGGGCCCGATCCGCAGCACCTGACCGGGCGCCAGCGGCTGCACGATGGGCTCGGGGGCCGGCGCCGGCGGGTCGGCGTGCGCGATCCAAAACCATTGCGGCGCAAGCAGAGTTAAAGCAAGCGAGCACCGCGCGACCAGTCGAGTGTGGGCTGAGCTCATTGAGCTCACCCGCTGATTCACAGCCGGGCGGCCAGCAGCTCGGCGATCTGGATGGTGTTCAGCGCCGCCCCCTTGCGCAGGTTGTCTCCCGAGACGAACAAGGCCAGGCCGCGCCCATCGGGCACCCCCGGGTCGTGGCGGATGCGGCCGACCAACGATTCGTCGACGCCCGCGGCCGCCAACGGGGTCGGCACGTCGACCACCTTGACGCCGGGCGCGCCGTCGAGCAGCTGTCGGGCGCGCTCGGGCGACAGCGGCCGGGCGAATTCGGCGTTGATCGACAGCGAGTGCCCGGTAAACACCGGCACCCGCACGCAGGTTCCGCTCACCGCCAGGTCGGGGATGCCAAGGATCTTGCGGCTCTCATGCCGCAGCTTCTGGTCCTCGTCGGTTTCCCCGGAGCCGTCGTCCACCAGCGAGCCGGCCAGCGGCACCACGTTGAAGGCGATCGACGCGACGTAGGTCTTGGGCGCCGGGAACTCGACGGCGGAGCCGTCGTGCACCAGCTGCTCGGCGTCGTCGATGACCGCGCGCGCCTGGGTCGCCAGCTCCTCGACCCCGGCCAGCCCGCTGCCGGACACCGCCTGGTAGCTCGAGACCACCAGGCGCACCAGCTCGGCCTCGTCGTGCAGCACCTTGAGCACCGGCATCGCGGCCATCGTGGTGCAGTTCGGGTTGGCGATGATGCCCTTCGGTCGGCGATGCGCGTCCCGGTCGAAGTTCACCTCGGACACCACCAGCGGCACGTCGGGGTCCTTGCGCCACGCCGACGAATTGTCGATCACCGTCACTCCGGCCGCGGCGAACCGCGGCGCCTGGACCAGCGACATGGTCTTGCCGGCGGAGAACAACGCGATGTCCAGGCCGGTCGGGTCGGCCTTCGCGGCGTCCTCGACCTCGATCTCCTGGCCGCGGAATGCCAGCTTGCGCCCCTGCGAGCGGGACGACGCGAAAAACCGCACCGACGTTGCGGGGAAGTCCCGCTCGTCGAGCAACCTGCGCATCACCTGGCCCACCTGGCCGGTGGCGCCTACAACGCCTATCGACACGCGATTCGCGCCCATATTTACCTGCCCGTCCCCGCATATACCGTGGCCGACTCGTCGCCGCCGAGCCCGAACGCCTCGTGCAACGCCACGACGGCCTTGTCTAGTTCGGTGTCGCGGCACAGCACCGAGATGCGGATCTCGGAGGTGGAGATCAGTTCGATGTTGACGCCGACCTCCGCCAGGGCCTCACAGAAGGTCGCGGTGACGCCGGGGTGGCTGCGCATGCCCGCGCCGATCAGCGAAACCTTGCCGATGTGGTCGTCGTAGAGCAGCTGCGTGAAGCCGATCTCGTCCTTGAGCGCGTCCAGCTTGGCCACCGCCGTGGGCCCGCTGTCCCGCGAGCAGGTGAAGGTGATGTCCGTCTTGCCGTCCTCCACCTTGGAGACGTTCTGCAGCACCATGTCGATGTTCACGTCGGCGTCGGCGACGGCGCGGAACACCCGGGATGCATACCCGGGGATGTCGGGGATGCCGACGATGGTCACCTTGGCTTCGCTGCGGTCGTGTGCGACTCCGGTCAGGATGGGGTCTTCCATGGCTATGTCCTTGATCGATCCGACGACGACGGTGCCTGGTTTGTCCGAGTACGACGAGCGGACATGCACCGGAATGTTGTAGCGGCGTGCGTATTCCACACAGCGCAGCATCAGCACCTTCGCGCCGCACGCCGCCATCTCGAGCATTTCCTCGAAGGTCACCTTGTCCAACCGGCGTGCGTTGTGCACGATCCGCGGGTCGGCGGTGAAGATGCCGTCCACGTCGGTGTAGATCTCGCAGACGTCGGCGTGCAGTGCGGCGGCCAGGGCGACGGCGGTGGTGTCCGAGCCGCCGCGGCCCAGCGTGGTGACGTCGCGGGTGTCCTGGCTGACGCCCTGGAACCCGGCGACCAGCACGATCCGGCCTTCGTCGAGCGCGGCCTGCAGCCGTCCCGGGGTCACCTCGATGATCTTCGCGTTGCCGTGCGTGCCGGTGGTGATGACGCCGGCTTGCGAACCGGTGAACGAGCGCGCCTCCGCGCCCAGCGATTCGATCGCCATGGCCACCAACGCGTTGGAGATGCGCTCGCCGGCGGTCAGCAGCATGTCGAGTTCCCGCGGCGGCGGGGCCGGGCAGACCTGCTGGGCCAGGTCCATCAGGTCGTCGGTGGTGTCGCCCATGGCGGAGACCACCACGACGACGTCGTTCCCCTGCTTCTTGGTCGCGACGATGCGTTCGGCGACACGGCGGATCCGATCGGCGTCGGCCACCGAGGATCCGCCGTACTTTTGCACGACGAGCGCCACGTTATTGTTCCCGCATTCTTCCCGCCCTTGGGCACGATTTAAGTCCACAACAGAATACGTGGCTGCGCATAGCGGTTTACGCCGCGATGCTAAGAGCCACAGCCTGTGGTTTTCGGCGAGTTTTAGCGCAATTTTCGCCATGGCGCCAATCGCGGTAGAGTTCAGGACGTGCAGCGGGTGCTCCTCCTCGGACGCCGCGACGGGGTCTGATCCAGACCGGCCTCCCGTCGCGGGTGTTCGCGATGCGCCGGTCTGAGGTTCCTTCTGACACCCCCGGAGCAACTACCGTGACTTCCAATCCCGACGCCTATACGTCGACACGATCGATCGTCAAACCCGCGGGCCCGCCGGGGTCCGGCCAGCCCGCCTGGAATCCCCAGCGCGGTTCCGCGATGCCGGTCAACCGGTACCGATCCTTCGCCGAGGAAGTCGAGCCCATTCGGCTCCCCGACCGCACCTGGCCCGAGCGCGTCATCAACAGCGCCCCGCTGTGGTGCGCGGTGGACCTGCGCGACGGCAACCAGGCGCTGATCGACCCGATGAGCCCGACCCGCAAGCGCCGCATGTTCGATCTGCTGGTGCGCATGGGTTACAAGGAGATCGAGGTCGGCTTCCCGTCGGCCAGTCAAACCGACTTCGACTTCGTCCGCGAGATCATCACCGACGGGGCCATCCCCGACGATGTCACCATTCAGGTGCTGACCCAGTGCCGCCCCGAACTCATCGAGCGCACCTTCACCGCGTGTGAGGGCGCGCCGCGGGCCATCGTGCATTTCTACAACTCGACGTCAATCCTGCAGCGCCGCGTGGTTTTTCGCGCCGATCGGGCCGCGGTGCAGGCCATCGCCACCGAGGGCGCCCGCAAGTGTGTCGAGGAGGCCGCCAAATACCCTGGCACGCAATGGCGTTTCGAATATTCGCCGGAGTCCTACACCGGAACCGAGCTGGAGTACGCCAGGCAGGTGTGCGACGCCGTCGGAGAGATCATCGCGCCGACGCCGGACAACCCGATCATCTTCAACCTGCCCGCCACGGTGGAGATGGCCACCCCCAACGTCTACGCCGACTCGATCGAGTGGATGAGCCGCAACCTGGCCAACCGGGAATCCGTCATCCTGAGCCTGCACCCGCACAACGACCGCGGAACAGCCGTTGCCGCAGCCGAATTGGGCTTTGCCGCCGGCGCCGACCGGATCGAGGGCTGCCTGTTCGGCAACGGCGAGCGCACCGGCAACGTGTGTCTGGTGACGTTGGGGCTCAACCTGTTCTCCCGCGGCGTGGACCCCCAGATCGACTTCTCCAACATCGACGAGATCCGTCGCACGGTGGAGTACTGCAACCAGCTGCCCGTGCACGAGCGTCACCCCTACGGTGGCGACCTGGTGTACACCGCGTTCTCCGGCAGCCATCAGGACGCCATCAACAAGGGCCTCGACCAGATGAAGATCGACGCGGACGCCGCGGACGCCGACGTCGAGGACATGCTCTGGCAGGTGCCGTATCTGCCGATCGACCCCAAGGACGTCGGCCGCACCTACGAGGCGGTGATCCGGGTCAACTCGCAGTCCGGCAAGGGCGGGGTGGCCTACATCATGAAGTCCGACCACGGTCTGGCGCTGCCGCGCCGGCTGCAGATCGAGTTCTCCCAGGCGATTCAGAAGATCACCGAGGGCGAGGGCGGCGAGGTCTCCCCGAAGGAGATGTGGGACGCGTTCTACGAGGAGTACCTGGCCCCGGTGTGGCCGCTGGAGCGGATGAAACAGCGGGTCGAGGCATCGGAGGAAGACAGCGGCACAACCACGATCGCGGCGACCGTGAAGGTCAACGGGGCGGAGACCGAGATCAGCGGCGCCGGCAACGGCCCGCTTGCGGCGTTCGTCCACGCGCTGGGCGATGTGGGATTCGACGTCGCGGTTCTCGATTACTCCGAGCACGCGATGAGCGCCGGTGACGACGCGCAGGCCGCCGCGTACGTGGAGGCGTCGGTCAACGGCCGCACGGTGTGGGGTGTCGGCATTGCGCCGTCGATCACGACCGCGTCGCTGCGCGCCGTCGTGTCGGCGGTCAACCGCGCGTCACGCTAAGCGGCTCTAGGCATCAAAGAACGCGCGCAGCAGTCGCTCCACTACCCCGGCCGGGTCGTCGGGGGCGCCCGCAATCGTGAGGTTGCTGAACACGTAGCCGTTGAGCAGGCGGCTCAGCTCCTCCATCTGCTCGGGCTGCGGCGTGTAGCCCGCCGCCTCGAAGATCAGCGTCGCTGACTTCACCGCGGCCGCCTGCAGGTCCTTCAGAAACGGCCGGAGCTCGGGCCGGCGCGTGCCCTCCATGAACAGCTCGAACCGGGCCAGCGTGTACCGGCGCGCCTGTTCGTCGGGCTCGGAGATCATCCGCGTCAAGAAGGCTTTGACGCCGTCGCGGTTGAGCGGCCCGATCGCGCTACGCAAGGCCTCGACGCGTCGCCAATGCAGGTCGACGGTGCGGGCCGCCGTGGCTTCGAGCAAGGCCTGGCGCGTCCGGAAATAGTTCGAGGTCGTGCCGGCAGGCAGGCCCGCCCGCTCATCGACCTGGCGGTGCGTCAGTCCCCCGACGCCGGTGTCGGCGAGGATGCCGATCGCGGCGTCCAGGATTTGCGCGCGGCGTTCCGGGTTGGGCGGCATCAGTCTTTGTAGCGCACTCGCCAGAACATGGTCAGGAACGCCGGATAGACGACGATCAGCAACAGGTAGCTGAACCACACCGGAAACCACATGTAGGTCGAGAGGTCTTTGGCCACGTAGGAGCAGTACACGTGCAGCGGCACGCTGCCGGCGATGTAGACGAGTGACGCGGTGAAGAAGGCCCGCTGGCGCTTGTTGGCGAACCGGACGCGCCGCCAGACCAGAATGCCGGTGATGGCCGCATAGGTCATCGGGACGAGCAGGATCCGGTCGGTCGTCAGGGTGAGCGCGTGTTTCAGCGTGGCCTCGTCCCCGAAGCCCACCCGGTACACGTGAATGAGGACGCCGAGCGAGATGGTCAGCATGGCCGCCTCGCGGAAGAAGTATCCGTGCCGGCGGTAGGACGCCCACCAGGACCCCTTGTTCACTACACCAGTAGTGGTACTCATGCCGCGACGGTACCACTATGCACGTAGTGGTACAAGAGGCTCGTCAGAACAGCGCGAGCTGCTGGTCGACCGTGGTGATGTCGGTGAATTCCTCCATGCTGGTGCCGCCGACCACGGCGCGGATGGAGTTCATGAACTGCACGTCGGAGATCACCGGCACCCCGAGCTGGCGGGCCAAGTAGCCCTTGCCCTGTTCCGGGGCGGGGTCGTTGCAGACCACCAGCGAGGTCTCCCCGTCGACGGCGTCGCTGTAGGCCAGCCCGGCGTGCAGGATTCGCTCGACGAGTTCCTCGTGCGTGCGTCCGACCTCGGCCGCCAGGGCCACCCGCATGCCCTGCACCAGCGGCCTGCCGCACACGTAATGGCCGGGGTTGAGATACGGGCAGGGCATCCGCGAGGCCAGCACCTTCAGCGGGCGCAGCTCGTCGTGGGTGACACGGCCGTTCGGCCACCGGCGCCGGGTCACCGGATGCACCGGCAGCCAGATGTCGCGTTCGCGCGCCCGCGCGAGGGCGGACGCCAGCACTCCGGTCAGCACCATGGCGTCGTCGAAGGCGTCGTGCGGCCGTTCCTGGGTCACGCCCCAGTGCGCCGCCAGGGTCTCCAACCGCAGGTTGTCGATGCCGAGGTCCAGCCGCCGGGCCAGCTCGACCGTGCACATGACGGAGTCGATGGGCAGTTCGGCCTCGGCGAGCTCGGCTTCCGCGGCCAGGAATGCGTAGTCGAACGCGACGTTGTGGGCCACCAGCGTGCGGCCGTCCAGCACCTTGACCACGTCGTCGACGACGTCGGCGAACTGCGGTTGATCTTCCAGCATGGCGGCGGTCAGGCCGTGCACGTGGGTCGGACCCGGGTCCACGCCGGGGTTGAGCAGACTGACGACGGATTGTTCGACTCGGCCGTCGTTGTCGAGGCCGAGCACCGCCAGGCTGATGACCCGTGCCTGACCCGGCCGAAAGCCCGAGGTCTCGACGTCGATGACCGCCCAGCCCCCGTCCGGCTCGCTGGCCGGCCGACCCCAGGACACCCGGTTCATGAATTGAGGATGGCACGTCCGACCGACATCGCCTGGTCACCGTGCATCGTGTCGGCGCTGAATTCGATGACGGCGGCGACCCCCCTCTACCCGATGGGGCGACCCCCAGCGCCCGGCGCTCTGCGCCGCGCTTGCGATCGCCCTTAAACTCACCCGCGTGATCACCACCCGTGCGCGTCTCGCCCTCGCCGCGGGAGCAAGCGCGCGCTGGGCATCGCGGGTGACCGGGCGCGGCGCCGGGGCGATGATCGGCGGCCTGATCGCGATGACCCTGGACCGCTCGGTGCTCCGTCAGCTCGCCGCCGGACGGCGCACCGTCGTCGTCACCGGCACCAACGGCAAGTCGACCACCACCCGGATGACCGCAGCCGCCCTGGGCACGCTGGGGTCGGTGGCCACCAACGCCGAGGGCGCTAACATGGACGCCGGTCTGGTGGCCGCGCTGGCAGCGAACCGCGAGGCGCCGCTGGCGGCCCTGGAAGTCGACGAGATGCACGTGCCGCACGTCTTGAATGCGGTGGAAGCCGCCGTGATCGTTTTACTCAACCTGTCTCGCGACCAGCTGGACCGCGTCGGCGAGATCAACGTCATCGAGCGCACGCTGCGAGCCGGGCTGGCCCGGCACCCGGCGACGGTCGTCGTCGCCAACTGCGACGACGTGCTCATGACGTCTGCGGCCTATGACAGCCCGAACGTCGTGTGGGTGGCCGCGGGCGGCTCGTGGGCGAACGACTCCGTCAGCTGCCCGCGCAGCGGCGAGGTCATCGTCCGCGACAAGAACCACTGGTATTCCACCGGCGCCGATTTCAAGCGGCCCAGCCCGCAATGGTGGTTCGACGACGAGACGCTGTACGGGCCCGACGGGCTGGCCCTGCCGATGCGGTTGGCGCTGCCGGGCGCGGTGAATCGCGGCAACGCCGCCCAGGCCGTCGCCGCGGCCGTCACGCTGGGCGCGGATCCTGCGAAGGCCGTGGCGGCCGTGTCGGGCGTCGACGAGGTCGCCGGGCGCTACCGGACCGTCCGCATCGGCGACCACGAGGCGCGGATCCTGCTGGCCAAGAACCCGGCCGGCTGGCAGGAGGCGCTGTCGATGGTCGACAAGCACGCGGCCGGGGTGGTCATCTCGGTCAACGGGCAGGTTCCCGACGGGGAAGACCTGTCGTGGCTGTGGGACGTGCGCTTCGAGCGCTTCGAAGAGTCGGCCTCGAAAAGGCCCATAGTCGCCGCCGGCGAACGCGGCACCGACCTCGCGGTTCGCCTCGGATACGCGGGCGTCGACCACACCCTCGTGCACGACACCGTGGCCGCCATCGCGTCGTGCCCGCCCGGGCGGGTCGAGGTCGTCGCCAACTACACCGCGTTCCTCCAGCTGCAGCGGGCATTGGCGCGCCATGGCTGACTCGATAGTGCGGATCGGGCTGGTGTTGCCCGACGTGATGGGCACCTATGGCGACGGCGGCAACGCGCTGGTGCTGCGCCAGCGGCTGCGGTTGCGGGGCATCGCCGCGGAGATCGTGGAGATCACGCTGGCCGACCCGGTGCCGGGCTCGCTGGATCTCTACACCCTGGGCGGCGCGGAGGACTATGCACAGCGGCTGGCCACCAAGCACCTCATCAAGCATCCGGGGCTGCAGCGCGCCGCGGACCGGGGAGCGCCCGTGCTGGCGATCTGCGCAGCCGTCCAGGTGCTCGGGCAGTGGTATGAGACGTCGGCGGGCGAACGGGGCGACGGCGTGGGTCTCCTCGATGCGACCACCTCCCCGCAGGATGCCCGCACCATCGGCGAACTGATCACCAAGCCGCTGCTGACCGGGCTGACCCAACGGCTCACCGGTTTCGAGAACCACCGGGGCGGCACCGTCCTGGGGCCCGCCGCGTCACCGCTGGGAGCGGTGGCCAAGGGCGCGGGCAACCGGGCGGGTGACGGCTTTGACGGCGCAGTGCAGGGCAGCGTCGTCGCCACCTACATGCACGGACCGTGCCTGGCCCGCAACCCCGAGCTGGCCGACCTGCTGCTGAGCAAGGTGGTGGGTGAGCTGGCGCCGCTGGAGCTGCCGGAGGTGGAGTTGTTGCGCCAGGAGCGACTGGCCGCTCGCTGAAGGCCGGCCCCGCGCCACCTCAAGGATCCTTTTAGGGCTATCGCTCAGCCTTGCTCCATGGCTAACAGCATCAAGCTCGCGGCGATATTCGGCGCGGCCGCCGCTTTGGCGGTCCCCTTCGCCGGCACGGCCCACGCCGCCCGCGACGGGATGCACGGCGACCCGGCCGCCGCCGCGCCCTACTGGCGCTACCAGCAACAGGACCTGGACTGCGGGGAGATGGCGGTGGCCGATGTGATCGGCCAGATCAGCGGCCACGAGCCCAGCGAGGACGAGATCACCGCCACGGCCGGCAACATCCCCAGCGTCAGCCACTCCGGGCCGATCTACCGCCCGGCCGGCAAGACCAGCAACAGCGACCTCGCGGTGCTGTTGGCGCACTACGGCGTGCACGCCGCCGGGGTGCACACCGACACCGACGCGCTGGCGCAGGAACTGGATCGGGGCCACAAGGTGATCGTCGGCCTCAACGACAAGATCATCTGGGACGAGCCCGGCAACCGCACCCGGGAGAACCACTTCGTCGTCGTCATCGGCATCGACACCACGGCCCGGGTGGTGCACCTGAACGACAGCGGCATCGAGGCCGGCCGCGACGAGCAGGTGCCCCTGGCCACGTTCGAGAAGGCGTGGGCCACCAGTGACAACTTCGCCGTCGTGACCGCCTGACGGTTGCCCGCGAGCCGCCGCTACAGGCATGTGGTCAACGGCGGATTTGATAGCGCATGCGATATCAAATTTGAGAGTCGCCCATCCCTACCGAGAGCTCCCGGCGGCCGACGAACGCGTCAGACCATCGCCCGGCGGCCGGTGAGCGCGCGGCCCAGCGTCAGTTCGTCGGCGAACTCCAGGTCGCCGCCCATCGGCAGCCCGGACGCGATTCGCGTCACGCTCAGCCCGGGGATGTCGCGCAGCATCCGAACCAGGTAGGTGGCGGTCGCCTCGCCCTCGGTGTTGGGGTCGGTGGCGATGATCACCTCGGTGATGTCGACATCGTCGACCCGCTCCCCGATCCGGCTCAGCAGCTCGCGGATCCGCAGCTGATCGGGCCCCACCCCGGACAGCGGATCCAGCGCGCCGCCCAGCACGTGGTAGCGGCCGCGGAACTCGCGCGTGCGCTCGACGGCCTGCACATCCTTGGGCTCCTCGACGACGCACACCAGCGAGCCGTCCCGGCGGGGGTCCGAGCAGATCCGGCAACGCTCGTTGTCGGAGACATTGCCGCACACCGCGCAGAACCGCACGCCGTCGCGGACCTTCCCCAGCGCCGCGGTCAGCCGGTCGATATCCGGCGGTTCAACCGACAACAGGTGAAAGGCGATGCGTTGAGCGCTCTTGGGCCCGATGCCCGGCAGCTTGCCGAGCTCGTCGATCAAATCCTGGACGGGTCCTTCAAACATGTCGATGGATGAGCTAGAGCTCCGGCGCCGGGGCCGGCGGCTGGCCCGGCGGTGGCCCGCCGAAACCGCCGGCCAGCGCGCCGAGCCGCTCCTGCGCCATGCGGGTGACCTGCTTGGAAGCGTCCACCATGGCCCCGACGATCAAGTCCTGCAGCGTCTCGACGTCCGCGGGGTCGACGACCTGGGGATCGATCTGCACCGCGACCACCTCGCCGCTGCCTTTCACGGTCACCTTGACCAAGCCGCCACCGGCCTGCCCGTGGACCTCTGCGTTGGCGAGCTGTTGCTGGGCTTCCATCAACTTCTGCTGCATCTGCTGCGCCTGGGCCAGCAGCGCCGACATGTCACCTCCGGGTTGCATGACAGTTCCCTCGCATCTTGGTCTCGAACTGGTTTCGCCTGCGTGTGTCCGGCGATTCGAAACACCCAGCGTAGACCGCGCGACGCTACCTTGGCGCCGTGGACCTACGAGTGAGCAGGCGTGTCGGCATCAGGTTGGTCGTCGGTGTGCTGGTTGCGGCTTCGGCGGCGATCACCCCGACCGCGGCCCCGACTGCATGGGGGGTTCCCTCCAACATCGCCGGCATGGTCGTCTTCATCGATCCCGGCCACAACGGCTCCAACGACGCCTCCATCGGCCGCCAGGTGCCCACCGGCCGCGGCGGCACCAAGGACTGCCAGGCGAGCGGGACGTCGACCAACAGCGGCTATCAGGAACACACCTTCACCTGGGACACCGCGCTGCGGGTCCGCGCGGAGTTGAACGCCCTGGGCGTCCGGACCGCCATGGCGCGCGGCGACGACACCGGGCTGGGGCCGTGCGTCGACGAGCGCGCCAACATGGCCAACGCGCTGCACCCCAACGCGGTCCTGAGCATCCACGCCGACGGCGGGCCGGCGTCGGGCCGGGGATTCCACGTCAATTACTCGGCCCCGCCGCTGAACCAGGTGCAGGCCGGACCGTCGGTGCAGTACGCCCGGATCATGCGAGACCAGATGCAGGCCTCTGGGATTCCGCCGGCCAACTACATCGGCCAGAACGGGCTGTATGGGCGCTCGGACCTGGCCGGGCTGAACCTGGCTCAGTACCCGTCGATCCTGGTCGAGTGCGGCAACATGAAGAACCCCGCGGATTCGGCGCTGATGGAGTCGGCCGAGGGCAGGCAGAAGTACGCCGACGCGATGGTCCGCGGTGTCGCGGGTTTCCTGGCCTCGCAGGGCCAGGCCCGCTAGGCCGCCGCAGGCGCCTGGCACGCGCCGGCGCCACCCGCGGAGGCTTCTCCGCCGGGCCGTCTGACCAATCGTGGCTTAACACACAGCTAACACACTGGCCACTTCGGAAAATTTGCCTCAAGGCGGCCCGCGCCAACGAGACCTTGGGTATGGTTTGTTCCACGCATGTCGAGTTGCGGGGTGGGAGAACCGATGATCGACCCGTCGACAACGACAACGCCGATTTGTTCGTTTCGGCCGACGACAACCGGCGCGGGACGACTTGTGGCAGGCCGTCGCCGAAGTCTCAACCAACTGCCGGACGGTCGAGAGCGCAGCCATTCGCGCTGCATCTCCGCTCCGCCCGACGAAGTGGCGACGGCGGCCGCGCCGGCGCCGCCGTCTATTCATACGCCTTCGAGGCGGGCAATGTCGGATGGAACTTGAGGGCGGGACACAGCTACCGGCGGGGCGACAAGCAAACGTCCGGCCTTCGCGAAAGTCTGGTCATTTCCGTACCGAATGGCGACGCAGCCTATTGGCGAATATCGGGGTTTCACTCAATCCGGATTTGCCTGGGCAAGTAACCAGCAAAGTGCCGCGAGGGCCGGAACCACTCAGGGCCGATTTCTTCGGGGTGGGCGGCCAAGTTTTCCATGGAGCGATTGATTATTCGGACGCCGAGCCGAACTCTGATTATGTCTTTGCGCTGGTAGACCCCGGATTGCAACCCATCAGCCGCGCAATCGATCAATTGGAATGGACACCGGTATGACGTCCAACGCCCGACGTTTCTTGCAACCAATTGTCGAAGATGCGCCGACTCAAACAGGCGGTCCCATCAGCCAATTCGAATTAAATCGCGCTTACCGCCCCACCGGATAAGAAGAGGTGAACGGCCGTGGACAAAGCTACTGTCACTTCCACCGCTGTCATCGGCATGGCCTGTCGGCTGCCGGGGGGCATCGACTCCCCTGAGCGGCTGTGGGAGGCGTTGGTACGCGGGGATGACCTGGTCACGGAAGTGCCGCTGGACCGGTGGGACGCCGAGGAATATTACGACCCTCAGCCGGGAGTGCCGGGTCGATCGGTGACGAAGTGGGGCGGGTTCCTCGATGACGTCGCCGGCTTCGATTGCGAGTTCTTCGGGATCAACGAGCGCGAGGCCACCGCGATCGACCCCCAGCACCGGTTGCTGCTGGAAACCTCCTGGGAGGCCGTGGAACACGCCGGCCTGACTCGAGAGACCATGGCCGACTCGCTCACCGGTGTGTTCGTGGGTTTGACGCACGGCGACTATCAACTGCTGGCCGCCGATGCGAACGCCGTGGAGGCGCCGTATGGATTCACGGGCAGCAGCTTCAGCCTGGCATCCGGGCGTATCGCGTATGCCTTGGGCATCCACGGTCCCGCGATGACGGTGGACACCGCATGCTCGTCCGGTCTGACGGCGGTCCACCTGGCCTGTCACAGCCTGAGCGACGGTGAAAGCGACCTTGCCCTGGCGGGTGGCGCCGCGGTGATCCTGGATCCGCGGAAGTTCGTCGCAGGTTCCGCGGAAGGCATGCTGTCTCCCACCGGACGGTGCCATGCGTTCGACGTCGCGGCTGACGGGTTCGCGTCTGCCGAGGGCTGTGTCGTGGTCTTACTCAAACGTTTGTCCGACGCGCTGCGCGACGGCGATCGGATTCTGGCCGTAATCCGCGGCAGTGCTGCCAACCAGGACGGCCACACCGTCAACATCGCCACACCGTCGGTCAAGGCGCAGACCGCGGTGTACAAGGCGGCGTTGGCCGCCGCAGGCGTCGACGCCCGCAGCGTCGGCATGGTCGAGGCGCACGGCACCGGCACGCCCGTCGGCGACCCGGTCGAATACGCCAGCCTCGCCGCCGTCTACGGCATCGACGTCCCCTGCGCGCTGGCAACGGTGAAGACCAACTTGGGGCATGCCCAGTCGGCCGCCGGAACGCTCGGGCTGATGAAAACGATCCTGGCCCTGCAGCACGGCATGATTCCGCAAAATCTGCACTTCACCCGGCTGCCCGACGAAATGGCCGCGATAAACACCAAACTTTTTGTTCCGCAAACGATTACACCGTGGCCGACCAATGGTCATCATCCCCGACGGGCGGCGGTGTCGTCGTACGGACTTTCGGGAACAAACGCACACGCCATCGTGGAGCAAGCCCCAGCGCAGGCTCCCGAATCCGCTGTGCCCGAAGCCATCCCAGCTGATTCGGTTACGGCGGCACCTCTGCTGTTCCCGCTGTCGTCGACCTCAGCCGACGAATTGCGCCGCACCGCCGGCCGCCTGGCCGACTGGGTGGCAGCGCATGAGGATGTGGCCTTGACGGATCTGGCCTACACCCTGGCGCGTCGGCGCACGCACCGCCCAGTACGCACTGCCGTCATTGCGAGTAGCCGGCCGGAGCTCACCAGAGCTTTGCGCGAGGTCGCCGACGGCGACGCTCCGTATCAGGCCGCGGCGGGGCAGGACGACCGGGGACCGGTCTGGGTGTTCTCGGGACAAGGTTCGCAGTGGGCTCAAATGGGAGCTGAGCTGCTGGCGACCGAACCGGTGTTCGCCGCGACCGTCGCGGCGGCCGAGCCACTGATCGCCCACGAGGCCGGGTTCTCGGTGACCCTGGCGATGACCGCCTCGCAGACCGTGACCGGTATCGACCGGATTCAACCGACCCTGTTCACCATGCAGGCCGCGCTGGCCGCCACCATGCGCTCGTACGGGGTCCAGCCAGGCGCGGTCATCGGGCATTCCCTGGGTGAGGTCGCTGCGGCCGTCGTCGCGGGAGCGTTGTCCCTGGAAGACGGGTTGCGCGTCATCTGCCGGCGCTCCCGGCTGATGTCCCGCATCTCCGGCGCCGGTGCGATGGCCTCGGTGGAACTGCCTGCCCAGCAAGTGCTTTCGGAGCTGGTGACCCGTGGTGTCGACGACGCCGTGGTGGCGGTGGTGGCGTCGCCGCAGTCCACAGTGATCGGCGGTGCCACCCAGACGGTGCGCGATCTGGTCGCAGCCTGGGAATCGCGCGACGTGATGGCCCGCGAGATCGCCGTCGACGTCGCCTCGCACTCCCCCCAGGTCGATCCGATCCTCGACGATCTGGCCGACGCGCTCGCCGAGCTGCACCCGATGCCGCCGGAAGTTCCCTTCTACTCGGCGACCCTCTACGACCCGCGCGAGCGGCCGCTCTGCGATGCCGGGTATTGGGTGCAGAATCTGCGCCAGATGGTGCGGTTCGCCCCGGCGGTGCGGGCCGCCTTGGAGGACGGCTACCGGGTCTTCGCGGAGCTGGCGCCCCACCCGCTGCTCACCCACGCGGTCGAGCAGACCGCCCGCAGTCTCGACATGCCGCTGGCCGCTCTGGCCGCCATGCGCCGCGAGCAAGCGCAGCCATACGGGCTACGTGGTTTTGTCGCGGATCTGTACAGCGCGGGGGCCGCGGTCGACTTCTCCGCGCTCTACCCGAATGGCCGGCTGGTGGACGCGCCGCTGCCGACCTGGACGCACCGTCGGCTGTTGTTGAGCCGCGGCGGTCAACCCTCGATACACGGTGGTTGCACCGTTTCGGTGCATCCGCTGTTGGGCGCCCACGTGCGCTTGCTGGAAGACCCGGAGCGCCACGTCTGGCAGGCCGAGGTCGGCACCGCCGCCCAGCCCTGGCTCGGCGATCACCAGGTCCGCAATGTGACCGTGTTTCCGGGGGCTGCTTACTGCGAAATGGCGCTGGCGGCCGCGCGCGCTGTGCTCGGCAACGCCTCTGAAGTCCGTGACTTGCGCTTCGAACATGCGCTGCTGCTGGACGAGCAGACCACGATCGGCGCCTCGGCGGTGTTGTCGTCAACGGGCGTCGCCGATTTCGCCGTGGAGTCCGATGAGGGGGGCGAACAAGCACAGCTGGTTACCGCGGTTCTATATGCCGCAGCGGCGGATCCCCCTCCCGCACATGACATCTCCGCGCTGCTCGCCGCGCACCCGGGCCGCGAGGACGGTGCCGAGGTGCGCCGTCGCCTGGACGAGCGCGGTGTTCGGTACGGGCAGGCATTCAGCGGTCTCGCCGCGTTGCACATCGGCGATGGCGCAACCCGCAGTGTGGTGGCCGAGGTCGCGCTACCCAGCCAAATCCGCTCGCAACAAGATGCCTACGGGGTGCACCCGGCGCTGCTGGATGCCTGCTTTCAGTCCGTCGCGGCGCACCCGGAATTGCATGCGCTGGGCGAAGATGTGCTGGCATTGCCGCTGGGTCTTCGCCGGCTCCGCTCCTACGACGCTGCCCGCAGCGCCCGCTACTGCTACACACGGGTGACGAAAGCCGATACTTCCGGAGTGGAGGCAGACCTCGAGATGCTCGATGAGAACGGGGCCGTCCTACTCGCCGCGCAGGGTTTGCGATTGGGTGCCGGAGCATCCGAAAACGACCACGACGAACGGCTGCTGGCCAAGCGATTGCTGACGATCGAGTGGCGTCAACGAGAACTGCCAGGGGCGGAACACAACAACCCCGGAGCCTGGCTGGTCGTCGGCCCCACCGCCGATGTCGTCACCCCGATGACGGACGCACTGAAACAGCTTGGCGCACAATGCACCACCATGTGCTGGCCGCCGCACACCGACCACACCTTGAACAGCGAACTGCTTCGCGATCACCTGCGTGCCGGTGGATTCAGCGGTTTGGTGATCGTGACGGGACCCGGGAAAGGCGACTCCGGTGACCAGTCGCCGCTGCTGGGCCTGGAGTCCGTGCAGCATCTGGTGCATGTCACCCGCGAATTGTCCGACATTCCCGGCCAACTCCCCCGCCTCTATGTCGTGACGCACAACGCCCAGACCGTAGTGGCCAGTGACTTGCCCAATTTGGAGCAAACCGGGCTACGGGGTTTGATGCGCGTAATCGGCACCGAGCATCCGCACTTGCGGGCCACCCAGATCGACGTGGACGATGACACCGATGCCGAGCAGCTCGCCCGCCAACTGGTCGGCGGCTCAGAGGAAGACGAGACGGCCTGGCGACACGGCGCGTGGTACACGGCGCGGTTGGCCCTCAGTCCGCTGCGCCCCGAGGAGCGGCAAACCACCATCGCCAACCTCGAGCTCGACGGCATCCGTCTGCAAATCCGCACGGCCGGTGATCTGGAGTCGGTGGAATTCATTGCTCGCGAACGGGTTACGCCGGGGCCGGGCCAGATTGAGGTCGAAATCAGTGCCTCCAACATCAACTTCGCCGATGTACTGGTCGCGTTCGATCGTTATCCCGCCTTCGAGGGCCGACGACAACAGCTGGGCACCGATTTCGCCGGAGTGGTGACCGCCGTCGGACCAGGTGTGACGGACCATAAGGTCGGCGATCACGTTGGGGGTCTGTGTGGCGACGGATGCTGGGCCACGTTCATCACCTGCGACGCGCGCCTGGCGGTGACGCTGCCGGCTGGACTCTCCGATGAGCAGGCCGCGGCGGTACCAACCGCACACGCCACCGCGTATTACGGCCTGCATGAGCTGGCTCATATCAAGGCCGGTGATCGCGTTTTGATTCACTCTGCGACGGGCGGGGTGGGACAGGCGGCGATCGCGATGGCCCGGGCCGCCGGCGCCGAAATCTTCGCCACAGCGGGCAGCGAGCAACGTCGTCAAATGTTGCGCGACATGGGCATCGACCATGTCTACGATTCGCGAAGCACCGAGTTCGCCGAACTGATAAGACGCCAAACCAACGGGTACGGCGTAGACATCGTGCTTAACTCGGTCCCCGGCGCCGCCCAACTCGCGGGGCTCAAATTGCTCGCTCTCGGTGGACGATTCGTCGAGATCGGCAAGCGCGAAACCCGGCTGGGTCTCTTCTCGTTTCGGCCCAACCTCGCATTTCACGGCGTCGACCTGGCGCTGCTGTCGTACAGCGAACCCGAACGGGTTCACGACTTGTTGACCACGGTGTACCAGCTCATCGCGGACGGTGTGCTCCCGATGCCGGAGAGCACGCACTACCCGCTTGCCGAAACCGGCAACGCCATTCGAACGATGGCCGGCGCCCGGCATACCGGCAAGATCGTGCTTGACGTCCCGCACACCGGCCACCACCGGGTGACGGTGCCGCCGGCGCAGGCTCGGGTGTTCCGCCGCGACGGCGCCTACCTCATCACCGGCGGCCTGGGGGGCCTGGGGCTGTTCTTGGCGGAGAAGATGGCCGCCGCGGGATGTGGGCGTATCGTGCTGTCCTCACGCTCACAGCCGACGCGCAATGCGCTGGAGACGATCGAGCGAATCCGCGCGACCGGCGCCGACATCGTGGTGGAGTGCGGTGATATCGCTCAATCCGACACCGCGCACCGGTTGGTGGCCACAGCGACGGCGACCGGGCTTGCGGTGCGCGGCGTGCTGCACGCGGCGGCGGTCGTGGAGGACGCCACACTGGCCAACATCACCAATGAGCTGATCGCGCATGACTGGGCGCCAAAGGTCTACGGCGCGTGGAATTTGCATACTGCAACCGTCGGGCAGCCGCTGGACTGGTTCTGCTCGTTCTCCTCGGCGGCCGCGCTGGTGGGCTCGCCGGGGCAGGGCGCCTACGCCGCGGCCAACAGCTGGGTGGACGGCTTCACCCACTGGCGCCGGGCTCGGGGCCTGCCGGCCACCGCAATCGCCTGGGGCCCCTGGGCAAAGATCGGGCGCGCGACCGCGCTCGCGGAAAGTTCCGACATTGCAATCGCCCCCGACGAGGGCGCTTACGCATTCGAATCGATACTGCGCCACGACCGAGCCTATACCGGCTATGCGCCGATCACCGGCACCTCCTGGTTTGCGATCCTCGCCGAGCGCAGCCTGTTTGCGCAGGCATTCCGTTCCATCGGACAAAACCAAACGGGCACAAGCAAACTGCGTGCTGAGCTCGACGAGCTGCCCGTGGACGAGTGGCCCACCTGGCTGCGGCGTCTGATCTCCGATCAGGTCAGCCTGATTCTGCGTCGCAGCGTCGATCCCGACCGGGCGCTCTCCGGGTACGGCTTGGACTCGCTGGGCGCCCTCGAACTACGCACCCGCATCGAGACCGAAACGGGGGTTCGCATCCCGTCCGCTGACATCTCCACCATAACCGTCCGCGGTCTAGCGGGGCTGCTATGCGAGAAGCTAGCGCCCGCTAGTGCGGCCTGACACCGAGGGGGGTCGGATGGAACTTGATGGCCGGGCGCTTCCCCTGACGCCCGGGCAGTTGGACATATGGCTCGCGCAGGAGACGGGTCGCTTCACTACGGAGTGGCAGCTTGGCCTCTTCGCGAAAATCGAGGGTCGGCTGCAGCGAGAGCCCTTCGAGTGGGCGATCCGCCGAGCGCTGCGGGAGGCTGAGCCGGTCAGGGCCACGTTCTTTGAACAGCACGGCCAGGTTCTCCAGAGGACGATTGACGATCCGGAAATTGAACTCATTGTCCATGATCTGAGCGGCTCATATCATCCCCTGCAAGAGGCCTACGAGATAGCCTCGTCGATTCAGCGCACGCCGATGCCGCTCACGGGACCACTGTTCAGATTCGCGCTATTTCAGATGCGGCCCGACGAATTCTATTGGTTCACATGCTGCCACCACATCGTCGTGGACGCATCGGGTATTGCGCTGGTCGGGCACCGGATCGCCACTATCTACTCTGCGGTCGTCTCAGGCGCACCCTTGCCGCCCCCGTTATTCGGCTCCCTCGAGGACTTGGTCAGGTGCGAGGCAGAGTACGAAGCGTCGACCGATTACCAAGAGGATCAGGCGTATTGGACGCAGAACCTGCCATCGGAAAACGGACTGGATCATTGGTTCCCTCAGGATGCGAGCGAGCGTGGTGCCTCTGCGCCGGTTCGCCTGGACCCGGTGGTCCTCCGCCGGATACAAGAGTTATCCCAAGCGCGGGACATGCCTCGTTCATCGGTCATCACCGCGGCGTGCGCACTACTGGTACACGGCTGGTGCGCCCAAGGCTCAGAGGTGGTGCTCGACTTCCCGGTGAGTAGGCGAGTAGATCCGGAGGCGAAGACACTCCCAGGGGTGTTTTCGGGGGTCGTGCCGCTGGTCCTGACGATCTCGCCGGACGCCACGGTCGCCGAGTTCTGTCACCATGTTGACATCCGAATTCGGGAAGCCCTGCAACACCAGCGCTTTCCGGTGCAAGCCCTGGAACGCAAAGCCCGCTTCCCCGGCCGGAGTCAGCCGGGCCGGAGAGTGAGCGTCAACTTTCTTCCGTCCGCGTTCACCTTGGACTTCGGTGGCCTCGCGGCGTCGGCGTCATTCACCAATTCTGGGCTTACCGACGGCTTCGGGTTGTTCTTCTCTGCCGTCGGTGACGAACTCTTGTTCGGCACGGAGGGCGCCGGCCAACCATTTTCACACCTCGATCTAGCAGACCTAGCGGAACGGCTGCAAGACGTCTTGGTGGCGATGACGGTCGACCCGGGGCGGAAGCTGTCGTCGGTCGATCCGTTCAGCGCCGATGAGTACGGCCGGCTTGATGAGTGGGGCAATCGCGCGGTGCTCGCCCAGCTACCCCGCCAACCGGTTTCGATTCCGGAGTCATTCGCCGCGCAGGTGGAGCGCGCCCCCGAGGCCGTGGCGGTGAGGTTCGAGGGTCGATCGATGACCTATGGCGAGCTCGATGAGGCCGCTAATCGGCTGGCGCATCTGCTGACTGAACATCGTGCGGGTCCGGGCGGGTGTGTCGCATTGCTGTTCCCCCGTTCGCCTGAGGCCGTCATCGCGATGCTGGCGGTGCTCAAGACCGGCGCCGCGTATCTGCCGATCGATCCGATGCATCCCCGTTCCCGCATCGAGTTCATGTTGGGTGACGCCACCCCGGTTGCCGTCGTAACCACCGCGGGGCTGCGGTCGCGGCTGGACGGGTACGACCACGTGGTCATCGACATCAACGACCCTGCTGTCGACGCCCGACCCAGCACCGCGTTGCCGTTGCCCTCACCCGATGACATCGCGTACATCATCTACACTTCGGGCACCACTGGCGCGCCGAAAGGCGTTGCGGTCACGCACCACAACGTCACTCAGCTGCTGGCTTCGCTGAATTCGCACCTGCCGGGGCAAGTGTGGGCGCAGTGGCACTCGTTGGCCTTCGACGCGTCGGTCGAAGAGATCTGGAGTGCGCTGTTGTTCGGCGGGCGGTTGGTGGTGGTACCCGAGTCGCTCGCGCACTCACCGGAAGACTTCCAAGCCCTCCTGGTCACCGAACAGGTCAGCGTCTTGAGCCAAACCCCCTCGGCGGTGGCGGAGCTACCTCCCGAGGGTTTGGGATGTGCGGCGCTATTGGTGGCCGGTGAGCCCTGCCCCGCCGAGATCGTCGATCGTTGGGCGCCTGGACGGGTGATGGTCAACGGCTACGGCCCCACCGAGACCACAGTGTGTGCGTCGAGGAGTGTGCCGCTGACCGCCGGGACGGGTGCACCGCCGATCGGCGCGCCGGTCCCCGGAGCGGCGTTGTTTGTCCTCGACGGGTGGCTACGTCCGGTGCCCGTTGATGTGGTCGGTGAGTTATATATCGCTGGCGGTGGTGTGGGCGTGGGGTATTGGCGCCGGGCCGGATTGACCGCGTCGCGGTTTGTGGCCTGCCCCTTCGGTCCGCCGGGAACACGGATGTATCGCAGCGGGGATCTGGTGCGCTGGCGCCGCGACGGGCAGCTTGATTACCTTGGGCGCGCCGACCAGCAAGTCAAAGTCCGCGGCTATCGCATCGAACTCGGAGAGATCCAGGCCGCCCTGGCCGAACTGGACGGCATCGAACGGGCCGCGGTGATCGTGCGCGAGGACCGCCCGGGCGATAAGCGTCTGATCGGTTATGTCACCGAAACCGTTGCCGGGGCTGTTGATCCCGCTGATCTGCGGACGGTGTTGGGCGAGCGGCTACCCGGCTATATGGTGCCCGCGGCTCTGGTGGTGTTGCAGGCGATGCCGCTGACGGTCAACGGCAAACTCGACACCCGCGCCCTACCGGCACCTGAATACGCCGATGCCGATCGTTACCGCGCCCCCACCAACCCCACCGAGGAGATCCTGACCGTCATCTACGCCCAAGTGCTCGGCGCCGAGCGGGTCGGGATCGACGAGTCATTTTTTGAACTGGGCGGGGATTCACTGTCGGCGATGCGCCTGGTCGCCGCGATCAACAAGTCTATGGATGCCGGCCTCTCGTTGCGCACCTTGTTCGACGCGCCCACGGTGGCGCTGCTCGCACCCCGGCTCATTGAAGGTGGACCCCGACGCGAGCCATTGGTGGCCGTCGAGCGTCCCGCGACGGTTCCGTTGTCGTTCGCCCAGAGCAGACTGTGGTTCCTCGAGCAATTACAATACGGCGCAACGACTTACAACATGCCGACCGCGTTCCGGATTAGCGGGCCCCTCAACGTCGAGGCTCTTTGCGCGGCCCTCGATGACGTCGTTGCCCGTCACGAATCCTTACGCACCGTTTTCCCCGACCTCGACGGCGTTTCGTTCCAACGGGTGCTGCCGCCCAAGAGCGGGATGTGGCAACGCGGGGATGCCGCGATAGTGCCGTTGGCGGAACAGGATGTGGCCGGCGAGTTGAGGTCGCTGGCCGGGCATCAGTTCGATCTGTCGACCGACATCCCGATCCGTGTGCAGATCTATTCGGTCGGCCCGGAGCAGTATGTGGTGGGAATTGTGGTGCACCATATTGCCTTTGACGGGTTATCGCTGGCTCCGATGGTCCGGGATATCAGCGCGGCGTATCAGGCGCGGCAGCAGGGCCTTGCCCCGGGTTGGGTTGGGTTGCCGGTGCAGTATGTGGATTACACGTTGTGGCAACGGGCCCAGTTCGGTGATCTTGATGACGGCGATAGTCCGATCGCCGCGCAGCTGGCGTATTGGGAGGATGCGCTGGCCGGGATGCCTGAGCGCGTGGAGTTGCCGACGGATCGGCCATATCCGCCGCTGGCCGACCAGCGCGGTGCCACCGTGGCGGTGGAGTGGCCCGCGGAGTTACAGCAGCGGGTGCGCGCCGTGGCCCGCGAGTGCAACGCGACCAGTTTCATGGTGATCCAGGCCGGATTGGCCGTGTTGCTGTCCCGCCTTGGCTCGAGTTCGGATGTGGTGCTGGGCTTTCCGACCGCTGGACGTGATGACCCGGCGCTCGACGATTTGGTCGGGTTCTTCGTCAACACCCTGCCGCTGCGAGTGGACCTGGCTGGCGATCCCACGGTGGCGGAGCTGCTGACACAGGTCCGCCTGAAAGCACTTGCCGCTCTCGAGCATCGAGATGTGCCGTTCGAGGTGCTCGTTGAGCGGCTTAATCCGGCGCGGTCGCTGACCCATCATCCGTTGGTGCAGGTGATGTTGGCCTGGCAGAACCTGCACGGAAGCAGCGGTGACCCGGGTGCCGGGTTGGCGTTGGGTGATCTGCAGGTCGCGCAGATGCCGATCGCCACCCACACCGCCCGCATGGATTTGACGTTCAATCTGGGCGAGCGCTTCACCGGTTCCTTTGAGCCGGCCGGGATTTCGGGGACGGTGGAGTTCCGCACCGACGTCTTCGAGCTCCGCACCATCGCCTCGCTGGTCGGGCGGTTGCAGCGGGTGTTGGTGGCGATGACCGCCGATCCGCAGGCGGTACTGTCGTCGATCGACGTGCTCGACTCCGATGATGGTGTGCGGCTTGATGTGCTGGGCCACCGCGCGGTGCTGACCCAGCCGACTAGGGCGGTCTCGATCCCGGCGTTGTTCGCCGAGCAGGTGGCGCGCGCCCCGGAAGCGGTGGCGCTGCGCTGCGGGCAGCGCTCCTGGACCTACCGCGAACTCGACGAGGCCTCAAACCGGTTAGCCCACCTGCTGATCGACTACGGCGCTGGTCAGGGTGCGTGCGTGGCGCTGCTGTTCGCCCGTTCGGCCGAGGCCATCGTTGCGATCGTGGCGGTGCTCAAGACGGGGGCGGCCTACCTGCCGATCGACCCCACCGTTCCCGATGAGCGGATTGCCTTCCTGGTCACCGACGCCGCACCGATCGCCGTGCTGACCACCACCGCGCTACGCCCCCGGTTGAGCGAGCGCGACTTGGCGGTCCTCGAGATCGACGACTCCCGCATCGATGCCCGGCCCAACACGGGCTTGCCGGCCCCGGCGCCCGAGGATATCGCCCACATCATTTACACCTCGGGCACCACCGGGGTGCCCAAAGGTGTCGCGGTCACCCACCACAACATCACCCGACTGTTCGACGGCCTGCAGGTGGGGATCAGGTTGGGGCCGGAGCAAGTGTGGACCCAATGCCACTCCTACGCGTTCGACTTCTCGGTGTGGGAGATCTGGGGCGCTCTGCTGTTTGGCGGGCGGCTGGTGGTGGTGCCCGACCAGGTGACCCGCTCCCCCGAGGACCTGCACGCGCTGCTGATCGCCGAACAGGTCACCGTGTTGAGCCAGACCCCCTCCGCGCTCGCGGCGCTGTCACCGCACGGGTTGGAGGGGGTGGCGCTGATGGCCGCCGGGGAGGCCTGCCCACCCGAGGTGGTGGACCGGTGGGCCCCCGGACGGGTGATGGTCAACGGGTACGGCCCCACCGAAACCACGGTCTATGCCGCCATCAGCACCCCGCTAACCTCGCACGGCGCAGTGGTTCCCATCGGTGTGCCGGTGCCCGGGACGGCGTTGTTCGTTCTCGATCCGTGGCTGCACCGGGTACCGCCCGGAGTCGTCGGCGAACTGTATGTGGCCGGCCGCGGCGTCGGCGTCGGCTATATCGACCGGGCAGGGTTGACCGCGTCCCGGTTTGTGCCCTGCCCCTTCGGTCCGCCGGGAACACGGATGTATCGCAGCGGGGATCTGGTGCGCTGGCGACCCGACGGACAACTCGACTACCTTGGCCGCGCCGACCAGCAAGTCAAAATCCGCGGCTATCGCATCGAACTCGGCGAGATCCAGGCTGCACTGGCCGCCCTCGAGGGCGTTGAGCACGCCGCGGTCATCACCCGCGAAGACCGCCCAGGCGACAAACGGCTGGTCGGCTATATCACCGAAACGATTACCGGCACAGTCGATCCCGCTGAAGCACGCGCAGCGCTGGCCGACCGGCTCCCCGGATTTTTGGTGCCCGCTGCGATCGTCGCGGTGGACGCGCTGCCTATGACGGTAAATGGCAAACTCGACAGCCGCGCCCTGCCCGCACCCGACTACACCACCGAGCACTACCGCGCTCCCGCTACCCCGGTCGAAGAAATCCTGGCGGGCATCTACGCCCAGGTGCTCGGTATGGAGCGGGTCGGCATCGACGACTCATTCTTCGACCTCGGTGGCGACAGCATCTTGTCGATGCAGGTGGTGGCCCACGCCCGCGAGGCCGGGCTGAGCTGTCGCCCCCGCGACATCTTCGTCGAACAAACCGTGGCCCGACTGGCCCGCATCGCCGGTATCACTGACGGTCACGACGCGGTCATCGACGAGGGCATCGGGCCGATCACGCCCACCCCGATCATGCACTGGTTGTTCGACATCGACGGCCCCATCGACCAGTTCAACCAAACCATCTCGCTCCAAGCACCGTCCGGGGTCACCCCCACCGACGTGCTCGCCGTCCTGCAAGCTTTAATCGACCACCACCCGATGCTGCGGCTGCGAGTCGACGATGACGGCACCAAAGGGCGCGCGCTGACCGTGCCCGACGCCGGGGTGGTCCATGCCGGTGAATGCCTGCACACCGTCGACGTGTTGACCGATGAGGCGCTTGCTCAGGCCCGGTCAAGGCTGAGCCGCGCCGCGGCAGGCATGCTCAGCGCGGTATGGGTGTCCAGCACCGGTCGGTTGGTGCTGATCGTCCACCACCTGGCCGTCGATGCGGTGTCATGGCGGATTCTGTTGGAAGACCTCAGCATTGCCTGGGCTCAACACCACCGTGGCCAACCCATCACCCTGCTCGCCGGCGGAACCTCATATCAACGCTGGGCTGCAATCCTCGAACAACTGGCCCACACCCGTGCGGTCATTGACCAGGCGGATACCTGGAAACACATCACCAGCGTCGGCGCCGCCCTGCCCGGACCCCAACCCGAGGACACCCACACCAGCGCGGGGCACCTGACGGTGGCGCTGGACACCGAGACCACCCGCCGACTGCTCACCGAGGTTCCCGCCGCCTTTCACACGGGCATCCACGAGATCTTGCTGATCGCCTACGCACTGGCCTGGATCGAATTTCTCGGCACCGGCGACACGCCCCTTGGCATCGACGTCGAAGGCCACGGCCGCCACGACGACCTGGCCGACCAAATCGACCTGTCGCGCACGGTGGGCTGGTTCACCACCAAATACCCCGTGGCACTGACCGTCGGCGGCCTGCGCTGGGAACAAGTGGCGACCGGCGACCCGGCGCTCGGCTCAATTGTCAAGCGCCTCAAGGAACAACTGCGTGCCCTGTCCCATCCCCTGACCTACGGAATGCTGCGCTACCTCAACACCGACACCGACCTGACTGGACCCGACCCCACCATCGGATTCAACTACCTCGGACGCCTCGGCGGCCCAGCCGCCGACATCTCTGGCGACCGGTGGGCGGTCGGCCAGGACAGCCTGGGGGTCGCCGGCGCGGCCGCCGCGGTTCCCGTGCCGCTGTCCCACACCGCCGAACTCAACGCCGGCACCATCGACACCGACACCGGGCCCCGCCTCAACGCCGCCTGGACCTGGGCGCCCTCGGCACTCGATCACACCCAGATCGCTCGGCTCAGCCAACTCTGGTTCGACGCCCTGACCGGCATCTGCGCCCATGTTCAGCACGGCGGCGGCGGGCTGACCCCCTCCGACATCACCCCAGCCCGGCTCACCCAATACCAAATCGACGAATTGCAAGCACAATACGACGTTGCCGACATCTTGCCGCTCACCCCCCTCCAGGAGGGACTGCTCTTCCACGCCGGCACCGCTGCGGGTCTCGGTGACCTGTATGCGATGCAGATCGACATCACCGTCGCCGGATCACTGGACCCCCGCCGGCTGCACGGCGCAGTGCAAACGGTCATCAAGCGCCACCCCAACCTGGCCGCCCGATTCTGCCCGCAATTCGATCAACCGGTGCAGATCATTCCTGCTGATCCTGAAATACTCTGGCAGCACCTCCAATTCGACTCCAATGTCAACGACCACGTAGGGCGAGTCTGCGCCGCTGAACGAGCCGCGGTCTGCGACCTCACCGACGCCCCGACCTTCCGGGTGGCGTTGATCCGCACCGCCGACGACCAGCACCGTATTGCGTTGACTTTTCACCACATCGTGCTCGACGGCTGGTCGCTACCAATCCTGCTGCAAGAGATCTTCGCCAGCTACCAGGGGCAGCAGCTGCCGCCCGCCACCCCATACCGCCGGTTCGTCACCTGGCTGGCCGAGCGAGACCTCGACGCCGCCCGGGCAGCCTGGCGCGAGACGCTCGCCGGCTTCGACACCCCCACCCTGGTCGGCCCGCCGGCCCGACTCAAGCCCGGGCCCAAGAGCACTCGCATGTTTGGGATGTCCGAGCAGACCACGTTGGCGCTGAACGAGCTGGCACGTTCCAAGCACACGACCGTCAACACCGTGCTGCAGGCAGCCTGGGCGCAACTGCTGATGGGCATGACCGGCCAGCGCGACATCGTCTTCGGCACCGCCGTCTCGGGGCGGCCCGTCGAGCTGGCCGGCGCCGAAACCATGGTCGGACTGCTGATCAACACCGTGCCGGTGCGGGCCACTATCACGCCGGCCACCAGCACCGCTGACCTACTCGACCAACTCCACAACGCCAATAACCGCACCCTCGACCACCAACACTTGGCGCTCAACGAGATTCACCGCACGACAGGCTACGACCAACTGTTCGACACCCTGTTCGTCTACGAGAACTACCCGATCGGCGCCACCACGTTCGCAGGCGCTGGCGGGCTGGTCATTACCGAGTTCACCGGCCGCGAGGCCAACCATTACCCACTGACCATGCAGGCCACACCCGGCCCCGAACTCGGCTTCCGCATCGAGTACGACACCCACGTGTTCGACGCCGAAAACGTTGACACACTGATCAATCGGCTGCAGCGGATCATCCTGACGATGATTGCTGATCCACAGCTCCAATTGTCGGCGATCGACGTGCTCGACGCCGATGACCGCAGCCGCCTCGACGACATGGGCAATCGGGCGGCGCTGACCGGGCCCGCATCGGGGCCAGTGTCGATCCCGGAACTGTTCGCCGGCCAGCTGGCCCGTTCCCCGCAGGCGGTGGCCATCAGTTGCGCGGGCCGGTCGTTGACCTATCAGGATCTCGACGAGGCGTCGAATCACCTGGCGCATAAGATATCTGGCTGCGGCGCCGGCCGGGGCGCGTGTGTGGTGCTGCTGTTGGAACGCTCCGCCGAAGCTGTCATCGCCATGCTCGCGGTGCTCAAGGCCGGTGCGGCGTACCTGGCGATCGACCCGGCACTGCCCGACGAGCGGATCGGATTCATGTTGAGTGACGCCGCGCCGATCGTCGCGGTTACCACCACCGCGCTGCGCCCACGGCTGGCCGGATATGCCCTGGCCGTCATCGATATCACCGACGACCGCACGACCGCTCCACCCCGCTGCGAGCTTCCCACGTCTGTAGCGGAGGATATCGCCTACCTCATCTACACTTCGGGCACCACGGGCGTGCCCAAAGGGGTTGCGATCACGCATCACAACCTGGCCCATTTGGTCGAGTCAGCGTCAGCGTACCTACCCGCAGACCAGGTGTGGACGCAGTGTCACTCCTACGCGTTCGACTTCTCCGTCTGGGAGATCTGGGCCGCGCTGCTCGGCGGGGGGCGCCTGGTCGTGGTGCCCGAGCAGGTGGTGAGCTCACCGAAAGACTTCCACGCCCTGCTCATCGCCGAACACGTCACCGTGCTCACCCAGACTCCGTCGGCGGCCGCGGCGCTCTCCCCGCAAGGCTTGGACTCGGTGGCGCTGCTGCTCGGCGGCGAGGCCTGCCCGGCCGAGCTGGTGGACCGGTGGGCCCCCGGGCGGGTGGTGATCAACGCCTACGGCCCCACCGAAACCACCGTCTACGCGACGCTCACCGCCCCGTTGGCGGTTGGTTCGGGGACGGTCCCGATCGGTGCGCCGGTGTCGACAACGGCATTGTTCGTCCTCGACGAATGGCTCCACCCGGTGCCGCCGGGAGTGGTCGGCGAACTCTATGTGGCCGGACGCGGCGTCGGCGTCGGCTATGTCGGCCGGCCCGGGCTGACCGCCGCACAGTTCGTGCCCTGCCCCTTCGGTGCGCCCGGCGCGCGGATGTATCGCACCGGGGACCTGGTGCGCTGGGGTCCCGACGCGCAACTGCATTACCTGGGCCGCGCCGACGACCAGGTCAAAATCCGCGGCTACCGAGTCGAACTCGGCGAAGTCCAGGCCGCGCTGGCCGAACTCGACGGCGTCGAACAGGCCGCGGTCATCACCCGCGAAGACCGCCCCGGCGACAAACGCCTCGTCGGATACATCGTCGAAACGAGCACAGGAACAGTCGATCCCGCTGCGGCACGCGCCACACTGGCCGAGCGACTGCCCGGTCATATGGTTCCCCTGGCGATCCTGGTGTTACAGGCGCTGCCGCTGACGGTCAACGGCAAACTCGACGCCCGAGCCCTTCCCCCACCCGACTACACCACCGAGCACTACCGTGCCCCCGCCACCGCCGTTGAGGAGATCCTGGCCGGCATCTACGCCCAGGTGCTAGGTGTCGAGCGGGTCGGTGTCGATGAGTCGTTTTTCAATCTGGGCGGGGACTCACTGTCGGCGATGCGTTTGATTGCCGCCATCAACACCGGGCTGGACGCGGACCTCGCCGTGCACGCGTTGTTCGACGCGCCCACGGTTGCGCAGTTGGCACCCTGCCTCGACGGCGAGGCTTCCCGTCGTGAGCGGTTGGTGGCGTGCCGGCGCCCCGCGGTGATTCCACTCTCGTTCACCCAAAACCGGCTGTGGGTTCTCGACCAGTTGCACGGGCCCTCAGCG
Organism: Mycobacterium nebraskense; assembly: GCF_002102255.1. Classification (GTDB taxonomy): domain Bacteria; phylum Actinomycetota; class Actinomycetes; order Mycobacteriales; family Mycobacteriaceae; genus Mycobacterium; species Mycobacterium nebraskense. The sequence continues at coordinate 56,654 of NZ_LQPH01000011.1, forward strand.
GTTTACAACATTCCAGTGGCACTCAAGCTGGCCGGCACGCTTGATGCAGAAGCGCTCAACGCATCGCTGGCCGACCTGGTGACCCGGCACGAAAGCCTGCGCACGGTATTTCCCGCACCCGACGGGATACCACAGCAACTCGTCGTTTCTGGTGATCGGGCAGATTTTGGTTGGGATGTCATCGATGCCACCGAATGGCCGTCAGCCCGACTCGATGAGGCAATCGATGAAGCGGCACGTCATCCCTTTGCTTTGGAATCCGAAATCCCGCTGCGGGCCACGCTCTTCCGTGTCGCCGATGAGGAGCACGTGCTGGTGTGCGTGGTCCACCACATCGCTTTCGACGGGTGGTCACTGGCGCCGATGATCCGCGATATCGGCGAGGCGTACGCGAGCCGCTGCGCGGGGCAGGCCCCTGGCTGGCCCGAATTACCGCTGCAATACGTGGACTACACACTGTGGCAGCGGGCGCAGTTCGGTGCTCTCGACGACACCCACAGCCGGATCGCCGCACAGCTGAAGTACTGGGAAGACGCCCTCGTCGACCTGCCCGAGCGCTTGGAGTTACCGACGGATCGGCCTTATCCCTCGGTGGCTGATCAGCGTGGCGCCCAAGTGACCGTGGACTGGCCGGCCGAGTTGCAGCGACGCATACGCGAGGTGGCTCGCGACTTCAACGCGACGAGCTTCATGGTGGTTCAGACCGCCTTGGCGGTGCTGCTGTCGCGGCTCGGCTCGAGTTCCGACGTGGCGGTGGGTTTCCCGATCGCTGGACGTCGTGATCCCGCGCTCGATGACCTGGTGGGTTTCTTCGTCAACACCTTGGTGCTGCGGGTCGACGTGGCCGGAGATCCAACCGCTGCCGAGTTGTTGGCCCAAGTGCGTCGGCGTAGCCTGCTTGCCTTCGAGCATCAAGACGTGCCGTTTGAGGTGCTCGTCGACCGGCTCAACCCCACCCGGTCGTTGAGCCATCATCCGCTGGTTCAGGTGGCATTGGCGTGGCAGAACCTGCCGGGGTACGCCCGCGAGGCTGCCGCCGGGTCGGCGTTAGGTGATTTGCAGGTTACCGAGGTGCCGATAGGCACCCACACTGCCCGCATGGACCTGACCTTCTCGCTGTCCGAACACTGGACCGATGCCAATGCGCCCGAAGGCATTCGAGGTGCGGTTGAATTCCGCACCGACGTATTCGACCCCGATACCGTCAGCACGCTTGTCGAGCGGTTCCAGCGGGTCCTGGTGGCGATGACCGCCGATCCGCAGGCCCGCTTGTCGTCGATCGACGTCTTGGACGCTGCAGAGCACGCCCGTCTGGACAAGACGTCTAACCGGGCGATCCTGACCCGGCCCGCGCCCGAGCCGGTCTCGATACCGGCGTTGTTTGCCAGGCACGTGACGCGCGCCCCCGACGCGGTCGCGATCAGCGACGGGGCGCACTCCTGGACCTACCGCGAACTGGACGAGGCGTCGAACCGGTTGGCGCACTTCCTGACTGGGTATGGCGCAGGTCCCGGTGAGAGCGTGGCGCTGCTGTTCTCTCGCTCGGCCGAGGCCATCATTGCGATCTTATCGGTGCTCAAGACCGGGGCGGCTTATCTACCGATCGACCCGGCGCTACCGCAGACGCGGGTCGAATTCATGCTCGCCGATGCCGCGCCCATCGCCGCGATCACCACCACAGACCTGCGGTCGCGGCTGGACGGGCACGAGTTAACGGTCCTCGACGTGAGCGGCGTCGCCGTGGACGCCCAACCCCGCACACCACTGCCTGCCCCGGCCCCCAACGACATCGCGTACCTCATCTACACCTCCGGCACCACCGGTGTGCCGAAAGGTGTTGCCATCAGTCATCACAACGTCACGCAACTACTGGAACCATTGGACGCCGGCCTGCCGTCAACAGGCGTTTGGCCGCAGTGCCATTCCTTGGCCTTCGACGTCTCGGTGTGGGAGATCTTCGGCGCCCTCTTGCGTGGTGGGCGGGTGGTGGTGGTGACCGAAGACGTGACAACGTCACCGACCGACTTCCACGACGCGCTGGTAACCGAGCAAGTCGATGTGCTCACGCAGACCCCTTCTGCGGCAGGTGTGTTGTCGCCCGAAGGTTTGGAGTCGGCAGCGCTGGTGGTGGTCGGTGAGGCTTGCGCCCCCGAAGTGGTTGATCAATGGGCGCCCGGGCGAGTGATGATCAACGCCTACGGCCCGACCGAGACGACGATGTGCGTCGCGATCAGTGCGCCATTGACCGCCGGGTCGGGGACCGTGCCCATCGGTGCGCCGGTGCCCGGGGCGGCGTTGTTCGTCCTGGACGAGTCGTTGCTTCAGGTACCGCCGGGGGTAGTCGGTGAGCTGTACGTCGCCGGTCGCGGCGTAGGCGTCGGCTATCTGGGCCGGGCGGGGCTGACCGCGGCTCGATTTGTGGCCTGCCCGTTCGGAGGCCCTGGGGCGCGCATGTATCGCACCGGGGATCTGGTGCGGTGGGGCCGCGACGGGCAACTGCACTACCTCGGACGCGCCGACGAACAGGTCAAGATCCGCGGTTACCGCATCGAACTCGGCGAAATCCGAATGGCCCTGGCCGCGCTCGACGGCGTCGACCACGCCGCCGTCATCGCCCGCGAAGACCACCCCGGCGACAAACGGCTCGTCGGCTACATCACCGGCACCGCCGACCCGGTCGCCGCCCGTGCCGCCCTGGCTGAGCGGCTGCCCGGCTACATGGTGCCCGCTGCCGTTCTCGCATTGGACGTGCTGCCCCTGACAGCCAACAAGAAACTCGACACCCGCGCCCTTCCGGCACCCGACTACTCCAATGTCGATCACTTCCGCGCCCCGACCGACGCCGTCGAGGAAATCCTCGCGGGCATCTACGCCCAGGTCCTGGGACTCGAGCGCGTAGGAGTGGACGACTCCTTCTTCGACCTTGGCGGCGACAGCATTTCGTCGATGCAGGTGGTCGCCCGCGCCCGCGCCGCCGGCCTCGCGTGCCGCCCGCGCGACATCTTCGTCGAACAGACCGTGGCCCGACTGGCCCGCGTAGCCCAAGTCACCGAGGGCCTGGGCGCTGCTGTGGATGACGGTATCGGGCCGATCACGCCCACCCCAATCATGCGCTGGCTGCACAACATCGACGGCCCCGTCGATCAGTTCAACCAAACCATGCTGATACAGGCGCCGCCCGGGGTTACCCAGGCCGACGTGGTGGTGGTCCTGCAAGCCCTGCTGGACCGCCATGCCATGCTGCGGCTGCACGTCGCCGATGGCGATGCCGGCGAGTGGACACTGATCGTGCGCGAGGCCGGTGCGGTGGATGCCGGGGGGTGCCTGTACGGCGTCGATGTGTTGACCGAGGCCGCGGTGGCGGATGCCCGATCGCGCCTAGACCCCGCCGGCGGGGTGATGCTCAGCGCGCTGTGGGTGGCCGACACCGGTCAGCTGGCGCTGATCATCCACCATCTTGCTGTCGATGCAGTGTCCTGGCGAATCCTGTTGGAAGACCTCAACATCGCCTGGGCTCAACACTGCAGCGGCCAGCCGGTCGCACTGCCCGCAGGCGGGACTCCATTCCAGCGGTGGGCAGCACTACTCGCCGAGCACGCCCACCAGCCTGCGGTGGTGGATCTTGCCAGCACCTGGCAACAGGTGGCGGCGACTCCGGCCGCCCTGACCCCGCCAAAACCCGAGACTGACACCTACGTCAGCGCGGGACATCTGACGGTTTCGTTGAACACCGAGACCACCCGCCTACTGCTCGGTGAGGTTCCCGCGGCTTTTCGTGCTGGCATCCAAGACATCCTGCTGATCGCATTCGGGTTGGCGTGGGCCGAGTTTTCGGGCTCGAGGGGTGGCGCGTCGATCGGGATCGACGTCGAGGGCCACGGCCGGCACGAGGACCTGGCCCCTGATGTCGATCTGTCCCGCACTGTGGGCTGGTTCACCACCAAGTACCCGGTGTCGCTGGCGGTCGATGGGCTGCGCTGGGCGCAGCTGGTGGCCGGTGACACTGCCGTCGGCCCAATCGTCAAGCGGGCCAAGGAACAACTGCGTGCCCTGCCCGACGGCCTGACCTACGGTCTGCTGCGCTACCTCAACACAGATGTTGCACTCCCCGGGTCCGATCCGACGATCGGATTCAACTACTTCGGGCGGCTGGGCCCGGCCGCGGCGTCCGGCGATCTGTGGCGGATCAGCCAAGATGGTTTGGCGGTCTCCACCTCCGCTGCGGCGGTGCCCATGCCGCTGGCACACACCCTGGAACTCAACGCCGGCACTGTCGATGCGGCCACCGGCCCTCACCTGCACGCCGACTGGACCTGGGCGCCTTCGGCGCTCGATCACACCCAGGTCGCCCGGCTCAGCCAGCTGTGGTTCGAGGCGCTGGCCGGCATCTGTGCCCACGTTCAACGCGGCGGCGGCGGTATGACCCCCTCCGACGTGTCCCCCGCCCACCTCACCCAACGGCAGATCGACGAACTGCAGCGGCATTGCCGGATCGCCGACATCCTGCCGCTCACTCCTCTCCAGCAGGGATTGCTGTTCCACTCCGCCCGGCAGAACAGCGACAACGACCTGTACGCAATGCAACTCGACATCACCGTCGTCGGCCCGCTACACCCCGATCGCCTGCACGATGCCGTGGACGCCGTCGTCGCCCGTCACCCCAACCTGGCCGCCCGATTCTGCAGTCAATTCGACCAGCCGGTACAAGTCATCCCGGCCGACCCCCAAACGCCGTGGCAATACCTCGAATTCGATACCGATGGCGATGAGCAGGTCCGACAAATATGCGCCGCCGAGCGCGCCGCGGTATGCGACCTCAGGGGCTCGCCGGCTTTTCGGGTCGCTCTGATCCGCACCGCGCCGGAACGGTATCGGGTCGTTTTGACCAATCACCACATTGTGCTCGACGGCTGGTCGCTGCCCATCCTGCTGCAAGAGATCTTTGCCAGTTACTACGGCCAGCGGCTGCCGACGGCCGGGTCGTATCGTCGGTTTGTCACCTGGCTCGCCGAGCGGGACCTGCACGCCGCCGAGGCGGCTTGGCGTGAGGTGCTGGCCGGATTCGAGATTCCCACACTGGTCGGACCGCCGGGCCGGTCAAAGCTGGGACCGCGAGGCGTTGCCTCTTCTCGGGTGTCCGAGGACACCACCAAGGCCGTCAACGAGCTGGCCCGCTCCTGTCACACCACCGTCAACACCGTGCTTCAGGGCGCCTGGGCGCAGGTATTGATGTCGATGACCGGCCGGCGTGACGTCGTCTTCGGCGCAGCGGTCTCGGGACGGCCCGCCGAGGTGGCCGACGCGGAATCCATTGTGGGACTGATGATCAACACCGTCCCGGTGCGGGCCACCATCACACCGGCCACCACAATCGCCGACCTGCTCGGCCAACTCCAGAGTGCCCACAACCACACCCTCGACCATCAACATCTGGCGCTCAACGAAATTCACCGCATCACCGGGCACGACCAACTGTTCGACACGCTGTTTGTGTTTGAGAACTACCCGATCGACGCCACCGCACTGTTGAGTAACAACGGATTGGCCATTACCGACTTCACCGGCACCGAATCCACCCATTACCCGCTGACAATGCAGGCCAGACCCGACCGCGAATTGATCCTGCGCGTCGAATACGACAGCTACGTATTCGATGCGGCCAGCATCGAAGCATTGATCGAGCGCTTCCAGCGGGCGCTGGTGGCCATGACCACCGATCTGGAGAGTCAATCGTGACTACCAACCCAACACGACGGTTGTTCTCCATCGATCTTGTCAACGAGTCCGAGCACGCGCACCTGGATGAGTGGAGCAACCGGGCGATATTGGCCAAGCCCGCTGCGCCGGTGTCGATTCCGGTGCTGTTTTCCGCCCAGGTGGAGCGCACCCCCGAGGCGATGGCGGTGACCTTCGACGGCCGCTCAATCACCTACAGCGAGCTCGACGAGGCGTCGAACCGGTTGGCGCACTTACTTGTTGGATATGGTGCGGGCCCGGGCACGTGCGTGGCACTGCTGTTCTCCCGGTCCGCCGAGGCGATTGTGGCGATCCTGGCGGTGCTCAAAACCGGAGCGGCGTACCTGCCGATCGACCCGGCGGTGCCGGCGACCCGCATAGAATTCATGGTTACCGACGCCGCACCGATTGCCGCGGTCACCACCGCCGCGCAGGCCGGCCGGCTGCACGGACACGGCCTGACCGTCATCGACATCGACGACCCACGCATCGACACCCAACCCGGTACCGCACTACCGGCCCCGGTCCCCGACGGCATCGCCCACATCATCTACACCTCGGGCACCACCGGCATCCCCAAAGGGGTTGCGGTTACCCATCACAACGTCACCCGGCTGTTCGACTCACTCGACGTCGGGCTGGAACTGACCCCGGCGCAAGTGTGGAGCCAGTGCCATTCCTACGCGTTCGACTTCTCCGTGTGGGAGATCTGGGGCGCTCTGCTGTTCGGCGGCCGGCTGGTCGTGGTGCCCGAGGCGGTAGCCGGCTCACCGTCCGACCTCCACACCCTTCTCGTCACCGAGCACGTCACCGTGTTGAGCCAAACCCCCTCAGCGGCAGCCGCACTCTCCCCCGAAGGATTGGAATCGGTGGCGCTGATGGCCGCCGGTGAGGCCTGCCCCGCCGACCTGGTCGACCGCTGGGCGCCCGGGCGCGTGATGATCAACGGCTACGGCCCCACCGAAACCACCGTCTACGCCACCATCAGCGCCCCACTGACCCCCGACTCGGCAGTGGTGCCCATCGGGACACCCGTGCCGGGGGCGGCGCTGTTCGTCCTCGACGAGTCGCTGCACCCGGTACCGCCCGGAGCGGTCGGTGAACTGTACGTGGCCGGTCACGGCGTCGGAGTCGGGTATGTGCGCCGGGCCGGGTTGACCGCTTCACGGTTTGTCCCCTGCCCCTTCGGCGGAGCAGGAACGCGGATGTATCGCACCGGGGATCTGGTGCGCTGGGGGCGCGACGGGCAACTGCACTACCTGGGGCGCGCCGACCAACAAGTCAAGATCCGTGGTTACCGCATCGAACTCGGCGAAATCCAAGCGGCCCTGACCGCACTCGACGGCGTCGACCGCGCCGCCGTCATCGCGCGCGAAGACCGCCCCGGCGACAAACGGCTGGTCGGCTACATCACCGGCACCGCCGACCCGACCACCGCGCGTGCCGCGCTGGCCGAGCGGCTGCCCGGCTACATGGTGCCCGCTGCGATCGTGATGTTGCAGACGCTGCCCATGACGGTCAACGGGAAACTCGACACCCGCGCCCTGCCGGCGCCGGAATACCAAGATGCCGACCACTACCGCGCCCCGACCAACGCCGTCGAAGAAATCCTGGCCGGCGTCTACGCCCAAGTCCTCGGGCTCAACCGGGTCGGCATCGATGACTCGTTCTTCGACCTGGGCGGGAATTCGGTGTCCGCGATGCGCCTGGTCGCCGCGCTCAACACCGCCCTGGACGCCGACCTTGAAATGCACGCCTTGTTCGACTTCCCCACGATTGCCCAATTGACGCCCCGTATCAGCAGGGAGGGTGGTCGGCGCAAGCCGTTAGTCGCCGTTGAGCGCCCCGCGGTAGTCCCGTTGTCGTTTGCCCAGAATCGGTTGTGGTTCCTCGACCAATTGCAAGGACCCTCGGCGGTTTACAACATGGCGGTGGTCTTGCGGTTGTGCGGGCGCCTCGATGTCGACGCCCTGGGTGCGGGGCTGGTCGACGTGATGGCGCGCCATGAGAGCCTGCGCACACTGATTACCGCGCCCGAGGGCATACCCCAGCAGCAGGTTGTGTCTGCCGAGCGGACCGATTTCGGTTGGGAACTCGTCGATGCCGCCGCTTGGTCGCCGAGCCGGCTGAGTGCGGCCATCGAGGAGGCGGCGGGTCACACGTTTGACCTGGCAACCCAGATCCCGTTGCGGGCAAAGCTTTTCCGCGTCGCCGACGACGAGCACGTGTTGGTGGGCGTGGTGCACCATATCGCCGCCGACGGCTGGTCGATCACCCCGCTGGTGCGTGATCTGGGCATGGCGTATGCGAGCCGAAGCGCGGGGCGGTCCCCGGGCTGGGCTGAGTTACCGGTGCAGTACGTCGATTACACGTTGTGGCAGCGCGAACAGTTTGGTGATCTGGACGACGAACACAGCCCCATCGCCGGCCAGCTGGCCTACTGGCAGGATGCCCTGGCCGGGATGCCCGAATGCCTGCACTTGCCCACCGATCGACCTTATCCGCCGGTGGCCGATCAGCGCGGCTCGAAAGCCGCCGTGGACTGGCCGGTGGAGCTCCAGCAACGAGTGCGCGAGCTTGCTGGTGAGCACAATGCGACCAGCTTCATGGTGGTTCAGACCGCCTTGGCGGTGCTGCTGTCGCGGCTTAGCGCGAGTTCCGAGGTGGCGGTGGGGTTTCCGATCGCCGGGCGTGGTGATCCCGCGCTCGATGAGCTGGTCGGGTTTTTCGTCAACACCCTGGTGTTGCGGGTCGATCTGGCCGGGGATCCCAGCTTTGCCGAGCTGCTGGCCCAAGTGCGCCGGCGTAGCCTGGCCGCCTACGATCGTCAGGACGTGCCCTTCGAGGTGCTGGTCGAGCGCCTCAACCCAACCCGATCCTTGGCCCATCACCCGCTGGTCCAGGTGATGTTGTCCTGGCAGAACCTTCCTGGGCACGAAAACCACGACCCCGCCGCCGGATTGGCGTTGGGTGATGTGCAGGTCACCCAGATGCTGGTCGACACCCACACCGCCCGGATGGATCTGTCGTTTTCCCTGGCCGAACGCTTCACCGAGGCCGGTGAGCCCGCCGGGATCGGTGGGGCGGTGGAATTCCGCACCGACGTGTTCGACACGGCAACCGTCGACGCATTCATCGAGCGGTTTGAACGCATCTTGGGGGCGATGACCGCCGACCCGGATCAGCGGTTGTCGTCGGTGGACGTGCTGGATGCCGGTGAGCATGCCCGGCTGGATGAGGTCGGCAACCGGGCGGTGTTGACCAGGCCCGCGCCGGCGTCCGTGTCGGTTCCGGAGTTGTTCGCCGACCACGTGGCCCGCTCGCCGCAGGCGGTCGCGATCCGCTGCGGCGGCCGCTCACTGACCTACCGCGAACTCGACGAGACCGCGAACCGGCTGGGGCACCTGCTGGCCGCCGATGGTGTGCGGCCAGGCTCGTGTGTGGCGCTGTTGTTGGAGCGGTCGGCGCAGGCGGTCGTGACGATGCTGGCGGTGCTCAAGTCCGGGGCGGCCTATCTGGCGATCGACCCCGCGCTGCCCGATACCCGCATCGAGTTCATGATCACCGATGCCGCGCCGATCGCCGCTGTCACGACGGCGGGCCTGCGGTCGCGACTGGACGGGTACGACCTACTGGTCATCGATGTCGACGATCCCGCTGTCGACAGCCAACCCAATACCGCATTGCCGGCGCCCGCCCCGGACGACATCGCCTACCTGATCTACACCTCGGGCACTACCGGCGTCCCCAAAGGCGTGGCCATCAGCCACCGCAACCTGACCCACTTGGCCCAGTCAGCGCCCCCAGACCTGCCCGGTGCCCAGGTGTGGACCCAATGCCACTCCTATGCCTTCGACTTCTCGGTGTGGGAGATCTGGGCTGCGCTGCTCGGCGGAGGGCGCCTGGTGGTCGTACCCGAGGAGGTAACGGCCTCGCCAGAGGACTTCCACGCCTTGTTGGTCGGCGAACAGGTCAACGTGCTCACCCAGACCCCGTCCGCGGTGGCCGCACTCTCGCCGCAGGGGTTGGATTCGGTGGCGTTGCTGCTCGGCGGTGAGGCCGTCCCCGCCGAGGTGGTGGATCGGTGGGCACCTGGACGGGTGGTGATCAACGCTTACGGCCCGACCGAGGCGACGGTGTACGCGTCGATGAGCGCACCTTTAGAGGCTGGACCAGCGGGGTCGGGTGCGGCGCCGATCGGGGCGCCGGTGGCGACCGCGGCCTTGTTCGTCCTCGACGAATGGCTGCGCCCCCTGCCGACCGGGGTGGTCGGCGAGTTGTATGTGGCCGGCCGCGGCGTGGGGGTCGGGTATGTGCGACGGCCCGGGTTGACCGCGTCACGGTTTGTCCCCTGTCCCTTCGGCGGACCCGGGACGCGGATGTATCGCACCGGCGATCTGGTGCGGTGGGGTCCCGATGGACAGCTGCGCTACCTCGGACGCGCCGACGATCAGGTCAAAATCCGCGGGTACCGCATCGAACTCGGTGAGATCCAGGCCGCGCTGGCCGGGCTGGACGGTGTGGACCAGGCGGTGGTGATCGCCCGCGAGGACCGTCCCGGCGACAAACGCCTGGTCGGCTACATCACCGGAACAGCACGCCCGGCCGAGGCGCGCGCCCGGCTGGCTGAGCGGCTCCCCGCGTATATGGTTCCCGCCGCGGTGGTGGTTGTCGACGCGTTGCCGTTGACGGTCAACAACAAGCTCGATACTCGCGCCCTGCCGGCACCGGAGTACCGCGATGGCGATCACTACCGCGCACCGACCAACGCGGTCGAGGGGGTCCTGGCCGGCATCTACGCCCAGGTGCTGGGGCTGGAGCGGGTCGGGGTCGACGAGTCGTTCTTCGATCTGGGCGGGGACAGCATCTTGTCGATGCAGGTGGTGGCCCAGGCCCGGGCGGCAGGCCTGACATGTCGGCCGCGCGACATCTTCGTCGAGCAGACTGTGGCCCGCCTGGCCAGAGTGGCCGTGGCGGCCGGCGGTGAAGCCGTCCCGGTCGATGAGGGTGTCGGGCCGGTGCCGGCAACTCCGATCATGCGCTGGCTGCACACCGTGGACGGCCCGATCGACCAGTTCAACCAGACGATGGTGGTGCAAGCACCGGCCGGGGTCTCCGAGGTCGACGTGGCGATCGTTCTTCAGGCGCTGCTGGACCGGCACGCCATGCTGCGGCTACGCGCCGACACTGATGACGCCGGCGGCTGGTCACTCCAGGTGCCCGATCCGGGTTCGGTCGACTCCGGTGCTTGCCTGGACACCGTCGACGTGCTCTCGGACGAGGCGCTGTCAGAGGCCCGGTCACGGTTGAACCCGGCCGGCGGGGCGATGGTGCGCGCGCTATGGGCGACCGCCACCGGCCAGTTGGCGCTGATCATTCACCACCTGGCCATCGACGCGGTGTCCTGGCGAATCCTGTTGGAGGACTTGAATATCGCGTGGGCCCAGCATCACAGCGGCCAACCGATCGCGCTGCCCGCAGCCGGGACCTCATTCGCCCGCTGGGCGGCACTCCTCAATGAGCACGCCCACACCCCCGCAGTCGTCGACCAGGCCGACAGCTGGCAACAGGTGTTGGCGACCCCGGCCGCGTTACCGCCGGTACAACCCGAGCTTGATACCTACGCCAGCGCCGGACACCTGACGGCAGCACTGGATGTCGAGACGACCCGCCTGCTGCTCGGTGAGGTGCCCGCGGCGTTTCACACCGGGATCACCGACATCCTGCTGATCGCATTCGGGATGGCCTGGGCCGAATACTTGGGCGCTCTCAGCGGCGCGCCCGTCGGCATCGACGTTGAGGGCCATGGGCGCCACGACGACCTGTTCCCCGACGTGGACTTGTCGCGCACCGTGGGCTGGTTCACCACCAAATACCCGGTTTCGTTGGCGGTCGGTGGGCTGCGCTGGACCCAGGTCGTGGCCGGCGAAGCGGCGCTGGGTGCGGTGATCAAAGACGGCAAAGAACAACTCCGCGCCCTGCCCGACGGCCTGACCTACGGGCTGCTGCGCTACCTCAACACCGACATCGACCTGGCCGGTTCGGACCCGGCGATCGGATTCAACTATCTGGGCCGGATGGGCGCGGCCGCCGCCGACCTCCCTGACGAGCTGTGGCGGGTCAGCCAGGACGGCCTGTCGGTCGCCGCCGCGACCGCCGTGCCGATGCCACTGGGACACACCGTGGAACTCAACGCCGGCACCGTCGACACCGATGCCGGCCCGCACCTGCACGCCACCTGGACGTGGGCCTCGTCAGCACTGGACCACGACCAGATCAGCCGACTCAGCCGGCTGTGGTTCGAGGCCCTGGCCGGAATCTGCGCGCATGTCCGTCGCGGGGGCGGCGGGCTGACCCCCTCCGATATCGTCCCCGCCCGGCTCAGCCAACCTCAGATCGACGCGCTGCAACAGCAGTACCGGATCGCCGATATCTTGCCGCTAACCCCCCTGCAGCGGGGACTGCACTTTCACGCCAGCACCACCGGCAGCAACGACGACCTGTATGCGATGCAGCTGGACATCACCGTCACCGGCCCGCTCGATCCGCACCGCCTGCACGATGCCGTACACACTGTGATCAACCGCCATCCCAACCTGGCCGCCCGGTTCTGCGAAGAATTCGACCAGCCGGTCCAGATCATCCCGGCCGAACCCACGGCGGCGTGGCAGTACTTCGAACTGGACTCCGCGGAACAGGTCCAGCAGGTGTGCGCCGCCGAACGCGCGGCGGTCTGTGACCTCACCGAGCCGCCGGCCTTTCGGGTGGCGTTGATCCGCACCGCCAACGGGCGGCACCGGGTCGTGCTGACCAACCACCACATCGTGCTCGATGGCTGGTCGCTGCCGATCCTGCTGGGGGAAATCTTCGCCGGCTACTACGGACAGCGGCTGCCCGCGGCCACGCCGTATCGCCGGTTCGTCGGTTGGCTGGCCGATCGAGACCTCGAGGCCGCCCACGCCGCCTGGCGCGATGTGCTGGCCGGCTTCGACACCCCCACCCTGGTGGCCCCGCCGAGTCGGTCAGGGCTCGGGCGGCGCGGCGTGACCTCGTCTCGGGTGCCCGAACAGACCACCCGGGCGCTGGTCGAGTTGGCGCGCTCGTGCCACACCACCGTCAACACCGTGTTGCAGGCCGCGTGGGCGCAGCTGCTGATGGGGCTGACAGGTCAGCATGACGTCACCTTCGGCACCGCGGTCTCCGGCCGGCCGACCGAGCTGCCCGGCGCGGAAACGATGGTCGGTCTGTTGATCAACACGGTGCCGGTGCGCGCGAGGATCACCCCGGCCACCACCACCGCCGGGCTGCTCGACCAACTACGCAACGACCACAACCACACACTGGAACACCAACACCTGGCGCTCACCGAGATCCACCGCGCCACCGGCCACGACCAACTCTTCGACACCCTGTTCGTCTACGAGAATTACCCCATCGACACCGCCGCGTCGTTGGACGTCCGCGAGCTGGCCATCACCGACATCGCCACCCGTGAATCCACCCACTACCCGCTGACACTGCAAGCGATGCCGGGCGACCAGTTGGGCCTTCGCCTCGAATTCGACACCGACGTCTTCGACCCGGCCGGCATCGAAGCGCTGGCCGCGCGCTTGCAGCGGATCCTGGCGACCATGTCCGCCTATCCAACGGCGCGGCTTGCGTCGATGGATGTGCTCGATGCCGACGAACACGCCCGCCTCGATGAGTTCGGCAATCGCGCGGTATTGGCCCTGCCCGCGACGCCGGTGTCGATTCCAGGGTTATTCGCCGCACAGGTGGCGCGCACACCCGGGGCGGTGGCGGTGACCTTCGACGGCCGCTCAATGACGTACCGCGAGGTTGATCGGGCATCGAATCGCTTGGCGCACCTGCTGATCGGACATGGTGTTGGCCGCGGCCAGTGTGTGGCGGTGCTGTTCAACCGGTGCGCCGACGCGATTGTCGCGATCCTGGCAACGCTCAAGGCCGGGGCCGCATACTTACCGATCGACCCGGCGCACCCGCCGGCCCGGATCGAGTTCATGATGGCTGACGCCGCGCCGATCGCCGCGATTGCCGCCACCGGGCTGGCCGACCGGCTGCGCGGATACGGCGTGCCGGTCATCGCTACCAACGACCCCGCTGTTGAGACCTACCCGAGCACAGGCCTCCCGGCGCCGGACCCCGACGACGTCGCCCACATCATCTACACCTCCGGCACCACGGGAGTCCCCAAGGGCGTCGCCGTCACCCACCACAACGTCACCCGGCTGTTCGACTCACTCGACGTCGGCCTGACGCCGGCGCCGGGACAGGTGTGGACTCAGTGCCACTCCTATGCCTTCGACTACTCGGTCTGGGAGATCTGGGGCGCGTTGCTGCACGGCGGGCGCCTGGTCGTGGTGACCGAGTCAGTGGCGGCCTCACCGGATGACTTCCACGCCTTACTCGTCGCCGAGAAGGTCAGCGTCTTGAGTCAAACCCCGTCGGCGGTGGCGACGCTCTCACCCGAGGGTCTGGGATCGGCGGCGTTGATGATCGCCGCCGAGGCCTGCCCGGGCGAGGTGGTGGATCGCTGGGCGCCCGGGCGGGTGATGATCAACGGCTACGGCCCGACCGAGACCACGGTGTATGCCACGATCAGCGCCCCGCTAATGGCGGGGTCGGCGGTGGTGCCGATCGGTGCACCGGTGCCGGGGGCGGCGCTGTTCGTGCTGGACGGATGGTTGCGCGCGGTGCCGGTCGGCGCGGTCGGGGAGTTGTATGTGGCCGGCCGCGGCGTCGGGTGCGGGTATCTGCGACGGGCCGGTTTGACCGCGTCGCGGTTCGTGGCCTGTCCGTTCGGGGAGCCCGGAACGCGCATGTATCGCACCGGGGATCTGGTGCGGTGGGGCGCCGATGGGCAGCTGCAGTATCTCGGACGCGCCGACGAGCAGGTCAAGATCCGCGGATATCGCATCGAACTTGGTGAGATCCAGACGGCGCTGTCCGGGCTGGACGGGGTGGAGCAGGCGGTGGTGATCGCCCGCGAAGACCGCCCCGCCGCCTTGCGCTTGGTGGGCTACGTCACCGAGTCGGTCGCCGGGGCAGTGGACCCAGCAGCGATGCGTTCGCAGCTTGCCGAGCGGCTACCGGCGTACATGGTGCCTGCCGCGGTGATGGTGCTGCAGGCGCTGCCCCTGACGGTCAACGGCAAGCTCGACAGGCGCGCACTCCCGGCACCCGAATACCATGCGGGTCTTTACCGCGCCCCCGCCGACGTGGTCGAGGAGGTCCTGGCCGGCGTCTACGCCCAAATCCTGGGCCTTGAGCGGGTCGGGGTCGACGAGTCGTTCTTCGACCTGGGCGGGGATTCGCTGTCGGCGATGCGCCTGGTCGCCGCGGTCAACAAAACCCTGGATACCAACCTCGCGGTGCGCACGATATTCGACGCGCCGTCCGTCAGAAGTCTGAGTCAGCTGTTGGGTAGGGATGGCAGGCTGCTGGAAGTGGCTCCCACCGCGAGCCCGGCAACCGACTTGTGCTTTGCGTCGGTGCACGGCGGCGACACCACCGAGGTGCACGCCGCCGATCTGACGCTGGACAAGTTCATCGACGCCCCGACGCTGTCGGTCGCCCCGACGCTTCCCAGGGCCGGCTCCGAGGCGCGGACGGTCCTGCTGACCGGGGCGACCGGTTTCCTCGGGCGTTACCTGGCCCTGCAATGGCTCGAACGCATGGCGCGCGTCGACGGCACGCTGATCTGCCTGGTGCGCGCGCACTCCGACGAGGACGCGCGACGCCGTCTCCACAAGACCTTCGACAGCGGCGACCCGGAGCTGTTGCGGCACTTCGAGGAACTGGCCGCCGATCATCTCGAGGTCGTCGCCGGCGACAAGGGCGAAGCCAACCTGGGCCTCGACCAGCAGACCTGGCAGCGGCTGGCCGACACCGTCGATCTGATCGTCGATGCCGCCGCCCTGGTCAACGCCGTCCTGTCCTACCGCGAGTTGTTCGGGCCCAACGTCATGGGCACCGCCGAGCTGATCCGGTTCGCGCTCACCACCAAGATCAAGCCCTACTCCTACGTGTCGACTTCAGACGTCGGGCGCCAGGTCGAGCGATCGCTGTTCACCGAGGACGCCGACATCCGGGTCGTCAGCCCCACCCGCACCATCGACGGAAGCCTGGCCAACGGCTACGGCAACAGCAAGTGGGCCGGCGAGGTGCTGTTGCGCGAGGCCCATGACCTGTGCGGGCTGCCGGTCGCGGTGTTCCGCTCCGGCATGATCCTGGCCGACACCACCTACGCGGGCCAGCTCAACGTGCCGGACACCGTCACCCGCATGGTGCTGAGCGTCCTGGCCACCGGTGTCGCGCCCTCCTCGTTCTTCCAGCTCGACGCCGACGGAAACCGGCAACGCGCACACTTCGACGGGCTGCCCGTCGGTTTCGTCGCCGAGGCGATCGCCACGCTGGGCGCCCAGGTGCTCGACGCTTTTGAGACCTACCACGTGATGAACCCGCACGACGACGGCATCGGGCCCGATGAGTACGTCGACTGGCTCATCGAGGCCGGCTACCCCATCGAGCGCATCGGCGATTTCGGGGAGTGGTTACAGCGGTTCGAGACCGGCCTGCGCGCCCTGCCGGAGCGACAGCGCCGGCACTCGGTGCTGCAGATGTTGCTGTTGCGCAACGCTATTCAGCCGCAGCCCCCCGAGCCCAGCCGCGGGTCCTACGCCCCGACCGACCGATTCCGCGCCGCGGTGCAAGAAGCGAAAATCGGCCCCGACAAGGACATCCCGGACATCCCGCACGTGTCGGCGCCGATCATCATCAAGTACGCCACCGACTTGCACCTGCTCGGCCTGCTGGGTGCGGAACGGGTCGGGGCCGACGACTCGCGCGGAGATGCGGGTCGGCGTAAGCCGTTGGTGGCCGGTCCACGGCCGGCAGTGGTCCCGCTGTCGTTCGCCCAAAGCCGGTTGTGGTTCCTCAACCGGTTCGAGGGTGGGGTTGCGACCTACAACATGCCGATCGCTTTTCGGATGAGCGGGCTCCTGGATGTTGCAGCGCTGGAATCGGCGCTCGACGATGTCGTCGCCCGCCACGAATCGCTGCGCACCGTATTTCCCGACATCGACGGTGTGCCGTTCCAGCAGGTGATGCCGGCCAAGCCGGGCATGTGGCAGGGCGGGGACCCAGCGGTGATGTCTTTGCCGGAGCAGGATGTCGCCGGCAGGGTAATTGCGCTGGCTGGGTACCGGTTCGATTTGTCGGCAGAGATCCCGATCCGTGCGCAGATCTATTCGGTCGGGGAAGAGCAGCATGTGGTGGCAATTGTGTTGCACCACATTGCTTTTGATGGCTGGTCGTTCGCTCCCATGGTCAGGGACATCGCCGAGGCGTACCGGGCACGAGCGCGGGGGGAGGCGCCGCGGTGGGTGCCGTTACCGGTGCAGTATGCGGATTACACGCTTTGGCAATTGGATTTGTTGGGCGCGGAGTCTGATCCGGACAGCATTATCGCGGGCCAGTTGCGGTACTGGCGGCAGGAATTAGCCGATCTGCCGGTAGTGGTGTCGCTGCCGACGGATCGGCCCCGCTCGCCGGAGCCCAGTTTCCGCGGTGATGCGATCGACGTGCCCGTCGACCCGCAAATGTGGGCGGGCGTTAAACGCGTTGCAGCAGAGCATAATACGACCGCATCGATGGTGCTGCAGGCGGTGGTGGCGGTGTTGTTGCACCGAGTCGGCGTCGGCGAGGACGTGGTGATGGGCACGCCGATCGCCGGACGGTTGGATCAGGCGCTCGACGATCTGGTCGGGTTCTTCGTCAACACCTGGGTGTTGCGGGTGGGGATCACTTCTGCGCACCGGTTCAGCGATGTGCTCGGGCAGGTGCGCGATAAGGCGCTTGATGCCTACAGCAATCAGGATGTTCCGTTCGAGCGGCTGGTCGAGCAGCTCAACCCAGTGCGCTCCACGGCACACCATCCGCTGTTTCAGGTGTTCATGGCCTTCCAGAACAATGTGCGCCCCGAGGTGTTGTCGTTCGACGAGCTCAGCGTCGAGCCGCTGACGGCTGCGACCGGCACCGCAAAGTTCGACCTGGAATTCGAGTTCAGCGAAGTGCCGACCGACGATTCGGCCGCGCCGATGGCCTCCGGGGTGGTGACTTACGCCACCGATCTCTTTGACCGGGCCACCGTCGAGCGGTTGGTCACCTGGTTTGGACGGCTGATCGAGGCGGTGGTGGCGAACGCGTCGGTGGTGGTGGGAGACGTCCCGCTGCTCGATCGCGGTGAGCGGGACTTAGTGCTGTCGCAGTGGTCTGGCACTGGCGTGGAAGTGCCCGTGGCGGTGGCGCCGCAGTTGTTGGCTGCGGCGGTGGCGGCCCGCCCCGACGCGGTGGCGGTGGTGGACGGCACCCGGGAGGTGTCGTACCGCGAGCTTGATGAGTGGTCGACGCGGTTGGCGCGGGTATTGATCGAGGCGGGGGTGGGTCCTGAGCATGCCGTGGGCGTCGCAATGGATCGGTGTCTGGAGTTGGTGGTGGCCTGGTGGGCGGTGGTCAAGGCCGGCGGGGCCTATGTGCCGGTGGATCCGGCCTATCCGGTCGAACGGATCGCCACGATGCTGGACACGGTCAATGCGGGGTTGGTGTTGACGTGTGGTGCCGACACCGTGGCCGGGGCCGGGTCGCGCCCGGTGCTGCGCATCGACGGTCTGGACCTGTGCGGGCGCTCCGCGAATGCAATAACCGATGCCGACCGGCTGGCGCCGTTGGGGGTGGACAACACCGCCTATGTGATGTTCACGTCGGGCTCCACCGGTTCACCCAAAGGGGTCGCGGTCAGCCACGCCGGTCTGCGCGCGGCGGCGCTGGGCGAGGGGGTCGGGTTGGGTGCGGATTCGCGGCTGTTGATGGTGGCGTCGCCGACCTTCGATGTGTCGGTCGGCGAGTTGTTGTCGGCGGTGAGGTCGTGGGCGGCGCTGGTGGTTGCGGGCAAGGAAGCGTACGCCGGGGAGGCGTTGACCACGTTGCTGCAGCGCCAGCAGGTCAATGCGGCGGTATTCACCCCGACGGTGCTGTCGTCGCTGGATCCCTCCCGGCTGAACGGGGTGGACACGCTGATCACCATCGGGGAGGCCCTCCCGGCAGAGTTGGCGGCCACCTGGGCGTCGGGCCGGCAGATGTTCAACACCTACGGCCCCACCGAGACCACCATCTGGGTCACCTGCACTGCGCCGCTGTTGGCGGGGCAGCCGGTGGGCATCGGCGCCCCGCTGCCCGGAGCGTGCGCACTGGTTCTCGATGCCCGGCTGAACCCGGTGCCCAGGGGAGTGGTCGGCGAGTTGTATGTGAGCGGGCCCGTGCTGGCTCACGGCTATGTGGGCCGGATGGACCTGACCGCCGAACGGTTCGTCGCAAATCCCTATGGGGCTGCCGGCGCGCGGATGTACCGCACCGGTGACCTGGTGCGCTGGGCCCCGGATGGAACACTGGACTACCTGGGCCGCGCCGACACCCAGATCAAATTGCGCGGACAGCGCATCGAACTGGGCGAAATCGAAAACACCCTGCTGTCGTGCCCGCAGGTCACCCAGGCAGCCGCAACCGTGCACCACACCAAGACCGGCGCCCAACTCGTCGCCTACGTCACCCTCGAGCACACCGCCAGCGCCGACCGCGACGCCGAAAGCGTCGAAGAATGGCAACACGTCTGGAACGAGCTGTACGGCGCCCCAGTCGCGGAGCCGGCGTTCGGCATGGACTTTCGGAGCTGGAACAGCAGCTACACCGGTGATCCGATCCCCCTCGAGGAGATGGTGGAGTGGCGCTCGGCAACGGTGGATCGGATCATCGCCCTGCAGCCGCGAAGAGTGTTGGAGATCGGCGCGGGCTCGGGGTTGGTGCTGTCGCAGATCGCCCCGCAGTGTGAGCATTACGTTGCCACCGACATGTCGGCGGCGGCCATCGACAACCTGGCCCGCTCGCTGGAGCGGTTGCAGACCCCGTGGTGTGACCGGGTCCAGCTGCTGACCCGACCCGCCCATGTGGTCGAGGGACTGCCGCCTGGCTACTTCGACACCATCATTCTCAACTCGGTCATCCAGTACTTCCCCAATCAGCAATACCTGGCCGACCTCATCGACTACGCCGTGGAACTGCTGGCCCCCGGCGGGGCACTGTTCATCGGCGACGTCCGCAACCACACTCTGCAAGGCGCCTTCCAAACCGCGGTCGCGCTGGCCCGCACCGACACCACGGACACCGCCGAGATCCGCCAACGGGTTCACCGGGCCATGCTTAGCGAATCCGAATTGCTCTTAGCCCCAGAGTTTTTCACCAAGTGGGCCGCCGACCACCCGTCAGTGGCCGGGCTCGACATCCAAGTCAAACGCGGATTTGCCGACAACGAACTGAACCGGTACCGCTACGACGTTGTCGTCCATAAAACCCCGACGTGGGTACGCTCACTCGCGAAAGTGCCCACCTGGACGTGGGCCCAGTGCGCAGGACTGGACGGGTTGCGCAGCCAGTTGATGACGCACCGTCCCGCCACGGTCCGCATCGCCGAGATTCCCCACACCGGAGTGATCACCGACGTCCACGTCGAACAGGCACTCGCGGCAGGGTTACCGCTGGCCGGCGCACTCGTCCAAGCCACTGCGACCCCCGATACCGCCACTGCAGAACAATTGCACCGCGCCGGCGAAGCCGCCGGATATCACGTCGCGGTGACCTGGGGCACCAAACCCGGCACCCTCGACGCCGTGTTCATCGGCCCTGAACCGCACCGCGAGCACACCCCACCGCTGACCGACCTCTACATGCCCGACACGTGGGCCCGCCGAAGCACCCCGCACGCCAATGAACCCCGCACCAACGCCAAGGTCAGCGCGGTACGCCAGCGTTTGAGCGCGCGGTTGCCTGAATACATGGTGCCGTCCCAGATAGTCGTGCTTGAGCAGTTCCCGTTGACCTCCTCGGGCAAGATCGACCGAAAGGCGCTGCCGGCGCCGGTGTTTGCCGCCACACCCTTCCAGGCACCGCAGACCCCGACCGAGAAGATCGTGGCCGGCGTCTACGCCCAGGTCCTGGGCCTCGAGCGGGTTGGGGTCGACGAGTCGTTCTTCGACCTGGGCGGGGATTCGCTGTCGGCGATGCGCCTGATCGACTCGATCAACAAAGCCCTTGATTCCCATCTTGCGGTGCGCACAGTGTTCGACGCCCCGTCCGTCAGAAGCCTCAGCGAGCAATTGGACCGACATGAGAGCCCGGCCGGCGATGTGCTCTTTGCGTCTGTGCACGGCGGCGACACCACCGAGGTGCACGCCGGCGATCTGACGCTGGACAAGTTCATCGACGCCCCGACGCTGTCGGTCGCCCCGACGCTTCCCAGGGCCGGCTCCGAGGCGCGGACGGTCCTGCTGACCGGGGCGACCGGTTTCCTCGGGCGTTACCTGGCCCTGCAATGGCTCGAACGGATGAACCTCGTCGACGGCACGCTTATCTGCCTGGTGCGCGCGCACTCCGACGGGGACGCGCGACGCCGTCTCCACAAGACCTTCGACAGCGGCGACCCGGAGCTGTTGCGGCACTTCGAGGAACTGGCCGCCGATCATCTCGAGGTCGTCGCCGGCGACAAGGGCGAAGCCAACCTGGGCCTCGACCAGCAGACCTGGCAGCGGCTGGCCGACACCGTCGATCTGATCGTCGATCCCGCAGCCCTGGTCAACACCGTCCTGCCCTACCGCGAGTTGTTCGGGCCCAACGTCATGGGCACCGCCGAGCTGATCCGGATCGCGCTCACCACCAAGATCAAGCCCTACATCTACGTGTCGACGAGCGCCGTGGGTCACCAGATCGAGCGGTCGGCGTTCACCGAGGATGCCGACATCCGGGTCATCAGCCCCACCCGCGCAATCGACAACAGCTACGGCAACGGATACCCCAACAGCAAGTGGGCCGGCGAGGTGCTGCTGCGCGAGGCCAACGACCTGTGCGGTATGCCGGTCTCGGTATTTCGTAGCGACGTGATCCTGGCCGACACCACCTACGCGGGCCAGCTCAACGTGCCGGACGTGTTCACGAGGACGGCGCTGAGCCTGCTAGCCACCGGCGTTGCGCCCGGCTCGTTCTTCCAGCTCGACGCCGAGGGCAATCGGCAGCGCGCGCACTTCGACGGGCTGCCGGTGGGTTTTGTCGCCGAGGCGATCGCCACGCTGGGTGCCCGGGTGGTCGACGGGTTTGAGACCTACCACGTGATGAACCCGCACGACGACGGCATCGGGCTCGATGAGTACGTCGACTGGCTGATCGAGGCCGGTTACCCGATCCAGCGCATCGATGACTTTGGGGAGTGGTTGCAGCGGTTCGAGGCCGCCCTGCGTGCTCTGCCGGAGCGACAGCGCCGGTACTCGGTCCTGGAGGTGTTGCAGTTCCTGTTGCACACTGCCAAGCAGTTGCAGCCCCCCGAGCCGACCCGCGGGTGCTACGCGCCGACCGACCGATTCCGTGCCGCGGTGCAAGAAGCGAAAATCGGCCCCGACCAAGACATTCCGCACGTCTCGGCGCCGATCATCATCAAATACGCCACCGACCTGCAACTGCTCGGAATGCTCTAGCCCGTTTGAGGGACTCCGTTCGTGTCCGAAGGCTTCCGCGCCGACACGATCACATAGTCCGCGAAGCCGGTCGATCGTTCCCACAGCGATACTCCGCGGCACTGGGCGCGATCGTCATCCGTGACTTCCACGACCACTTCATCCATCTTTTTCTTTTCCTGAACGCGCTGCCACATGTACTTGGCCATCCCCGGGTACACGTCTTCCCGGATCGATTCCACGATGACATCGGCAAATCCCGCGGCAGCCAGGCGCCGGGGGTATTCCTCCCGGTCATAGCAATTGGCTTTGGGAATGTGACCGTACTTTCGGCCAAAGACGGCCGTCAGGCCAGATTTCTTGCCTGGATTCGGGAGCATGTCGGCGAGCGCAATGGTTCCTCCTGGTTTGAGGACACGAAATGCTTCGCGCATGAATTGATCTCGCGTGTCGAAGTGGAATGCGCATTCCAGGGCCAAGACTTTTTCGAACGATACGTCGGGAAACTCCATTGCGGTCGCGGAACCGAGTCGAATGTCGATTTGTTTCTCCAGCCCGCGCCTGGCGACGCGTTCTCGGCCCTTGTCGACGTGGACCGGTGTGATGTCGATGCCCGTGATGTGAGACACCTTGAAACGATCCAGAAGAACAAAATCCTGTTCCGCGAAACCGACGCCGACGTCGAGGACTCTATCGCTTGGCTCCAGCCCGGCCCGCGTTCCCAGGAGTTCGACCATCGCGACACAAGCGTCGGGATAGGTGCGAGCGACTTTCCAGTAACCGAGGTTGAGCCACAGCGGCTTGGAGCTATCGGCGTACCCTTCATTCATAAAGTCGATGAGGTCGTCACCGATCATCGTGTAGTAAGCCGCGGCGTCTTTCTGTCGCATCAGGCCAAACGCCTGGACGACCCTCCGGAACGCCAAGGGGATCGAAAAGGCGATTCGGCGCATTTTCTTCCTTCGGGAAAACGGGTGGTTCATGGTAGCGCGTTTCCGTTGCCGTCGTCGTGTGGCAGCTACGCGGTTCTAACGCCGCACGGCGACCCGGTTGGCACTTCTGCGGCGAACGGGTTGGGCGCAAACGCGGTCGATCGGTGCGGCCATGGTCCATGATGGTCTACGTGGACAGCAGCGCCCACGACATTGAGAGCATGCCCCGGGGCGGGCCGGACGCCTCCTGGTTGGACCGTCGGTTGCAGACCGGCCGACTGGAATACCTTGACCGCGAGGACGTCGACGATCTCAAGCAAAAGGTCGTCCGCGCACTCGACCGCGCCGGACGGCGCCGGTTCTTGGGTGCCCACGAGAAGTTGGCCAAGATCGTGCTTGCTGAGGTGTCCGATGTCCCCTCTCCGAAGATCCTCGAGCTCGGGGCCGGCCTCGGCGGGCTGTCGAGCAAGCTGCTGGAGATGCACCCCACGGCACACGTGACGGTCACCGACATCGACCCCACGTTTGTGGCCGCCGTCGCCGCCGGCGACCTCGGCAGTCACCCACGGGCCACGGTGCGGGAGATGGATGCCACCGCCGTCGACGCCCCGGACGGGCATTACGACCTCGCGGTATTTGCGATGTCGTTACATCATCTGCCGCCCGCCCTGGCGGCCCGAGTATTCGCCGAAGGGACCCGGGCCGCGAAAAAGTTGGTGATCATCGACCTCCGCAGGCCGCCGGCACCGATCCACTCGGTGGTGTTGGCGGCGACGTGGCCCTTCACGGGTCTGAGCCCGCTGGCACACGATGGTTTCATCAGCCAGCTACGCGCCTACAGCCCGTCGGCGCTGAGCGCGCTCGCCCATTTCGCCGACCCGGCGATTACCGTCGAATTCCCCGACCAACGGCTGGGCCCGACGGTGGCGGTCGCCAGCCGCGGTTCCAGCGCGGCCTAGCTTTCCAGCTCCCGCTTCAGGTTGGCCAAGACCTCGCCCTGAATCCTCTTCAGCCCCAACGGCGCAAAAGTCTTCTCGAAGAAGCCCTTGACGCCGCCCGCACCGGTCCAGGTGGTCTTCACCGTGACGCTGGAGCCGGGTCCGGCGGGGGCCACCGTCCAGTTGATGATCATCGAGGAGTTCGCGTCCTTCTCGATGACGGAGTGACCGGCGACGTCGACGTTGACCTGCACATCGCGGACGCGGGTCTTGGTGGCCTGCAACTTCCACTTGGCGACGGTGCCCGCCCCCTGGCCGCCCTGTAACACCTGGTAGTCGCTGTACTGGGGGGACAGAATCTTCGGGCGCACCGTCTGATAGTCCGCGACGGCCGCAAGGGTGGCGGCCGGCTCCGCATTGACCAAAATTGTGCTGGCAGCACTCACCTGTCCCAAGACAAACTCCTGAAGGTACGCCGCCCGCGCGCGGGTGCACGGGCTGTGGTCGAAGACTAGGGTATATGTGGTGCCTGTCCCTGGATCTGCACTCTCGGCGCACAAGTCGGGCGTTGACCGGTTGATGGCGAGTTATCGATCCATCCCCGCGACGTCCGCCGTCCGGCTCGCCAAGTCGACGTCAAACCTGTTCCGCGCCCGCACTAAACGCGACGCCCCCGGCCTGGACACATCGGGGCTGACCGGCGTGCTGAGCGTCGATCCCGAATCCCGCACCGCCGACGTGGCCGGCATGTGCACCTACGAGGACCTGGTGGCCGCAACTCTGCCTTACGGCCTTTCGCCACTGGTAGTCCCGCAATTGAAGACCATCACGCTCGGCGGTGCGGTCAGCGGCTTGGGTATCGAGTCGGCGTCGTTTCGCAATGGCCTGCCGCACGAATCGGTGCTGGAGATGGACATCCTCACCGGCGCTGGCGAATTGCTCACCGCATCCCGCACCCAGCACCCCGACCTGTTCCGCGCCTTCCCCAATTCCTATGGCACGCTTGGTTATTCAACCCGACTTCGGATCGAGCTGGAGCCCATCGCGCCGTTCGTGGCGTTGCGACACGTCCGGTTCCGCTCATTGCCCGCGCTGATCGCGGCGATGGAACGCATCATCGACACCGGCGGCCAGGGCGGCACGCCCGTCGACTATCTCGACGGGGTGGTGTTCAGCGCTGACGAAAGCTACCTGTGCGTGGGCCGGCGAACCACCACCCCGGGCCCGGTCAGCGACTACACCGGCAAGGACATCTACTACCAGTCGATCCGGCACGACTCCCCGGGCTCGGAAACCACGCAAGAAGCGACCAGGGACGACCGGCTGACGATGCACGACTACTTCTGGCGCTGGGACACCGACTGGTTCTGGTGCTCGCGCGCGTTCGGTTTGCAGAATCCCCGGCTGCGGCGGTGGTGGCCGCGCCGCTACCGGCGCAGCAGCGTCTACTCGAAGCTGATCGCCATGGACCAGCGCTTCGGTGTCGTAGACCGGATCGAGAAGCGCAATGGCCGTCCGCCGCGTGAGCGGGTGGTCCAGGATGTCGAGGTGCCGGTCGAACGGACCTGCGAGTTCTTGGAATGGTTCTTGGGCAACGTGCCCATCACCCCGATCTGGCTGTGTCCGCTGCGGCTGCGCGATCACGAGGGCTGGCCGCTGTATCCGATGCGGCCGGACCACACCTACGTCAATGTCGGCTTCTGGTCCTCGGTGCCGGCGGGTGCCACGGAAGGTGGAACCAACCGGGCGATCGAAGCGAAGGTGAGCGAGCTCGACGGGCACAAGTCGCTGTATTCCGACTCGTACTACGCCCGCGAAGAATTCGACGAGTTGTACGGCGGCGAGGCCTACAGCACGGTCAAGAAAACCTACGATCCCGATTCCCGGTTACTCGACCTCTACGCAAAGGCGGTGCAACGGCGATGACGATGACCAAAGAACCCCACCGCGCCACGACCGGAAAACTGAGCATGGCGGAGATCCTGGAAATCTTCGCGGCAACCGGGCGCCATCCGCTGAAGTTCACTGCCTACGACGGCAGCACCGCCGGAAGCCGAGACGCCGAACTGGGCCTGGATCTTCGGACCCCGCGGGGCGCGACCTACCTGGCCACTGCGCCCGGCGAACTTGGCCTCGCCCGCGCGTACGTGGCGGGCGACCTGGACCTGTACGGCGTCCACCCCGGTGATCCCTACCAGCTGCTCAAGACGCTGACCGACCGCGTTCAATTCAAGCGGCCGCCGGCGCGGGTGCTCGCCAACGTGGTGCGGTCGATGGGGCTCGAGCGGCTGGTGCCGGTCGCCCCGCCACCGCAGGAGACGCCGCCGCGGTGGCGGCGGATCGCCGACGGGCTGATGCACACCAAGACGCGCGATGCCGAGGCCATCCACCACCACTACGACGTCTCCAACAACTTCTACGAATGGGTGCTCGGCCCGTCGATGACGTACACCTGCGCGGTCTATCCCGGCGCCGACGCGACGCTGGAAGAGGCCCAGGAGAACAAGTACC
The DNA here is from genome assembly GCF_002102255.1 of Mycobacterium nebraskense. Taxonomy (GTDB): domain Bacteria; phylum Actinomycetota; class Actinomycetes; order Mycobacteriales; family Mycobacteriaceae; genus Mycobacterium; species Mycobacterium nebraskense. Next base: position 83,345 of record NZ_LQPH01000011.1, read on the forward strand.
GGCTGGTCTTCGAAAAGCTGAGGCTGCAGCCCGGCGACCGGTTGCTCGACGTCGGCTGCGGCTGGGGCGGCATGGTGCGCTTTGCCGCGCGACGCGGCGTGCGGGTGATCGGAGCCACGCTGTCGGGTGAGCAGGCGAAGTGGGCGCAACGGGCGATCGAAGACGAAGGGCTGAAGGACCTTGCTGAGGTCAGGCATTCCGATTACCGCGACATCCGCGAGGGCGGGTTCGACGCCGTGTCCTCGATCGGGTTGACCGAGCACATCGGCGTCAAGAACTACCCGGCCTACTTCGGGTTCCTGAAGTCGAAGCTGCGCACCGGCGGCCTACTGCTCAACCACTGCATCACCCGCCACGACAACAAGTCAACCTCCTTTGCGGGCGGCTTCACCGACCGGTACGTCTTCCCGGACGGCGAGCTGACCGGCTCGGGACGCATCATCACCGAGGTCCAGGACGTCGGTTTCGAGGTGCTGCACGAGGAGAACTTCCGGCATCACTACGCGATGACGCTGCGGGACTGGTGCCGCAACCTGGTCGAGCACTGGGACGAAGCGGTCGACGAGGTCGGCTTGGCCACCGCCAAGGTGTGGGGCCTCTACATGGCCGCCTCGCGGGTGGCCTTCGAGCAGAACAACCTGCAGCTGCACCACGTGCTGGCGGCCAACGTCGACGCCTGGGGCGACGACCACCTGCCGCTGCGACCCTGGTGGACGCCCTAGAGCTCAGCCGTTATCGATCCGGCGCGCGCCCAGCTCGTTCTGTAGCAGCTCGAGCGCGACCTCCTCGGGGTCGCGCCGCGGCGCCGACGACTCCGTGCGGCCGGCTTCGGCGAGCATGTGTTCCTCTTCGTCGCGCTGAGCCACGTCGGGCGCGGGCTCTTCGACCCTCGGGGCCGGCGGGGCCGACTCGACCGGTTCAGCGGCCGCGCCCACCTCACAGCGCACCCGCCAGTTGACGCCCAGCGCATCTTTGAGCGCTTCGGCGATGACGTCGGCGTTGCGCTGTTCGCACAGCCGCTTGGCCAGCGGCGCCGAGGAATGCGTCAACACCAGCGTGTTTTCCTCGATCGCGCGGACGGTGGCGCCCGCCAGCATCACCTCGGTGGTGCGGCTGCGCTGACGCACCTTGTCGCGCACCGTCGGCCAGATCGTTCGCACGGCGGCCGCGTTGAGTTCGGCGGGCGCGGCGGCCGGTTCGGGGGCCGGCGGCGGGACCGGTTCGGGCTTTGAGACGGGCAGGGCGGCCTCCCTGGGCGGGGCGGCCTCCTTCGGCGGGGCGGCCTCCTTCGGCGGGGTGGCCACTGTC
>NZ_LQPH01000012.1 GCF_002102255.1 Mycobacterium nebraskense
GCACCGGCGTGGGTGCCGGTGCCCATACCGGCCAGCGGCATGCCACCGAGCAGGTTGCCCGGTCCCCCGGCCGCCTCGGGCGCGGCGCTGATGGCGCTGACCGGGATGGCGGTGTGCCCCATGGCCGGGACCGCAGGACCGCCGTTCCAGGCCACCGGCACCGACAACTTGCCACCGATGGACGTCGCCCCGCCGATCGCTGCCGCCGGGTGCACGGCTCCGGCACCACCGCCGAGCAGACCACCCAGCCCGCCCAGGCCGGGCAGCGCCTTGGCCGCCGCTGGAGCCGCACCACCGATCGCCCCCACCGACTTGGCGATCTGCACGAAGTTGTTACCCATACCGATACTGAAGTACGGCAGACCCTCGGTGTTATAGAACAAGCCCGCGAACGGGCTATAGCCGTTGACGAGTGTTCCCAGGTTGGTCGGGAAGGACGTCTGCCCGGTCAACAGGAACCAGATCTCGGACAGCGGGTCTTGGGTAGCCGTGGAGCTAGTAACGCCGTCGTCGTCGGCGTCGTTGTCGTCGGCGCGAGCGTCGCCGCTTTTTGCACGGTGTTGGCGGCGTTGCCCGCCGTGGTGTTGGCCGTGGCGTTGGCGACCGTGCTGGCCTGGGTGGCCGTGCCCGCATCATTGGTCACCTTGGGCGCGGCCGAAAACTGCGTGATGCCCTTGGTCGCCGTCGTCGACTGCGCCGCGTAGTTCGACATCGCGCCCGCATCCTGGGCCCAGAACTCGCCGTACTGGGCCTCCAACTGCGCGATCGCCCCGGTGTTTTGCCCAATCACATTGGTCGCCTGCAACTGCTGCACCAGGGCACGGTTGGCCGCGATCACCGGTGGAGGCACCACCGCAGAAAACGCCGCCTCATACGCCGCCGCCGCCGCGGCGGCCTGGGTGGCCGCCTGCTCAGCCTGAGCCGCCGTGGTGCTCAACCACTCCGCATACGGAGTCGCCGCCAGCGCCATCGCCGCCGAGGCCGTCCCCGCCCACTCCTCACTGGCCAGCTGAGTCACCACGTTCTGATAGCTCAACGCCGCCGACTGCAACTCCGCGGCAATCGCATTCCACGCCGACGCCGCCGTCATCAACGATCCCGACCCCGGACCCGAATAAATCCGCGCCGAATTAACCTCCGGCGGAAGCGCCCCAAAATCAAACAC
>NZ_LQPH01000013.1 GCF_002102255.1 Mycobacterium nebraskense
CGCGGGGCGGTCTTTCATGCTGCCGCCGGGGTTAAACCCTTCCAGCTTGGCCCAAAACCCGCGATCAGCGCTGGTCAGCGGCTCCGAGATCCGCAGCACCGGGGTATTGCCCACCAAGGCATCGGGCTGGCGGTAACCGCCGCGGGAGGGCCGGCATTGCCCAGCCAGGTGTTGCCCGTTCACCAGGCGCAGGTGCCGCGTGCTGCGCGGCGCAAAGGTTTTCACAGACTTCAACGGCAAAACATTGTTGTTCATCGAATCGTCGCTTTCTGCATTGCCGCGACACCAGGCGCGGCCGTTGACATGGGCAGCGGTCACCGGCCAGCTGTGCTAGAGGCACAACGACCTGACGCCGACCGATCAGCGACGAGAAAGACAGAACCGAGTCAACAGATCGTGACCCGACAGGGCAGCAGCCGGCGCAGACGGCGGACCCCGCCCGGCCAACACCACACGCGCAGCCAACAAAGCCGCGACTGCGACCACTGCCACCACCACACCCAACGCAGCCACGGCGCTCGACGGCGAACTCGGCAACACCGCGGAGGCGAACGCCTCGGGATGTGTTCCCGATGAGTCGCCATCAACAAGATGGGGGTGACCGATAATGTTCGCGAACTCACCGCCGACCAAGGAAGTCGAAGCAGGCGCTGGCTGAGACCCAACAGACTCAGACCGCAAGTCGGAGTGCCCGCCGAAGGCTAGCGCCCACATCACCAGTACGGTGACGACGGCCGCCACGGCGGCCACAGACCGCCACCATGGCCGACCGCATGCGGCAACATGCCGGGCATCCGCCCGGGTCCTCCGCATGGCTCCCATACCCCCAGAGGGTACAGCACGCCGCCCGCTCCTGCTATCACCAGTACGGGTTGTTTGGGTTCACGACGCTGCTCGCTCACACCCCCCGCATACGGGGCCTCGCCGAGCTCGAGCACGATCGCCGCGACAACCGCCGCTTGGGATCGTCGGCTGAAACAGCTTCTGCTTTCCGCCGCATGGCCGGCGCCGGCGCCCTGGGGTAAGCCGCAGCGACCGACCTGGTACCTCTAGCACTAGCAAGCCAAGCACTGCAGACATTGTGAGCGCGGCGATCAGGGTCGTGCGGGACAAGGAATGAGACACCACGAGCTGGGGCTGCCGCCGCCCCTGGTGGACGCGATCATCGCTGCGGCGCTTCCCTTCCTTCACGTCAGCAGCGTGTCCGCCACCGAGGTGTGATCCGTCGAGCCGGACTTGGTGGTGCGGCAGGCCTGCCCTCGTGCCCCGGCAGGCTGTGGGGGTCGTCACAGGCGTGGGTGGCGTCGTCGATATCGATGTCGGTGACCAGTTGCTGGATCTGGTCGAGCGCTTCCTGCATGGTCCGCGCCCCCAAGGCTGGAAACTTCGCTGCGCAGGCGGCGTTCTTCCGGTGCTGCGGGCAGCGGACGATGTGGGCGGTACAGCGGTCAAGCATTCACAGAACTCCTTGGGTGGTGGTGCTCAGAACGGTGCTGATCCGTTGCGGACGGTAGCTCTCTGATCGCAGATCTGTGTGCAGCCAGCGTGGGCTCAGCCGGGCACTGCACGAGCCGAACAGGCCAAAGCGGATGCGAAAAGAAACCCAGAACAACCGGGTTCGGCCTTCCGCCAGTGTACCGGCGTGGGCAGGCTGGAAGGACGTTCTGTGGCCAGCGGTGTCTTCGGCTGCGACCAGGTATTCGGCAGTGGCGTCGGCGCGCCGGGTACGACCGGCACCGACGGGAGAACCTGGCGCGCGGACCGCAAACCCAAACCCCGAGTGAGACGAGATCTGATCTACTCTCGCTTTTCTACAAAAGGAGACAGCGGAAGAGAAACGTGTGAAGTCGTCGTGCCCCGGCCCCAACCTTGCGGATCGATCACCCAAGGGCCGAACAGCGTGGGCCTTCGATGATCTCCGGCTCAGGCTAGGGCAAAGCTCTAAGGGCGCTTCCGGCCTGCCATTGCGTCCACGGCACACTCCAGTCACCGTTGTTCGGCAACGACAGTGGCGGGCCGCCGGTATTGCGGATCTCGACGATGTCGCCGGGTTGGGAAAAGCCGAAGAACCATTGGGCGTTGTCGCCGTTAAGGTTCAGACAGCCATGGGAAGTATCGGTGTTGCCCTGCGCCCACACGGTGCTGTCGAGTTGGTGCAGATAGATGCCGTCGGGGCTGATGCGGGTGGCGTAGTTGATGGTCTCGCGGTAGCCGAGGTGGGAATTGACGGGCAAGCCGTAGGTAGACGAATCCATCACGACCGGATTGGCCTTATCCATCACCGTGTAGACGCCGGGTGGGGTCCAAAACGTGAGGGTCTGGCCGGCGACGGTCTCGGTGCCGCCCATGCCCATCGAGGTGGGCATGGTGCGCACCAAAACGCCGTTGTCGTAAACGTTGACCTGTTTGGTGTTGTCGTCGGCGATTGACACATGCGCGTCACCGATGCTGAACGACGTCTGCTTGTCCGCTTGGCCGTACAGTCCGCTACCTAGCGGCGCGCCGTAGATGTTGGCCGCCACGGTGATTTTCGTGCCCGCCGCGTAGTAGTGCTCAGGGCGCCAATGGGCGTTTTGGTCGTCGACCCAATACCAGGAGCCTTCGACGGCCGGAGCGGTCGTCACGGTCAGTCGGCGCTGCGCGGCCGCGCGATCGGTGATGGGTTCGTCGAAGTGGGCGACAATGACCGTTCCCACCCCGTAGATGCCGCCGTCGTGCAGCGCCGCACCCGAGGTGGTGGTCAGCGACACCGCAGCCTGATTGCTGGGTGTGAGCGTGGTGAACCTGGACATCTGCGACGCGGGAGTTCCCGTCGGCCCGCGACTGGCCACGGTGATGGTGTAGGTGCGGCCGTAACCCAGCGGCACGCTGCGCTTCCAGCCCAGGTTGTCGGGGGTCATGACACCCGGGATCGGCGTGTTCTGGTCGTTGACCATCTGCACGTCGGTCAGTGTGCCGTTGGCCGCGCTCACCGTGACCGCGCCGAGCGGGTCGACGTTCACGGCGTTAGGACCTGGGGTGACGGTGATGATTGCAGGCGTTTCACGGCGCGGGGCCGACTCGGTGGGCAGCACACCGTTATGACCATCGCCTCGCCCGATCACCACCACGGCCACAACGGCCATCACCACCACGCTGATCACGGCGACCGCCATGAGGCCCATGCGAGTTCGTCGACCGATAGGCACCAGACGCCTCCTGTCCTTTGTCATCTTCGTTATCACCGGCGCCGCCAACTCCATGTGCCCCGGCAACCAGGGCAACAGCACTGTGGGCACCGGGTCGATCAAAGCGGTCCGCGCACCTAGCGCGACTGTCGTCTTTTCTAAAGCGTTAGGTATTCCGTCCGCTCTGGTGACTGCTCATCGTGCTCGCCGGAGCGTTGACTGCGGCGACGGCCCGGCAGCACGATTGGCCTCGGCCTGCTGTTCGACACCCTGGTCGTCCGCTCCTTGATGACGCCATTCTATGGCGGCGCTGCCTGGGGCGCTGGTCCTTGGTGGCCGCCACGAGCGCGGCAACGCCCCGCCAGCTACACGCTGTTGTCGGACTTCCCTTCGCGGCCGTAATCGAAACTGTGCTCGCGGCTTCGGTCGCGGCTAAGGTGCCGATCGAGCGCGCGTTGCCGCTCGATCTGCAGATCCACGATCTCGTCTAGCCCATGCCGGTAGGGCACCGGCGTTGTACGGCGTTCGCACGCCGGGCCAGCAGGTGCTCGCGGCCATGCCAGGCCAGGATCGCGCCCAGCAGGCCGATCGGCTTGTGCGGGTAATTCGGGATGCGCCGGGCCCGGCCAAGGGGTCACGTGATGCCGCCGGGAGCTGGAAGCTTGCTCAGGTGGCGGTAGATGGTGGGTCGGGTGACGCCGAACTCGGCGGCGATCTGGGCGACGGTGTAGCGATGTTTCCCGTCCTGCCCGAGCTCGTCATACATCTGCCGAGCCAAATTCACCTGGCGGGGACCCAATTTGGGTTTTTGCCCACCGGTGCGGCCGCGGGCCCGCGCTGCGGCCAGCCCGTCCATCGTGCGCTCCGACATCAACGCGTGCTCGAATTCGGCGATGGCGCCCAGGATGTGGAAAAACATCCGTCCCAGCGCGGTCGAGGTGTCGATGCCCTGGTCGAGCACCACCAAATCCACACCAGCGGCTGCAAGGCGCTTGGCTAGCTCAATGAGGTGGTCCAGTGACCGGCCCAGCCGGTCCAGCTTGGTCACCACCAGCTGATCGCCCACCCGGTTGGCCGACAGCAGGGCCTTGTCCAATTCCGACCGGCGGGCCAGCTTGCCCGAAGCCTTATCCAGGAAGATCTGATCACAGCCCGCCGCGGTGAGCGCATCGCGTTGAGCCTCGGGGTGTGCTGGTCGCGGGTGGAGACCCGTCCATAGCCGATCCGCATGGGCCCGGACCGTATCGCCAACCCCCGACGGCGTGGCGTTGGCGCGGCCACGGCAAGCGTTACAGACTTGTCCTGCGCAAACGCACAGACTGGCAGACCGTCGCGCGAACGATCGTTTTGGGACGCGGGATTGCCGGTCACGTTTTCGTGCCGACAGGTGTCCAACACAGCCGGACCTATGCTGATCCACAGGGCATCGGAAATGACCATCTCGAAAAAGTTCAAACTGCGTCCATAGCGCCACAAGGGCCGTTGACCGGACCGCTACGGTTCTGTCGGAGCCGAGGTGGCCCTCGGCGGTGTCTGGGACATCATGCGCATCCGTCGAGCCGTCCGCGGAGACTTTGGCGATGAGGTCGTCGGCGGTGGCTTTCCGATGAAGGGTTGGGGTTGCCCGGTATGCACCGGGGATCCGCCCGACCGTAGCAGCCGAGGCGAGTTTGCGAGTTCAGAAGTGGGGAAAGGAACAAGGGGTGAGCCAAGCGTGGGATGACGTTCGACTGAACCGGCGGGCCCTCCTTACCGCTTCAATGGTCGGTGGGGCCGGGTTGGCGCTGTCGGCGTGCGGCCTTAGCCATCCCGCGCCCACCCTCGGGCAGGCCATCACTGCCGCCGAAAAGGCCCGCCCGCACACCGGCCGCACCGTGACCGCCACACTGACGGCCCGACCCGCCTCCATCGACCTGGGCGGGCCTATCGCGCGCACACTCGCCTACGGCGACGCTTTGCCCGGCCCGCTGATCCGCGCCAACGCCGGCGACGAACTGGCCGTCACCGTCCAAAACCGGCTCGGCGGCCCGACCTCGGTGCACTGGCACGGCATCGCCTTACGCAACGACATGGACGGCGCCGTCCCTGCCACCCCGAACATCGCCGCCAACAGCGAGTTCACCTACCGGTTCTCCTCGCCCTATCCCGGCACTTACTGGGCGCACCCCCACGTCGGCCTGGAGGCCGACTACGGGCTTTACCTACCGGTGATCATCGACGACCCCGCCGATCCGGGCCGCTATGACGCCGAATGGATCGTCGTACTCGACGATTGGACCGACGGAATCGGCCGCAGTCCCCAGCAGGTTTATCACGCGCTGAAGCAGACCCGCATGCCAGCCGAATCGCCCGCGCAGGAGATGCGGGGAATGACCAGCGTCGGTACCAGCGCCCTGCTGGGCGGAGACTCCGGCGATGTCGATTACCCCTACTACCTGGTCAACGGGCGGGTTCCGGCAGCGCCGACTAGCTTCGCCGCCAAACCGGGGCAGCGCATCCGCATCCGTTTCATCAATGTCGGCGCCGACACCGCCTTCCGTGTGGCTCTGGCCGGGCACACCATGACGGTGACCCACACCGACGGGTACCCGATCGTCCCCACCGATGTCGACGCCCTGCTGCTCGGGATGGCCGAACGCTACGACGTCCTCGTCACCGCCGGCGACGGGGTCTTCCCGCTGGTCGCCGTGCCCGAAGGTAAAAAGGCCGCGCCCGGGCGAGCCCTGCTGTCCACCGCGGCCGGCGCCCCGCCCGACGTCACCTTCCAGCCTTCCGAGCTCAACCGCCGAGTGGGCACCGTCGACACATTCACCGCCACCCCGGCCGCCAGCCTGGGATCCTCACAAACAGACGTGAGCCTGGGTTTGGAACTGACCGGTTCGATGACGAACTACGACTGGGGCGTCAACGGCAAGCATTACCCGGCCAGCACGCCGTTGACCGTCAAACAGGGACAGCGGGCCACCCTGACCTTCACCAACTCCACCATGATGTATCACCCCATGCACCTGCACGGCCACACCTTCCAGGTGATCAAGCCCGACGGCAGCCCGGGCGCACGCAAAGACACCGTCAACGTCCTGCCGTCCCAAAAACTCAGCGCCGTGCTCGTCGCCGATAACCCCGGGATCTGGATGCTCCACTGCCACAACAACTACCACCAAGAATCCGGCATGCAGACCACCCTCAACTACACCGCCTACACCACCTGACCGCGTCGCGCGGCGCTAAAGACCGCCGCGGTGGCATCGACACCCGGCCGCAAAATCATCCCAAGCTTTGCTTGCCGAAGTGACGCCGCCGATCACAGAAGGAAAGTTCCTGCTGCGCCGATAGCCCAAGTTTCTCTGCGATCCAGACCCTACGGGTTGTGCGTCGGTCTGCCCTGGGAAGCGGTCTTAAGCTCACCGTTTACGGAGTCGGGTGCCGCGCCTGAATCGTCGACGTGTGATCCTGGGACGAAGCGGGCGGCTTCTGCGGCATAGTAGGCCGTGACGTAGACGTCGTAGCGCTGCGCCTCAGGGCCTACACGCTGGAAAAGTCACGCTGGCCCCGAGTGGACGCGTGTGCGATGAAGCCGAATGCGGCACCCCAGAACGCACCGATGATAGCCGCGACCAGCAGCATCCACACCCACAGTGGACCCGCCGTGAAGATCGCGAAGAGCGAGCCGATCAGTAGACCGAACCAGGCACCACTACCGGCCCCGGCCAGGGCGGCTTTGCCGGTGGTCATCCGCCCGGTGACGTGTTCGACCGTGCGCACCCCGTCACCGATGATCCGAACGTGCTCGACGGGAAACCCGCCATCGGACATGTGATCCACCAACCGCTGGACGTCCAAATAGTGGTCAAACGATGCCACCAGCTCCTGTCTCACAGACGGTGCCTCGCCGCCCTGCTGTCCGGGAGGGCCGGGAGGGCCGGGAAAGGCGGTCATATCTGCATCCTCGGGTGTTGTGAAACTTACATACCGTGTCGGCGCGATACCCACTGCCGCCGATCGGCATACCCCGGGCCTCGGTCGTGCCCCGGCTGAGCCAAACCAGCACTGGCTGCGCCTCAATCGGAACGCTATCCTGCTTCGAAGTCGGGTCCCAGCGAACGAACCCGTATGACCAGGTCCCGCAGCAACCGTTCCTCGGGGCTTCCGACGTATAAACCCAGCCATTCCGTGAGGGCCGCCAGCAGGGCAGTCGGCAACGGGAATCCATTTCCTACGACGATACGAAGAATCCGCTCGATCGCCAGATAGCTTTCCCCACAACCTACTTCGACAAACACCATCGTGCGCTGATCACCGGTTAGGCATCGCTCCGCCGCGTCAGCCAGCAGCCACGCCATGCCTGCGTCTGAGTTCATCGGCGATTTCGCTCACGGTCTGATTGGGCGGTAGGTCGCTAGCTGGCGACGGCGCCACCCCTCGATGACCCCGCCGATCTCGTCGGGATCGTCAGCGACCACAAGCAGCTCGACGTCATCGGCCGAAATCATCCCCAGTTCGAGCAGCTGGGTCCGGATCCACTGCTCTAGCCCGCTCCAGTGCTGCGAGCCCGCGAGCACGACGGGAAAGTGTCGGATCTTCTCGGTCTGGATGAGCGTGAGCGCCTCGAACAGCTCATCGAGCGTTCCGAAGCCGCCCGGAAACACCACGAACGCCGACGCGTAACGGACCAACATCAGCTTACGGACAAAGAAAAACTTGAACTCCAGGGAGAGATCCACAAAGGCATTCATGCGCTGCTCGTAGGGCAGCTCGATGACAAGGCCGATCGAGCGCACCCCCGCGTCGCGGGCGCCCCGGTTGGCGGCCTCCATGATCCCGGGCCCACCGCCGGTGATGATGTCGAACCCCAAAGTGCCCAGCCGCGCGGCCAGCGTGCGCGCCAGCTGGTAGTACGGATGATCCGGCGGGGTGCGCGCGGAACCGAAGAACGACACTGCACGCGTAACATCGGCGAGCGCGGCAAAGCCGTGCGCCACCTCATCGCGGATCCGGGCCACACGGTGGGGATCGCTGCCCGCCAGCGCGGGAAACCCCGGGCCCAGGCAGCACAGCAGCTCCTCATCACACCTGGCGGGGATGTGCGCTGTGGACTCATGCATTCACATGATCGTGCCACAGCGATGCCACCGATAACACATCCACGCGCCAACACCAGCGGGCCGCCTTAGCCCAACGTCGCCTCTAAGCAAGTGCTGGCGATACAACGGCGAAGATTCGATCGAGACTTCGAAACAGCGGTGGGATCGTCCGAGGCGTGCCGCACCCCAAAAATTCATGCTGACCTCCATGTCGAAGTCGAAGAGCCGGACTAGGGTTGGCGCGGGAGTCCCTCCAAGATCGCCGCCGGGAGAGGCCCGTTTGTGGCGACGGGGAGTCCCGACTTGGTGATTGACGAGTGAGGAGGTTCTGTCATGACCGTAGCGGCGAACCAGGCCTGTCTGGATGCGTGCGCGGAATGCCAGGCGGCGTGTGAGGCGTGCGCCTACAACTGTTGCGTCAACGATGCGAAGATGGCCGACTGCGCCCGGTTATGCCTGGACTGCGCAGCGATTTGCGCGGCGTGTGTGACGCTGGTGTCCCGCGGGTCGCGTTGGGCGGCCCAGTTGTGCCAGCTGTGCGCAGAGATTTGTGATGCGTGCGCGGCCGAGTGCGACAAGTACGACAACGATTACTGCCGCGCCTGCGCGGCGTCTTGTCGCCGCTGCGCTCAAGAGTGCCGGGCGATGGCCTGATCCGATCCAGCGCCGCGAAGTCGGGCGCATCGTCGCTCAGCGCGAATAAGATCGGCGCTAGGTACGGCTTACCGGCACCGTCGCAGCCCTCGTCAGTGACCCTGATTTAGGCTAGAGCTCCAGCCCGTTGTCGCGGCTGTGGTCGCGGTTTTGCTCAATCCACTCAATCCACTGGTGGCGTTCGAGCACCTCTTCCGCGATTCCTTCGCACCAGTGCCGGTAGGCCTTTTGCCGCTGGGCTACGGCTTGGGCACGCCGCGCGGTCAGCCGGCGCACCCGGTCGGGTAGCTGCTCGTGGTCTTGGGTTTGGGCGGCGAGGTCGTGGGCGGTGCGGGTTTGCTCGTCGCGGTTGGCGATCCCCTTGCGGGCGGCGCGGCGGAGCCCTTGCCGCGCTCAACTGACTGGGGCTAGCGTCGCTGCGATGATGGCCCGAACCCGGGCCGGTCGGAGGCCAGATGCCGGTCCGCTACCTGTCTGATCCCGAACTCGCCCGGCTGAGCAGCTGGCCGGACGAGATCGCCGACGAGGACGCGGTCACCTACTTCACGCTCTCCGCCGACGATCTAGCGTGGCTGGCGGGCTTCAACCGCCAGCACAACCGCCTCGGCGTCGCCGTCCAACTGTCGACGCTGCCGTGGCTGGGTTGGATTCCCGACGACCTGGCCGGTTGCCCGCCCACCGCACTCGATCGGCTCGCGCAGGCTTTGGGTGTTGCGCCGGACACCTCGTCGGCATTGCTGGCGGGGTACGGCGGCTGGCAGGGACGAACCCGACGGGAACACCGCGCACAGGTGCTGGCTCGGCTGGGTTGGCGGTTGTGCGCCGCCGGCGAACGCAAGCTGCTCGACGAGTTCCTGCTGGCTCGGGCGCTCGAACACGATGCCCCCGGCGTCCTATTGCGGCTGGCCTGTGACTGGCTGCGCGCCGAACGGATTGTCCGCCCACCGGTCGACAGCCTGACGCGTCGGGTGGCCACGGCCCGCGACGCCGCTCGCGCCGAGACCTACCACCGGCTCGGGCCGCTGCTACAACCACCGCGGCCGATGCAGCTCGACGGCCTGCTCGATGTCGACCCCGACCTCGGCTTGACTCGCCTGGCGTGGCTGCGCCGCGGGGCAACGGTCGCCACACCCGAGCTGCTCAAGGCCGAGCTGGACAAGCTGGAATTCCTGCGACGCCACGGCGCCGAGCACCTCGACTTGTCCCGGCTCCCGGTTGGGCGACGACGCATGCTCGCCGAGATCGGCCGCCGCTCAACCAATCAGGCATTACAGCGCGCCGCGGTCGACCGGCGTCACCCGATCCTGTTGGCAACACTGGCCGAAACCCACGTCGAGGTGCTCGACGAGCTGGTGCAGCTGCTCGACCAAGCGCTGGCCGGCGCGGATTCCCGAGCCCGGCATGAACTTTCGCATCGGCTCGTCGACCGCGCCAAAGCCGAGGTAGACCGGGGGCGGCTGCTCGACGAGATCCTTGACGTGCTCGCCGACCCGAATATCGCGGACGAGCAGGCGGGCCGGGTCGTCCGCCAGCGGGTGGGCATGCAACGCCTCATCGCCGCCCGCCGCCCACCTGAAGATCGCGGGCAGCGCGACCATGGCCACTTTGATCTGCTGGCCGCCCGCTACAAGTACCTGCGCACCTTTACCCCTGTTGTGATCGCCGCGCTTCCGCTGACCGGCAACACCGCCAGCCCGTCGGTCACAGCGCTGCTCACTGCCGTCGAGGTGCTGCGCGGGCTCAATGCCGCCGCCCGCACCGCTGTCCCGGACGAGGCGACCACCCCCGCGGCGACGGTGTTCGTGCCGGCGCGCTGGCGTGGCTACCTCGACGCCGCGCGCGGTCAAGGCCGCGGCGCCACCTACCGCCACTACTGGGAACTGAGCGTCCTGTACGGGGTGCAGGCCGGGCTGCGTTCCGGCGACCTATGGGTGCCCGGCTCACGCCGCTACACCGATCCGTCCACCCTGCTGCTGCCGCCGGATCGGTGGGCCGGGCAGCGCGACGACTTCTGCGCCGTCACCGGCACCGACCCGAACCCGTCCCGGCAACTCGAGCGACTCGAGGCCGAGCTGCACGCGGCAGTCGCGGCGTTGGAGACGGTCTTGGCCGACCCAGGCGCCGAAGGACTCGCCCGTCTCGGTGATGACGGTGAGCTGATCGTGTCGCCCCTGCCCGCCGAACAGCTTCCGGCCGAGACGGATACGCTCGCCCACGCCACATCAGCCCGGCTGCCCAGGGTGCAATTGCCGACCCTGCTGATTGAGGTCGATCAGCTGACCAGGTTCAGCGAGGAGTTCACCCACGCCGGCGGCGCGCAACCACGCAACCCGGACCTCACCCGCAACCTGTACGCGTCGCTTATCGCCTACGCATGCAACCTCGGCTACGCCGGGATGGCCGACGCCTCCGGCATCTCCGAAGATGCCCTGGCCTGGACCTCGCAGTGGTACCTGCGCCAAGAGACGCTGCGCGCGGCGAACACCCGTCTGGTCAACGCCCACCACGCGCACCCGCTGGCCGCGCTGTGGGGCGGCGGGACGCTGTCGTCGTCGGACGGGCAGCGGTTCCCGCAGCGCGGCCATAGCCTGACCGCCCGGGCGCTGTCACGCTACTTCCTCGACGAGGGCACCACCACCTACACCCATGTCTCCGATCAACACTCCACCTACGGCACCAAAGTCATCCCGACGACCTGGCGCGAGGCCGTCGCAGTGCTCGATGAGATCTTCGGCAACCCAACGGATCTGCCGCTCGGTGAGCACACCGTCGACACCGCCGGACAAACCCTTGCGACGTTCGCGATCTTCCACCTGGCCGGGTTGCAGTTCTGCCCGCGCATCCGCGACATCGGCCGCCTACAGCTCTACCGCCTCGGAACCGCCTCCGAGTGGCGCGCTCGATACGCGCACGCCGGGCGGCTGCTCGGCCAGCCGATCCAGACGCAGCTGATCGCCGACCACTGGGATGATCTGCTGCGCCTGGTTGCCTCGATGAAGTTTGGGCACACCACTGCGAGTCTGCTGATCGCCAAGCTGCACGCCAGCAGCCGGCAGAGCACGCTCGCGATAGCGCTTCACGAGTACGGGCGCCTGATCCGCACCCTCTACGTATGCCGTTACGTCGCAGACGAAGAACTACGTCGTCGGGTACGGCGTCAGCTCAACAAGGGCGAAAGTCTACATGCGCTCCGGCGCGACCTGTTCTTCGCCCATCAAGGCCACGTCCGACGACGTCATCTCGATGACCAAATCGATCAGGCACTGTGCCTCACCTTGGTCACCAACGCCTGTGTGCTGTGGACGACTACCTATCTCGGCGACACGATCGACGCCCTGCGGGCAGATGGTATCGAGGTCAGCGACGAGACTGCGGCGCACCTGACGCCGGCCCAGCATGATCACATCAACTTTTACGGCACCTACTCCTTCGACATCGACGCCGAGCTCCGCCGCGACGGCCACCGCCCGCTACGCATCCCCGCATAACCGTCGGGAAATCACAAAACAACCAAATTCGTTCCATTGCTAAGCCGACCTCCTATGGGGCGTGATCGGTGCGGTCTCGGCGGTCGCGGCCGCCGGATTCCTGACCCGCTACGCCAAGGGATCTTGACGCGAGCGTGAACCAGCGGAAACGTCCCGAACCTGTTGCGGTTCGGGACGTTTCCGCTTCTCGCGAAGACTAGAGCTGGGCCCAGACCGACTTCGTCTTCATGTACATCTCGATGCCCTCGCGGCCGAACTCGTGACCCCAGCCGGACTGCTTGTGACCGCCGAAGGGCACGTCGTGGTCGAACACCAACTGGCAGTTGACCTGGACGCTGCCCGCCTGCAGGCGCTTGACGATCCGGTGGGCGCGGCCAAGGTTTTCCGTCCACGCCGTGGCGGCCAGGCCGTATGTGGTGTCGTTGGCCATGGCCACCGCCTCGTCTTCGTCGTCGAACGGCAGGATGCTGACCACCGGTCCGAAGATCTCCTGCTGGTAGAGCCGCATGCCGGGGTCGACGTTGGTGAGCACCGTCGGGTGGACGAAGTAACCCTTGCGGTCCAGGCGGTGGCCGCCGGTGACCACCTCGACACCGTCGCTCTTGCCCTCGTCGATGAAGCCCATGACGCGGGTCAGCTGCTTTTGGCTGATCAACGGGCCGCTGATGCAGCCCTCCTCGCCGGGTGCGCCCAGCTTGAACGTGTTCGCCATCAGCGCAATGCCTTCCACCACCCGGTCATAGACGCCGCGCTGCACGAAAATCCTTGAACCGCAGACGCATCCCTGGCCGGAGTGCACGAAGATGCCCAGCGACGCCATCATGATCGCCTTGTCCAGGTCGGCGTCGTCGAAGATCAGCACCGGCGACTTCCCGCCGAGTTCGAGCGTGATCTTCTTCAGGTTGCCGGCAGACGCCCGCACGATCTCCTTGCCGACCTCGGTCGACCCGGTAAAGGCGACCTTCTCGACGTCGGGATGAGCGGTGATCGCCGCCCCGGCGGTGTGGCCGTACCCGGTCAGCAGGTTGACCACACCCTCGGGGACGCCCGCCTCGTGGACCAGCCTGTCCAGCAGGAGCGCCGACAAAGGCGTTTCCTCGGCGGGTTTGACGAGCATGCTGCAGCCGGCGGCCAGCGCGGGCGCCAGCTTCGCGCTGGCATTGAAGATCGGGCCGTTCCACGGGAAGATCAGCCCGACCACACCGAAGGGTTCCTTGAGGGTGTAGGCGTGCATGTTGACGAAGGCATCCGTCGCGATGCCGTCGGTCTTGACGTCGTATGCGACGCCGTTGATCTTGGAACACCAGCCGGCGTAGTAGCGGAAGAACTCCGAGCAGGTGGACATCTGCAACTGTGCCTGCATCAAGGGCATGCCGGTGTTGAGCGAGTCGAGTTGCGCGAAGTCGTCGGCATGTTCGTCGATCAAATCCGCGATGCGCCACATAATTTTGGCCCGTTCGCGGCCCGGGAGCTGGGACCAGACGCCCGATTCGAAGGACGCCCTCGCCCGCGCGGCGGCGTCGTTGACCTCCGCTTCCCCGCAGTCGGTGAATTCGGTGATCGTCTCCTCGGTGGCGGGGTTGATGACCGCGATGACATCACCCGTTCCCGGGCGCTTTCGGATTTCGTCCAATACCGTCTGCAGCGTCATCTGATCCCTTCCGTATCGCGGGGCCATTCGGCCCAGCGCCCAATGCCCGCCAATGCTGAGCACTTGCTTAGCATTGTGCGTGCGGCGCGGTCAAGGCCGCACGCACGGATGAGACCGCGGCGGGAGCCCGCGAAAACGGTGCGCCGGCCACCCGTGGCAGATCGAGGCGTACCGTCCCCAGCCATGGCCGATGACATCCACTTCGTCGACGCGAACGGGCTGAGACTCGCCTACCTCGAACAGGGCTCGGGGCCGCTCGTGCTCATGCTGCACGGGTTCCCCGACACCGCGCACACCTGGGACGACCTGCGCCCACGCATCGCCGAGAAGGGCTACCGCGCGGTCAGCCCCTTTATGCGCGGGTATCACCCCAGCGCGATCCCGGCGAGCGACCCCGACCAGGAGACCTTGGCGCGCGATCCGCTGGCACTGATCGAAGCGCTCGGCGCCAGCGACGCCGTCGTTATCGGGCACGACTGGGGCGCGTCGGCCGGATACGGGGCGGCCGCGATCGGCCCTGAGCGGGTCCGAAAACTCTTCGTCATCGGCATTCCGCATCCGGCGGCGCTCAAGCCATCGCTGAAGAAGATATGGGGCGTACGCCATTTCGCGGCGTACAAACTTCCGGGGGCGGCGAATCGCTTCGCGCGCGACGACTTCGCGGCGCTGCCCGCCATTTACCGCCGGTGGTCACCGGCGTGGAACCCCGACCCGCGGGAGTTCGAAGCGGTGCGCGCGAGTTTCTCCAACCGGGCGAGCCTGAACGCGGCCTTCGGCTACTACCGCAAGCTCTCCCCCATACCCAGCGCGTCGCTCAAGGCCCGCATCACCGTGCCGGTTGTCGCCTTCGCGGGGCTGGACGACCCGATCGTCGACCCGTCGGACTATCGGCACGCGGCGCGGATGTTCGAGAACGAGTACATCGTCGAGGAGGTCCGCGGCGGACATTTCATGCACCGGGAGCACCCGGAGGCGTTTGCCGAACGGCTCTTGGCGCACCTGTAATCCCTACGCGCCGAACAACTCTGGATGGAACTTGGCCGCCATGCGGCGCAGCCCGTCACGCCAGTCGACCGTCGTGCCGCCGATGAGCTCGTGCATCCGGGAGCTGTCGGTGGGATTGCCGCGCAGCGCTTGCGCGCTCACCTCGAAAACCGGCTCCTTGCCCACCAGTGAGCCGAGGTAGCCACACCACTCCTGGATGCTGACGGTCTGGTCGCCGCACCAGTTGACCGTCGTGGCGGGGACCGACGCCACCTCGAGCAACTTCGGGATGGTCGCGATGATGTCGTCCTCGTGAATCGGGTTGTAGCGGGCGGCTTCACCGGGTGGGACCGGGATCGGGATGCCCGCCAGCATCATCTCCATGTGGTAGAACGGCCACCCGCCGTTGTCGCCATAGGGCACGTTGAGCCGGGCGATGGTGGTCGGCACCCCGAAGGCCCGCGCCACCGACCGGGCGACGACCTCCCCGGCGATTTTCGAGATCGAATAGGTGGGGAAAAGGCATTTGTGGTTGTCGCCCAGGGCGGCGCTCTCGGTTCGGGGATTGTCGTCGGGCGGGTCATAGACGGCGGCGGACGAGCAATGCAGAAACGCCTTCGCGCCCCGGCAGTGCGCCATGAGCAGGCCCACCGACTCCGCATTGGCCGCGAGGTCCTTGTCCCAGTCCCCGCTCTTCGCCACCGCCAGGTTGAGAACGTACTCGAAATCGTCTGGCAGGCCGGCGAAATCACCGGCCGCCAGATTGACCGTCTGACAGCGGACCCCGGCCTTCTCCAGGCCCTCCCGAGCCGCCGGATCGGTGAAGCGGGCGATGCCCCACACCTCGTTGTCGGCCGCCAGCGCCCGCGCAATGGGGGTCGCGATTTGGCCGGTCGGACCGGTGATCAGGATCTTTGAGCCGCGCATGGGCTGATAGTAGGCGACCCGCGAACGATCACCAGCGGTTGAGGGTGTTTCCATTCACGCGCTGGCCATCGCCCGGCCATGCTGGGCCCGGATGAAAGTGTGGGCAGCACACCATTGGCGCCCTTAGACTTGTTTAATCGCCCGGCGCAGCTGGTCCTTTGACGTACCGGCGCTCATCGCTCGCACAGGAGCAGTACGTACATGGAACCGATGTCACATGATCCGGTCGCTGGCGCGATCGGGTTGCAGGTGGTCGACATCGCCACCCAGGGTTTGGCTTCCGGCGCGGCCGCGGCGGGTCCGGTGACCGCACTGGTTCCGGCCGGAGCCGACGAGGTCTCGATTCTGGCCGTGGCGGCATTCGCCGCGGAGGGCAGCGCGATGCTGGCCTTGAACACCGCGGCCCAGGAAGAGGTCGCCCGGACGGGCGCAGCGTTGACCGACATCGCCCGCATGTACGCCCAGGTCGACACGGAGACCGCGGGCACGTTGGACTCCAGCGGTGCCCGGATCGCCGGCCAGACCTTCGTTGGCCCGCCCGGCGGAGGACTGACGGGCGCGGCGCCGCCGGTTGCCGCCGGCGGCTCGGCTCCCCGCACGCCGCTACTGGCGAATTTGGTCGAGGGCGGCACCGTCGCCAACCCGTCGCCGACGGTGCCGACCGCCTCGCCGACGGTGCCCAGCCCTGGCACCGCGATGCCCGGCGCGGTCAACGCCGCGTCGACGTTGCTGGGCGCCGGCGCCGCCCCGTTGAGTTCACTGGGCTCGGTTGCCCAGGGCGCGTCGGCCGGCGGTGCCACCGGACCGGGCCTGGCCTCGTCGCTCGCCGACAACCAGGACGAAGACCAGCGTGACGAGCTCGGCGACCAACGGCCGGGCGAACACCTGGTGTAAGCGGCGCCGACCCCGACGTCAGCGACTCACAGCCCCGGCTGGTCATCGATGATGCCGAGCCAGATCTGCGCGACGTCGATGGCCACTTTCTCGCTGATGAAGGCGTGCTGCGTCCCGGTGTAGATGTCCCGGAAGGCGCGCTCCAACCGGCTGCCCTCGCGGATGGAGCTGGTGCCGGCGACCAGGTGCGCCCACTCGGCGCAGCTTCGCGCGGTGTCGGTCGCGTACACCGCCGCCACCCGCATGTCCGCGCGCAGACCGGGTGTCAGCTCCTCCCCCGACGCGACGGCGGCCTCGGCGGTGGTGAACGCGTCGAGCACCAGCAGACGAGCGGCGCGCCAGGCCGCCCGATGATGCGCCAGCCCCTTCTGGAACGTCGGGCGGCTGGCCAGCGCCGCCATGTCACTCATCCGGAATTTGGTCGCGGCCAGCTCCTGGACATCGTCGAGCATGCTCTTGGCGACGCCGAGTGCCCACGACGCGTGGCCGGCCGCGGTGACCGGCATCAGGCCCATCCGGGTGGCCGGCGAGGTCCCGCGATGCGGCTGACGCACGAACAGCTCGAAGGTGCGGCTCGCCGGCACGAACACCTCTTGCGCGCTGTAGTCGTAGGACCCAGTTCCCTTGAGCCCCTGGACAAACCAGCCATCGTTGAAGCTGATCTGATCCCGGGGAATCACCGCGACCCGCATCTCGGGGAAGCCTTCACTGATCCAGCGCATTTCGCCGTTGTCCATGGGCATGAACCCGGCCGCGATGTACTGGGAGTGACCGGTGCCCGAGCCGAAGTTCCACGACCCGCTCACCAGGTAACCACCATCGACTGCGGATCCTTGGCCGTTGGGGAAGAATTGGCCGCCCATCGTGACGCGGTTGTCGTGCGCCGTGAACACCTCGGCGAAACCCTCGTCCGGCAGATAGGCCGCGGCGGCGAACGAGGACGGCAGGTTGGCGATGCCGACCCAGCCGAAAGAGCCATCCTGCCAAGCCATTTCGATCCAGGTCTCGATCATCTCGGTGAATGACGGTTCGACACCGCCGGCCGCGATCGGGTTGAACGCGGACATCAGCCCGGTCGCCCACATCTCGTCGACGATTCCCGGGGTGAGGGTGCGCATCCGTTCGGATTCGGCGGCCTCGGCGCGCACCAGATCGCGCATTCCACGGGCCAGCGAGACAACCCGGTCATCGGTCTCGGCTATCGACGTCATTCACCTGTCCCATCATTGCGACGGCATCAGCGGGGGAACTGATATCGGTGACCGTACCAACCGCTCAACGTTGAAAAGAATGAAACGTGCGTCGCTGAATGCGGGGCCGTGAGCAGTGCGGCGGAATGCCGCCTTACCGTAGGGGTCGTGCGGTGGATCGTGGACGGCATGAACGTGATCGGGAGCCGCCCGGACGGCTGGTGGAAGGACCGCGGCCGCGCCATGGTCGCACTGGCGGACCGCCTCGACCGATGGGCCGCCACCCGGGGAGACCACGTCACGGTCGTGTTTGAGCGGCCGCCGTCGACCGCCATCCCCGCATCGGTGATCGAGATCGCGTATGCACCCAGGGCCGCCGCGAACTCGGCCGACGACGAGATCGTCCGGCGCGTCCGGGCCGACCCCCGACCGCACGACATTCGGGTGGTCACGTCGGACAAAGGGCTGAGCGACCGGGTCGCGAGCCTGGGCGCGTCGGTCCATCCCGCGGCCGGCTTCCGCGACCTCATCGACCCGAGGGGCTCATGAACACCGGACCCGAATCTAACCGGGTCTGCGGACTCGCACGGATCGACATCCCGATCATCCAGGCGCCGATGACCTACATCGCCGGTGCCCAACTGGCCGCGGCGGTGTCCAACGCGGGCGCGCTGGGCATCATCGAGACCACATCCGAGCAGGGCCGGGCCGATCTGCCGCGTGTCCGCGACCTCACCGACCGTCCGGTGGGCGCGAACATCGCGCTGATCATGAACCGCGACCCGGCCACCGTGGATCTCCTGGTGGCCAACGACATTCGCTTCGTCACCACCTCGGCCGGCGATCCGGCGCTGTTCACCGGCCGGCTCCACGATGCCGGCATCACCGTGTTCCATGTGGTGGGCACCCTTGCGGCGGCCCGGAAAGCCGTCGACGCCGGAGTGGACGGGCTCGTGGTTGAGGGAGTCGAGGGCGGCGGGTTCAAGAACCGATTCGGTGCGTCGACGATGGTGCTGCTGCCCTTGGTGGCGGCCCATGTCGACGTACCGATCGTGGCGGCGGGAGGGATCTGCGACGCCCGCTCGATGGCGGCCGCCTTCGTTCTCGGCGCCGAAGGCGTGCAGATGGGCACGCGGCTGCTGGCATCGGCGGATTCCCCCGTGCACGGCAACCTCAAGCGGGCGGTCGTCGCGGCCGACGAAACGTCCACCGTTCTGCTGCCCCTCGACGGCAAACGGATGATGCGTGTCATCCGCACGGCAGCCGCCGAAAGGCTCGATACCGCAACGTCTTCCGGTGGCGGCGCCGCGGCGCTGCAACGGGTGCAGCGGCTCTATTTCGACGGGGACATGGACGCCAGCGTCGCCAACACCGGTCAGGTGGCCGGCCGGATACAGGACCTTCCACCGGCCGCCGACATCATCAAGCGGATGTGGGCAGGGTGCCGCGAAGTGCTGGCGGCCACCGCGGATCGACTCGGGCCGCCAGGGCCTAGCCCGAAGTTCCCCCTGATGTGTTGACGGGTGGGTGTTGACCTGCGGTTTTGGGTTGTCTACTGACTACATGTAGCCCA
>NZ_LQPH01000014.1 GCF_002102255.1 Mycobacterium nebraskense
GAGATTATTTCGAGGTCGCTTTGACAAGATAGCGACGACCGAACGCCCGGTGTATCAACGCAGATGAGGATCTGCTATTCGAGACAGGCAAGCTCCACTGCAGACAAAAGCCATCCCGGTGCCGTATCGGCGGACACGGCGGATCCGTCAAGCTCCCGCGGTTCCCCCTGGCCTCAGGGCTTATTCGCGGACGAGGAGTGTCCGGCTGCAGCTGTCCTCTCGCCACGATTCGTTCTCACGACGTGAATCCCGGAATCCGGCAACGCCGTCAGCCCACGTTGCCGACCTCGGCGATCTTGATTCCAGATGCTCCTATGTTCAGGCAACGATTTTTGTTGCCTTTCTTGACGGTTGGAGGGCGTGGAAGATTTCGCGGGCGAGGTAGCGCTTGAGACAGCGCATGACCTCATTTTTGGTTTTCCCTTCGGCGAGGCGCCGCGCCATGTAGTCACGGGTGGGTTGGTGGCGGCGCAGCCGCACGACCAGGATGACATGCAGCGCCCGGTTGGCATCACGGTTGCCGCCGCGGTTGAGTCGGTGTCGGACGGTTTTGCCGCTGGAGGCCTGCAGCGGGCTGACTCCGCAGAGTTTAGCGAAGGCGCCGTCGCTGGTGATCCGATCGTGGTTGTCGCCGATCGCTGCCAGCAGCGTGGCGGCGGTGTCGGGGCCAACACCGTAGACGGCGCGCAACTGCGGTGCGGCGGTGGCGGTGATGGTGTCGATGTGGTGTTTGAGCCGGGCGGCTTCGACGTCGAGTTGCTCGCAGCGCGCCGCCAGTGATTTGATCGCCATCGTGATGGCATCGGTTGGACTGCTTGGCGTTTCGGACTCAGACAACTGTTTGCAGGCCTGGATGAGACGCTTTTTGTAGAGGCCGGCCAGCTGTTCACGCAGCGCTGCGGGAGCGGTGACCAAAAGGTCCTGCAGGGCGGTGTAGGCCTTGGCGCGGGCGCGCACCGCACTGGTACGGGCCACCCGCAGCACCCGCACCATTTCGGCAGCACCGTCGGCGGACTTGGGGTCGCCGAGGGCTTCGCCGGCCAACACGATCGCGGCGGCTCCGGCCGCATCGGTGTCGTCGGATTTGCCGTAGCGTGCCCGGCGCTGCCGTTTGGGGCGGCCGACCTCGGTGACCGCGATGCCCTCGGCGCGCAGGTAGCGGGCCAGGCCCGCGCCGTAGTGGCCGGGGCCTTCGATACCGACGATGACGAGCTGGCCCAGCCCGTGAGCCCAGGACACGAATTGACGGTACCCGGCGGTGCTGGCTGCCATGCGGTGGCTGCCCAGCGGACGGCCCAGCTGATCGGCGGCGTGGGCGACGTGGAACTGCTTGTGCGTGTCGACACCGACGGTGACCTGTGGTTGGGTGGATGCGGCGATGGTGGATTGCATTGCGGCCTTCCTGTGACCGGGATTTCCTGGATGGGGTGAAAGGGCGAAGCCGTCGGGCGGGGACGATACTGCTACGGGATGCTTGGTCGCGCTCCTATCAGGTCATTCCGTCCGGCGGTTCCGCGCCGAACCAGGCACGGTCGACGGATCTGACGATTGCAGGCACGCCACACTGCTCGCGGCCGGTAAAGAAATGAGTCAGACCGCACCGGTTCGGACGCGGACCCTACCGACGCCCCGCTTCGCGAGGCCGCGGAAACGCCGGTAGTTCTTTAATAGCAGTAAGGAAACTTCTCACATGCTGCGTCGGGGGCGTGATGCATCACGTCAAGTTGCCCGCGAAACCTGATCCATGCATCACGTAAGGAATGCCCGCGAAAACGAGGTCAACTGGCGGTCTTGTTCTGGATGCGGATGCCGGATCTGACCTCGGGTAGGGCGGTGGGGATGGCGGCGAGGTAGAGGTGTTCGGTCTTGTTCTTGGCGAGTCTGAGCAGGGCGGCTTGTAGATCGGCGATCTGGCGTGCGATCGCGGCGGGGTTCAGGGTGTCGCGGTAGGCAAGCAGCTCCGATTCTTGGGCTGGCGAGAGGACCCCGGCTGCCAGCAGCCGGTCCAGTGGGGTCATGGGCTCGTCGTAGAGGCGGCGGCGCTGGCCGTCGCGGCCAGCGCCGTAGCCGATGGGTTTGATGGCTCTTCGTAATTCAGAGTGCATTGACAAGTTGGTGGAGTGCTCCGCTGTGTAGTAGTGAGCGCCAACGGTAGTGGGTGAGGTTGCGGAATCCGAGGGCGTTGCGGCGCAATGCTTCCAGGCGGCCGTTGATGGCCTCGGTGGGTCCGTTGGAGACGTGGTGGTCGAAGAAGGCCAGGATGTCGGCGCGGCGGCGCGATAGCGTGCGGCCGAGTTGGGCGATCTCCTCCAATCCGGCGGGTACGCCGCGCCGACTTCCAGGCGGCCGTTGATGGCCTCGGTGGGTCCGTTGGAGACGTGGTGGTCGAAGAAGGCCAGGATGTCGGCGCGGCGGCGCGATAGCGTGCGGCCGAGTTGGGCGATCTCCTCCAATCCGGCGGGTACGCCGCGCCGTATCGACTCGATCAGCCTGGTCATTGCCTTCTTGCCGTGACGTCGGTTCGGGTCGGCGTAGGCGGCGATGATCTTCTGATAGATCAGCCAGGCGACCTTGACGGCGAGATGGTCGTCGCCGTCGAGCACCTCGGTCAGCCGGGTGTATTGGCGTGGGGAGAGCAGCTGCAGGCGGGTTCGGGCGATGCGCCGGATCCCATAGAGCGGGTCACCGGTGTGTCCGCGCCGACCCAGGGTCTGCTGCTGGATGCGTTGGCGGATCAGGTCGAGCTTGGTCCCGGCCAAAGCCACAACGTGGAAGGGGTCCATCATGGTGACCGCGTCCGGGATGACCTCGGTGGCGGCGGTCTTGTAGCCGGCGAACCCGTCCATCGCAATGACCTCCACGGCCCGGGCAAAGTCGGTGGGTTGGGCGGCCAACCACGTGGCCAGTGCGGTCGCTGAGCGTCCTTCGACCAGGTCGAGCAGGCGTGCCGGGCCGGTCTGGTCGTGGGTAGGCGTGAGGTCGATGATCAGCGTGACGAACCCCTCTGTGCCGCGACGCCGAGGCGCCCAGCGATGCTCATCGACACCGATCACCGTCACCCCGGCCAGCCGATCCGGCCCGGTTGTGGCGATCAGGCCGGCGGTCGCACGCATCGCGATGGAGCTGACAGTATGCCAGGACACCCCGAGTTCGGCGGCGATCGCCGAAATGGTGGTGCGGTCGATCATCAACCGCCGCAATACATACCGGGCACAGCGCCGCGTCGTCGATGAGCGCGGGGCCGCCAACTTGCCCAGATCCTGGTTGAACACTGCCCGCCCACACGCTGGCGTTGTGCAGCGGTAGCGAGGTAGGGCACCCTGCAGCACCAGCGGGTAGCCGGCCACCGGCAGATCCGTCAACGGCCGAGTCACAGTGTCGCGGTAGCGGCCCTCCCGGCCGCAGTCCGGACACCTGGCGTCACAGGCCACCGGCCTGCAGAAGATCGTCGTCGTCTTCTCGTCGACCGCGGCGTCGGTGATCGTCACCCCCAACTCGATGGTGCGCATGATCGTGTCGGCAACAACCGACGGCGGGCAGGCAGTAGCCTCAGGCAAGGGTCACCTCGGTGGTGTTGGTGAAGCGGCGTGTAGGAACCTGAATCGTCACCCACCGAGGCCCCACCTCAGCTCAACGACACGAACCCCCACCGCGGATATCCGCCAACCACTGCTGCACGCTCATTTCCGCAGAGCCGGTTTGATGGTGGGCGTCAGGTAGTTGAGCCGGTCGTTGACCAGCCTCCAGAGCCGGTTGAGCACCGCACGTTCCTCGTCGGTGTCATAGCGGTAGTAGAACCCATACTTGCGGACGAGGTGGTTGTTCTTGGACTCGATTGTGGCCTGATCGTTCTTCTTGTACGGCCGCGACCTGGTGAAGAAGATCTCCATCTGCGCAGCCCACTTGATGACGGCCTTGTTGAGGAATTCGGTTCCGTTGTCGAAGTCCAAACCGGTTACCTCGTAAGGTATTTCATGGACACCGGCTTTGAGGGCGCCGAGGATGTGAGTGTGGGCGTTGTTGCGTTCGGTGCGGGTGAAGACCCAACCGATATGCATATCGGTGAGGTTGACGGTCCGGGCGAACTCGCCTTTGAGGGTTGGACCGCAGTGCGCGACGGTGTCGCCTTCGAAGAACCCCGGAGATCCCTCGACCTCGTCGGTTGCCTTGCGGATCTTGATCGAAGACCGCAGCAACGGGGAGGCCTTGGTGGTCGATTTCCCCTTGATCTGGTCGCGCGCCTTGACCGCACGCAGGTAGCGGTCGATCGTCGCGCTGCTCATCGCCAACAGCTCGGCACGCACCTGCGGGCTGTAGCGGTCCACACCTGCGCGTCCGGCCGGGTTTCCAGCAGGCGAGGTACGACGCGGCGACCAATAAACCCGGTACCGCCGGTAACGACATAGCGCATGCAAGCCATCGTGGCGGGTCACACCGCGCACGTCAACCATGCTGTCCAGGCATCAGCCGGCGAAGTTGCGGATGCCGTCCCAGTCCACCAGCGTCCAGCCGGTCATCGGGTTTCCGGTGATCACCACGCGGCCGACGTTGGGCAGCGGATGACTGGTCGCCAGGCTGTCCTTGGCGTTCTTCGTGTTCATCAGCGTCCAGTACTCGATGGCGTACAGATGCGAGAACACCACCGGTTGGTTGTGGCCGCTGTTGTAGATCTTCTGCACGGCCGCGGTGAACCAGTCGTTGAACTCCTTGCCGGTGATCGACCCGGGGATGCGGTCTCCGACGTCGCCGTTGAGCCAGTCCGCCGGTACGTCGAGGGGGCCATCGAGACGGGCTTGCCCTCGTACCAGCCGGCGTTGATCTCTTGGATGCCTTGCAGCACCTCGACTTGCTTGCCGAGTTCGGCGGCCAACGGCGCGGCGGTCTGTTGCGTTCGCACCATGGTGGAGGCGTAGACGGCGTCGTACTTGTTGTGGGCGAGTTGGTGCGCGACCTGTTCGGCCTGCCCCTTGCCCTCCGGGGTCAGGCCCGGGCCCGGCACGTCGGTGTCGATGACGCCGCTGGCGTTGGTCTCGGACTCCGCGTGCCGGACGAACGTCACGGTGATGCTGTGGGCCTGCGGTGACCCGCCGCAGGCGCCGACGATTACCGTTGCGGCCAGCACGGCTACCGCTTTTGAGGCCTTCCTGATCAAGCTGGGATTGCGCATGGCGATAGCCTGCCCCGCCGACGGTGCCGGTGGGAAGGGTTTGCGATGGTTGGGTGGCAGAAAAGCTTGAAGGGAGACTCGTATGGCGATTGACCCGAGTGCCGTCGGTGCGACGACGGAGCCGATGCTGTTCGAATGGACGGACCGGGAGACGCTGCTCTACGCGCTCGGTGTCGGCGCCGGAACTGACGACCTATCGTTCACCACCGAAAACAGCCACGACATCACCCAGCAGGTGCTGCCCACCTATGCGGTGATCTGCTGCCCGGCGTTCGGTGCGGCGGGCAAGATCGGAAAGTTCAACTGGGCCATGCTTTTACACGGGTCGCAGGGCATCCGGCTGCACGCACCGCTGCCGCCGGCGGGCAAGCTGTCCGTGGTCTCCGAGGTCGCGGACATCCAGGACAAGGGCGAGGGCAAGAACGCGATCATCGTGCTGCGCGGCCGCGGCACCGACCCCGACTCGGGGGAGCTGATCGCCGAGACACTCACCACGTTGGTCATCCGGGGCGAGGGCGGGTTCGGGGGAGTGCCGGGTCAGCGGCCGATCGCGCCGGAGTTTCCCGACCGCGAGCCCGATGCCCGGATCGCGCTGCCCACCCGTGCGGACCAGGCGCTGATCTATCGGCTCTCCGGTGACCGCAACCCGCTGCACAGCGACCCGTGGTTCGCCAGGGACATGGCCGGTTTCCCGAAGCCGATCCTGCACGGGCTGTGCACCTACGGGGTGTCGGGCCGCGCGCTGGTCGCCGAGCTGGGCAAGGGCGTGGCCGCCAACGTCACGTCGATAGCGGCGCGATTCACCTCGCCGGTGTTTCCAGGGGAGACGCTGACCACGCTGATCTGGCGGACGGAACCGGGCAAGGCGGTGTTTCGGACGGAGGCTTGTGGCGCCGAAAGCGCGAACGCGCGGATCGTGTTGGACGACGGCGCGGTGGAGTACGCGGAGGCCTAGCCGATGGCTTAGAACCCGGTACGTCGCCCCGGCGCGCAGGCGTTCACTGGTGCGCCTGGCCTGCCGTCCAGCCATGACCTGTCCCGCATTCGGCGGGCTTCGGGGGGATCGCTCGGGCGCTAAGCTAAACAGCTATGTGCTACAGTTAGCACATGTCTACGGTGGGCGTTCGTGAGCTGCGGCAGCGGGCCAGCGAACTCCTCCGTCGGGTCGAGGCCGGCGAGACGATCGAGATCACCGACCGTGGTCGGCCTATCGCCCTTCTCTCGCCGATGCCGGAGGGCGGTCCGTACCAGCAGATGCTGGCAAGCGGCGGGATCGAACGTGCGACGCTTGACTTTGATGACCTTCCCGAGCCGGTCCGACTCAAAACGGGTATCGAGCTGCCGTCCGTGACGCTTGCGCGCCTGCGTGAGCACGAGCGTTGATGGCGGCCATCTACCTGGACTCGTCCGCAATCGTCAAGCTTGCAGTTCGTGAGCCAGAGTCGGATGCGCTGCGTCGCTACCTTCGCACCCGGCTGCCGCGGGTGTCGAGTGCCCTTGCGCGGACGGAGGTCATGCGGGCTCTGCTCCACAAGGGTGAATCAGCCCGAAGAGCCGGACGCCGGGCGCTCGCGAGCCTAGACCTACTACGCATCGACAACCGATTGCTCGATCTTGCTGGTGGGCTGCTGCCAATCGAGCTACGCACCCTCGATGCAATTCACCTGGCGACTGCCCAGCGGCTCGGCATGGATCTTGGCCGGTTGTGCACTTACGACGACCGCATGCGCGACGCCGCCGAGGCGCTCGGCATGGCAGTGATTGCCCCGTCTTGATCGGCTACCTAGGGTGGCGCGTGAGGCGGCCAACGCTTCATGTCCCGGCATGTCGCGCCAACCTCGTGCCACCGCCGAATGGGGACACCGTCGTGCTGGATCACTCGAATGTTGGCACCCTGAGCGCCGTTAGAACCGTTGCCGTCGCTAATTTACGCGGGCGTAACTTAACCGCTGTGCCAACCTTTCGGTGAACTCGGCGGCGCGCGCGGGACTGTCCAACGCAAACAGCGCGGCGGTGGCGCGGTCGCCGTCTTCGCTGTGTCGCACCAGGATCGGGATACCATCATCGCGGACCGCGTCGAACGCGTCCTCGTCGGTGATGTCGTCGCCGAGATAGATGGGCACCAGCGGACGCGCGTCGGCCTCGCGCAGGTGATTGATCACCCAGCGAAGCGTCTTTCCCTTGTCCCAGTCCATGTCCGGACGCAGCTCGATGACTTCGCGACCCGTCGTCACCCGAAGTCCGTCCCGCCGGCCCGCCGCGCGCACCGCCGCGGCAACCTCGCCCACGCGGTCCCGCGCGGCGTTGCGGTAGTGGACCGCAACGCCAAATCGCTTGTGCTCCATCATAACTCCGGGGATCGAGTCGAGCCGGTCGCGCAGCTCGGCGGCGGCCTGTTCGAGCACCGGTGTGGCCGCCGCCGCGGCGTCGTTCTGGTGGTGTGTGCCGTCGGGTGCGGTCAGCTCGAAACCGTGGCTGCCGGCATACCAGATCCCGGGCACACCGAGGCGCTGTGACACGTCGGCGAGGTCGCGGCCGGACAGAACCGCGACCGGGCATTGCGCGGCCAGCTTCCGCAGCGCCTCGACCGCGGCGGCGACGGGCCGGGCCGCGGCGGGATCGTCGACGATGTCCGACAGCGTGCCGTCGAAGTCGAAGAACATATGGCCGGCCTCCGGTCGGTGAGGGCACCGAGGGCCTGCACAGCATCGGGTAGCTGGGACATCCGGTGGTCCCCGGTGCGCACGGCGACCTCATCCAGATCGCCGACCACGGCGTCGGCGCCGACGCGCCGCAGGGCGTCACTTTGCCCTGTTCGGTCGAGGCCGATGACCAACGCGAATCCGCCGTCGCGCGCGGCCTGGACGCAAGCCGCGTTGTCGGTAAGGACGGCGCATCGCCCCGGGCGGACCGACAGCTTGTCTGCTGCCTCACTCAGGGTGTCGCGGACGTTACCGTTCGACGCGAAGACGCCGGTGTCGACGCCGGCTTCGCGCAATCGCCGGGTCAGCGCCTGGGTGCGGTCCAACGCGGTGTCGAACAGCACCGCGTCATGGCGGCGCGGGTCGATGGTGACCGGCATTGACCAACCTTCTCACGGTGTTCAACGCCGGTGAGAGCGGGTCAGTGACGTGCCGGCGTGGGTGCCGACGGTCGCGGCCGCTGCGCCTGGCCCGGAAACGCGCGCGCCGCGCGCGTGCGCCGGCGGTCCTTGCTGAACAGCAACACCGAATCCTGGCTGAGCGCCACCATCCGTGCCATGCCCAGCTCGATACCGGCTGCCAGCTGCTTGACGTCGGCCGTGGCGTCGTATTCGGCGGTGATGCCCGAATACCAATTCGTCGCCGTAGCTGAGCATCGCGACCCCGGTGCTCAGCTGCAAGGCGATCGGGGGGATCGGCAGCAGGCGCTCCATCGTCTGGCCCATCAGCCGCAGCTGATGGCGAGGCCCGGGCGCGTGGTTCGCCAGCGTTACGAGGCCGCGCTGCGGGAGCCTGGGTAACAGTTGTATGAGGTTGCCGCGCAGCATAGTTGGCAGACAATTGATCGCAGACTCCACGATACCGGGCGGAGATTTGTCGGCGTGCTGCGCTTTCCACCGGCTGTGCACGGTCCGCAATTGCTGGACCGGGTCGTCATGCTCGACGGGCAGGTATGGCAGTAGTGCCGAACGTACCGGCATCGGCACCAGGGTGCGCAGCGAGTCCGCCCGCGGTTCTTCGCCGCGGCGTAGCAGAACCCTTCGGAAGCCCTCGGTGATGGCCGCCAGCGCGACATCGTTGACGGTCACACCGAATTTGCGGCACACGCACTCGACGTCGGCAATCGGGACGCGCACCGTGCTGTAGCGCCGCAGGACCGGGTCGACCGAGGGCCGTGCCGTCGGCCAGATCGCCCCGACGAAGTTGCCGGCGAGTGCCCCAGCCCACTCCAGGGGCCAGCCGCGCTTCGAGGCCTGCGGCGGCGAATCATGTTTGTCGCCAACACCGTTCGCGAATGCATCGTGGTCGGCGTCGTCGCAAAGCCGGGTGAGCAGGTGGGCGGCTGAGTTCCCGTCGGCCAAGCCGTGGTGGATCTTCATCAAGATTGCCCACCGGCCGCCTTTCAGGCCCTCGATCACCCAGCACTCCCACGGCGGACGGTCCAGGTCGAGGGGACGCTCCAGGGCGTGGGCGATCGCGCCGGACAGCTGGGCGTCGTCGCCCGGGCGCGGAATCGCCACCCAGCGCACATGATGGGCCAGGTCGAATCCGGGACAGTCGATCCACTCGAAGCTCTGCGTCCGCAGCACCTGTGTGCAGCGCGGTATCGACTGAATCCGTTCCGCCAGCAGCTGTTTCAGCAGTGCGTAATCGGGGACGCCACCATCGACGATGGCGACCGCGCCGATCACCAGGCTGGCGTACTGATCGGGATCTTGAGCTCTCAGGTACGCCGTATCCAGTGTTATCGCTTGCGCCATGCGCAGTCCCCGCCCCTCGTTTCTCGCACTTGTACCAGTATTTGCGCGGGACCTCCGGGGCGGTAGGCCAGGAGCGTTAAGAATGTGTTTAGACCCGTTAAACAGCTCGCCTAAGTCGAACATACTTATTGCTTATCTGCTTAAGTGGACTCGTTTGCTTAAAAAAATTCGTCAAAAGTACTGCCGGGCAGTGGTTTAGCAGTTGCTCGCAGAGTTTGCTCTTGGCCTTCGGCGGCGCCGATGAGGTCGGCTAGTGGGTGGGGATCGGTGTTGACGCTTTGTTGCAGGAGTCGGTAGAAGAGCATTCCGCGGGCTTTTGACCTGCGGCGATTGAATCTGAAGGTGAACTCGTCGAGGTAGTACTGCAGGTGCTCGCGTTCCACGCGGGTGTAGCGGCCATGACAGGAGCGATCGTCGGCGCCCGCGACGGCGTTGAATCCATCCCTGCTCGCTGGCTCGAAGCACTCGAAGACGGCGACCGCGGACGCACCCACGTGAAGCAGCTCGCCGCGCTTCTGCTCAGGTAGCGCGCTCTGCGCCCTACCCCCCGCTCACCTAGGTGCGTGGGTCGGTATCCACGAGTTGTTGGTGTGTCACGCTGATGGCGACGTGGATGGTCGGGAAAACTGTGTCCATGGATTTGATGACGGCCCAGGATCAGCTGTTTGAGACCGAGTCCGCGCGGCCTCGCTCGTCATCGTCACCGGGCGAGGTTTCGGTGGACAAGACGTTTCGGGCCTATGACCAGGATCAGTCGTTTTTGATGCCGCCGTCGTTGCGGGATTGGTTGCCTGACGATCATCTGGCGTTGTTTGTGTCCGAGTTGGTCGATGAGGTGCTTGATCTGGCAGTGTTTTTCGCCTCCTACAGCGAGGCCCGGGGCTTTCCGCCGTATCACCCGCGGCTGATGCTCAAGCTGCTGCTCTACGGGTACACCAGCGGGGTTCGTTCATCTCGCAAGATCGAAGCCCGTTGCCATGACGATGTGGCGTTTCGGTACCTGGCCGCCAACACCGCACCGGACTTTCGCTCCATCGCCCGCTTTCGGCGCCGTCACCTCGCCGCGCTGGAAGCCCTGTTCCTGCAGGCGCTGACCCTGTGCCAGCAGGCGGGCATGGTCACGATGGGCCGGGTGGCCCTCGATGGCACCAAGGTCAAGGCCAATGCCTCCCGTCACAAGGCGATGAGCTATGACCGGATGTGCGAGGCGGAGCCGGCCCTGCAAACCCAGGTCGAGCAGATCATGCGGGAGGCCGAACGCGTCGATATCGACGAGGACCAGGCCCACGGCCCGGACAATCGTGGCGGTGACCTGCAGGGCGAATTGGCCCGCCGTGAGAGCCGGCTGGCCAAGATCCGCAAGGCCAAGGCCGACCTGGAACAACACGCCAAAGACCAGGCCGCGGACAAGGCCCGGGCAAGGGCGCAAAACGCCGGCCATGATGACGACGCGGCCGCGCGGGCCGCCGAGCAGGCAGCACAGTGCGCGACCGTCAAGCCCAAGGCGCAGCGCAACTTCACCGACCCTGACGCCCAGATCATGAAGACCGCCGACGGCAGCTTCCACTACTGTTACAACGCGCAGGCCGTCGTCGATGAAGAACATCAGGTGATCGTTGCGACCGACTTCGCCGAATCCGGCGCCGACAACCCCGCATTCGGCGAGCTGCTCGCCCAGACCATCACCAACACCGCGACCACACCGCGTCAGACGCTCGCCGACGCCGGCTACTTCAGTGAGAACAACATCGACGCCGCCCACAAGGCGGGCACCGATCCGCTGATCGCGACCGGCCGGCTCGCCCACGGCGAGCAGGTTCCCGACGCGCCACGGGGACGGACACCGAAAAATGCGACACCAAAGGCGCGGATGGCCCGCAAACTTCGCACCAAGAAGGGCAAGGCCGCATATTCGCGGCGCAAGGTGATCGTCGAGCCGGTGTTCGGGCAGATGAAGACCACCCAGGGGGCGAGTCGACTCCTGCTCCGCGGCCACCATCACGCCCGCGCCGAATGGCGCCTGCTCGCCGCCTGCCACAACCTGCGAACCCTCCTACTACAACATTGCAGCGCAGGCTGCGGCCGGCTGAAAGGGTCGTGCGCAGCGAGTTACGGCCACCGATCCGCCATCCCGCGGAATGCGGCCCGCCCGATCACACCACCAGGCCAACAAAACGCCGCCCGATGCCCTCCGTCCAGGACAAATCCACCTGCCGACCCGACAAATCCGTTACCGACCCACGCACCTAGCCGGGGGCAGCAGGAATCAAGATCACTACAAGTCAAGTCCCCACGGAATCAGGGGAACCCCTTCACCCGAGCTGCACGGCGTATTGACGGCAGAGCACCTACGATTGGCCGCTGATCAGCCCGCACCCTACTTTCCCGTGCTGGTGACCGGTGCCGCCGCCTCGGCTCCACCGGCGGCAAGCTCACCCTGGTCCGCAGCACCCACTGTCTTTGACAGGCGAGCACCCAGCCGCTGAAATGCGTCCACCGAGAATGGCTGCATCATACGGCGGTTGACACCAGGGGCGATACGGAGCATGAAATAGCCCAGCCAGGCCTCGGTGCGCACCGGCACGACCGCCAAATCAAACCGTACCGCACGTACGACGGCACGAGCTACGAGGTCCGAGCTCATCGGCGAGACCCTAAACTTCTCGCTAAATTCCTGGAGCTTCTTCGTGAACTGCTTTCCTTGTTCGATCAGGTTCTGATCGACGCCGACTACGATCGCGCGATCAGCGATGTTGGTGTTGATCACACCCGGGCACACGGCGCTGACGCCGATGCCTCTCGGTCCGAGTTCGAGCCGCAAGCACTCGGTCAGCATCTTCACGCCCGCCTTGGACACCGAGTACGGCGCCATCACCGGCGTGGGTGTGAACGCCGCCGCTGACGCGATGTTGACGATGTGGCCACCGCCGCGCTCAACCATCTGGGCGCCGAACACACGACATCCGTGGACGACACCCATTAGGTTCACACCGAGTTGGCGGTCCCAATCCGAGGGACTCAGCTGCAAAAAGTGGCCGCCCACCAAGATACCTGCGTTGTTGACCAATACATCGGTGTAACCGTGATCGGCTAACACATCGCGACCGAACACCGCCCAGGCGTCGGGGTCGGTGACGTCCAACTGCGCCGCCGACGCGCCGAGGCCGTAACCGCGGATCATCGCGGTGGTCGCTTGTGCCGCATCCAGATCGATGTCGGAGACCACGACGTGGGCGCCGAGCTTAGCGAACCTGATCGCTGTCGCCCGGCCAATGCCGCTTCCAGCCCCGGTGACCACCACCAGGCGCGGTCGCAATCGGTTGAACTTCACAGGCTCTCCTTCGTCATGGCCGCGGCTGCGTCCAGAACCGCAACGCCCCTGCTGTATCGGTAGACATCAAGGTTGTAATAGCGGTTCTGCCAGTACATTTCGCCGTGCGTCGACGGCCGAAACGGTGAATCGCCCTGGTTATTAATGTAGTAGGTGTTCGAACCCGCACACGCCGGAGTGAACAGGAAGTTATTCTGTTGGCGCTTCAGGCATTTCCGAAAATACTCGTCGTGGGCTTCCTGACGAATCTCGCAGACCGTTGCACCGCGGCGCTTCGCTTCGGCTATGGCGCGGCTCAGGTGAGCCGATGTCGCTTCGATCATCCACAAGTACGAGCCGAGCACGAATCCGTAGGGCCCGGTGATTGAGAACATGTTCGGAAATCCGGGAACCGAAACACCCTGGTACGACTGGTATCTCTGCTCACTCCAGAACCGCCCGAGATCGACGCCGCCCCGCCCGATGACGGGGAAGGGAGGCACCGCGCCCGCCTCCCACAGCTTGAACCCGGTCGCGCAGATCAACACGTCGATCTCGTGCTCCACGCCGTCCGCCGTCCGTACCCCCTTCTTGGTAATGCACTCGATCGCATCGGTGACCAGGCTGACGTCGTCGCGGTTGAAGGTACGCAAGTAGTCGTTTGACATCGACGGGCGCTTGCAGCCTAACCCGTAGCGTGGGATCAGCTTCTCCCGAACGACCGGGTCATCGATCTGGCGGCGCATCCAGCGGCGGGTAGGAACCTCAAGCATCCGGCGGCTCGCGTTCGTCAGCCACTGTGGACCGACCCACATCCCGGCCATGCCGACCTCGGTTGCGACGGTTCCCACCAGGCGGATACCCGAACGGATTCGCTTACGCCCCAGAACCCACCGGATGGCGGACGTGACCTCCTTGTCAGGTTTTGGGAACACCCATATCGGTGTTCGTTGGAAGACTGTCAAATGTTCGACTTCGTCGACAATGGCCGGGACGACCTGCAGCGCCGTTGCGCCAGTGCCGATGACCGCGACGCGCTTGCCCGCCAGCGCCACGTCATGGTCCCAGAGTGCGGTGTGCATGAGCACACCCCCGAACTCGTCGAGACCCGGGATATCAGGCATCTTCGGGCGTTCGAGGCCACCGACCGCCATGACTACATTTCGGCCGGTAATCTCCTGATCGGCGTCGGTAGTCAATCGCCATAGGCTATTGCGCTCATCGAGCACCGCCGAGGTGATCGTAGTGTTCAGCCGCAACTTTTGAGCTAGGCCGTACTTGTCCACAAGGTCGCTGGCGTAATCGCGAAGCTCGTAACCCGGAGCGAAGATCCGCGACCAATCACCACGCTGCTCGTAGGAAAAGCTGTAGACAAACGAGGGAATATCCACCGCCACACCCGGATAAGTGTTCGCATGCCAGGTGCCGCCCACCTGATCCCACTTGTCGACAATCACGAAGTCGTGAATGCCTCTGCGTTGCAAGGAGATACCAGCACCGATACCGCCGAATCCAGCGCCGACGATCACGACTTCATGGTCTGGAGTGACACGCTCGACAGTCGGTAACTGCTCGATGTCGATCGTTGTACTCAACTTGAACTCATGGCCTTCCTGCTACTTGAGATGACCGACAAGGGCACCGTCGTCGCCGAACAGCTCCTGCCGCCACTGCTGCACCAGCGCGGTCGTGTCGATGTCGTCGGGATGGAAGCCCGGCTTTAGGTACATGCGCAGATCGGCCATCAGCCCCTGCACCAACGGGCCCCGGAACACCGCACGCGTTTGACGCGCCACTTTGATCGGGCGCCATCCCCGCGGATCGGCCAAAATAGACAACAGCACCCCGATCGACACCACCGGGATCGTCAGGATGTACAGCACCGCCATCACCCCGATCCGGAGCCACTCCGGCCCATCGACGGCCCGGTAGACGTCGAACGCCACCGACTTATGTTCCAGCTCTTCCACCGCGTGCCAGTTGAGCAGGTTTCGCACCTCGGGATCGCCAGGAATCTTTTGTATCTCTTCGCCCAGCATGCGCTCAGCCAGTGTCGCGGTGTAGTGCTCGGCCGCCGCCGTGACCGCCAGGGGTACCCGCGCTGGCAGCAGGTTCTCAATTCGCACGATCAACCGCTCCCGGCGGCTGTCATGCGGGAACATAAACAGCCGGACAATCGGGTAGCCCATCTCGATGAGCTTCTCGTTGAGCCGGCGGTGTTCCTGGCCGTGCACCGACTCCTGGCCAAATGAATCCGGCCACCCGCTTCATCAGTACCGGATCGGTCATCTGATCGGCAAAGCGCCGAACCGACCGGATAAACAACTCCTCACCTGGCGGAAACACGCCGGACAGCAACGCCACAAGGTGGCTGAACACGATATTGCCCTCAACGAAATGGTGGTCCATCGGCTCGGGATCGCCGAACCAAAACCGAATCCGCCGAGCCTTAGGATACGTACTCTCGGCTACTTTTTCGGCTGCTGTTCCGCTTTTCGCAGCCATTGCCTGACTAGCTACCATGGCAATCCCTTTTGTTGTGGATGTTCGCAATCACTTCAGGTAGCCGACGAGTTCTCCGTCGGTGCCGAAGAGTTCCTCTTGCCAGTGCTCCAACAACGCGTTCGTGTCGATGTCGTCAGGATGGAATCCCGGTCGCAGATATTTCGTAAGGTCTGGGATCAAACCCCGGAAGATGGGGCCACGGTACAGCCGATAGGCCTCCCGTATCACCCGTAGCGGCTGACGACGCCCATCCGGGTCGTGCGCCAGCGAGTAAACCAATGTGACGGCTATGAGGAGAAGCAGGGTCGGAATCATCACGGCCATCACACTCCTGCGCATCCGCTCCGTACCTCCCGCCACCGTGCGGAAGACATCGAATGCGACCGATTTGTGCTCAAGTTCCTCCACGGCATGCCAGTTCAGCACGTTCCACACCTGCAACTCGCCCGGAATCGCCTGGATTTCCTCTTCGCCCAGCGTGCGCTCAGCAAGTACGGCGGTGAAGTGTTCTGCAGCTGCTGTTACCGCCAGGGGTAGCCGCGCAGGCAGCCGCTCCTCCAGTCGCTTGACCCAGTCGTTAAACTTCTTCGAATCCCACCAAGCGATCGGGTAACCCATGTCGATGAGTTTCTCGTTCAGCAGGCGGTGTTGCTGTCCGTGGACCGATTCCTGGCCGATGAAGCCCGCCACCCGTTTCTTCAACGTGGGATCGGTGACCTCATCTGAGAATCGACGCACCGACCGAATAAACAACTCCTCCCCTGACGGGAACGCACCCGATAGGTTCGCCACGAAGTGGCTGAACACGATGTCGTCGTTGACGAAGTACTTGCCGTGTGTGCCGCCGTCGCCGCCAAACGGAAAGCTTATCCGTCGGGTCCTCGGATAACGGGATCCAGCGCTCGCTGCGGTCACCGACTTTGCCTCTTGCCTTGCGTGGTCACTCGCCATGAATGCTAGCCCCTTCCTTGAACGTGTGACGTGTAGTTCCAGGTACCAATAGTACTAGGTGTTGGAACCACGCTACTGCGGATCCACGAGGTCGGCAAGCATCCGGCAAGCATCACGAAAAGTGCCCGCGAAACGCCCTCGGTGCATCACGTAAGAATGCCCGCGAAACGGTGATCCCCGCCAGGCATGGAGAGTGGGCTGTCGATGTCGTCTCGTGCCGAGATCACCGCGAAGTTCGCCAAGGCGTATGTGAAGGCGTCGAAGGCGAATAAGGGGCAGATTCTGGATCAGGTGGTGGAGGTCACCGGCTGGTCGCGTGACAATGCTCGGCGCCGGTTGACGGCCGCGGCCCGGCCGCCGGGAGCGGGCCGGCAGGTCGCCAAACGACCTCGCCGGCAGCGCAAGCCGAAGTATTCCTATGACGCGCTGAAGGTGCTGGGCCACTGGAGCGAACGGCGACGTGCAGTGTCGGTTTGTCGTCGTCTGACTCGTCTGGGCGGGAGACTTGATCCCACATGGTGTCGATCATCGGTTGCAGGAAGAGCTGTCCCAGCTGTCGGACCATGATGTCGATGATCTGGGTGGATCCGCTTCGCTCCGCATTTGCGATACCGGCGTCGCGGGCTTTGATGAGCTCCGTTCGGGTCAGCTCTGTCAATCGCTGGAGCAGTTGGCCTTTAGACCCTGCGGGGTCCAGTAGCGCGCGGCGCAGATAGTTGACGACGGCTGGGTTCGATTCGAGCATCTCCTTCACAGCCACGTCACGCGCCGTGGCGACTTGTCTTGGTGTTCCATCAACGGGGACCTGCGCGATCGTCTGCGCGAAGTAGTCGACGACGAGTTGTTCAACGGCGCGGCGGATTCCGTCCTTGGTCTTGAAGTGGTGGACAACCAGCCCGACCGTGACGCCGGCTCTCGAGGCGATATTTCGCATCGACGTGCGGTCCTCCCCGAACTCCGCGAACAGGTCCATCGCGGCGTTGCGAATGCGCGCCTTCGCGGTCAGGTCGTCTGCGCCTGCGCGTGGATCGGCGAACGGTCCCATGCGTCCTTACCTTTCTTGCAGGGTGGTTGTTGCCCTCGGCCGTAGGCTTCGAACTGCCCAGGGACGTCGGGTATGGCTT
>NZ_LQPH01000015.1 GCF_002102255.1 Mycobacterium nebraskense
GGCGTGTACTGCGGGGCGGGCCGGCTCGGGGCGCGATAGACCGGTGCGGCCGGCGGCGGCTTCACCGGGGTTTGGGGCGCCGGCTGCTCGGCCGCCGGCGGCGCCGGCTGCGGGGCGGCCACCGCGGTAGGGGGCGGTGACGCGGGGGCGGGCGGCTGCGCTTCCGGCGGCGCACTCGGGGCCTGGGCGGGCACCTGCTTGGCCGGAGTGGCGACGCTGACCCGCGGGTTCTGCGGGGCGTTGGACCCCGGCCGGTCGGAGGCCAGCGAAAACAGCACCACGCCGGCCACGACGGCGGCGATCCCGGCCAGCGCGCTGCCGGCGAGGAACATGGGCCTGCGCCCGCGCGGGTTCACGTCGTCCTCGTCCGCGACGGCGCTGTAGGCCAGCGCGTCGGCGTCGGCGTTGCCCCAGACGTCCAGGTGGGTCGGGCCCAGCGCTCGGGGACTCACTTCGCCGGTGCCCGGGTCGAGCGCGTACGCCAGGGCCGCCGTGGACGAGGCGAACAGCGGCGCGTTCGCCGACGCCAGCGCCGCCCCGCGGGCCAGCGCCATCTCCGGCTCCTCCGGAGCGGTCACCTCGAGCGGGGTCGCCGCCTCGAGCGCGGGCTTGACGGCCACGATGTCCGTGCCGCAGCCGACCAGGAAGACGCCGTCCGCCCGCGTCCCGCGCGTGTTGAGGCCGGCGACCATCGTCGCCAACTCGGCGGCGAGCGGCCCCTGCCTGGGGTTCGCCAGCTGCTGGCGGTGCAGGTCGACGATCGAACCGTCGGTGACGTCGACGACGGCCAGCGTCGCGGTCTCGGGTTCCACGAACAGCATGGCGATGTACTCGTAGTCGAGCGCGGACCCGACCGTCTGGGCCAGCGCGGCCGCGGCCAGCAACGGGGACACCAACATCACGCTGCCCATACCGCGGCGGGCCATCGCATCCCGCAGCAAGCCGGCGCCGGCGGGGTCCGTCCAGGTCACTCCGGTCGACACCAACTGGTGGCCGCCCGCGAGCGCACCTTCCCGGGTGCCGCCGATCGCCGCAAGCACCTCGTCGACCGCACCGACGGCCACCGGGTCACCGCCGGCGGCGCCGACGTCGAACTCGTCCTGTTCGACGGTGACACCGTCGGCGTTGTGGCCCTCGATGACCACCAGGCGGACCGTCTCGGGAGCCATCGAGACCCCCAGCACGATGTCCACGTACGCCTCCACAGTCCGCTGATTCGCGCTGATTTGCTCCGAGGCCCTCCATGAGGGCACCACCGGATAAACCCCGCCCGACCGGGTGACACCACGCTACCCGCGCGGGCCCGGCCGCGCTCATGGAGCGCGCTTACCGGGAACGACGCGCGGCTAGTAGCCGGGGCTCAGGAACGGATTCTGGGAGTTCCCCGGGTACTGAGGATAAGGGGTGTACTGCGGGGCCTGGGGCGCCTGCGCCTGCGGAACCTGGACGGGTATCGGGACCGGCAGCAGCGGCACATGGATCCACTGGGTGGTCATCGGCACCGTCGTGCTGGTGGTCGTGGTCGTCGACGGTGGGGGCGGCGTTTCGGTGGTGGTCGTCGGCGATGGCGGGGGCGTCGTCATGGCCGTCGTGGTCGGCGTCTGAGTCAACGGCGGCGCGGTGTGCCGCGGGGTGTAGACGGGCGGCACCTGCGTGGTGACCACGACCGGCGGCGGCGGTGCTGATGGTGGCGGTTCGGGCGGCGGCGGCGCGGGGCTGGGCACCGGCGCGGCGCTGGGCGGGGGCGGCACGGCCGTCGGGGGCGGCGGCGCGACGGTGCGGGGGACCAGGGGGCGGGCCGGCGGCGCAGGCTGGGGTGCGACGCTGGGCGCCGGCGGGGCCTGGCGGTTTTCGATCCCGGTCAGCGTGTAGGCCACACCGCCGATCGCCGTCATGGCCACCAGCGCGGACATCCCGATGATCAACTGCGACAACCGAAGGCGGCGCCACGGCCGGTCCGGGGGCGGATCGATCACGTTCAGCCGCATCGACCAACCGGATGGGCCGTCTTCGTCGTAGGTTTCGCCGCCGAACCGCACCCGCACGTCGCCGGGGTACTCGGTCTGCGACCACGCCAACTCGCGATCCGTCAGCGCCTCGTCGTCGATCACCAGCACGTCGCCGGCCCCGAGGTCGACGACATGACCGGTGGCGTGGGCGGACGCGAGTAAACCCATCGACGTCCGCGTGCGCAGACTCAGCTCTTCGCCGCGGGACGCCAGGAGCAAGGCGCCGCAGGCTGCCGCGAGGGCGGGCTGCGACGGCGTCAGCACCGGGATGCGGCCGTGGATCGAAAGCCGTTCGGCGACAAGCGGAATGTGTGCGCCGCCGCCAACGGTCACCACCGCCGCGAGGTCTGCCCAGCTCTTGCGGTAGCGCACCAGCATGTCGTCGAAGGCGTAGATGAAGCCGGTCAGCCGATCCGCCATCAGGTCTTCGAGATCGTCTCGCTTCAGCGTGAAGCCGCAGCTGCGTTCGCCGAGCTCGGCGGCGATTTCGGTGACAACGTCAATGGACAGCCGCTCCTTGGCCAGCCGGCACTGTTCCCTCAGTTCGCCGAGCTGGCCGACGGCGGCCGTACTGGCCGGGTCGATGCCGCTACCGCGGCCCAGCTCCTCGAAGACCCGCAGCAGCAGCTCCTGGTCGATCTCGTCGCCGGACAGGGCCGCGTAACGCATTGTCGCGCTCACGAGTTCGAAATCGCCCGCGACATTCACCAGCGTGGCCGACGTACCGCCGCCGCCGAAATCGAGCAGCCCCACCACCCCATCGTCGGGCAGGCCGAGCTCGTCCTTCACCGCGGCCAACGACGCGATCGCGTCCGAGACA
This sequence comes from Mycobacterium nebraskense, assembly GCF_002102255.1. Lineage (GTDB taxonomy): Bacteria > Actinomycetota > Actinomycetes > Mycobacteriales > Mycobacteriaceae > Mycobacterium > Mycobacterium nebraskense. The sequence goes on from NZ_LQPH01000015.1 coordinate 2,830, forward strand.
AGCTGGGGCGCCATGCCGCTGCGGACGAACCCCAGATGCGTCCGCAGCCCGTCGCGCAGCGCCTGCACCGTAACGGGTTTCCAGTACGCGGGCACGGCGATGGAGATCTCCGAGCACGATGCGTCCGCGTCGGCGGCGCGCACCATCGCGTCCAGGGCCTCGACCGTGAGCAGTTCCGGGTCGTGCGCGGACCCGTCGGCGGACACCAGCGCCACCGAGTCGCCGATGCGCTCCACGAAGCCCTTCATCATCACGCCGGGCTCCGATAGGTACGGATCCTCTTCGGGCACGCCGACTTTCGGCGCGCAGTGCGGATAAAGAGTCAGCACGGAGCGCCGGGTAACCGGTGGGCTTTCATTGCGCGCAGCGACCAGGTTGGTGGTCCCGATCGACAACCCAAGTGGGTCGTACATAGAGCGAAAACTTTCGTCTATAGGGGTCGGTGGCCAGCGTTAACGATAGCCGCGGACACGCCCAAAACCGATGGCTTGCAACATCATCGGTATCCGGTCGATGCCACCTCGTCACCGAAGTGGTACCGCTAACCCCTTGACAAATTCGCGCTCGTGCTCACACCACGGTGAGCGGCAGCGATCGCCTCGGCTCAAACTGGAATGTCGCTCCGCCGCTGACCTTCGTTACCGACACCTCGGGCAGTTCGGCCGCCGCGGTGTCGGTTTCGACCAGTTCCGCGGTCCAGTCGGTGTTCGTGCCGCTGACCCGAACCTCGATGTGCGGGTCGATGGCGGTGGCGATCGCCTGCAGCGGTTGCACGGATTCGGGTGTACACAGCGCGATCCAGGCGGCGTCGTCGTGGGCCGGTGAGCGGTGCACGACGAGCCGGTTGGCCGTTTCTGCGCAGACGTAGCCCGCGGGGTTCAGCAGGGGGTGCAGTTCGAGCACCTCCAGCACGCCTTCGATGCCGCCCGGGAGTCCCAGCGCGCGGTGAATGCGCTCGGCGGCCACGCCCGCGATGCCGGTCAGGCCTTGGGTGCACACCGATACGGCTTGGGCGTCGTCGGTGGCGCGTGCCCGCACCGCGATGGCGAACGACAGGTACAGCAGGTGCATCTGCAGACAAACCTCGTCGGCCATCCGGACCAGCGCCGAATGCGAGAAGCCGGCGAAGTCGAAGTCGGACAGCAACGGCCCGGAGTAGTCCGCATTCCCCTCGTCCGACCCGTCGATCGGATCGAGTTCCCATGTGGCAGCTCGGGTTTGGCGAACGATGTCCAGCGCGGGAATGCTCTGGGCCTCGGGATAGGACTCGTCGATGATGACGGTCCACGCGCAGTGCGGATGGCGATCCGCGGGCGTGCGCGGCGGCCGGTGGATGGGCCGCACCTGGGCGCGCGCGTTGGTCGCCACCGCGGTGGCGTCGAAGGTGGGGTCCTCGATGGTGTGACACATGCCGAACACGTACTTCTCGCCCATCGGCTCCACGTCGAGCAAGGCACCGCAGTGGTCGAGGTGGAATTCGCCGTGCCAGCGGTCGTGGACGGTGTAGCGGAAGTCCATGAATTGCGGTGGAGCGCCGATGTCGAGCTGCAACCCCTTGAAGATGGTCGGCACGTCGTCGCCCTCGAAGTTGAGCGCCCGCTGCATGCGTCTGGTGTAGATCGGGCTGGCACCCGCCCACTCCTCGATCGCGATCTGCACCATCTCGTCGCGGCCGAACGCGCTGATGCACCAGGCCATGCCGGAGCGGTCGATCAGCTGCCCGATCAGGAGCAGTTCGGGAACCAGGACGGCCAGCTGCTCGCGGGTCAACCGCGCATATCGGGATTGGCTCACGGGCCAAAAATAGACTTGGCTATGTTATAAAGTCAACAATGTCCATCGCTGCAGGCCAGTCCGCTGCGGGCTCCGTTGGCCCCACCCGCCGCACCAGCGCGCCACGCAAGCGCGGCGACGACACCCGCGCGAGAATCATCGACGAGACGGTCCGCTGCATCGTGGAGGAAGGGTTCGCCGCGGCGACCGCCAAGCATGTGGCCGAACGCGCGGGCGTGACGTGGGGGGTCATCCAGTATCACTTCGGCGATCGCAACGGCCTGTTGATGGCCGTCGTGGACGACGGGGTGGACCGGCTGATCGAGAGCCTGTCGTCGGCCGATGTCAGCGAGCTGCAGCTGCGCGAGCGCATCGAGGTGGTCGTCGACACCGCCTGGAGCTGCTACAGCAGTCCGACGTCGATGGCGGCGTTCGAGATACTGCGCGCGACCCGCGGAGGGCCGGGCGAATCCCCGCGGCGTCATCTGCTGGAGATCAACGCCGCGATCGGGCAGCTGGGACGAGTGATCACCGACGACCCGGCGAACGCCGGTGTGGCCGAAGTCATCTGGGCCACGCTGCGGGGTGTGGTGCTGGTGCAGATGCTCACCGGGACGGCGATCGACTGGAGCCTGGAACGACGCGCTCTGATCGACATGGTCACCCGCTACCTCTCCGACGGTCAGGCCTACCGCGACACTTAAACCACGCACAAGACACGCCACACCATGTGACCGTGGCTTAAGTCTCGGCGACACCGGCTCTTCGATGCGGGCGCAGGCGGCGTATCACCGTGTGCTGCAATGACGGGATGAGCACCCTCACCCTCGACGACCTGGCCGCCATCGAAGCCATCAAGCAGGTCAAGTACCGGTACCTGCGCGCGCTGGACACCAAGCACTGGGACGACTTCGCCGACACGCTCGCCGAGGACATCAAGGCCGATTACGGGCCGTCGCTCGGCAACGAGTTGCACTTCACCAACCGCGACGACCTGGTGGAATACATGCGCAGCTCGCTGGGGCCGAACGTCATCACCGAACACCGGGTGACCCATCCGGAGATCACCGTGACCGGCGATACCGCAACGGGCAATTGGTATTTGCAGGACCGGGTGATCGTCGCCGAACTCAACTTCATGCTGATCGGTGCGGCGTTCTACCGCGACACCTACCGGCGCACCGACGCCGGCTGGAAGATCAGCGGAACCGGCTACGACAGGACCTACGACGCCACAATGTCGTTGGCGGGCATGGACTTCAACGTCAAACCCGGTCGCGCGCTGGCCATTTAACCCGCTACTTGGTGATCGCTATCACCGCACCGGGCCGCAGCCATTTCATGATCGACACCAGCTGAGCATCGTCGACCGCGACGCATCCCTCGGTGGGTTTCCCGTCGGTGGTGTGGAAGAAGAACGCCGAACCGCCGCCCGGCGTCTTGTTCTGGTTGACGCCCATCACGACCGCGTGCTTGTACTGCGGTATCTGGAGATTCTCGCTGTCGGCGGTGTTGAACGGGCACTGCGCCTTCTGGCACACCTGCATGGAGTTGAACGTGGGGCTGTGGTCGTCGCCGCTCCACCAGTGATTGGCCCCCACCTGCGTGTACGGCAGCCCGGTACCGGGATTGGGCGCGGTGCCGAAGGCGGAGTCCAGGGTGTATACGCCCATCGGAGTGGCCGGCACCCCGCTCTTGGCCTGCGGTGCCATGCCCGCCGAACCGACGTGGGTGGGAATCCCGGTCCGCAGCGCCTGCCAGCCGGCGGCGCTGCGCTGATAGATGTCCATCGTCGCGTTCGATCCGCCCGTGCTCATCACCGAAACCACCTGCGTGGCATTGCCGACGGCGTTCGCGAACCAGGGTGCGCCGGCCGCGGCACCGATCGGCGCCAGGGCCAGCGACGCGAAAAATGCGCACGCCGAAGCGGACAACGAAGCGAGCAGTCGGCGCATGACCTCAATCGTCAAACGCGCACAGCGCTAGGTCAAGTAAAGCTTTAGACCCGGTTAGGTCACCGTGCCGTGACCAAATCGCCCGCGTCACACGGTTTTCGGGAGAAGACCGCGCTCGGTGGCCGAATTGCCTTGAGACACAACAGGAAATACAGGTAGCCCAGCGACCAGCCGGCCAACACGTCGGACGGGTAGTGCACGTTCAACGCCACCCGGGAGACCCCCGCCGCCAGCACGCTCAGCGCGACCACCGCGACCGCACCGCGGCGCACCACCCGGTTCATCGTCGGCAACACCAGGGACAGCGCAGCGAGCAGCGCGGCCGTCACCTCCAGCGCGTGCCCGGACGGAAACGAGGTCTCGGCCGCGGTTACCAGCATGGTCGACGGCCGCGGCCGGTCCGCCAGCAGCTTCGCCGCCACCGTCACCAGTCCGCTCAGCGGCGCGCAGGCCAACAGCAGCAGCCCCGCCCGCACCCTTCGCGTGACCAGGGCGACTACCGCCGCCACCGTGCCCAGCACGCGAAACGGGACCGGTCCCAGCGCAAAGGAGACGTCCGCCCAGAATCGCACCCAGATGTGATCTCTGGCCGCGCTGTCCCGAGCGGCGTCCAACAGCGAGGAATCCATGCGCTGCAGCCAGTGCCAGTCCTGCGAGTAACCCACCCACATGAGGGCATAGACGGCGGCGGCGGCCAGCGCGATGCATACGGCCGGAATGGTCCGCGGTCGGGTCATAACCCCACCGATACCAGCCGCGCCCGCGCAAGCGTCGGGCGGCCTGACCACGCGGTCTGGCAGCCCGGTCCATACTGGCGTCATGGCCGTATTCGTCCGTAGGTTGTTCGGCATCGGCAAGCTGCCCGACGACGTGTACGCGCAGGTCGAGGCGGAAGGCCTTATCTACCTCGCCGACTACGTCCCGGTGACCCGGCGATTCAGGGGCACCATTCCCGGCGTGCGATTGCCGCACAGCGTCGCCAGCTACACCGGTTCGCTGGTGTTCACCTCCGAGCGGGTGCTGGCCACGCTGTCCATGCTGCCCCGGCTGGCGGGCCCAACCGTCGACGTCCGCTGGGACGCGCCGCAGACCGGCGCGGCGCAGGTCGAGATCTCGTCGACCGGTTTGCAGGTCGACGTCGACATCGCGCGGGTCGACCCGAAGTTCAGCGGCGAACTGTCGCTGCACTACAAGGTCGCCATTCCGGCCGATGTGCTCAGCGGCCTGCCGCGGCAATCGCTGGCCTTCGACATGCCCCCCGACTACGTCTTCCGCGCGGTCGGCGTTACCTATAGTCCGTGATCGTCATCCGCGGCCAGGGCGGCTGCCGCAGCACCGCCAGGCTGCCGATCACCGCCGCTAGCAAGCCGGTGACCACTCCGATCAGCGCGATTCGATTCGCGTCCAGGGCGGGCTCCCAGGACGCCTCGCCGTTGCGGACGACGAAGACGCCGAGCGGTTTGACGACGGGGATCACGGTGGTGCCGTCCGGTGTCTGATAGGGCTCGCGGTATACGCGGCCGGCAGCTCGGTCGGTGGGCAGTTGGTCGAGTAGGTCGAACGGCTTCACGGAACACTCCCTTCTCGGGTGTTCGTGCGGACACGGTTCACGCTAACGCGGATTTCCTACGATGACTCCCGTGAGCGATCAGGCCTTCAGTCCGCAGGAGCGGCGGGCCGTCTATCGGGTGATCTCCGAGCGGCGGGACATGCGCCGGTTCGTCCCCGGGGGCGTGGTGGGCGAGGACGTGCTGGCGCGCCTGCTGCAGGCCGCCCACGCGGCGCCCAGCGTCGGTCTGATGCAGCCGTGGCGTTTCATCCGGATCACCGATGACTCGCTGCGGCGGCGCATTCACGCACTCGTCGACGAAGAGCGCCCGCTCACCGCCGCGGCCCTGGGCGAGCGGGCCGGGGAGTTTCTGGCGCTGAAAGTCGAAGGCATCCTCGAGTGTGCCGAGCTGCTGGTGGTGGCGCTGTGCGACGACCGGGAGAAGCACGTGTTCGGCCGGCGGACGCTACCGCAGATGGATCTCGCGTCGGTGTCGTGCGCGATCCAGAATCTGTGGTTGGCGGCGCGCTCCGAAGGCCTTGGCATGGGCTGGGTTTCGCTGTTCGATCCGCACCGGTTGGCGTCCCTGCTACAGCTGCCCGCCGGGGCGGAGCCGGTGGCCATCCTGTGCCTGGGTCCGGTGCCCGAATTCCCAGACCGTCCGGCGCTGGAACTGGACGGCTGGGCCGTCGCCCGCCCGCTGTCGGAGTTCGTCTGCGAGAACCGCTGGAGTCGGCGCACCGAGGCTGCCCCCGAGTAGCTGCGGTATCGTCGCCGGTCGCAAGGCAAGTTGGAGAGGTGACGCAATTGGCACCGGGCGAAGCAGCGGACCAAAGGGACAACGTGCTGATCGTGCATTGGCACGATTTGGGCCGCTATCTCGGCGTCTACGGCCACCCGGACGTCTCCAGCCCCCGGCTGGACCGCCTTGCCGCCGAGGGCATCCTGTTCACCCGGGCGCACGCCACGGCGCCACTGTGCTCGCCGTCGCGCGGATCGCTGTTCACCGGCCGCTACCCGCAGACGAATGGCCTGATCGGGCTGGCGCACCACGGCTGGGAATACCGCAGCGGCGTGCGCACCCTGCCGGAGATATTGACCGATGCGGGTTGGTACTCCGCGCTTTTCGGCATGCAGCACGAGACGTCCTACCCGCAACGGCTGGGCTTCGACGAGTTCGACGTGTCGAACTCGTACTGCGAGTACGTGGTGGACAAGGCTGGCGAATGGCTCCGCGAAGACCCCGAAAACCTCGCGGGCCAACCGTTCCTGTTGACCGCCGGGTTCTTCGAGACGCACCGGCCGTATCCGCGGGAGCGCTACGAGCCGGCGGACAACGCGCAGGTCGACCTGCCCGACTACCTACCCGACACCCCCGAGGTGCGCGGCGACCTCGCCAGCTTCTACGGGTCGATCGCGACGGCCGATGCCGCCGTCGGCCGGCTGCTGGACACGCTGGCCGAAACCGGATTGGACGCCAAGACCTGGGTGGTGTTCTTCACCGACCACGGCCCGGCGTTCCCCCGTGCCAAATCCACGCTCTACGACGCGGGAACCGGCATCGGCATGATCGTCCGGCCCCCCACCAACCGGGGCCTGGCCCCGCGGGTTTACGACGAGCTGTTCAGCGGCGTGGACCTGCTGCCGACACTGCTGGACCTGCTGGGTCTCGACGTTCCGCCCGATGTCGACGGGGTGTCGCACGCGCGCGCCCTCATCGCGCCCGACCCGCACACCGTGCCGGTCAGGGACCATGTGTACACGACGAAGACCTATCACGACTCGTTCGATCCCATCCGCGCGATTCGCACCAAGGAATACAGCTACATCGAGAATTACGTGCCCCGGCCGCTACTCGACCTGCCGTTGGACATCGAGGAAAGCCCTTCCGGGCACGCCGTGGCTCCGTCCGTCACCGGTCCGCGCCCGGAGCGCGAACTCTACGATCTGCGCACCGACCCCACCGAGACCACCAACCTGCTGGCCGGTGACAATGCCGGTGCCGACGAAGTCGCGGCCGATTTGGCTGTGCGGCTTCATGATTGGCGCCAGCGCACGGGTGACGTCATCCCGTCGGAGTTCGCCGGCACCCGCATCGCGGCGCGTTACACCGAGACGTATCTGCAGATCCATCGGTTGAAGCCGACCGCCCGGTCGGCGATCGCCGCCGACCGCGGCATCGAGAAGGAAGCGAGCCGTTAGCCGGCCGAACGCTGCGAGCCGCCGGCCTGGGCGACGATGAACACCCGCCGGAACGGGAAGATCGTCGTGCCGTCGGCCCGGGGCGGGTAGGCGTCGTCCAGCAGCGGGATGAGTTCCCCGCGGAACCGCTCCCAGTCCTCGGCGCTGAGACGCTCGCGCACCGGAACCAGCGCCGTCCCGGTGATCCATTCCAGTACCGGATTGTCACCGGTCAGCAGGTGCAGGTAGGTGGTCTCCCAGACGTCGACCTTGCATCCGGCGTCCAGCAGCATGTTGGCGTACTGGATCGGCGGCTGCACCACGGCACCGACCCGAAATGGTATGTCGCGCATTGCTTTTGCGTATGGCTCGCGCCGGGCCAATGTCCGCACCGTGGCGTGTGACGGCGTCTCGAAGTTCCCCGGAACCTGGACGGCGATCCACGATCCGGCGGGCAGCTCGTGCGCCCAACGGACCAGCAGGTCGGTGTGCTCGGGCACCCAATGCAGGGCCGCGTTGCTGACCACGACGTCGGTATCGGGCTTGGGCTTCCAGTCCCGCAAGTCGCCGATGACGGCGTCGATGCCGCGTTCCTTTGCGGCGGCGACCATCTCCGGCGAGGTGTCCATCGCCTCGATCACCGCCTCCGGCCAGCGCCGGGACAGGTATTTGGTCAGGTGGCCGGGCCCGCAACCGAGGTCGACGACGCGGCGGGCCCGCTCGGCCCCCACCCGGGACAGCAAGTCGTAGAAGGGCCGGCTGCGATGGTCCGCAAAGGCCAGGTAGACATCGGGATCCCACATGTCGGTCCTCCTGATCACGCGCCGTTGCCAGTCGGCAGATAGACCAACCGTATTAACGCATGCCGCCCGGGAGCCGCCCAAGTGGCCCCGGGAGCTGCGCCGGCCGGTTAGCATCGGCGTTCGTGGCGCCCGACACTTCGATTGATCCGCCCATTCCCGTTCCGGACATTCCCGGTGCCTTCAAGGGTGCCTTCCAAGGTGCAGACGTAGGAACCGACGTCGGCGGATTACCCCCGAATTCCGCGCTATCCCCCCGCCAGCGCATGGTAGTCGAGGGCTCGGCCATCGGCGACCTCGCCCTGCGCACCTGGGTGTCGTCGCTGCTCACCGCGACCGTGGCGCCGGTTGTGGTCGCCGCTTCCCTGCGGCACTCCGAGGCCCGCGCCGAGCGCGCCAACCTGAACTTCTACGCCGAACTCGGCGCGCAGCGAGATCCGGTGAAGTCGTTTCCCGCGCCGACCGAATCGCCGCGGGTCTCGTCGCGGCCCGCCAGCCCGCTCACCGAGTGGGTCGCGGGCGGCACGGTGGAAAACATCGCGTTCCCAAGCAGCTTCACGGCCATCAATCCCGCGATGCGCGAGCAGTGGGGCGCCTGGAAGTCCAACAACGTCGTGCGCGCGCAGCACTGGCGCCACGAGGACGGGCCGCGTCCCACGCTGTGCGTCATCCACGGGTTCATGGGTTCGTCGTATCTGGCCAACGGGCGGTTCTTCGCGCTGCCGTGGTATTACCGCTCCGGCTACGACGTCCTGATGTATACCTTGCCGTTTCACGGCAAGCGCGCCGAAAGGCTCTCGCCGTTCAGCGGTTTCGGCTATTTCGCCGGCGGCCTGAGCGGTTTCGCCGAGGCGATGGCCCAGGCGGTGCACGACTTCCGGTCCGTCATCGATTACTTGCGCGGTACCGGAGTCGACCGCATCGCGCTGACCGGCATATCGCTGGGCGGTTACACCTCGGCGCTGGTGGCCTCGGTCGACGACCGGCTGGAGGCCGTCATCCCGAACTGTCCCGTCGTCACCCCGGCGACCTTGTTCGACGAATGGTTTCCGGCCAACAAACTCGTCCGGCTGGGGCTGCGCCTGTCCAACATCAGCCGCTCGGAGTTATCGGACGGGCTGGCCTACCACTGCCCGCTGAGCTATCGGCCGCTGCCGGCAAAAGACCGGCGGATGATCATCACCGGGCTCGGCGATCGGATGGCGCCGCCGGACCATGCCGTCAAGCTGTGGGAGCACTGGGATCGTTGTGCGCTGCACTGGTTTCCGGGCAGCCACGTGCTGCACGTGAGCCAGCTGGACTATCTGCGCCGGATGACCGCGTTCCTGCAGACCGTCATGTTCTAGCGGTTTCGGCGACGGGCGCCTCGCCCACCGGAGTCGGCCAGCCCAGCTCCGCCAGCAACCCCGCAGGCGCATCGATGTGCCCGTCGAGCCGCTGCGTGGACAACAGATCCAATGCCTGAAGCGCCGGCCGATGATTGCCTCGCTGCGGGGTCAGCCCGGCCAGCGGGGCCGTCCGCTCCGGCGGCGTGTCGGTCAGGAAGGCGCACGCGGCCGCGACGGTGTTGCGGGTCCCGTCACCGGCGAGCTCGAGCGCCGTGCACGTTTCCCGCGCAGGATGCGCCCGGATCGCGTCGAGTGTCTCGGCCAACTCCCCGTCCACCCGGATCCGGTACGCCGCCAGGTAATCCGACGCTGCGCGCTGCACCCCGGACCAGCTCTCGCGGGGGTTGGAGGTGAGCAGCCGCGGGGCGTCGTCGGGCGCGACGCTGGTGACTTCCCACCCGAGTTCCCGCAGGTGGTCGGCCAGCCGGCGTGCCGCCACCTCCGCGGTCTCATGCAAGGGGATGCGTGCGGAGCGCGCTTGCAGCGCGGGCAGGTTGTCGGTGGCCGATATCGTCAGCCCGATCCACGTCTCGCGCCTCGACGCATCGGATGCGTTGTCGCGGACGGTGATCCGGATCTTGTTCGCGCGGATGCCGTAGCGGTCCAGGTAGCGGGCGATCAACAGCAGCGGCAGCACGTCGGCGTCGCCGTTTGACGGCCCGACCCGCAGCAGCGCGGTTGCCGCGGTGGCAGAGGCGGATTCGAGTGCGGTCGTCTCGCCGCGTCCCATGATCGCCAGCCGGCGGCGCAAAAGGGTGGTGAAATACAAACCCCGCCAGCAGCCGAACAGCACGATCACGACGGCCGCGGCGATGCCGAGAAGCCAGTAATCCCGCGGGGACCGCCAGGGGTAGGCCATCACCGCGGGCACGACGGCCAGCAGCGCCAGCGTCACTCGGCCGGGTCCGGGGGTGGGTATCCAGCGCTGAAGGCTCACGGGGTGGGATCCTTTCGTCGGCGGGTGGCGGCGGCGGTCATCGCGCCCGCGACTGCGACAAGCACAGCCAGCGCGGCGGTTCCGGCCAGCGCGACGGTCCGCGGGGTGGTGTTTTTGGGCGCGGGTGCCGGCGGAACGGCGACCGGCTTGACCGCCACCGCGGGAGGCTGATTGCCCGCGGGCAGTTGCCAGGTCAGGGCCGCCACCGGATCCACGCTGCCGGCGCCGACGACGTTGGATGGCGCCCGTGCGCCGTTGTGTGCGGTCGCGGTGATGCGATGGACGACCTGCGTGGCGTTGAGGTCGGGGTACTTGCTGCGGACCAGCGCCGCGACGCCGGCGACGTAGCCGGCCGCATAGCTGGTGCCGCTCAGCGCGACCTGTTGCTGGTGTTCGTCGGGCAGCCCGTTGGCCAGGGCGCCACCGTCGGCGTTGCCGACCGACACGATGCGTTCGCCGGGCGCGGCGATGCCCACCCACGGACCGGCCATGGTGAATTTCGACGGCTGGCCGTCGGGTGTCAGGGAGGCCACCGACAGCACGTACGGCTGCCACATCGACGGGATGGAGACCGAGGTGACGCCGGCCCAATTGCGTGGATCGTCCGGACGGCTCAGGTCGGTCAGCGGGTTGGACTCGCATGACGTTCCGCCTGCGACCGATCCGGTCGGTCCGGTGTTGCCGGCGGCCGCCACGATCACCGCGTCCTTGTCCACCGCCGCATAGCGGATCGCCGCGCCCAGCGCGTCCTGGTCGACGGGCCGGTCGGCGGGCAGGCAAGTGAGCGTGGAGATGTCGATCACCCTGGCGCCGAGGTCGGCCGCATGCACGATCGCGCGGCTGAGCGTCGTGACGTCCAGGCTCGCCCGCGCCATCAGCGGGTCGCCGCCGGGGGTGCGCGGCGAGAACTTGGCCGACGTCGTCCTGATCGACACCACCCGCGCCGCGGGCGCCACGCCGGCAAAACCGTCGTCCCCGGGCTGTCCGGCGATGAGCCCGGCCACCAGGGTGCCGTGGCCGTCGCAGTCGGTCAGGCCGTCGGTCGTCTCGACGAAGTCACCGCCCGGGTCGACGTTGGGCAGCCGAGGACCCGGCCGCACCCCGGTGTCGAGCACCGCCACCAGTTGGCCGTCACCGCGCGAGAATTGCCATGCCCCAGGCAGATTCAGCGTCGCCTGGCTGGGCGTGACGGCCGCGGGATCACTGCCGGGGATCACCCCGGAGGCGCTGCACGGACCCCGCTGCTCCATCGGCTGGACGGGACCCGGGGCCCCGCTGGGCGGCGGAACGCCCGGATCGACCTTCGGCGCTTCGATGGCCATCGCCGACGGGCAGGTCCACAGCAGCGCAGCCAAAGCCGCTGCGAGACAGGCTGATCCGGTCCGAATCATCGATTGAGAATCCAGGCGAAGATGCCGACCAGGTAGGCCATGACGGGGATGAGCGACGCATCGAGCCCGCCCGCGACGAAGCCCACCAGCCGGCGCACGGGAAGCGAATAGCTTTCCGGCTCGGCGATGTGCGGGTTGAGGGCCACCACTATCCATGCCAAGGCCAGCGCGACGAGCACCAGCGCCGCTCCCAGGGCGGCGGCGTAGCGTCCGGTCGCGGTGTAGAGCACCAGCAGGACACCCGCGGCCAGGAAAGGCTGCGCGAGCAGCCACGCCTTGCAGACGGCCGAATCCCACACCCGCGCGCGCAGGACGGACGTCGCCGCCGTGGCGCCCACCACGTACCAGCCCGCGCCGCTCAGCGCCTCTGGGCGCAGTGCGATCGCCACCGAGCCCAGGACGCTGAGCAGCACTGCGGCAGCGATGAATCCGCTCTGATGGGCGTCGCCGATCCGCACCCGTCGCGGGAGATCCTCGAGCACCCGCAACGACGGAGCCGACGGGGTGGGATCGCCGGGCGCGGGGATGACCGGCAACGGGAAGCGCGCCCACAGCGCCGAGAGCTGCGCGGCCTCGATGGTGACCAGCAGTGCCGCGACGATCAGGCCGCAGCCGATGGCGAGGGGGCGCAGGTGCCAGAGCACCTCGGCGCCCGCGGCCAACAACACCCCCGCCCCCACCACCGCGGTCGCGGTGAAGAAACCGACGATGCGCTCGCGTTCGGCGCTGGGCACCATCAGGGCGATCAGCGACCACGCGGTGACGCCGGCCGCGGCGAGCATGATGTGCGCCGGCCCGAACCGTCCGGGCACCGCCAGCGCCAGCGCGGCGCCGATCGGCACCAGCGCGGCGATCGACAGGGCCGTCCCGGCGCGCCGCGCGCGGGCCGCCACCAGCAAGCCGACGATCGCGGTCACCGCGGCGACCGCGCTGACCGCGACCAGCCCGGCCAGCGCGCCGGTGGCGACGCGGTAGGTGACCGAGAGCCCGGTGGCCAGGAACGCGACCGCGATGACGGCGGCCAACGCCCCGCGCTGGATATGCGCTGCGCCCCAAGGCTTCAGCCGGGAGGCCGAAAAGATCATGGCCGCGTCGGCGATGTCCTCGACGATGCCGGGGGCCGCATGGCCGACGGGCACCGGCTGCAGTGCCAGCAGGTCACCGTCCACGACCCCGACCGTGTCCAGGCTGGCGTCCAGGCTGAACGGCGCCCCGCCGATCGGGGCGAGGCTCAGCTGGGTCGCGGCGCCGAGGTCGGCGGTCCCCCGGGTCGCGCCATCGGAGTCGCCGTTCGGGGCCGCCGGTACCACCAGACGCTGTACGGCGGGCAGGATTTCACGTAGCGGCAACTCGGCGGGCAACGCCATCTCCGTCAGCCTGCTGTCCGCGAGGATTGCCACGCGGACGATCGGCATGACGGCGCCGGACGTCACCGGACCCTCGAAGGATGCTGGGGCCATACCTGAAACATCGTTGCTCTCTTCTCTATTTCGGAGTTGCGGTTATGCGTGCTGGGCAGTGAAATCTCTGGCCAACCGGTGGCCGGAGAACCATTCGGAGTCCGGCAGTAACGCGGTCAGCTGTTCAATCGCGACGGCGATCGCAAAGGGTGTGCCGGGGGCGAATGTCGACACCCACTCGCCGTCGAACGCGCGGGACGGGCTCACCAGCACCCGCCCCGCTGCCGCGTCGACGATGCTCATCCCCACCTCGGTGGTGGCGTGCCGCCCGTCGCGGTGGCAGCCGGCGACGACCTCGACGTAGCTGCGCGGACCGTTGAACACCGACTCCACCACCGGTCGCGCCGACTGCGGGATACCTAGGTAGTCAACGACTTCGGCCAGCGAGGCGCCCGAACGCAGCCGCTCGTCGGCCCGCGCGCCGACCCGTGTCGGCATGCCGAACTCGTCGAATCGAGCCGGCGGTTGCTGCGCCAGCCCGACGCCGAGGACCGGAACCAGCGCGCGCGGGTCGTCGATATCCATGGCGGTGAACGTGATCAGCTGCGCGCTGCGCAGGGCCACGATCGTCTTGGCGGTGATGGCGGAGCGCTGCGCCACGATGCCGCGCAGCAGCTCGCCGGTGCCGTTGTCGTTGTCGTTGCCCTTGGCGGGGCCGACGTAACGCAGGTCGAGCCATCGCTCCGGAAAGCACACCACTCTGATCCAGTCGGCGACCGCCGGGTTGACGGCGCCGCCCTCCGATACCAGACCCATCTGGGTCAGCTCGGCCTTCTGACGCTCGAGGAACGCTCGGCGTTGCGCGGCATCGCTATAGGGCGAGGTGATTGCGAGCACCCACGGGAAGCTGCCCGCCCCAATGGTTTCCGCAATGAACCACGCGTGGTCGACCGTCAGCTCGACGGCATTGGGTTCAGCGCTCATTTAACAAGGACTAACCGCCCCATTTGGCGGCTTCGGCCTGGTCACGGGCGAGCATGGACATGGTGTTGGCTTCGTGGGTGCTGGCCATCGCCTGGTAGGCCCGCACCAGGCTTTCCATCGCCTGGTTCCACTGGGTCTGCCACACCTGGTAGGTCATACCGGTGTCGCCCTGCCAGGCGTTGGACAACGTCGCCTGCTCGGCGGCGATGTCCGAACCGAGGCCCTGCATCGTGCCGGCGTAGCCGGACATGTCCGCGGCGTGGCTCAACATCGCCGGGTAGTTGTACATGATCTGGGACATGACAAGTCCTTTCGCGGTTGGTGGCGTCTGAAGCGGCGGTATCAGAAGGCGGTGTAGCCGGATGCGGCGGCGGCGTCGGCGGCCACGTAGGTGCCCGCTGCGTCGCCGAGGTTGGCCTGGGCGATGTCCAGCAGGGTGTTGACCCGGGCGGCGACCTCGACGAAGCGGGCGTGCGCGGCCTGGAACGCGGCCGAGGACTCGCCCTGGTGGAATGCCTGCGCCGACATCGCTTCTTGCTCGGCCTGGCTGATGGTGCTGCGCATCAGGGCCGCCTTGGCGCTGAACGCCGATTGCGAGGCCACCAACTGCGGGATATGAGCGTCCAACATGCTCATGGTGATTCCTTTCTGTTCGGTCTCATGGGGTTTCGCTGACTGACGAGCATCGTGCTGTCTGCCTTACCCCCCTTCCCTCGGCTCGGTGGGGCGCGCCGGGTCTTGGTTCGCGTCGTGGTCCCAGGTGCCGGGCGTCATCGGCATCCTTGGGCCGCCGCCGAACTCGCCGTCCGTTAGCTTGGTCAGTCCGGCCGCCCGGAAGGTGTTTTCTCTCCGCGCGGTGCCGGCGAAGCCCAGCGTTCCGGCCCCGGCACCGGATGCCGCCACGGCCAGCGGCTCCTCGTCGCCGTAATCCGGTGGGACGCCGATGTCGGAGTCCATATCGAGGTATTCGTCGCTGTAGTCGCGCATCGCGGCCCGCCGGCGCCGCCGCGCGCGCGCCTCGGCCCGGCCGGCCGCCGCCGCGCCGGCCGCCGGGATGGTCGCCGCCGGCGCCTTGACGCCACCGCGACCGCCCACCGTCGGGCCGACACCGGTCTCCGGGTCACCGCCGTAGGCGACCAGGTACGCGAGAGTGCTTGGCGCCGGCACCGGCGCCGGCGCGGGCGCCGCACCGGAACCCGCGGCAACCGAAGTGGCCGGGGCCCCAGCGGGAGTCGCCACCGTCGGTGCCAGCGCGACCGCCGGCAGCAGCGACGCCGGCTTGGTCGACGCGACCAGCGGTGTCGCCGCGGCTCCGGCCGCGACCGGCGCGATCTCGGCGGGCGCGGTGAGCAAGGAACTCAGGCCGATGCCGAGCAGCAGGGGGATGAGGAAGGGTGCGGTCAAGATCGCGCCCCAGGTCGGCCACCCGACGGCGTTGAAGAACACCTGATAGGCCACGAAGAACAGCAGTGGGCCGTTGGCGGCCAGTAACGCCGGCAGGTTCGACGAGAAGTCCTGCAGCATCTTCGAAATGTTCTGGAAGAAGTCGTGCAGGAACTGGGACAGCTGCTGGAAGAAATCCGAGATCGGGTTGGACGAGCTTTGCACGGCGTTGGCCGTGGTGTTGTTCGCCTCCCCGCCCGGACGCACGATGGACGGCGCCGGGGTACTGCGCGGCGCGGAGGCGAGCGCCGCGCCCGAGGTGGCCTGATAGGCGCTCATCACGGTGGCGGCCTGGACCCACATCCGCGCATAGTCGGCCTCGTTGACCGCGATCGGAATCGTGTTGATGCCAAAGAAGTTGGTCGCCACCAACACCCCGTGGACGGTGTGATTGGCGGCCAGTTCGCCCAGCGTCGGCATGGCCGTCAGGGCGGCGGTGTACGCCGCCGCCGCGATCTCGTGCTGCGCGGCCACGCCCGCGCTGTCGGCACTGGCCTGCTGCAGCCACGCCAGATACGGCGCGTGCGCGGCCGCGTACTGCTCGGCGGTTGGCCCCTCCCAGGCCCCCGCCTGTGCCGCTCCCAGCACCCCCGTGAGTTCGCCCGCCGCCGTTGCGTATTCGGCGCTCAGCGAGGTCCACGCGCCGGCGGCCGCCAGCAGCGGCCCCGGTCCGGGACCGGCGCTCAGCAACGTCGAATGCACCTCGGGCGGCGAAGCCATCCAGAGGGGCGCAACGGGGGACGTCATTGTCAGCCGCCCGCTATCCCATACGTCGCGGCGGCCGAGGTGTCCCCGGCGAGATAGCTGGCGCCGGATTCGCCAACACCCACGCCGGCGCGGCCGAGTTCTTCCACACCTTGGGCGGCGACGACGGCGTGCTCCTGGCCCTGTGCGCTGAACCCGACGGCCGTCTGCAGCGACACCGGGTCCACCGCCGGCGGCACCACCGCGGTGATGGCCGGAGCGGCCGCCGCATGCGCGGCCGCCAGCCGCGCCGTCAGCGCCTCCACCGCGGCGCTGGTCGCGGCCAGGCCCTCAGGAACCACTCGCAACGTCATGACTCTCCCCTTACTGTTGCGTTTCACCAAACATCGCGGCCTCACCCACCAGCGGGTTGACCAACTGCACGTAGGTCGGACTGTCGCTGTCGCCCAACAAGATCGCCCGCCCGGCCGGCAGCCGGCCGAATCGCTGGCCCCGGATCTTGCCGCTGTCCTGCGGGTTGCCCGCCAGCATCAGCGTGGTCGCCTGCAAATCGTTGAACCGGCGCAGCAGCGGGTTCGTCATCAGGGCGTGCCCGGATCCGGTGGCACGCGCCGTGACGATCACCCGCAGCCCCAAATCGGCCGCCTGCGAGAGGATTCCGATCAGCGGGGTCCACGGCCGCTGCCCGATGTACGGGCCGCTCATCGCCGGCGAGTCCGGTATCTGGTCGACGTCGTCGATGATCAGATAGTGGGTGTGGCCCGTGTTCGTCCAGCGGGCCAGCTCGCCGGGCGACAACCCGGCCGGGGGCCGCCGCGACTCGATGATGTTGGCCAGGCCCAACATCGCCGGGATGATGCGGTCGATGTTGGCGGTGTACTCGTTGTCGGCGAACAACGGCTCGTCGACCAGGTGCAGCCGCCGGTCCAGCACGGTGAAGGCCACCTGGTCGGCCGTGGAGTGCTCGCGGATGGTGCGAATGATGTGGCGCAACAACGTGGTCTTGCCGGACTTGCTGTCGCCGAACACCATCAGCAGCGGCTCGTCGGCGAAGTTGACGACGACGGGCGCGAGATCCTCCTCGCGCTGGCCGATGACCACCCGCTCCTGCCCGCGATAGAGCGCACCGACCGCCTCAGGGGCGAGGTTGGTCGGCAGCAGCCGCACCGGCGGTGCGGCCATGCCCGGGTAGCGGGCGTTGAGCGCGGCAACCTGATCCAGCTCCGGCGAGGCGAACAGGAAGTGCTCGGCGGCCATCGTCAACCCACGGCCCGGCTGGTCGTGCGGCACGGCTTCCGCGGGGCGCCGCAGCGCGCCGACGAGCCGCACATTGCTGTCCCGCGGATCGTGCAGCTTGAGCTCGAGGCGCAGTCCGAGGCCGTCGCGCATCGCCAGCGGCACCTCGAGCCAGCTCGGGGTGGTGACGACGACGTGGATGCCGTAGGCGAGCCCGACGTTGGCCAACTCGGTCACCTTGGCCAGCAACGGATTACGGGTGTTGAACTGGTCGGTGTTGTCCCGGCCGAACGCGTACAGGTTGTCGATGACCAGGAACACCTCGCCGTACTCGTCGTCGGGGGCGGCGCCGTGCCTGTCGCGGAACATCTCGCGCCGCTGCCGGGACAGCAGCAGCTGCTCCAGCTCGCCGAAGGTGCGCCGGATGCGCTCGGGTTCCAGCGCCGACGCGACGCTGCCGACGTGCGCCAGGTCTTCCAGCGCCCGCAGCTTGCCGCCGCCGTAGTCCAGGCAGTAGAACGTGACGTCGCGTGGCGAGTGCAGGCTGGCCGCCGACAGGATGAACGTCTGCAGCGCGGTCGATTTCCCGGACTTGGGGCCGCCGTGGATCACCATGTTCCCGGCCGACGAGGTGGCGTCGAACACCAACGGGTCGCGGCGCATCTCGAAGGGTTTGTCGATCTCGCCGAGCGGCCACTGCCACCGGCGCTGCGGCACCCCGGAGCGCGCCAGCACGGCGGTCAGCGGGATCGGCTCGTCCAGCGGCGGCAGCCACAGCTGCGGCGCCCGCGGCCCGTATCGCGCCAACTGGTCGCCGATGGTGGCGATCAGCTTGCGCGGCGGCCCGGTGAATTCGTCGTCCTCGGCGGCCGAGATCACGGTGTCCTGATCCGGTTCGACCCGTCCGGCCGTGAACAGCTTGGGCTCCGGGGCGGCCTGCACCACAAAGGCTTTGGCCTTCTGCGGCGGATCGTAGATGCCGTCGACGTAGGTGCTGCGGAACTTGATCGGGGTCGCGCCCGGGGCGGGCACCAGAAAGCCGACGCCCTTGTGTTCCTTGCCCGATTCGATGTGGTACGCGTCCTCCACGCCGATGATCTGGCGGGAGACGCTGGGACTGGCCACCTTCAACCCGATGCGGTACGAGGTGTTCTTGTCGATGTCCTTGATCTTGCCCACGTCCAGCGTCTGCGACGCGAACAGGATGTGGATGCGGAACGAGCGGCCCTTGCGCGCCACGTAATCGAACAGCTCCGCGTATTCCGGGTGATCGGCCAGCATCAGGGTGAACTCGTCGGCGACCACGAACAGCGTCGGGATCGGCGGCAGATCAGCGGTGCCGGCCGCCCCGGATCGGCAAGCGTCCTCGTATTCGACCACCGAGTTGAACGCGCTGCCCTGCACGCGACGCCCGGCCTCACGCAGCAGCGTTTCGCGACGGGCCACCTCCCCGCGCAGCGTGTCGGCGAACCGGTCGGCCAGCGACTTCTTCTCGGCCATGTTGGAGATCACCGCGACGACCTGTGGGAAATGGCGGAAACTGTCGGCGCCCGCCTCACCCTTGAAGTCCGCGTAGATCACGATCAGCCGGTCCGCCGGATGAGTTGTCAACAGGGACAACAGGATCGACATCAGGGTCTGGGACTTCCCGGATCCCGTCATACCGATCATCAGGCCGTGCGGACCCATCCCGCCCTCGGCTTCGTCCTTCAGGTCGAAGACCAACGGCTCACCGGTCGCGGTGACGCCGATGGGCACGCGCAACTCGTCCTCGCGGGGGCGCGGCGCCCACAGCGTGGGCACGTCCAGCCGCGATGCGTCCGGGATGCCCAGCAGCGTGGTGAAGCTGGCACCGCGAGTGGCCGCCGAGCGCAGCCCGGTGTGGGTCGGGTTGGAGTCCCAGCGCGACAGCTGGCGTGCCAGGTGGGCGGCCTCGTCGGCGCCGAACTGGTCGGCGTCGTCGATGTAGGGCTGCCAGCCGCCGGTCTGCCAGCGCTCGATGGTGCCGGCTACGCTGCCCCCGCCGTCCCCCCCGCTGACGCGCAGGATCGGCTTCTCCGGATCCGAATACTGTTCGCGGTGCGGCGGTGTGGCGGACCGGTGCACGACGGTCACGCCCGCCCGGCCCCGCGCCAACGTGGAGGTGTTCAGGTCGAAGTCGGGGTCGTCGACGACGATCAGCAAGTGCCGCAGCGTGTCGGCGGGCTCGCCGGTGAACGCCGGGCGGTCGATGAACGCGGGGCCGAGCAGCAAGACCAGCTCGTCGGGGTTGGTCGCCAGGAAGCGGGCCGGTCCAACGCCGTCGAGCTCGCCCGGAACGTCGACGTGCGGAAGCCATTTCAGCCAGGACCAGTCCGGGCCCTCCAGGTCGCTGGTGACCAGTGCAACCCCCAGCACCGCCGGGTCGTGCCACGTCACCGCCTGGGCGATCCAGGCGCGCATGGCCGCCCGCGCCGCCTCGGCCTCACCCAGGACAGTGATCCGCGAGACCTTCGTCAGGTCGATGCCGGTCGGCACCTCACGCACGATCCGGTGGGTGTCGAGCAGGCTGCGTAATGCGCTGTGCGACACCGGCTCCAGGTCGATCTCGTCCGCGGTGTCGTTCACCCGCAGTGCGGTGGTCAGCGGCACCTGATGGCGGCCGGCCCGCAGCACCAGGAAGTCCGGGTCGTGCGGGTCGCGCTCCCATTGA
The DNA here is from genome assembly GCF_002102255.1 of Mycobacterium nebraskense. Classification (GTDB taxonomy): domain Bacteria; phylum Actinomycetota; class Actinomycetes; order Mycobacteriales; family Mycobacteriaceae; genus Mycobacterium; species Mycobacterium nebraskense. The sequence continues at coordinate 23,264 of NZ_LQPH01000015.1, forward strand.
CGGCGCGACCCCGCCACACCGGCGAGGGCGGTGGGCTCGGGGTGCGACCACTCGGCCGCTGCCCGCTGCTGGGCGGCCTGGGTGCGGATGTTGTCGCGGACCACCGAGAGGTAGCGCAGGTAGTCGGCGCGTTCGGCATCGACCTCCTCGGTGCGCGTCTTGTTGTCGTTGCCGCGATACATCGCGGTGGCCGCCAGTAGCAGCACAAACGGGAAGAACAGCGTCTGCGGGGAGATCAGCCGCATCCCGGTGGCGAACAGGGCGACGACCATGCCGACGATCAGGATCACCAGCACATAGGGCATCGCCCGGCGCAGGAACGACGGCGGGATCACCCGCGGCAGTTCGGGCGGCGCCTCGATGTTGATGGTGCCTTTGCGGGTGACCGGGGGGGCCAGCCGGCGGCGGGCTTCGAAAATGAGTCGGCTCATCGGGGCGCTCCCTCTGCTGATGCCACGCGGCCGGGCTTGGTGTCGGGCGCCAGTCCGTCGTGCGCCAGCAGCGCGTCGGCGCGTGACAGCGTCGGGCCGCTCGCGAACAGTGACAGGACCGACCACGGGACGGGCATTGCGGGCTCGCTCAGGCCAAGGGCCTCAACCGTTTTCCCGCGCCCGGCGGCAGAGTTCTCCGCCTCGTTGTCGATGCCATAGCGAACCCCGGTGTCCGACACCCAGAACAACGACCCGGTGCCGGGCGCACCCGCGCCGCCGGTGACGGTCTGAGCGAAGTAGCCGGTGCCCGGCGCCAGGGCGACCCGGGTGGCCGTTGCAGGGGAGGTGCCGCCGACCAGGTCGACGGTGCGGATCGATTCGGGCACCGGCAGCGCCGAGCCCGACAGCAGGCTCAGCGAGCTGGTGGCGGCGCCGGCCGGTTTGCTCCAGTACGCGCACGTGACGGGGTCCTTGGCCGCGTCGACGAGGGTGACCTGCTGGTCGGGATAGCGCGAGGTGTCCAGCATCCGCGAAACCGGCAGCTTGGCCACCGCGTCGGCGCCCAGCCGCGGCGGCTGGTCCAGGCCATAGGAGTTGGTGTTGCGCAGGATCGCCGCGAGCACCGGGGAGATGGGCTGCAAGCCGTCCGGCAACACCGCGTAGTAGCGGGCGCCCGACGAGTTCTGGTCCAGGGCATAGGAAACCACGACCGCCCCGATCGGCGCCGGCACGCTGAAACCGGCCGGAGCGCCTGCGTTCGGGATGCCCGGCGCCGTCAGCGGCGGCGCTTCGGGGACGGCGTTGAACAATCCCAGCGCGATGGGCCGCGGCGCCGGCACGTCAGAGTTGTTCAGCCCCAAGCCAAGTGCGTTCGTGACCGCGTGGTCGGCCAGGTTGATCTGGCTGCGCCTGCCGTCCCAGAGCAGCCAGGTGCTGTTGCCGCTATCGACCAGAACCGCCTGTCTGGCATCGAGTTTGGCCGCCCGCGCTCCGCTGCTGTCCGGGCGGCCCGCGATCACCGTGACGCCGGTGCTGTGCACGGCGTGCGACGTCCCGCCGATGCCATCGCACACGGTCCAGTTCGCGTCACGCGTGGTGTTTTGCACCATGCGTTCCGGCGCGCCCGGAATGCCGATCAGGTTGCCGCGCGGAAACCGGTCCAGCTCACTGCTTTTCACCGTCGCGGGGTTGACGGGCTTACCGACGATCAGCCGGGCCGACGTCAGGTTGAGCACCGGGTGCAGCTGGTCGCCCACCCGTACGTACAGGGCAGCGGTCGACCGGTCGGCGAGCACGGCGTTGGTCCCGACCGTCCCGTTGGGCCGGATCAGCGAGAACACGAAGCAGCCCGCCAAGCCGGTGGCCAGCAGCACCATCCCCATCAGCACCGCGCGCGACTGGCTACGCAGCGGGTCGACGAGCATCCTGGTGTCGTGCAAGGCGATACCGGAAGCGATCCGGCGCATCACGAATCGCCAGCCGCTCACCTGGTGGCGGGTGACGAAACCGCGCCGATACTCCACCTTGTCGGGATTGTCGTTGACCGGGGTTCGCGAGGCGAACGAACGCCGTTCGTCCGATTCGGGATGCGTCATGCCGGCACCGACAGCCCGAGGCCACGCAACAACGGCTCCACCGAGTTCTCGACGTCTTGGTCGGTTATCGTCATCAGCTCCTCGTCACTGAATTCCCCGGTCCCGGCGTGTTCCGAATGGTCGAGCCGGAATTCTCGTTCTTCCTCGGAGCGTTCGACGATGTTGCGGACGAATCGGCCGTTACCGGCGATGTCCAGGTTGCGCCGCGAAATCCCGTTGGAGTCCGGCGTCGACTCGGTGGCCAACGTCGTGAACAACGCCTCCATGTGGTCGAGCGCGGCCTGCTCGAAGACGCTGTCGCGCTGCTCGGCCATCTTCGTCGCGATCTCGACGAGCTCCGACGGTGCGTAGGAAGGAAAGTCGATGTTGCGGGTGAACCGAGAACGCAAGCCCTCGTTGGTGTCCAAGAACTTGTCGAGGTCGGCCCGGTACCCGGCGATGATGACCACCAGCCGGTCGCGGTCGTTCTCCATCCGCGCCAGCAGGGTGTCGATGGCCACCAGCCCGAAGTCGTTCTTGGCGCCGGTGGCGACCAGGGCGTAGGCCTCGTCGAGGAACAGCACCCCGTCGAGCGCGCTGTCGATGATCGCGTTGGTCTTGGCTTCGGTCTCGCCGATGTGCTGGCCGATCAGGTCGGCACGGTGCACCTCTCGGATGTTCTCCCGCTTCAAAAGGCCGAGGCCGCAATAGATCTTGGCGACCACGCGGGCGATGGTGGTCTTACCGGTGCCGGGCGGTCCGGCGAAGACGAGGTGGTGGGCACGCTGCGCGACGGCCAGCCCGCGCTGCTTGCGCACGAGTTCCATGGCCACTGAGCTCTTGAGCCGCGACACCTGGTTCTTGACCTCGTCCAGCCCGATGAATTCGGCGAGCTGGAGTTCGGCCTCGTGCAGCAGCACGGCCTTGCGCTCGTGGGCCGCGGGGTCGACGAAGTCCTCCACGCTGGGCTCGGTGTCCGGGTTCCAGGGGTCGGTGCGCGCTTCGATTCGGGCCGCGGTGGTGGTCACGATCCCGAAACTGGGATCGGACAGAGCCTGCTCGACCTGTTCGTTTTCCGGATGAGCCGCGTACAGGTCCTGCAGCACTTCGCTCGCCGATTCCTCGTCGACGTGCGCCCGCAGCACCAGCGCCTTGGCCAGCGCCCCGTCGACCGCCGCCACCGCGACGTGGCCGTCGGGCTCCTCGAGGTACGACAGGGCCGGGGCGAACATGCCCAGCCGCGCCAGCGCGGTGCCCAGGGCGATCTTGGCCGCGTGCGAGAAGGCCTCGTCGAGGTCGGCGTCGTTGACGACGGGCGTCAGCAACTTGACGACGTCCGACCACCGCTCGGCGCGGTAGTTGATGACGACGGCGACCCAGCGGGCCTCGCGCCAATTCGGGCGGTGCGCGATCAGGCCGGTGACGACCTGGGCTGCGTCGGCAAACCGTCCGGCCGTCCCGAGTGCCGCCGCGTAGGCGAGGTGGAAGTCGTCGGGGGTGGTGGCGCGGAACTGCAGATACAGGCCGGTGTCGTAGCGGAAGCCCAGTGCCCCGGGCGCCAGATCCACCCTGCGCTGCAACGCGCCGGCCGTTGTCGCGGTCTGCGACACCGCCTCCAGCACCCGCAGGGACACATCGCCGGCGGCCGCGAGTCCCGTCCAGGCGTCGCACTGGTCGTGGGCGATGCGGGTCAGCGCGGTGAATCCGGAGCGCGCGGCGGCCAGGTCTGCCGGGCGCTGGCGCTGGTATACCGAGATGCCGAGCGCGCGGCAGCACGTGGCGAACCGGCTGACGACGTCGCCGTCAACCCTGGCGTCCGCTCGAGAATTGACGGGCTGCGCTGCGAGCACGCCGGTGTCACCGAGTTCCACGGCCACGTCTCTCCATTTGTGTAGCCTCCCCTAACTTGACCCGCCTGAAGTTAGCATTGCATAAGCTAAGTGTCGAGGCGCTCGGGGCGGGTCGATTGCCTGCCCAGTTTCCGTTCTATGGGCACTGACCTGGCTGTTACCCGCGCCAGTCAACCCTTCAGTCCGACTCGCAACGCGTCACGGCAGATATTCCTCGCCGCCAGAGTCACCAACAGAAGACATGTTAACTGAATATGATTATCGTTTTCAACACTGTCACCACCGAGATCCGATAACGCCGTGGTCTACGCCGCCAGATGGACTCGCGTTGGGCAGACAGCCACCTGCATCGCCAGCTCGCTGAGTTGACCTGCCATCACACATATGGACCCACCTAAGACACCACCCCCGCCCTCAGCTGGCCCGGGGCGTGCTGGGCGGGCCGAATTGCTCTTCGGCGACAATGGCGGGCCGCCGATATCGGCACTCGGGCATTGCACTGTGCCGGCATAGGTCGATACGTCTCCCGCATAACCCAGCCGGCCGGCTAACAAGTTATTGACTCGGCGTCCCCCTGCTATGAAACGCTTCCGCCGAGAGTGCGACCGCTCAAGCCTGACCGATGGGGGGTGGCGCGTCGACTTCGCCTTCGACAAACGCCGAACACGTTGCAACCAACTGCGGAATATGCGTAGCCAGGAAACCCGTGGTGACTCTTCTAAAGCCATTGCTAGTCATGGTGATAAGCGTTTGCCGCATTGGCCATGCTCTGCATTGCCTCCCGCCTAGCCAGCCCGGTCTGGAGCCCAGGTTCCCGGCACCATCGGCACCGTCGGGCCCCCGCCACACGTCCCATCGCCCAGCGTGGTCAAGCCCGCCGCATCAACTACGGTCTCCTTGCGCACCGTCCCGGCGAACCCCAACGGCCCCGCGCCCTGATCGGAGCCCACCATCGAGGCGACGGGCTCCTCACTGGGCGGCGCGTCCCAGTCTGGCTCGACCGCGACACCCATATCCGCGAACTCGTCGCCGTGCCCGCGCAGCGCCGCCCGCCGACGCCGCCGTGCCCGCGCCTGATCCCGCGCAGCGGCCGTGGTCGCCGCGGCGGCGGTATCAGGCTCCGCCGCCTTCTTCTTGGCGCTGGCGCTGGTGCCCATACCCGACCCAAGCCCGATGCCGGGCCCACCAACCACGTAGGGGAAGCCGAAGCCCGCGACACCGGCGACCCCGGGTGCCGGCGGCGGCGGCGGTGCGGCCGGGGCGCTGCCGGTCGCATGCGCGGGCGCCCCAGTGGAAGCGGGGGCCGAGCCAGGGCTGACGACCGTCGATGCAGTCGGGGCGAGCCCGACGGCCGGCAAATTGGGCTCAGCCGCGGCAGGAATCGTCTCCGCTCCCGTGGGCACCGCGGCTAGGCCGGCCAGCCCGGACAGCCCCGCGAAGCCGGATACCGCTGCCAGGTTGGCGATGGCGAGGCCGAGCCCCACCGACAGCAACTGCGGGGATTGAGCCAGGTAGGTGACAAGGAACTGCACGTGGAACATAAAATCGGCCTCCATCAGAGGAAGGAGGGTCGCCGCCTGCGACGGATTTGATAGCAGGTCGGTCCATTGCTGAACAAGTTCGGACGCCCAATCCGTCCAGAAGCGCGGGTCGTTCGGGCAATACACGTTCTCGGTGCTTCCGGTCCACGGATCTATTCTGGTGCCGCCGCAGCCGCTGTCGCCGGTGTTGCTGCCGGATTTCTGGATCTGCGGCGCCGGTGCGGTTTGCGGCGTCGCCACCACCGCGGTGCCGGAGACCGCTTGATAGGTGGCCATTGTGGTCGCGGCCTGAATCCACATCCGCACATAGTCGGCCTCGTTGAGCGCGATCGGAATCGTATTGATCCCAAAGAAATTCGTCGCCACCAACACCGCGTTAGTGGTGTGATTGGCTGCCAGCTCGGCCAGTGTTGGCATGACCGCTAGTGCACTGGTGTAGGCGGCGGCCACGGTCTCATGCTGGGCGGCCGCGCCCGCGCTGTTGGTGCTGGCCTGCATCAACCAGGCCACGTAGGGCACGTTCGCGGCGACATAGGACTCCGCGCTCGGCCCTTCCCACACCCCCGCCTGCACCGCCGCCAGCGAAGCGGTGAGTTCGTCCGCCACCGAGGCATATTCGGCGCTGAGCGACGACCACGCCCCTGCCGCCGCCAGCAACGACCCCGGACCGGGGCCGGCGCTCAGCAACGCCGAATGCACTTCCGGCGGAAAGGCCATCCACACCGGCGCCGTCACGATCGGCCGCAGGCGACCAGATACGACGCGACGGCACCCATCCCGCGGCCGGAGCGACCGAGCTCCTTCGCGGCCTGTCCCGCATGCTCACCGCCGTGGACGCAGAACCCAACCGCACTGTGCAGCGCCACAGGATCGGCGGCCGGCGGCGCCACCTCTGTGATCAAAGTGGTAGGTCGGTCATGCGCAGCCGCCGTCGAGCGGTCAACGCTTCGACACGTGCACAGGCGGCTGGGCCTTCCGGGTATGACGCGGAACGTCACGAGGAAACTCCTTCGGTGGCGAAGCTCGGACAGCCATAGCTTAATGACGTTGATTATCATTATCAACAAGCCCGTATCGGGATCACGCGCGGGCCTGTTCGTCGCCCCACCTGAGCCCTGCAGTCCCATTCCGCAAGGCCTCGCGGCTCCACCGCCCCAACTCGCTGCATGAGTGAGCGCCACTACGGGGCTCCGCGAGCTCAGCCGGGTGTTGACGCCACCCCGAAAGACGCCAATTGGGTGCTCACAACACCAAGGACCGATTTGCAGCTAATTCCATTGGGCGGCATACCTGGAAGGTGAGTAGCCGTGTGCCGAGCGCTAGACGGTATGGGTTGACCGCCGGCGTTGGGTTGGGGGTCAACCCCATACCGTCTAGACCAACGGGCGGCCCGTCCTGATCCGGCGGTCGACGTCGGCCAGCAGGACGTTGAAGGGGAACTGCCGAACGAACCGCGGTAAGCACCGGTTCACCAAGGCCAATGCCGCGATGAGCCGGTCGAAGCGCTGTTGCTTGGTGGCGTCCCAGGGCAGCCGCATCTCGTTGCGGAACCGCTGCGGCAGAAAGCCCGTGGTGATCAGCAACGCGAAGTTGTCGGAGGCGCGCTGCAGGCGGCGCGGCAGCGTCAGCCCCCGGATGCGGTTCGCGGCAATGGGATACAGATACTCACGGACGGCCTCGTCGATGTGGACCTTGGCCAGCGACTCCTGCCAGTACCGGTCGAACGCCGCCCGGTCCGCCGGCCACATCTCCGGTGGGACCTGCAAGGTGGTGGCCAGCGCCATGCCTTCGCGGTAGTGGCGGTCGGCATCCTCGCCGTCCAGCTCGCCGATGAACATCCGGTAGATATCGACCCCGCCCTTGTACAAGCACGCCCCCACCCACAGCTGCAGGTCGGGGTCAAAGGCGTTGTACTGCACCGGGCTTTCGGGGGTGGAGTAGACCTGCGCGTGGGCCCGGTTCACCGCGCGACGGAAGGCCTCTTTCTGGGCGTCGCTGCCGTTGGTCGCCACGGCCAGGTAGGTGAAGGTGGTGCGCGCGCGCTTGATCGGATGCAGATCGACGCGGCCGCTTTCGACGCGGCTCTCCATGACGCCGTAGCCGACACCGGGGCGCGCCAATTGCATGATCACGTTCGCGGGGCCGGCCAATAGCGCGACGCCCATCAACCCCTCGTCGATGCCAAGCGCCCGCCGGCGCCCGCCCCGCCGCGCGGGGGATTGCCGTGGCGCGTCGGCGATCGCGCGCTCGACATGCCGAACCGGTTGGTGAACGGCCTCGTGTATTGCCATGGTCAGACCCCTCCAGCGGCACGGCCCGCGAATGTGCGAACGCTTGTTTCCTGATATTGTCGTGGCGTCGCGTTGGTGTCAAGATGGTTCGCATGGACGAGACCTCGAGCGTGCGGCCGTACCGCGGCGTCGAGGCCACGCAGCGACTGGCCACGCGCCGCAACCGGCTGCTGGCCGCGGGGCTCGACCTGCTCGGCGCGGAGCAGCAACAGAGCATCTCCGCGGTCACCGTCCGCGGCGTGTGCCGCCAGGCCGGCCTGGCGGCCCGGTACTTCTACGAAAGTTTCGCCGACAAAGACGAATTCGTCGCCAGTGTTTTCGACTGGGTGGTCGCCGAGCTGGCCGCCACCACACAGGCGGCGGTGGCGGCGGTGCCGGCGCACGAGCAGACCCGCGCGGGAATGGCCAACATCGTGCGCACCATCGCCGGCGACGCCCGCCTCGGGCGCCTGTTGTTCAACACTCAGCTGGCCGATCCGGTGATCGTGCGCAAGCGCGCCGAATCCAGCGCGCTGTTCGCCATGCTGTCCGGCCAGCACGTCGGAGACGCCCTGCGAGTCCCGGCAAACGACCGCATCAAGGCCGCGGCCCATTTCGTGGTCGGCGGCGTCGGGCAAACCATCAGCGCCTGGCTTGCCGGCGACGTCCGACTCGAACCGGACCAGCTCGTCGACCACCTGGCCGCACTGCTCGACGAACTCGCCGAGCCAAAGCTGTACCGCCCCAAGGAAATACGGGCAGACTCCGACGCTTAGTCGCCTGTCACACGCTCACACCGGGCAGACCGTGCGCCAGCCTTCGTGGCGGTGAGTGCGAAGTCGCTCAGGGCGCTCGCAATGGCGTGCCTCAATTCGCCGTCCGAGTTGGGCCGGCCAGGTTGGTAGGCCAGGAAGGAGATGAAGACCTGTTCGTTCGCCCTTCCCCATTGTCTTTTCCGCGTGCCGGTTGATCCACATGTTGACGCCGCCGGCCGAGAGACTGACGCCGTAAGTACCGAAATTCATCTCCGCCCACACCCCGGCGAGGTGACTCTTCCGAAAGTCCAGAAACGACAACATCATCGGCAGACACGTGGGCAGCCTGATTCCCATGCAGCATGCATTCAATTTCGACTGGAGATCTTTGCGACGGATTTGCGTATGTTGGACCGAACTTATGGTGCTGCTCGAACCCCCCCTTGTCGCTGTTGTTGGGCAGTAGTCGACTAAGGCGCCGATCTTGCGGTTTTTCGAAAATTTGCAATCTCGCGGTTGTCCGCCGCGATGCCGGTAAAATCGGCAGCCGTTCGGTCGCGCACCACGCCCGGCAGGCTATGTTGCGGTTCGAACCGGACCTGCCAAACCCCTACCGCCTCAGGGCAACAGCGGCAGATCCCACAGCCGCATCCCGGGGTCCAGCAGCCAAAAACGCGCCATGGTCAGGCGCATGAGCCGCAGCCCGCTGACGACCATGAAGGCCGCCAGTGGCAGCTCGATCAACAGAGCGGTGGCCACCGACAACCAGACATCCCTGGGGCCGGCGGTCATCAGGTCGAACCACGCGTCGCAGACCAGGAGCACCCCGGTGGTGAACGCGGCCGGAATCAGCACCTGACGACGCAGGTAGCCGAGAAGAGCCGTCGCCACCATGAACGCCATCAACAGCACGTCGAAGCCCACCCAGGTAAGGGGCCAGTTGTGCGCGACGTAGTCCTCCGGCAGCGTCGTGGAGAGATATCCCAGCCAGGGGATCATTACCGCCGAGCCACCGACCATCAGGCTCAATCGGATGCGCCGCACGCGGGCCAGGAACACCGGGTCGATGACGTCGCTAATAGGTTGTTCCAGCCGGGTGATCAGATCGCGCCGCTCACCGGGCGTGAGTGCCGCGATCTGCGCGTCGGTCAGGATGCGCTCGGTCATCAGCGACCGGCGACCACCGCGGGTCGCCGGTCCGCCGCGGTTTTCGGCACCGCCAGAGCATCGCTGTTATCGAATTCTTTGACCCAACAAGCGAATTCGAGGGTTATGCCATCGGGGTCCTGGAAGTAGAACGACCGCACGTACACCCCGGGATGCACCGTCGCGGACACTTGCGTGGGGCTCTCGTCATGGTTGAGCACCGGGCCGACCCGTACCCCTTTGTCCTTGAGCCGCTGGCGGTAGGCGTCGAACTTCTCGGCCGGCACGTGGAAGGCCAAGTGGTTCATGGTGCTCACCGCGCTGGTGATGTCGCCGATGCCGGGGATGGCGCCCGGCGACGAGATGCCCGGTATCCGGTCGGGCGCGTCGGCGAACCAGAAGAACGCGACGCAGTCACCGTTGCCGGCGTCGAAGAAGAAGTGCTGGCCCGCGCCCCGGGGCAGGTCGAGCGACTTGATCAACGGCATGCCGAGGATGTTGGTGTAGAAGTCCACGGTGCGAGCCATGTCCGAGCAGACCAGCGCGACGTGGTTGATACCGCCGAGTTCGAATTCCGTGTTGGTGTTGTGCGGCTTGATCATCGCGCGGCTCCCCTCGGTCCCCGGCTTGAAATCCTGGCCAAGATGTAATTCCGAATCTAACATCAGCTTCAGTTTTCAACGAGATGTCGATTGCCAACAGGGCCGCTGAAATGACTCTTCACACCGGTGCCGCGGGAGTAATCCGCGAGTTCGTCGGGTTGCCGTCGAGCACCGCCGGGCGCGCCGGTGCGGGTGGGCATCCTTGCCAGGGGCTGTACCACCGCGGGGTGGGACGCAAGCCCAAGGTGGCGATGATCGCCACGCACTACCAGATCGACTTCTCCGAGCACTACCTCGCCGACTACATGGCCACCCGCGGCGTCGGCTTTCTGGGCTGGAACACCAGGTTCCGTGGCTTCGAAAGCAGCTTCCTGCTCGATCACGCGCTAGTCGACATCGGCGTCGGAGTGCGCTGGTTGCGCGAAGTGCAGGGCGTGGAAACCGTTGTGCTGCTCGGTAATTCGGGCGGTGGCTCGTTGATGGCCGCATATCAGTCACAGGCCGCGGAGCCGAACGTGACCCCGTTGGACGGGATGCGGCCGGCGGCGGGCCTGACCGAGTTGCCCGCCGCGGACGGCTACGTGTCCACCGCGGCCCATCCGGGGCGACCCGACGTGTTGACGGCCTGGATGGATGGCGCCGTCGTCGACGAGAACGACCCCGTCGCCACCGACGCCGACCTCGACCTGTTCAACGAGCGCAACGGCCCGCCGTACGGGCCGGAGTTCCTCACCCGCTACCGCCGCGCGCAGACCGCCCGCAACCACGCCATCACCGACTGGGCCGAGAAGGAACTCAAACGCGTTCGCGCGGCGGGGTTTTCCGACCGCCCGTTTTCCGTCATGCGCACCTGGGCCGATCCCCGCATGGTCGACGCCAGTATCGAGCCGACCAGGCGTCAGCCGAACATGTGCTATGCCGGCCTCCCGGCCAAGGCGAACCGGTCGGCGCACGGCATCGCCGCGGCCTGCACCCTGCGGAGCTGGCTGGGCATGTGGAGCCTGCGGGTGGCGCAGACCCGGGCCGAGCCGCACCTGTCCCGGATCACCTGCCCCGCCCTGGTGATCAACGCCGAGGCCGATACCGGTGTCTTCCCGTCCGACGCCCAACGGATTTTCGTCGCGCTCGCGGGCCCCGACAAGACGCAAACGTCGATCGACACCGACCACTACTTCACCACCCCGGGCGCTCGCGGCGCGCAAGCCGACATCATTGCCAAGTGGATCACCAAACGGTTTCGCTGAGAGTTCTCGCCCGCTGGTGACCGCTGTGGTCAACCAACCGACCGGTTGTTAGTTTGGAAGGTGCTTGGCCGAGACGGAACCCCGAAAGCATGGGAAGGCGACCAATGCCGATCGCTATCACTCCTGAGCATCAAGACCTCGCCGCTTCGGTGCGGTCGCTGGTGACGCGTATCGCGCCGTCCGAGGCGTTGCACACGGCGATGGAAACGCCGATCGACAATCCCCCGCCGTACTGGCGGGCGGCGGCCGAACAGGGCCTGCCGGGCCTGCATCTGGCCGAGTCCGTGGGTGGGCAGGGTTTCGGCATCCTCGAGTTGGCCATCGTGCTGGCCGAGTTCGGCTATGGCGCGGTGCCCGGGCCATTCGTGCCGTCGGCGATCGCCAGTGCCCTGATTTCCGCCAATGACCCGCAAGCGAAGGTGCTCTCGGAGTTGGCGTCTGGCGCCGCCATCGCCGCCTACGCGATGGACTGCTGCGGGCTGACCGCCACCCGCCAAGGTGACGCGCTGGTGCTCCGCGGCGAGGTCCGCGCGGTTCCCGCGGCGGCGCAGGCCTCGGTGCTGGTGCTCCCGGTCGCGATCGACAGCGGCGAGGAATGGGTGGTGCTGCGCGCCGAGGAGCTCGAGATCGAGCCCGTGAAAAGCCTCGACCCGCTCCGCCCGGTCGCCCACGTGCGGGCCAACGCCGTCGAGGTCGGCGCTGATGCCGCGTTGTGCAACCTGAGCATGGCGACGGCGCACGCGCTGATGACGACGCTGCTGTCCGCCGAGGCGATCGGAGTGGCGCGCTGGGCAACCGACACCGCGTCGCAATACGCCAAGATCCGTGAGCAGTTCGGCCGGCCGATCGGTCAGTTCCAGGCCATCAAGCACAAGTGCGCGGAGATGATCGCCGACACCGAGCGCGCCACCGCGGCGGTGTGGGACGCCGCCCGCGCTATCGACGAAGCACGCGAAAACAATTGGGACATAACCGGTTCCCATGTCGAGTTCGCCGCCGCCGTGGCGGCGACGCTGGCCCCCGCGGCCGCTCAACGGTGCGCGCAGGACTGCATCCAGGTACACGGCGGGATCGGTTACACCTGGGAGCACGACACGAACGTGTACTACCGCCGGGCGCTGATGCTGGCCGCCTCGTTCGGCCGCAGTTCGGAATACCCGCAGAAAGTGGTGCACACCGCCACCAGCACCGGCATGCGCGCGGTCGACATCGACCTCGACCCCGACACCGAGAAGCTGCGGGACGAGATCCGGGCCGAAGTCGGCGCGCTCAAGGCGATGGAGCGCGACCAGCGCAAGGTCGCCATCGCCGAGGGCGGCTGGGCGCTGCCGTATCTGCCGACACCGTGGGGCCGCGCCGCCGGTCCGATCGAGCAGATCATCATCGCCCAGGAGTTCACCGCCGGCCGGGTCAAGCGCCCGCAGATGGGTATCGCGACGTGGATCATCCCGTCGATCGTCGCCTTCGGAACCGAGGAGCAAAAACAGCGTTTCCTGCCGCCGACCTTCCGCGGTGACATGATCTGGTGTCAGCTCTTCTCCGAGCCGGGCGCCGGGTCGGACCTGGCCGGGCTGAGCACCAAGGCAACCCGAACGGACGGCGGCTGGCGCATCACCGGCCAGAAGATCTGGACCACGGCGGCGCAGCTGTCCCACTGGGGCGCACTACTGGCCAGGACCGACCCGTCGGCGCCGAAGCACAACGGCATCACCTACTTCTTGCTGGACATGCGCAGTGAAGGCGTCGAGGTGAAGCCGCTGCGCGAGCTCACCGGGAACGCGATGTTCAACACCGTCTACATCGACGACGTGTTCGTGCCCGACGAATGTGTGCTCGGCGAAGTGAACCGGGGATGGGAGGTCAGCCGCAACACCCTTACCGCGGAACGGGTTTCGATCGGTAGCAGCGAGGCGAACTTCCTGGCCACCCTCGGCCAGTTCGTCGAGTTCGTTCGCGACGGCCAGTTCGACCCGGTCGCACAACACCGAGCGGGTCAGCTGATCGCCGAGGGCCACGCCGCCAAGGTGCTCAACATGCGCTCGACGCTGTTGACGCTGGCCGGCGGGGACGCCATGCCGTCGGCGGCCATCTCCAAGTTGCTGTCGATGCGCACCGGCCAGGGGTATGCGGAGTTCGCGGTGTCCTCGTTCGGCACCGACGCCGCCATCGGCGACCCCGCCGAACCAGCCGGCACGTGGGGCGAATACCTGCTGGCGAGCCGGGCCACCACCATCTACGGCGGCACCTCCGAGGTGCAGCTGAACATCATCGCCGAGCGGCTGCTCGGTCTTCCTCGCGATCCCTGACCGCCACTTCCAATTTGGTCCTGGAGAGCAACTTGGCCCTGGAGAGGGCCATGCCGACCTGAGGGGTGGTCAGGCCGGCATGGTTCCCCCAATCCCGTGGGTCGGTCAGCCTACTGTGGATCGGCACGCCGAGGCTGGCCGGTTACCACGGGAGGTGGTTCACCACCACCAGTTCCACCAGCGCCCGGGGGCCCAGAATCCGCGGTTGCCCGGAACCCACCCACGGTGGCCTCCCCCGGCCCATCCGTGGCCACCCCGTCCGTGGCCGCCCCATCCATGGCCGCCATGACCCCCTCCTGGACGGTCGGGAATGATTCCGGGTCCGCCCGGCGCGCCGTGCGGACCGGCGGTGGTGAAGCTGGTGTCGGGTCCTGGCACCGGGGCCGCCTGGGCGACGGGGCCGGCGCCGAACAGCAGCGCTCCGGCCACCGCCGAAGCACCGACTGCGCCCACGGCCGCGCCGCGTAACGATCGCGAAGAAATCATGATCGCCAGAGCTCCTTCCTGGCATTGAATGCCGACGAAATTAAACGTTAGTGAGAACGTTACCCGGCAAACAACGGCAGTACACCAGAATTGTCCTGTGAATTATGTAACAATTGTAGCAACAGCATTTATCATCGTCCAATTGTGTCAGATTTAATGCTGTTCATAACTCAGGATATTCATGGATACTGAGTTGCGTCCGCGAGCTATTTAAGCTGCTTAAACGTCATATACTGACATACTGGCTTCCGTCTTTCCGTATCGTCATATCAACTGAATTGCGTATTGCGCATAGCCATGTCCGCCGTCCATCAGCTGGCAGGTGCCCCGCAAAATCGTCTGCCGATCAGCTACCTTTATCAGTTTGCTGCAGAAGGCCGCTGCTGGGACACCTGCCGCGACCGCGGGCGGCTCAGGGGCCCGGTGACGCGACTTACGCCGTCGTCGGTGGAAGAATCAGTATTGACACAGTCGAGCGCTGATTTACTGATTGGCCACTCATCGGAGGACGATCGCCGCAGTGAACTTCAACCCCAGCCACATCCGACCCAGCGCCGGAACGTTTCGGGGCCCCGGGCCGTCGGCCGCACCGGCCGGAGACGCCGCGCCGACCGAGCGCCTCACCGGGCTCGGGCAGCAGGGCGCCCGCCCGATGGTCGGCCAGCCGGCGGCCAACCAGATGGGTCGGGGTCAGCGGACACGCCGTACCGTCGACCTCCCGGCGGCCACCCATCGAGCCCTCGACATCTGGCAGCGGGAGGCGGCCGACCGCCTGGGAGTCGCCCGGGTGACGGGACAAGAAGTCCTCACCGCGCTCATCGACCAGCTCCTGGTCGACCCCAACCTCGCGGCGCAGATCACCCGGGCCATCAAAGACCGGCGCTGACCCCCGGAAGGGGAAGCGGCTAGTCGACCTCCATCTCGCGCAGCTCGCGCTTGAGGATCTTGCCCGTCGGGTTGCGCGGCAGCTCCTCGAGGAAGACCACCTCACGCGGCACCTTGTAGCGGGCCAGGTGGTCGCGGACGTAGTGCTTGATGGTGTCCTCGTCGACGTCGGAGCCGTCCTTCTTCACGACGAACGCGCGCAGCCGGTGGCCCCACTCCTTGTCTTCGACGCCGATGGCGGTCGCCTCGACCACGTCGGGATGCCCGCTGATCAGATCCTCGACCTCGGCCGGGAAGACGTTCTCGCCGCCGGAGACGATCATCTCGTCGTCCCGGCCGCTGACGTACAGCAGGCCGTGCTCGTCGAAATAGCCGACGTCACCGGAGGACATTAGGCCGTCGATGATCTGCTTGTGACCGCCGCCGGTGTAGCCCTGGAAGGGGAACGCGTTGCCAACGAAGATCCGGCCGACCTCGCCCTGCGGCCGCTCCTTGCCGTTGTCGTCGAGGATCTTGACCTTTACGCCCTTGACCACCGGTCCGACCGTCGCCGCGTTCTTCTCTAGATCCTGCGGTCCGGCGATGGTGGCGAAGGCGATCTCGGTCGAGCCGTACATGTTGTAGATGACCGGACCGAGGTCCTTCAGCGCGCGGCTGGCCAGCTCGGCGCCCAGCTGCGATCCGGAGATGAACACGATCCTGAGGCTGGACAGGTCGGGCTTCTTGTCCATCTTCTCGACCGCGTCGAGGATCCGCGACAGCATGACCGGTACCACCACCATGGCGGTCACCTTGTACTTCTCGATGTCTTCGAGCACGTGCGGCGGCTTGAACTTCCGACGCAGCACCAGGGTCGAGCCCAGGAACATCGCGATGGTGGAGTGCAGGTATCCGAGCGCGTGGAACATCGGCGCCGGCAGCGACGTCACCTCGTTGGCCTTGAACGGAACGTGCGACAGGATGCCGCCGACCGGCGCCAGGGTGGGCGGGGTGCTGCGGTTGGCGCCCTTCGGGGTGCCGGTGGTGCCGCTGGTCAGGATGATGATCGACGCGTGCTTGGTCGCCTTGGGGGCGGGCGACTTGCTGCTCTTGGCGATCAGGTCGGCCAGCGTCTCGTCCTTGCTGCCCGACGGCTCGTCCGCGTCGGGGTGGGTGCCCAGCGCGCGCAGGAAGCCCAGCTCAGGCTCCGCCTTGCTGACGGCCTTGGTGTACTCGTCGTCGTAGATGATCAGCTTCGCGCCCTCGCGCTCCGACACCTCCTTGATCTGCGGGCCGGAGAACTCGCTGTTGAGCAGGATGATGCGGGCACCGACCCGGGCGGCGCCGTAGTTGGCGATGAGGAACCAGCGGGTGTTGCGCGCCAGGATCGCGACCCCGTCGCCACCCTTGACGCCCATCTCGAGCAAGCCGTTCGCCACCGCGTGGGAGGCCTCATCGAGCTCCTTGAAGCTGAATTCGCCCTCTTCGTCGATGCACGCGGCGCGGTCGGGGTGGCGTCTGGCGTTGAGCGAGGGCAGCATGCCGAACTCGCCCCACTTGTAGATGTCGGTGGCCATCGCGGCGTAGTTCAGCGGCGGCTCCAGCCGGAAGGCGCCCGATTCGAAGATCTTGCGCACGTAGTGCAATTCGGCTGAGCCGCGTTCGAGGTACTGCTGAACCTTGGCAACCGCCTGCCCGGACAGGCCAATCAGATTAGGCATGAATCCCACCCTATGTGACGTCCGTCGCATTACGAGGGGTAAGTACCCACCGACTTACGATGATGAACATGACCGGTCCGGCGTCACTGGAGGTGGCCGGGCACAAGGTCTCGATCACCCACCCGGACAGGGTGGTGTTCGAAGCCCACGACGGCACGGGACCGCACACCAAGCTCGATCTGGTCCGCTACTACTTGTCGGTGGCAGAGGGGGCGCTGCGCGGCGTTGCCGGCCGGCCGATGATCCTGAAGCGCTTCGTCAAGGGCATTTCCGAGGAGGCGGTGTTCCAGAAGCGCGCGCCGAAGAACCGGCCCGACTGGGTGGACGTCGCCGAACTGCACTATGCGCGGGGCACCTCGGCCGCGGAGGCCGTCATCCACGACGCCGCCGGCCTGGCGTGGGCGGTCAACCTGGGCTGCATCGACCTCAACCCGCACCCGGTCCTGGCCGGCGACCTCGATCATCCCGACGAATTACGGGTCGACCTGGATCCGATGCCCGGGGTCTCCTGGCGGCGGATCGTTGACGTGGCGCTGGTGGCCCGTGAGGTGCTGGAGGACTACGGCCTGGTCGCCTGGCCCAAGACGTCCGGGTCGCGCGGTTTTCACATCTATGCCCGGATCGCCCCGCGCTGGGAATTCCGGCAGGTGCGGCTGGCCGCCCAGACCGTGGCCCGCGAAGTCGAGCGGCGGGTGCCCGACGCGGCGACGAGCCGGTGGTGGAAGGAAGAGCGCGAAGGGGTGTTCGTCGACTTCAACCAGAACGCCAAGGACCGCACGGTTGCGTCGGCGTACTCGGTGCGGGCGACGCCGGACGCCCGGGTGTCGACGCCGCTGCTCTGGGACGAAGTCACCGAGCGCCGTCCCGAGGAGTTCACCATCGACACCGTGCCCGGCCGGTTCGCCGCCATGGGTGACCCGTGGGCGGGAATGAATGACGCGGTCGGTGAGCTCGACCGGCTGCTGATGCTGGCCGTGGAGATGGGGCCCCCGGAGCGCGCGCCGAAGGGATCCGGCAAAGCCGGCGGCCGGCGGCAGTCGGTGATGCCGCTCATCGAGATCGCCCGCACCAAGACCAAGAACGAGGCGCTGGCCGCGCTGGAGATCTGGCGCGGCCGCCACCCGGCCGCGGCCAGCCTGCTGCAGCCGGCCGACGTGCTGCTCGACGGCATGCGCGGGCCGAGTTCGATCTGGTACCGGATCCGGATCAACCTGCAGCATGTGCCGGTCGGCCAGCGACCGCCCCAAGAAGAGCTGATCGCCGACTACAGCCCTTGGGAGGGATACGGGGGCAAGCAGCGGCCGTGGAGCTGAAACTCGGCTATATCCCGGCCCGCGCGACCAACAAGAATCTCGCAGCGGTCGTTGGCCGCTTGTCAGAACTTTTTGCCGCCCGAATGCGGGAGAATTGCCGCATGCAGGCGACTGACCAGCCCCTGGGGCTGCGGGAACGCAAGAAGATCAAGACCCGCCATGCCCTGCGCCGCGAGGCGTTCCGCCTGTTCGACGCCAACGGCTACGCCGCCACCACCGTCGAACAGATCGCCGACGCCGCCGAAGTGTCACCCAGCACGTTCTTCCGGTACTTCGGATCCAAGGAGTCGCTGCTGCTGGCTGATGACCTCGATCCGTTGATCCTGGCCGCGTTCGACGCCCAGCCGCCCGAGCTGTCGCCGAGCCAAGCAATCCGGCGCGCCTACGCCACCACGATGGCCGGCCTGTCACCCGAGCAGCTGGAGTTCGAGAACACCCGCCAGCGGCTGATCTTCTCGATACCCGAGCTCAAGGCCGCCCTCTACGACGAGTACTACCGCACCGTGAACGTCATGGCGGAGGCGATCGGCCGCCGAATCGGCCGTCGCGCAACCGATTTCGAGGTCCGGGTGTACGTCGGCGCGATGGTCGGCGCCATGATGGCGGCGTTCGACAGCGCGCCGAAAACGGCCGACACCATCTATCGGGCCCTGGACTTCCTGGACGCCGGCATGCCGCTGGGCTGAGCGCCGCAACCGCGCGGCGATGCCGCCCAGGGCCCGGAACGCGATAATCTCACGCGATGCGACAGGGTTGGAATCGACGGGGATTCTTGCAGCTCGCAGGGGCTGCAGCGGTCGCCGCGGTCGCCGGGGAGCCGGCGGCGTGCTCGTCACGCAAACCGTCGTCGGATACCTCCGGCGGCAAATCAGTGACGATCAACCATCTCTTCGGTCAGACCGTCGTCAAAGAACCGCCCAAGCGCGTGGTCAGTGCCGGCTACACCGAGCAAGACGACTTGCTCGCGGTCGGCGTGGTGCCGATCGCCGTGACCAACTGGTTCGGTGATCAGCCGTTCGCGGTGTGGCCGTGGGCCCAACCCAAGCTCGGTGGGGCGCAGCCGGTGGTGCTGAACCTCGACAACGGGATTCCGGTCGACCAGATCGCGGGACTGAAACCGGACCTGATCGTGGCCACCAACGCCGGGGTGGACGCCGATACCTATCAGAAGCTCTCCAAGATCGCCCCGACCGTGCCGCAGTCGGACGGCGACGCCTTCTTCGAGCCATGGAAGGAGCAGGCCACCGCCATCGGCCAGGCGGTGTTCCAGGCCGACCAGATGAAGTCACTGATCGACGCCGTCGACCAGAAGTTCACCGCCGTCGCCAAGGAACACCCGAGCTGGACGGGCAAGAAGGCGTTGCTGATGCAGGGCACCCTGTGGCAAGGCACCGTCGTCGCGACAATGGCCGGCTGGCGCACGGACTTCCTGAACCAGATGGGGCTGGTGATCGCCGACAGCATCAAACCTTTCGGCACCGACCACCGCGCCGTCATCCCCCGCGATCACGTCAAAGCGGTGCTCGATTCCGCCGACGTGGTCATCTGGACAACCGAGAACCCCGACGATCAGAAGGCGTTACTCGCCGACCCCGACGTGGCGGCGTCACAGGCCACCGCGCAGAACCGGCACATCTTCACCACCAAGGAGCAGGCCGGCGCGATCGCCTTTTCCTCGCCGCTGAGCTACCCGTTGGTCGCCGACCAACTGCCCCCGCAGCTGAGCAAAATCCTCGGTTAGATCCCGGCCGCGCCAGCCTGTTTGAGCGTTTGCTAAGGCAGCTCTGGCAGTGTTCGAAAATCCGTGGCCCGGCCCTCGCCCGGGCCACGCTGCAGAGGTTACCGTCGAGTAATGAGCGTGACGGACCTTACCGACAACGTGTCCAAGGACCTGCCGACGGACCTGGTCGGCAACACGGTCCTGGACTTCGGCGACAGTGCGCTGATGCTGCAATGCGGCAGCACCGCCGAGGTATTGGCGTGGGTGGCGCAGCTGCGCGCCGCGGCGTTGCCGGGCGTGGTCGACGTCGTCCCAGCCGCCCGCACGGTGCTGGTGAAGCTTGACAGCCCCCGCTTCCAGGGGGTGATTCGTCAGCGACTGCGCAAGATGCGGGTCAGCGCCGAGGAGGTCGCCGCGCCGGACCGTCGCGCCGACGTCGTCATCGATGTCGTCTACGACGGCCCCGACCTTGCCGAGGTCGCCGGCCACACCGGTCTGACCATCACCCAGGTGATCGACGCACACACCGGCTCGCTGTGGCGGGTCGGATTCAGCGGGTTCGCCCCGGGTTTCGCGTATCTGGTCGACGGCGACGCACGACTGGCGGTGCCGCGCCGCTCGGAGCCACGCACCTCCGTGCCCGCCGGCTCGGTCGGCCTCGCCGGTGAATTCAGCGCGATATACCCGCGCCAGTCGCCCGGCGGCTGGCAACTGATCGGCCACACCGATGCGGTTCTGTGGGAGCTCGAACGGCCAGATCCCGCGCTGCTGGCGCAGGTCATGTGGGTTCAGTTCCGGGCCGTCTGAGGTAAGGAGATCACCGTGGCGACTCTGGAGATTCTGCGCACCGGACCACTCGCCGTCGTCCAGGATTTGGGCCGGCCGGGACTGGCCCACCTCGGCGTGAGCCGGTCCGGGGCCGCCGACCGCCGCGCACACCAGCTGGCCAACCGCCTGGTGGCCAACCCCGATGACCGCGCCACCGTCGAAGTGACGTTCGGCGGTTTCGCGGCGCGGGTGCGGGGCGGCGACATCGACATCGCGGTTACGGGCGCCGACACCGACCCGACGGTCAACGGAAACAAGTTTGGCACCAACAGCATTCAGCATGTTCGCGACGGCCAGGTGATCGCCCTGGGCACGCCCCGCGCCGGGCTGCGGACATATCTGGCGGTGCGGGGCGGCATCGACGTGGAGCCCGTGCTGGGCTCGCGCAGCTACGACGTGATGTCGGCCATCGGCCCGTCACCGCTGCGGGCGGGAGACCAGCTCCCCGTTGGCGAGCACACCCCCGACTACCCCGAACTGGACCAGGCCCCGGTGGCCGCGATCACCGGCAACGCCGTCGAGCTGGCGGTGGTGCCCGGGCCGCGCGACGATTGGTTCGTCGACCCCGATGTCCTGGTGCACAACGATTGGGTCGCATCCGACCGCAGCGATCGCGTGGGAATGCGATTGGTCGGCCGCCCCTTGCAGTACTGCTACCCGGACCGCCAGCTGCCCAGCGAGGGCACCACCCGCGGCGCGATTCAGGTGCCGCCCAACGGTTTACCGGTGATCCTGGGTCCCGACTACCCGGTGACCGGCGGTTACCCGGTGGTGGGTGTGGTGGTCGACGAGGACATCGACAAGATCGCCCAGGTGCGCCCGGGGCAGTCGGTCCGCCTGCACTGGTCGCGCCCGAGGGTTCTGGTGGGCGCCCACCCGCAGGCCGGGGTCGCCGGCTTGCCGTTTTCCTAGCCGAAAAGTATTCCAGCTCACACAAAGCCGGGCACCGGGGCCGAATCACTTGGAATAAGTGGTTATTTCAAGGTCTGCGGCCTACAGGGACTTACCAGACAACTGGTAATCAACTTACAGGCGATTCGGGCCGGTTTGAGTTGACCGATTCCCGTCCTGAGTGTGAGCATCGAAATGCACCGCGGGGCATGCCTCTTCGTTCGGGGTGACCACATTTCTTCCCGCTGCGGGTGAGCGAAGCGATCCCTGGCGCGACGGCAGCCGGACGCGCCGGTGAGCGGGGCCTGACGAGAGGGAGTCGTATGCACGCGGCTTCCTCGCGTCAAATCAATGCGCACAGTCGAATTCGCGGTCGACGAAAGGTGACGATCGGATGGCCCGCAATCACACCGCATCGCGGACTGGAACCCGGAAGACACAGCGGCCTGGGAGGCCGGCAACTCCGAGATTGCCCGCCGCAACCTGCTATGCACCATCGCGGGCGACCATGTCGCCTTCTCGGTCTGGACCCTTTGGCCCGTCATGGCGCTGTTCATGCCGGAGCACGTCTACGGCTTCTCCGCCGGCGACAAGTTACTGCTGGGCGCCGTTGCCACTCTGGTCGGTGGGCTGGCCCGGATTCCCTACACCCTGGGCATCGCCGCCTTCGGCGGTCGCAACTGGACCGCGTTCTCGGCGTTCGTGCTGCTGATCCCGACGGCCGGCACGATCGTGTTGCTCGCCAACCCCGGGCTGCCGCTGTGGCCATTCGTGGTTTGCGCCGCACTGACCGGGCTGGGCGGCGGCAACTACGCGGCTTCGCTCGCCAACGTCAACGCCTTCTACCCCCAGCGGCTCAAGGGCTCGGCGCTGGCCCTCAACGCCGGTGTCGGCAACCTCGGCGTTGCGGTGATCCAGCTGGTCGGGCTGCTGGTGCTGGCCACGGCCGGGCACGAGGCGCCGTACTGGGTGTGCGCGGTGTACCTGGTGGTGCTGGCGGTGGTGGGTGTCGCGGCCGCGCTGTTCATGGACAACGTCGGCCACGGCACCGAGCTGAACACGATGCGCTCGATCCTTTTCGAGCGCGACACCTATGTGATCTCGCTGCTCTACATCTGCACCTTCGGCTCCTGGATCGGGTTCGCCTTCGCCTTCGGCCAGGTGATGCAGGTCAACTTCCTGGCCGACGGCGAAAGCGCCAAGCATGCGGCCCTGCACGCCGCGCAGGTGGCCTTCGTCGGACCCCTGCTGGGCTCGCTGGCCCGGATCTACGGTGGCCGGCTGGCCGATCGCAAGGGCGGTAGCCGGGTCACGCTCGGCGTGCTGGCCGGCATGACCCTGGGCGCCGGATTGCTGGTCATCATCAGCACCTTGGACGATCCCAACGCCGGCGAGCGCTCGACCAGCATGATCGGCTACGTCGTCGGCTTCATGGTGTTGTTCATCCTGTCCGGGATGGGCAACGGTTCGGTGTTCAAACTGATCCCCTCGGTCTACGAGGCGCGCAGCCGCGCCCGTCAGCTGAGCGAGGAGGAACGTCGCCACTGGGCGCGCGCCAAGTCGGGATCGTTGATCGGTATCTGCTCCGCGGTCGGGGCACTCGGCGGCGTGGGCATCAACCTCGCGCTGCGCCAGTCCTACCTGGCCACCGGGACGGAGACGTCGGCGTACTGGGCGTTCCTTGCTTCCTATGTCGCGGCCGCGATCATCACGTGGATGGTGTACGTGCGCCGACCGGTGCTGCCCGCCGAGGCGGCGGACGGTGAGACAGCAGGCGCGCTGGCCCGCGTGTGAGCGCGGCCTCACTGTGGGCAATGCGTAAGCAATTGCCAGGTAACGCAACGGAAATCTCATAGGCATACACAGGTGATATGGGCCAGCCGGACTCCCCGCCGCTGACGGGTTACCGCATCGCGGTGACCTCATCCCGGCGCTCCGAGGAGCTGTGCGCGCTGCTCAGCCGCCAGGGCGCCGAGGTGTGCAGCGCGCCCGCGATCAACATGATCGCACTGCCCGACGACGACGAACTGCACCGTAACACCGAGGCATTGATCGCCGAGCCACCCGACATCCTGGTAGCCCATACCGGCATCGGCTTCCGCGGCTGGCTGGCCGCGACCGAGGGGTGGGGGCTGGTCAATCCGCTCCTCACGGCGCTGTCCTCGGCCCGGATCGTCTCGCGCGGGCCGAAGGCGACCGGAGCGCTGCGCGCCGCCGGCCTGCGCGAGGAGTGGTCGCCGGAATCCGAGTCCTCGCAGGAAGTGCTGGAATACCTGCTCAAGTCGGGAGTGGCCGGGCTGCGGGTGGCGGTTCAGCTGCACGGCGCCGCCGACGCGTGGGATCCCTTCCCGGAATTTCTCGGGGGGTTGCGGATGGCCGGCGCCGAGGTGGTGCCCGTCCGGGTGTACCGGTGGAAGCCAACTCCATTGGGCGGCACGTTCGATCAGCTGGTCACCGGGATCGCGGGACGGCAGTTCGACGCGGTCACCTTCACATCGGCACCCGCGGCCGCGGCAGTGCTGGAGCGCAGCCGCGAGCTGGACCTCGAAGACCAATTGCTGGGGGCCCTGCGCAGCGACGTGCACGCGATGTGCGTCGGCCCGGTGACCTCCAAGCCGTTGATCCGAAAGGGTGTTCCGACGTCATCGCCGGAACGAATGCGATTGGGCGCCTTGGCCCGTCACGTCGCCGAGGAGCTACCCCTGCTGGGTTCGTGCACCGTGACCGCGGCCGGCCACGCGGTCGATATCCGCGGCACGTGCGTGCTCGTGGACGGCTCGATCAAGGTGCTGTCACCGTCCGGCATGGGGATATTGCGCGCGCTGGCGAAACGTCCCGGTGACGTCGTCGCCCGCGGCGACCTGTTACGTGCGCTGCCCGGCAACAGCAACGACCCGCACGCCGTCGACACGGCCGTGCTGCGACTGCGAACGGCTCTGGGCGACAAGAACATCATCGCAACGGTGGTCAAACGTGGTTACCGGCTCGCGACCGAACAACGGGCTGGTTCCCCATGGCGCTGATCCTGGTCGCGCACGGCACCCGCAGCCCGGAGGGCGTGGCGATGGTCGAAGGGCTTGCTGCGCAGGCGAGTTCGCTGTCCGGCCGCCCGGTAGAGGTCGCGTTCGTCGACGTGTTGGGCCCCTCCCCCAGCGAGGTGCTGTCGCGGGCGAGGGCTACCGACCGGCCCGCGATCGTCATGCCGGCGTTCTTGTCGCGCGGCTATCACGTCCGCGCCGACCTGCCGGCCCACGTCGAGCTCAGCGGCCACCCGAACGTCATCGTCACACAGGCCCTGGGCCCCAGTGGCCAGGTCGCCCGGATCGTCGGCGATCAGCTGATGAAATGTGGTTGGCGCCCGGGTGATTCGGTGATTCTCGCCGCAGCCGGAACCTCGGATGCCAGGGCGCGTGCCGACCTGCACACCACCGCGACGCTGGTCTCGGCGCTGACCGGGTCGCGAGTAAGCCTGGCGTTCGCGGCCACCGGAGATCCGCAGTTACCCGAAGCCGTGGACGAGGCGAGGCGGCATGCCCGACGCACCAATTCGCGTGTCGTGGTCGCCTCCTACCTGCTGGCCGATGGCCTGTTCCAGGAACGGCTGCACGCCTGCGGCGCCGACCTGGTCAGCCGGCCGCTGGGCACCCATCCCGGCCTGGCACGCCTGATCGCCAATCGATTCCGCCGGGCCATGCCGCCGGTCCTCGCCCCCACCGCCCGGCACGCTTCGCGGCGATCGAACGCGCAGCGGCTTGTTCACGACCGGGTCATGCGGCCGAACTCGGCGGCCTGAAGACACTGACCGGCGGGCGCGCCGACGCCCGGCCATGCTTGATCTTTAGTCCGATACCGACGATCCTGGCACCATGCCCCGTCGCGAAGAGCCATCGCATGGGCTCCTCGACCCGGTCGCCAAGATGCTGCGGTTGCCCTTCGGCACACCGGAATTCATCGACCGGATCGTTACCGGCGGGGTCAACCAGGTGGGCCGTCAAACGCTACGGATGTTGATCACCACCTGGGACGCCGCCGGCGGCGGCCCCTTCGCCGCGAGCGCAATAGCTTCCACCGGGATGGCCAAGACGGCCGAGACCGTGCAAAGCATGTTCATCGGCCCGGTTTTCGGCCCGCTGCTGAAGGTTCTCGGGGCCGACAAGGTGGCCACGCGGGCCTCGCTGTGCGCCTCGCAGCTGGTCGGCCTGGGCATCATGCGCTACGGCATCCGCTCCGAGCCGCTGCACTCGATGTCCGTCGACGCGATCGTCGACGCCATCGGCCCGACGATGCAGCGCTACCTCGTCGGCGATATCACGCGCTAGGCGGCGATCCGACCAACCTGGACGATCCCGTCGACAGTGACGCGCGCCGGGTACACCGGGATCGAGAAGTTCGGATCGTCCAGGCAGCAACCGTCTTCCAGCGAGAAGGCCTGCTTGAGGATCGGCGATTGAACCGCGACCCGGCCCCCGCGGTCGCCCACGATCCCGCGCGAGAGCACCGCGGCGCCGGAGAACGGGTCGACGTTGCCCACCGCGTACACCGAGCCGTCGTCCAGCCGGAACAACGCCGCCTGGGAACCGTCGTCGAGGAGCACGCCGACCCCCCGGCCCGGGATCAGACGGTCGTAATCGCAGGCCGTCGTCCACACCTGAATGTCGTTGAGAACTGTCATGATTCCTCCCGAGCCTCCTGACGGATTCGCGGCATTCCAATGGACACAGGGATTTTGCGTCCGGCATGTTCGGTGAATTCGACCGTCGAATCGACGGCGTCCGGGGCGTTGACGAACGAGACGAACCGCGACAGCTTGTCCGGGTCGTCGAGCACGCCCTTCCATTCACACTTGTAGTTCTGCACGTGCCGCTCCATTGCGGCCTCGAATTCTTCGGCCAGTCCCAGCGAGTCCTCGCACACGACCTCGCGCACGTGATCGAGACCGCCCTCGAGCGAATCGACCCAGGGCGCCGTGCGCTGCAGCCGGTCGGCGGTCCGGATGTAGTACATGACGAACCGGTCGACGTAGCGGACCAGCGTCTCGGTGTCCAGATCGCTGGCCAACAGCTGGGCGTGCTTGGGCGTCATGCCGCCGTTGCCGCCGACATAGAGGTTCCAGCCTTTTTCGGTGGCAATGACGCCGACGTCCTTGGAGCGCGCTTCCGCGCACTCCCGCGCACAACCCGAAACCCCCATCTTGATCTTGTGCGGCGCACGCAGGCCCCGGTACCGCAGCTCCAGGTCGATGGCCAGCTGCACCGAATCCTGCTGACCGTAACGGCACCAGTCGGTGCCGACGCAGCTCTTCACGGTGCGCAGCGCTTTGCCGTAGGCATGGCCCGATTCCATGCCGCCCTCGACCAGCCGTCGCCAGATCTCCGGGAGCTGGTCCACCCGCGCACCGAACATGTCGATCCGCTGGCCGCCGGTGATCTTGGTGTAGAGCCCGAAGTCCTGCGCGATCTGGCCGATCAGGATCAGGTGCTCGGGCTTGATGTCCCCGCCGGGAACCCGCGGCACCACCGAGTAGCTGCCGTTCTTCTGGATGTTGGCCAAGAAGTGGTCGTTGGAATCCTGCAGCGACGCTTGCTCGCCTTCGAGGATATGGTCCGAGCCGGTGGAGGCCAGGATGGAAGCGACCACGGGTTTGCAGATGTCGCAACCCTTTCCGCGGCCGAAGCGCTCCAGCAGGCCGGAGAAAGTACGGATCTCGGTGGCCGAGATGATCTCGAAGAGCTCCGCCCGCGACTGGCCGAAATGCTCGCACAGCGCCTTGGACTGTTCCACGCCCTCGGCTTCCAGCAGCTGCTTGAGCAAGGGCACGCACGAGCCACACGACGTGCCGGCCGCGGTGCACGACTTGAGCGAGGGCACGTCGGCGCAGCCGTCGGCGATCGCGCACTTCAGATCGCCCTTGGTGACGTTGTTGCACGAGCAGATCTGCGCGGAATCCGGCAGGGCGCCGATTCCCAGCGCCGGAGCGTCGCCGGAAACCGGTGCGATCAGCGCGAGCGGATCCCCCGGCAGCTCGCTGCCGACCATGGGCCGCAGCACCCCGTACGACGAGGCATCACCCACCAAGACGCCACCGAGCAGCGTCTTCGCGTCGTCGGACAGCACCAGCTTGGCGTAGGTCCGCTTGACCGCGTCGTTGATGGCGACCTCGAGGCAG
Organism: Mycobacterium nebraskense; assembly: GCF_002102255.1. GTDB lineage: Bacteria > Actinomycetota > Actinomycetes > Mycobacteriales > Mycobacteriaceae > Mycobacterium > Mycobacterium nebraskense. The sequence continues at coordinate 50,972 of NZ_LQPH01000015.1, forward strand.
TTCTCGGTCACCCCCATCGCGTCGCCGAAGCTGGCGACGTCGACGCCGAGCAGCTTCAGCTTGGTCGACAGGTCCGCTTCGCCGAACTCCGCGGCGCCGTCCAGCAGGCGGTCGGCCACCACCTCGGCGGAGGTGTAACCGGGTCCCACCAGCCCGTAGCACCGGCCCTGGATCGCGGCGACCTCACCGACCGCGTAGATGTCGGGATCGCTTGTGCGGCAAGCCAAGTCGGTGAGCACGCCGCCGCGCTCGGCGAGCGTCAGGCCAGCGGCCTTGGCCAGCTCGTCGCGCGGCCGGATACCGGCGGCGAAAATGACCAGCCCGGCGTCGATGACCTCGCCGTCGGTCAGGCGCACCCGCACCGACGACACTCCGTCCGAGTGCTCGATCGCTTCGATCGACTCCGTACCCGTGCCGACGTGCACCGCGATGCCCAGGTCGCCGACCATCTTGGCCAGCAACGCGCCGCCGCCCTCGTCGATCTGCTGGGCCATCAACCGCGGCATCATCTCGACGACGTGTGTCCGCAACCCGAACTGGCGCATCGCATTAGCGGCTTCCAGGCCCAGCAGGCCACCGCCGATGACCACGCCCGCCGGGGTGCGACCGGCTTCCACCGTGCGCTGGGCGTCGGCCCGGATGGCGTCGAGGTCGTCGAGCGTCCGGTACACGTGGCACGCCGCCAGGTCGTGCCCGGGCACCGGCGGGACGAACGCGTAGGACCCGGTGGCCAACACCAACGCGTCGTAGCCGTGCCGTTGCCCGTCGGCCGTAACAATCGACTTCGCTTCCCGGTCGATCTCGGTGACGCGGGTGTTCAACACCAACCGAACCTGTTCGTCACCCGCGTAGTCGTTGCCCGGCAGCGCCAGCAGCTTGCGGTCCCAGCTTTCGGTGTACGAGGTCAGGCCAACCCGGTCGTAGGCCGCGTCCGCCTCCTCGGCGAAAACCGTGATGCGCCACAGTCCCTCGGTGTCACGCGCCCGGAGTGCCTCAACCAGCCGGTGCCCCACCATGCCGTGCCCGACTACGACGATGTGACGGCCCGCACAGTGCACGCGCGAAATCCCGTCTGCAGCCATGGCTTTGAGGCTAGCGGCCAGAAATTACCGCGATTTCGCCCAATGTGACGGTCCTATGACGAGGATCTCACAACTCACAGGGAGCCCTGTGAATATTCGTTCGCCCAAGGCGAACGCCTAGGTGGAACTTAAGCGTGGTCGACTCATGTTTCTTCTTACAGCCGGCCGGAATGGCGCCGGATACAGCAAATCCACAAGAAAGCTCAAGGAAGTACAAGGAGAATCTCAATGACGTTGTCAAGCCGCCGCAGTAGTGGTTGCGGGTTGGTAGACAGCGTGGTCGCGCAGCATG
>NZ_LQPH01000016.1 GCF_002102255.1 Mycobacterium nebraskense
TCCAATTATCCCTTGCAGGACAGGCACTTTCGCGTATCTACACCCCGACACTCACAATAATCCACGAAAAATCCGGGCTAACAGCAGTTCAACTGCCCTCGCGGTCTTGAATGGGAACTTCCGCCAGTAGGCATAGAAGTCTTTCTCCGTGGCGAACTCCCCGTTGCCGGCTCGCAGGTCGTCAACCTTGTCCACCGCGCCGATGTACTCGCGGGTGGTCGAGGATCGCTTCGTGCTTGCAATCTTCCATGGCTGCTGCACGATCAGCTCGAGATCGTCGACCCTTCCCGGCTTGCTCTCGTTCAAAGTGTAGATGCCCAGCACGTCAAGATGTGTCGTGTAGTCGGCGAATGGGCGCATCACGCCGGGAAATAGCACCTTGGGATGACGGAAGTACGTGTTGCCGGTGTACAGCGTGATTCTGCTTTGCGTTCGATTGACTGGCTGGCCGGCGGCGCTCATGGCGCGTCGGGCGATCTTGACGTCGATGGCGTGAAAGCCTTCGCCGAAGGCGCCGCCGCGTAGTTCGAGGTCGGGATAGCCGCGTTCGGTGCCGCGTGTTGCGGTGGCGTCCTTTAACTGCTCGACGCGGTCCACGAGGAAGCTGACGATTCCGACCTCTAGGACGTTGGCGAGGGCGGCAGGTTCCTTTGGTAGCGGAAGAATGTGTCCTCCGGCGTTCAGTTGAGCTTCGAGGTCACCTTCGTCCTGTGCCACAAGTGGCCATCCGTGATCGCCGCGGCTGCGGAAGACTCCCCCGAGCCCCCAGCCGTAGTTTGCGCACTGCTGGCGAAGCCAGTCCTCCACTGATACGACCTTGGCCACCCTGGCAGCTTGCCAGAGTCTTCGAGCGACTTACAGACGGCCACGCCGCACTGCTGTGGTCAAAAGCCACTTCGCGCGAAGCTGAAGGTGGTGCTCAATCCGGTCCGCCGCAGCCTCGGGGTCGTCGTGTTCCCACACGCGGACAACGGCCCATCCGGCTTCTAGCAGCATCGCGTCCACTTCGCTGTCGCGACGAACGTTGCGATCGACTTTCGCGACCCAATACTCTTGGTTGGTCGAAGGCTGCCGGTAATGGGCCGGGCACCTGTGCCAGAAGCAACCATCGATGAACACAGCAAGCCTGGCCCGCGTAAACAGCAGGTCGGCCGTCCGACGAACGCCAGGAACGGGGCACGCCGCCACGCGATACCGCAAGCCGCGTCGGTGCAAGATTGACCGCAACACCAGCTCTGGTTTCGTGTCCCGGCTGCGGTTCCCCTGCATAACCTTCCGGGCAGCCGCGCTGGTATTGCTCCATCCTGCACTCACGAAACCAATTAAACGCACCAGAGCGCGCGGTGGCTAAACAAGCTGCTCCGCCACGTGATGACGCGAGCTTATGAGTCAGCGGCCAGCGGCCTAGCTGCCCACTGCCTTGATGGAACCGCTAAGGCCGAGGCGGCAAAGCAGCCAGCCACCCATCCGAAAGCAGCTCCAACAGCTGCCCATCCGGATCCCGGATCATCGCCATCGCCTCTGTCACCGTCCCCTCGACTACCGCTCCCCCGAACTCCTCGACCTTCTCCAATGCGCCGGCGAGATCGGACACCGAAAACGAAATATGTGTCAGCCCAATCTGATCCATGACGCGTTCCGACCCGGCGTGAACCTGACGTTTCGAATAGTCCATGAGTTCGAGCACAAAGCCCTCGCGCACCAAATAGGTCGCATGCACCCCGAGCGGCTCGGGAAGCTGCACAAGCTTTGCGGTGGGGCCGTCGGGCGGATCAAGCTCCCACCAGAACTGAAACCCGAGCACACCCTCGTAGAACCGCCGCGACCGCTCGCGATCGGAGACACACAATCCGACATGGTTGAAGGTCGTCCGGTGACTACTCATCGCGGCCTTTCTCGGCAGAACCCACGAGCGTAATAATGCAAAGATAGTGTAGAAAGCCGGAGTTCTCGTCGCGGAGAGGACTTTCCAAATGACAACCCGTCCCGACGTCAGCGGCGACGCCATAGTCGACTTCGACCACCATTCCGACGCGTTCAACCTCAATGAGCTGGCCATCAACGCCGAGCTAAGACAACGCTGCCCGGTCGCCTGGAACGAGAACTACGGAGGGTTCTGGTTCCTCAGCAGCTACGACGCGGTGAGCCGAACGGCGAGAGACGGCGACACCTTCGCCCACAAATACGAGCCCAACGCCGAAGACGGCGTCGACTACCAGGGCGAGATGGGCGTCCCAAGACCAGAAGGCCAACCGGCCCTCGGCATCGGCGAGGTCGACGGGCCCTATCACCTGGCATTAAGGCACGCGCTGGCGCCGTTCTTATCCCCCGGCGCCGTCCAGAAGCTCAAGCCGTTCATGGAGCAATCGGCGCACTGGTTCCTCGACCAAAAAATCGAAGACGGACAGATGGACCTCGTGCTCGACTACGCCAGCCCGGTCCCGGCCATCCTCACCATGAAACTCATGGGCCTGCCCTACGACAACTGGCACCTCTACGCCAACCTCTTCCACTCCGTCATGGCCGTCCCGCAGGACAGCGACGAGTACACCAACGCCATCGCCAAAGTCCCCGCCATGATGGAAGAAGTCATCGAATTCGCCACGGCCAGACGAGGCAAACCGCAAGACGACCTGACCAGCTTCCTCATCCAGTTCGAATTCGACGGCCAACGCCTCACCGACGAACAACTGCTCAACATCCTCTGGAACCTCATCGGCGGTGGTGTGGACACCACCACCTCCCAAACCGCGCTCACGCTCAAACACCTGGGCACCCACCCGGAACTACGCCAACAACTCATCGACCACCCGGAGCTCTACCGCACCGCCACCGACGAATTCCTGCGCTACTTCTCGGTCAACCAAACCCTCAGCCGCACAGTCACTCACGACGTCGAGCTCAACGGCCAACACCTGCGAAAGAACGACAAAGTCGTCATCAGCTGGCTCTCCGCCAACCACGACGAGCAGGAGTTCGACCGGCCCGACGAAATCGTTCTCGACCGCGCACCCAACCGTCACGTCGCCTTCGGGCTCGGGCCGCACCGCTGCATCGGATCCCACCTCGCGCGGCTGATGTCCGAGGTGATGGTCAGGGCCGTCCTCGACCGCATCCCCGACTACCAGGTCGACCTCGACCACGTCCACCAATACTTGGGCAACCCCAGCATGACCGGACTCGGCAAGCTGCCCGTCACCTTCACCCCCGGCACCAAGCGAGGCTAGATGCCAGACAGCGCTCGCAGACCCGCCAACCCAGTAACGCAGATGCTGGGTCCGTTCACACGCACCGGCGGCTTCTACGCCCGCTCCTGGGGCACCTACCTGGATCGTCAGCCCGACGAGCTCCCGGTGGCCCGGCCCACCATCGCGCTGGCCGCGCAGGCGTTCCGCGACGAAATCCTGCTGGCGGGGTTCAGCCTGCTGCGCCGAGCCCCCGACGCAAATACCCTCGACCGCATCGACAGCGAAGTTCTTGCCGCACAGAACTTTTACGGCGACAAGGGCTGGCTCGACAATCCCGAGGGTTTCTTCTCCCCGCCCCCACCCCTGACCGACGTGACGGTCAAGCGCGTGAGCAGCATGGGACGCACCTACGAGCGGCTGTCCTTCGACAGCGACTATGCGCCCCACGAAGGCGAACCCGGCCGGGAACGGTGGCGCAGCTACACCGGCAACGACCGCGAGTACGCCCTGATGTTCCGGCACCGCCGGCCGCGCCCCTGGCTGGTCTGCATCCACGGCGCGGAGATGGGACGCGCCGCGCTCGACCCCATGCTGTTTCATGCCTGGCACCTGTACCGAGGTCTCGACCTGAACGTCGTGCTTCCCGTGCTGCCCATGCACGGCCCCCGTGCGTGCGGCCCACCAAAATTCCCCAGCGAGGACGTGCTCGACGACGTCCACGGCACCGCCCAGGCGGTCTGGGACATCCGGCGCCTCATCACCTGGATCCGCGCGCAACAGCCCGACGCCGCGATCGGGGTCAACGGCATCTCCCTCGGCGGTCTGATCTCGTCGCTGGTCGCCAGCCTCGACGACGGCCTCACCTGCGCGGTCCTGGGCGTGCCGGCCGTCGACCTGGTGAACCTGGTCGGCCGCCACGCCGGCCTCAGCGGCCACGCCGCCCTGCGCCACACGATGAACTCGGCCAAGCCCCTCGGCCGGATGATCTCGCCGCTGGCACTGACCCCACGTGTGCCGAAAAAGGGCCGCTTCATCTACGCCGGCCTCGCCGACCGGCTAGTACACCCACGCGAACAGATCAGCCGACTCTGGGAGCACTGGGGCAAACCCGAAATCCAATGGTACCCAGGCGGTCACACGGGATTCTTCCGCTCGCGGCCGGTGCAGCGGTTCATCGACGACGCGCTCGCGCAGTCGGGCCTGGCCGACAAGAGATGACTGCTTCCTACCTGCGATGGATAGCGGCGAGTGCGGCCAAGCCACTGGTCCATGCCTATCGGCGCACCGGTGCCGACGTGCCCTTCGGCGATCCGGTTCCTTCGCACGGGACAGAAATGGAGGGCTGGTTCTGGCGCCTCACCGATGCTGCGTCGGGTCGCGTCGTCGTTGCGCTGTGCAGTGTGAACCGGCACCCGGACGGCGACTGGGCCACTCTGGCGGTCGCGCTGCATCCCGGCGGCGTCGTGCGCTCCGCGGCCCTGGACGGTGCCCACGCCGCATCGTCCACCTTCTCGGTGCACGCCGGGACCGCTCCCGACTGCCGCCTGGCGGCAAGCACCGATCGGCTCCAGATCGACCTCGACGGCATCCACCTCGACCTGCATTTCGCCGATCCCTTCAATTGGCCTAAGGCCTTTGGTGGCGGCGGCTTCTTCTCTTCGGTCCCGTTCCTCAACCAATACTGGCATCCCTACCGACTCGGCGGAAAAGCTACCGGCACAGTCGAATTCGGAAGAGACACCTGGTCGTTCAGTGAAGCCCGGCTGTACACGGAACGCAACTGGGGCGCGGGCTTCCCCGAGCGCTGGTGGTGGGGTCAGGCACACGATTTCGGCGACGCCGACGTCTCGGTCGCGTTCTCGGGGGGCCTTCTTCAGCTCGGCCCGATCCGCAGGGACGTCACCGGAGTCGTCGTGCGACTCGGAGACCGCGTCATCCGGGTAACCCCGCCGGCGCCCGTGCGATCGGACATCGGCGACGGACGCTGGACCGTGTCAGCGCGCACACCCCGCTACCACATCGAGTTGGACGGAGACGGCACCCGCGCGGATCCGCACGTCTTACCGGTGCCGCTGCCCCCGCAGCGGCGCAACATCGACGCCGACTTCGAGCACCTCGCCGGTCGATTGCATTGCAGTGTGCGGGAGTACGGCCGGCTGGTGTTCGACGGGACCTGCGAGCTGGCCGGCCTGGAAATCGGCAGCCGGCCGGCATAGATCGACTCACCGTCGCCCCGCTGCTCCTGCCGCACACTGATCGCTTGGCCCGTCGGGCTCAGACCACTTCCTATGGAACCGGAATCGGCTTAATCGGGTTGCCCTGCTGGATCGACGAACAGTTCTGCGGCGGAGGCAGATTGGCGAAACGCTGCTTGATCCAGGCGATCGAGTTCGGCAGCCAGAGCATGAGACTCCAGACGTGGCTGAGCAGGTCGTACTCCTCGTAGTGGACCGCCGTGCCCTTCGCGCAGTAGTCGCGGGCCAGCGTGCGCACGTCGCCGGCGATCATCACGCCATCGCCGGCGCCGATGCCCGGCTGGTTGCCCGGCGTGCCCTCGAGCTCACCGCCGGCGCCCTGGCCGATGAACAGCGGGATCGTCGGCGTACCCCCGGTGCCCATGATCAGCTGGTTGGCACATGTGACGTAGAGCGGGATGCTCTCGGGAGTCGGGTACTCGGGTTTGGCCAGCTGCTCCCACTTCAGATCCGCGTACCTCAGGCCGAGGACGTCGACGATCGACGCAGTCTGCATGTCGTTGTAGATCTGCACGCCGCGGTCGCTGAGATACCGCCTGAAGTCGATCTGAAACGCGCGTGCGATGCCGACGAGCGCCATCGGCATGACACCGGCCCAGCTCAAGCTGCCCTCGACGTAGTGCAGGTTGTGCGCCGGGTGGACGAGCACGCCGCCGATCGCCGCGCCGATCAGGTGCTTGTTGACGTCGGGCGCATACGTCGGGGCGAATTCGGCGGCCCACTCGGTGGCGAGCGCACCACCGGAGTATCCGAGCATCGCAACCTTTGCGTCGCTGCCGATGGCCGACGAGTTGAACGCCGCCCGGATCGAGTCGAGCGTGTTCATTCCGTACTCGGGACCCGCGGCGAAGTCCGCCCTCTGGCCCTCGGTGTCGGGGACGATGACCGTGTACCCCTCGGCGAGGAACGGACCGAAGACTCCCAGCTCGACGTTGGGGACAACTCCGCCAAGCGTGGGGTGTCCGCCCGAGATCGCATACGACGGCTCGTCGTCCTGTTTGAGCGAGTCGTAGGCGGACTGATAGGAGATCACCTTCGTCTTGTCCCGCAGCTCCAGCGGCTGAATGACCGAGGTGACATTGACGGTCGGGTTTCGGGTCTGGCTGGTCGACCGGTAGAGCAACTGCGTGGTCTCGAGCACCGTTGGCAAACCCAATATGTGGTAACGAACGCTGCGAGTCTTCAGCACCGTTCCCGGCAAGATGTCCGGCAGCGGCGGATGGCCGGTGTACGAGTAGAACGGATCATTCTTCGGATGCGGCGGGGCTATGGCCCCGCCGGGCAGGCCACTCCAATCGGGATACCGACCTGCTGGTTGTCGTGATGCAGTCATGGACTCCCCTTAAGCGTGGCGCTACGCCTTGGCTTTCGACGGGCTCGACCTTCCTGTGCGTGCGGCGGCTGGCCTCTTGCCGTTAGAACGCACCGAGGCTCGCTCCCCCTCGCGTGGCGGGATGGTCTTGGGCACCGGGTCGAAGGCGGCGGGATCGGCCAGGTACGCGCGGAAGATGCCGGCCATCGTCGCCGCCTGGTAACCGTCGACGAACCGGTGATCCAGGCCGATCGACAGCGGCAGCACCGGACGCACGACGGGTTGACCGCCCAGCGCCAACACCTTGTCCTTCACGGCGCCGATCATGATCCCGAGCGGCACGTGGCAGAAGGTCGGCCACGGGGCGGCGGCCGTGTCGAGGCCGTAAGTGCCCACATTGCTCACGAGTACCGAGCCGTAAGGGCGAGCTTCCAGCCCAAGGAAGGGAATGGGTAACTGAAGGCTTTCGGTGACGAAGCCGAGCGCATCCATCACTGGGCGAAGCAGCAACGGCGGCAGCCCCTTGACCATCGCCTTGCTCTGCTTGAACTGTGGATCCTCGTCGTGGCGAATGCGTGCGACATGATCGGCGAGTTCCTTGGCGATCACCCAGGGCGGTTTCTCATCGATGCGACGCACAACGGTGCCCGATAGATCGGTGCCGGCTGCTTCGGCCCCGGTTACAAGATCTGTCCGCAGCGATACCACGAAGAAGCAGTCGACGGTCGGTGACGGCAGGAAGCTGCCTAACACGACCCGGCCGTTAAGGCCCGGCAGTGCTTCGATGACCTTGCCGACAGCTCTACCGACGAGGTCCATGGGGGTGACGTGTTGGCCCGTTGCCTCGCGGACCTGGCGCAGGTACTCGAGCAGCCGCGCCGCTTCGATATCTATCGTCGCCCAAATGATTGGGTCTTTCCTCGGCCGCCAGGTGGCCATGGCTATCTTCCGCCAGACGGAGAACGGGATGGCGGATGGAGTGGTCCACATCATCGGAATTTCCTCTTCGAAGCAGGTACCCGAGTCTCCATCCAGAGCCGGGATGCGGCCAGAGGACAAGGTCCCCTTGTCGGTGGCAAACAATGTCGACAAAGTCGTCCTCAGCTGTCTCTCCGCCAACCACGACGAGCAGGAGTTCGACCGCGCACCCAACCGTCACGTCGCCTTCGGGCTCGGGCCACACCGCTGCATCGGCTCACACCTCGCGCGGCTGATGTCCGAGGTGATGGTCACGGCCGTCCTCGACCGCATCCCCGATTACTTGGTCGGCGTCGACCACGTCCACGAGTATTTGGGCAACCCGAGCATGACCGGGCTGGGCGAGCTGCCGGTCACCTTCACCCTGGGAAAGAGCCGAGCAGCCGAGATACCTTGCGGCCGTGGTGATTACGACGCCGTCGCGTATTGCAGCACCGGCTCCGACGAATCTACATGCTCGCCACTGATGATCCTGAGCCGATTCGGACGGACCTCGTAGAGCACGCCGTCGACCGGGTTGGTGACATCGAACCCGTCCCCAACGCGCTCCGCGTTAGATAGCTCGATGTGCGCGCCATCGCGGATGCGCTCGCCGCGGTAGTAGTAACTGCCGCTGAGGTTTTGACACACGACGGCCAGCGACTTGGCGGTGCGCACCACTGCGGCCGGCGGATTCCCCGGGTCGCACCGGGCCGTCTCGCCGACGAACCCTAACCCGTCGGCGCCCTGCACCGGACGCGACAGCGTCGGCGTCTTCGGCGGCGGCGCGCTCGACGGCGCGGGCGATGTCGTCTTCGCCGCCTGCGGCGGCGGCGAACCGCCGTTGCTCAGCGCCGATACCAGCGCCACGATCAGCCCGGCGATCACCAGCACCACCGCCGCCCCGGTCACCACCAGCGGCGCGCGGCCGCCAAAAGGCCGACCCGGCGTCGGCGGCTCGGGCGCCGCAGACGGCGGATACGGGCTATAACCGGTGTCATCCGAATTCGGATAGACCGCCTCAAACGGCCGGGTACGAAGGGGCTCCGCGCCAACGCTGACCGCGACCGGCTCGTACGCCGCGTTTACGGCGTCGCTCGCCGCGCGGGCGAGTTCACCCGCGGAGGCGAACCGCGCCGTACGTTGTTTGGCCATGCCCCGGGCGATGACGTCGTCGAAGGCCCGGCCGATGCCGCGGCGCATGATGCTGGGCCGGGGCGCCGGTGACAACATGTGCGCGCTCTTCAGCTCCTCCGGGTCCGTGCTCTCGAACGGCGGCTGACCGGTGAGGCACTCATAAAGCAGGCACGCCAGCGAGTACACGTCGGTCTGCGGTCCCACTCGGCCGGTGGTGAATCGTTCGGGCGCGATGTAGGCGCGTGACCCGTCGGCGTGCGCAATCCCGAAGTCGACGAGATACGCGAAGTGGTCGGGGGTGAGCAGCACGTTTTCCGGCCTGACGCCCAGGTGCACCAGCCCGGCGGCGTGCGCGGCGTCCAGCGCCCGCGCCACCTGGGCGGTGATCGATGCGGCGCGCGAGGGTTCCAGCGGGCCCCGCTCGCGCAGCAGGTCCTTGAGGCTGCCGCCCTCGACCAACTGCATATCGACGAAGAAAACCCCGTCAATCTCGCCGAAGTCATCCACCGGGATGACGTGGGGCTCTTGCAAGCGCGCCGCGACCGTGCACTCACGCCGAAAGCGTTGCTGGAAGCCGGGTTCCGCGGCCATCTCGGCAGGCAACAGCTTGACCGCGACCGTCCGGTCCTTAACCGTGTCGTAAGCCCGATAGGTCTCGCCGGTTGCGCCCGTGCCGATCAGCGATCGCAGCTCGTAGGGACCGAACCGGGTGCGGAACCGCGAGGTCAATGGGCCATCCTTTCGCCAGGTCGAAAAGGTCCAACCCGGCGGGTTCCCAAATCCGGCGCGGACGTAACGTGCGGCGGCTCACGCGTGCGGAGGCACCGGGCACCAGAATAGGCCGCAGTTGAAGTTGGGCGGGCCGGCCGGCGCGCGGGGGGTGGCGGTGATCGGGCCGCTCGGCCACCCGTAGACGGCGCCGGTGTCGGCGTCGACGACGCCGCGGTAGTCGTAGTAATAGAGGTGGCACACGCCCATGTCCCAGTTGATGAAGTTGTCCGGGACGCGTTCGCCGGGGCACCACTTGCCGCACGTGTGCCCGGCCGGGCAGTTCCCGCCGACGTGGCCGTAAGGGTCGGCCTGCGCGACGCCCGCGGCCAGCCCCATGCCGATGCCGGCCGTCAGCAGGGCGCCGGCCATCCACTTCTTGTTCATGCCGTAAGCACATAACGGCCGGCGGGCTACCGATCTCATATCGACGTCAGCCGCCGTGGCCACCCTTGTGTTTGTTGCCGGGGTGACCGGGTGGCGGCGGCGGCAACTGCGAGCTACTGCTGGGTGTGGTTGTGGCGGTGGTCGTCGGCGGCGGCACCGGCGTGGTGGTAGTAGTGGTCGGCGTCGGCGGTGGCGCCGAGAACGGCGGATCGATCGCCAGCAGGAGGAGTGCCAATAGGAATGCGGCAACGATCGCCGCGATCCACCATTTGCGCCGGGGACTGTCCGGCTCGAGCGGCGCACCCGCAGGCGTATAGGTCAGCACCGCGGGCGGGGGCGCTTCCATGACCCGGGTGCCGGTGGGCATCGCTGCGGGGGCAGGGCCGACCAGCGCGGCTCGCATCGCGCCGGCCTGGTCGAACCGCCATGCAGGGTCGCGCGCCATCGCACGTTCGATCGCTGCGGCAAGTCCCGGTGGCACATCGGGGCGCAGCGCGGCCAGCGGCGGCGGTGACTCCTGCAGGATCGCGTGTGCCAGCGCGCCCAGGTCCTCCTGCGGGAACGGCCGCCGCCCAGTCAGCGCCTCGTAGCCCACCACGCCGACGGCATACAGGTCGTCGAACACCGTGGCCGGCTTGGACGTCAGCCGCTCGGGACTCAGATACGCCATGCTGCCGACGACTTCGCCCGTCCTGGTGTAGGCGGCGCCGGACGTCTTGGCGATGCCGAAATCGGCGAGCTTGGGTTCGCCCCGGGCGGTGAACAAGATATTGCCCGGCTTGACGTCGCGGTGCAGAATGCCGACGTTATGCGCCTCGGCAAGGGCGTCCAGGACGCCGTCGAGGACGGCGTGTACGAACGCCGGCGGCAGCGGCCCGTGAGCGATGTGGTCGGCCAGCGACAGTCCCGGCAGCCGCTCCATGACGATGAACGGCAACCCGTGATGCTCGCCGACGTCGTGGACCACTACGACGTGCCGACCGGTCAGCTGCGCGGCCGCGCGCGCCTCCGTGTCGAACCGCAATCGGCTGTCGGGCCGGTCAGCCACCCCGGGATAGAGCAGCTTGATGGCGACGGGCCGGTTCAGCTTCAAGTCCCACCCGTCACGCACCTCGGCCATCGCACCGCGGCCCAGGACACCGCGCAGTTCGTACCGACCGTCGCCAAGGAGCCCGCCCGGCACCAGAGGCACTCCGTTACTGCCCTGGCCGCGGTAAGACCGAGTTCCTTGGAGGTCCGTGTCGATCTCCTGTCGGAAAGCTGACTCCCTGCTGGTTCGGGATAACCACACAATCCGGAATCGAAACCCGCTACTCAACAGGCGTTAAACAGCGGGGTCCGCATTCCCGTCGCGCGGTTTTTGGACCGCCCCCGCATACTCGCCGACGAAGCCGTTGTTCAGCCACCACCTGGGTTCGGTGTGCTCGAAGATTTCCTCGCCGAGGGCACGATTGCGCACTGACCTCTTGACAGGAAACGGATTCATCCCCGTCTTGTATTCGACCCCGACCATGGCGGGGGCGGCCGGCCGGCCTCGCCTGGGCAGCAGCTCGAAGCCGGCCTGCGCAAGCATGGTGTTCAACTCGGCGGGGCGAGGGAATCGCCGAAAGTCGTGGTTTGGCTTGTCCAGACCGAACACGAACAGCGGCCCGACCGTCACGAAACAAAGCCATGTGCACAGGTTGCGATCCGGTGCGACATAGAACATCCGGCCGCCCGGCTTCAGCGCGCGAAATACGCTGTCCATCAGACGGCGGTGCTCGGTGCAGTGGTCAAGCACCCCGTGCAGGTAAACAAGGTCGAATCGATTGGCCCCCAACACCTCCGCATCACGCGCGTCGCCGACGACGAAGGCCACCCCGGCCTTGTCGGCAAAGCGCTTGCGGGCTGCGTCGATCGACTTGTAGTCGACGTCGACGCCCACGATGTCCCATTGGCCCAACTCCGGATATCGTTCGAGCAATCCTTCGATCGTCCCGCCACCGCCGCAACCGACCACCGCCATCCTCGGGCGCTGACCAGCTACGGACGGAAGGTAGTCGCGTAGGAAGTCCCATGCCGCGTAGTCGATCTCGCCGACGAGCTCAGCGGTGAAGCGCCACTGTTCGCTGACCTCGGCGTTGGAGAAGTAACGCACCCCGCGCTCGATCGTGCCGTTGCTGATCCGCATCAGCATGCGATCGATCATCGAATAGCGGTACTCGGGCTCGCCTGCCGCATCGTTGGCGCGTTCACGATCGAGGAACTCGATGTAGCGTCGCTCTTCGGGTTCGATCGGCGCCTCCCACGATTGGGCGTGGCCGAGCACGCGTTCCCGAATCCACGAGTCGATCACGCGGCTGTAGACGGCCGTGTCGAACAGCATGAGCTGATGGCCGCCACCGGGCATCATGAAGAAATCCTTGGTCCCGCCGATCCGCTCAAAGCATGCTCGGCAGTGCTCGGCGCCGACGATCTCGTCGTGCTCCCCGCAGGTGATAAGGACGGGTTTCGTGTTGGCGGCGGCGGGTTTTGGTGGCACATAGTTGAACACCGAGTGGTAGCTCTTGAGCCCATAGCGCCAGACGTAAAACGGGTCTTTCTTCTTCGTGTCCAGCAGCCCGGGGTCTTCCTGGTAGGCGGCCTTGAAGTCGATGACCCGCCGCAGCGGAACTCGCAGCCGATCACCGATCGTCTTGGCCGCCCACTTCGCTGGACGTGACTGGAACAATCGGATCGCCGGGCTCATCGGCGCCTCGTGGTTCAGCAAGATGTTCATGCACACACCGGCCGCCACGGCCGGGCACGCGTCGAGCGCGTGGAACGCGACTTCCCCACCCTGGCTCGCACCGTGCAGGACGACAGGGAGGGAAGTTCGCCGCGCCGCGTAATCGGTGACGGCCCTGGTGTCTTCGAGGAAGGCTTCAAAACTGAACACACCCGGCTTGCCCTCGGTGCGGCCATGCCCGGTCAGGTCGAACGAATAGACGGCCGCGGAAAAGTTGCGGCGCATGTGCTCGGCGAACGCGTCATAACTCTCGCTGTTCCCCGCGGTGCCGTGCACCAGCACCAGAACGTAGTCGGCGTTGTGGTTGTCGTAGCGGCGCACGAAGATTCGTTTGGCGCCGGATCCGGTCACCGCGTCTTCGACCATCGGCGGCACTGCCTGATCGGTGACGTTCGGGGTCATCGCCTTGGTTCCAATCCTTCGGTGATGTGGGCGGCGAGCATTTGGGCGAACACGTCGTAGTCGCGACGGAAGCCCGACGTGTCGGAAACGAACGGGCGCTGCATCGACATGCCCAGCAGCACGGTTTCGAAGAGACGCACCGACTCGTCGATCAAGCGCTGCGGCGCATCGTTACCGGCGATACGGCGAAGCGCCTCGGCGAGCTGTCGACGCTGGGTGTCGCGGTAGTCGACATACGCGATCCGCAAGAACTCGTTGTGGTTGGCCGCCGCGGCGAACTCGACCATGAACGTGACCGCGTCGAGGTTGTCGATGAACAGGGCGTACATCAGACCGGCCGCCTCGGTCAGACCCTCACGCACCGACACCCTGTGCGGCAGTTGGGTCGCCGCCGTGGCGAACATTCGCTTGGCCATGTCGTCGATCGCCGCCTGAAAAAGCTTTTCCTTCGTCTCGAAGTGATAGTGCAGCAGCGTCTGCGAGACGCCGGCCTTCGTCGAGATCAGCTTCATCGAGGACTTTTCATAGCCGTACGCGCAGAAACACTGGATCGTCGTCTGCAGGATTCGCTGCCGGGCGTCGCCGGCGGTGACCGCGGGGCCGGCAGGCTCCTCAGGCTTGGACACTGCGGTCAACATTGCCTCGTCTCTTCATGTCGGTCCGCTCTCGGCTACGATACTGCCTGATCGATCAGTCAGGCAAGGGTATTGCGATACCCTTTGACTTGATGCGCCCGGAACAAGGACCTGCTATGCCTAAGACCCCGTTGTCCAAGAAGATCACTTTGACCTTTGACAACGGCCCGACCCCTGGAGTCACGGATCAGGTTCTCGACATCCTCGCCCAGCGTCAGGTGTCCGCCATATTCTTCGTCGTCGGGGAGAATGTCTGCTCGCCGGAGGGGCATCGATTACTCGAACGCGCGGTGAGTGCGGGGCACCGGGTCGGCAATCACTCCTTCACCCACGGCCGACCTCTCGGCGAGCTCTCTCCGGCGGAGACCCTCCACGAAATCCGAAGCACGCAAAAGATTTTGGATGACTTCGGCGACATCGATCGCTACTTCAGACCGTGGGGAACGGAGGGCGCACTCGACCGGCGCTGCCTGAATCAGACGGCGATCGACCACCTCCTCGCCGAGAACTACACCTGCGTCCTGTGGAACAGCGTCCCGCGCGACTGGGCCGACCCCCGCGGATGGGTGAGCCGAGCGCTCGCCGATACCCGTAACCAACAGCACACCGTGGTCGTACTGCACGACCTGCCCACCGGCGCGATGGAGCAGTTCCCAAGGTTTCTCGATGAACTCCATGATTCCGGTCTAGAGGTCACCACAGACCTCCCCGACGATTGCGTGCCGATCGTTCGCGGTGGGATGCGAATACCCGTCGATCACCTCAGGGGGGCTTGACGCAGCCCAAGCGGCGATAAGGTGAATCGCACCGTGAGAAAGTGGGCCCCCATGAGCGACATGACGGCGCGGTTCTCCGAGATCGTCGGCGAACACAACCTGCTGACCGGCGATGCCATCCCTGAGGACTACTGGCACGACGAGGTGTTGACGAAGCCGCCGCAACGGCCGGCGTACGTCGCCAAACCGGCTTCAGCGGAAGAGGTTTCGCAGCTGCTGAAGGCTGCCTCGGACAACAGCGTGCCGGTGACGGCCCGCGGGTCGGGGACCGGCCTGTCGGGCGCGGCGATCCCGCGAGCCGACGGGCTGCTGATCTCCTTCGAACGCATGAACGCCGTGCTCGAGGTCGACACCACCAACCAGGTCGCCGTTGTCCAACCCGGGGTAACGCTCACCGAGCTGGACGCCGCGACCGCCGACACCGGCCTGCGCTACATGGTTCACCCGGGCGAGCTGTCGTCCAGCGTCGGCGGCAACGTCGGCACCAACGCCGGCGGCATGAACGCGGTCAAATACGGAATCGCCCGCCACAACGTGCTCGGGTTGCAGGCGGCGCTGCCGACCGGCGAGCTCATGCGCACCGGCGGCAAGCTAGCCAAGATCTCCACCGGCTACGACCTGACCCAGCTCATCGTCGGCTCCGAGGGCACCCTGGCCCTGGCCACCGAGGTGACCGTCAAGCTCCACCCGCGGCTCGACCACACCGCGACCGTGCTCGCCCCGTTCGCCGACTTCGACCAAGTCATGGCGGCGGTGCCCAAGATCCTGGCCAGCGGCCTGGGGCCCTACATCCTGGAGTACGTCGACAACCTGACGATGGCCGCGCTCGTCCACACCCAGAATCTGGAGCTGGGTGTTCCCGACAGCATCCGCGACAGCTGCGACGCCTATCTCGTTGTGGCGCTTGAAAGCCGGACCGCCGACCGGCTCGACGAGGGCGTCGAGAAGGCCGGCGAGCTGCTGGCCGAGCTGGGCGCCGTGGACGCCTATGTGCTCGAAGGCGGTTCGGCGCGCAAGCTGATCGAGGCGCGGGAGAAGGCGTTCTGGACGCTGAAGGCGGTCGGCGCCGACGACCTCATCGACACCGTGGTGCCGCGCGGCGCGATGCCGAAATTCCTGTCCGCCGCACGCGGTCTGGCGGCGGCCGCCGGTGGTGCCGCGGCGGGCTGCGGGCACGCAGGCGACGGCAACGTGCACCTGGCCATCTTCTGTAAGGACCCGGACACGCGCAAGAAGCTCTTGACCGACATCTTCGCGCTGGCAATGGAATTGGGGGGCGCGATCTCCGGCGAGCACGGCCTGGGTCGCGCCAAGACACCGTACTTCCTCGAACTCGAAGACCCGGTGAAAGTCGACCTGATGCGCCGCATCAAGCAAAGCTTCGATCCCGCGGGCATTCTCAATCCCGATGTGGTGTTCGCGGGCGAAACGCTCAACCGATAACCGGGAAGTGGCGTTGAGCGGCAAGGGCCTTGATCCCCTTCTGCATCGTCCAGCGCACGTGCGCGTCGAGTCTCTTGACGTCGGGAGCGTCACCGAATTCGCCGAGGTTGATCGGCCGCAACACCTCGGTGACGATCTTGGTAGGCAGCGGCATGTTGACCGGCGCGAGGACACTGAGCCCGAAGGGAAAACCGAACGTTATCGGCATGATGTTCGTTCGGAAGAACCTGCGCTCGAACTTGGTGAGCCGAAGCAGTCGCGCCAGCCACTGCCCGCGAGTCAAGAACAGCTGACTTTCCTGCCCGCCGACGGAGACGGCCGGCACGATGGGAACATCCGCCTCCAGCGCGGTGGTGATATAGCCGGTTCGGCCGTCGAAGTTGATGACGTTTTCCTGCAGGGTCGGCCGGTACACGTCGTAGTCGCCGCCCGGGAAGACCAACACGACCGCACCGGCGGCCAACGCCTTGGCGGCGTTCTCCCGCGTCGCCCGGATCACCCCGGTGCGCCGAAAGAAGTCACCGGCCGGTCCGGCAAAGATGGTGTCGAAGGCAAGTGCGTAGAGCGGGCGGTCGTAGCCGTACGTGTCGTAGTAGTCGACGGCGAACACCGACAGGTCCAACGTGAGCATGCCGCCAGAATGGTTACCCACCACCAGCGACGGTCCCGGCGGGATGTTGTCCAGGCCGCGCACCTCGGAACGGAAATACCGCTTGACGATCGGCCGGGTCAGCGCAATCACGTGCTCGGTCAGACCGCGGTCCCATTTGTCGACTTCGGTCGACTCGGTGTCGGTGTGGCTCATGTCTTCCTCGCTCGCCGTTGAGCGTGAGCTGATGGTACGCCCGCCGATCTGAGGCGGCATAGGTTTGCGGCACGGATGTCTGCCGGCGATTCCCAGGGATTAGCCGATGTGCCCACCTCCGAGCGACAACCGCGCATTCGGCGCTGCGCCGCCGCGAGTTGTCGCTGTGAGGCGGGCACTTTGGGTGCGTCGCCTCAGCCAGAGGCCCCTGTGGCTCGTGTGACGTAGCCGGGCGGCGGCCTCACATCCCGAAGTGCGTACGCCGCACCGCCGCAACGGCTTCCGGCGCCCCGCTCACCTCAACCCGTGCCGCGGCTTGCCGCCCAAACAGGTACAGCAGCAGCTCACCCGGCCGGCCGCTCAGCCGAGCAGTCGGCGAACCCGGCCGAATGGTCACCCGCTCGCCAGCCCATTCAACGGCGAGCCCGCACCCGCCGAGCCGACGACTCAAATAGCGACCGCCGCGGCGAACGTTCCGCCACAACGCGGCGTCCATATCGGGCGCCAAATCACGGGGCCCAAATCCATTCGCCCTGCGGACGTCCTCGTGGTGAACGAAGAACTCGTTGAGATTCGCCAATGCGCGAACCCATCCAATGCGGAAGAACCCGACGGGCGGACCAGAACGGATCGTGGCCACGAGCCACTCGAAGTCCTTGCGTTGCGCCAACGCGGCCCTGCGCCGCTCGGCGAACCGCTGGAAGGGACCGGGCAACACGAGACAAGGTCCCGCAACGACATCGCGTTCTCGCAACACCAAATGGGCTGCGAGATCGCGGGCAGTCCAGCCTTCGATCAGCGTGGGCGCGGAAGGGCCGAGCTCGGCGAAAAGGTCACTCAGCGCGGACCGCTCCCGCGCGTCTAGCGTGGCCCCCGACATCGGACTGAGTGATGCGAAAGGCCAAGCGCCCGAACCGGAACGGTGGAAGCCACAACGGCAGATTACCGCAATCACGCTGCGGCGCATACCAATAAACGTGAACCCGAGCACACAACCATCGGTTGTGCCCTCACAACGGCAAGACCTCTACTACCGCCGGCGCATGCCGTGCACTATGAAGCCATGAGACGTGGGCGCAACGGAGCGCCCACGATCCTCACTGACTGACAACATCATCGCGTCGATGCCGCGGCCTGCAGCCCTGCAGCCCTGCAGCCCCAGCCGATCGGCACCGCGAAGGAGACACCACATGACCACAGCACGTCCCGCCAAGACCCGCAGCGAGGGCCAGTGGGCGCTGGGCGACCGCGAACCGCTCAACGACACCGAGAAGATCAAGAACGACGATGCGCCGCTGAACGTGCGCGACCGCATCGTCAACGTCTACGCCCACCAGGGCTTCGACAGCATCGATCACTCCGATCTGCGCGGGCGCTTCCGCTGGATGGGCCTGTATACGCAACGCGAGCAGGGCTACGACGGCAGCTGGACCGGTGACGACAACACCGACAAGATCGAAGCCAAGTACTTCATGATGCGCGTCCGCACCGATGGCAAACCCCTGACGGCGCACTCGATGCGCACTCTGGGTCACATCTCGACCGAATTCGCCCGCGACACCGCCGACATCAGCGACCGGGAAAACGTGCAATTGCACTGGATCCGCATCGAGGACGTGCCCGAGATCTGGCGGCGCCTGGACTCCGTCGGCTTGCAGACCACCGAGGCCTGCGGCGACTGCCCGCGCGGCATCCACGGTTCGCCGCTGGCCGGCGACTCGCTCGACGAGGTGCTCGACCCCTCCCCCGCGATCGACGAAATCGTGCGGCGCTCCATGGGCAATCCCGAGTACGCGAACCTGCCGCGCAAGTACAAGACCGCGGTCTCGGGCCTGCAGGACGTCTCCCACGAGACCCATGACGTCGCGTTCGTCGGCGTCAACCACCCCGAGCACGGCCCCGGACTGGATCTGTGGGTGGGCGGCGGCCTGTCGACCAACCCGATGCTGGCGCAGCGGGTCGGCGTGTGGATTCCGCTGGACGAGGTCCCCGACGTCTGGGAGGCCGTCACCCAGGTCTTCCGCGACCACGGCTACCGGCGGCTGCGCGCCAAGGCCCGGCTGAAGTTCCTGATCAAGGACTGGGGCGTCGAAAAGTTCCGCGAGGTCCTCGAAACCGAGTACCTCAACCGTCGGCTCATCGACGGCCCGGCCCCCGCGCCCGTCAAACAGACCATCGACCACGTCGGCGTGCAGAAAATCAAGAACGGGCTCAACGCCATTGGCGTCGCCCCGATCGCCGGACGCGTGTCGGGCGCCACCCTGTCGGCGGTCGCCGACCTGATGGAAAAGGTCGGCTCCGACCGCGCCCGGTTGACCCCGTTCCAGAAGCTGGTCATCCTCGACGTGCCCGACGAAAAGGTCGACGAGACAGTCGCCGCGCTGGACGCCCTCGGATTGCCGTCACGCCCCTCCTCGTGGCGCAAGAACACCATGGCCTGCACCGGCATCGAGTACTGCAAGCTGTCCTTCGCCGAAACCCGGGTGCGCACACAGACTTTGGTGCCCGAGCTGGAACAGCGCCTGGCCGATGTCAACACCGAGCTCGACGTGCCGATCAGTGTCCACCTCAACGGGTGCCCGAACTCCTGCGCGCGAATTCAAGTCGCCGACATCGGCTTCAAGGGCCAGTGGATCGACGACGGTGAGGGCAATTCCGTCGAAGGCTTCCAGGTCCACCTTGGTGGCGGCCTCGGCGAGGCGAGTGGGTTCGGCCGAAAGCTGCGCCAGCACAAGGTCACCAGCGACGAACTCGGCGACTACATCGACCGGGTGACCCGCAAATTCCTCGAAGGCCGCGAGGGCGGCGAGCGTTTCGCGTCCTGGGCGCTGCGCGCCGACGAGGCCAACCTGCGATAGGAGCTGAGGACCACGCCATGGTGGCGATGAACTTCACCAAGGAGCAGCTGCGTGAGCTGGCGGAGCGCGGCGCTGCCGACATGGAGGGCGCCGACGCGGTCGACATTCTGCGCTGGACCGACGAGCACTTCGGCGGCGTCGACGGTCCCCGCGGCTGGGCGAATTGCAAGTACGTGGTGGCCGCCAATATGCAAGACGCGGTGATGGTTTCGCTCGCCTCGGATGTGCGGCCGGGCGTGCCGGTGCTGTTCCTGGACACCGGCTATCACTTCGCCGAGACCATCGGCACCCGCGACGCGGTCGAGTCCGTCTACGACATCCACCTGCTCAACGTCGCCCCCGAGCACACCGTGGCGGAGCAAGACGAACTGCTGGGCAAGGACCTGTTCGCCCGCGACCCCAACGAATGCTGCCGCCTGCGCAAGGTCCTCCCCCTGCGCCGGGCGCTGCGGGGCTACGCGGCCTGGGTCAGCGGGTTGCGCCGGGTGGAGGCCGCCACCCGCGCCAACGCCCCGCTGATCAGCTTCGACGAGTCGTTCGAGCTCATCAAGGTCAACCCGATCGCGGCGTGGACCGACGACGACGTGCAGGACTACATCGAGCGCAACGACGTGCTGGTCAACCCGCTCGTCGAGGAGGGCTACCCGTCCATCGGCTGCGCCCCCTGCACCGCCAAGCCGGCCGAGGGTGACGACCCCCGCAGTGGCCGCTGGCGGGGACGAAACAAGATCGAATGCGGGTTACACGCAACATGAGCACGCTCGTCCTCACCGCCCACGGCAGCCGGGACCCACGGTCGGGCGCCAACGCGCAGGCCCTGGCCGACCGGCTGGCAAGCATGCGCACCGACCTCGACGTGCGTCTGGCGTTCCTCGAGCTCAACGCGCCGAACTTCGTCGACGTCCTGGCCGGCTTGCCGGACAGCCGACGCGCGGTGGTCGCCCCGCTGCTGCTGGCCAGCGCCTACCACGCGCGCCTCGACATCCCCAGGCAGATCGCTAGGGCCGGGGCCCACGGCATCCGGCAGGCCGACGTGCTCGGCGAAGACGAGCGGCTGGTGTCGGTGCTGCGCGAACGCCTCACCGAGGTCGGGGTTTCCGCGCACGACGACGACCTCGGGGTGATGGTGGTCGCGATCGGCTCGTCCAACCCCGCGGCGAACGTGCGCACCGCGAAGGTGGCGTCCCGGCTGGCCGTCGGCACCCGTTGGGCCGGGGCCACGACGGCCTTCGCCACCCGGCCGGAGGCATCGGTGCACCGCGCCGCCAGTTACTTGCGTCGCCGCGGCGCGGGGCGGCTGGTCATCGCGCCGTGGTTCCTGGCGCCCGGGCTGCTCACCGACGGAGTCTCAACCTACGCGCGGGACAACGGCATTCCGATGGCCGCACCGCTGGGCGCGCACCGGCTGGTGGCCGAGACCGTGCTCGACCGCTACGACGAGGCGATGGAAGCCGACGTCGCCGCGTAACGGCTGTTGATGTGGCTCAACAGGTCTCGTATCGCCCCGGCCGGCGGGGTGCGCCCGCCCACCCAGATCGCGCGAAACTTGCGTCTTAAGTCCAACTTCGGGATGGTGACCGCGCTCAGCCGCCCGACCGCCAGGTCGTCGGCCACCGCCAGCCGGCTCATGGCCGCCGGTCCCGCGCCGGCGAGGACGGCCGCGCGCATCGCCGCCGCCGACGTCAATTCCAATACGGGCGCGGCCTGTTCCATGTCGTCCCCCAGCACCCGACGCAGCGCCTCCGTCAGCGAATCGCGAATGCCCGAATGCGGTTCGCGCGCAACCAGCGGCGTTTCCGCGAGTTCACGAGCGGTCACGCCCCGCGCCCGTCGCGTCCACTTGTGACCCGGCGGCACCACGATCACCAGTTCGTCCTGCCCCACCACGCAGGTGCCTAATCCCTTTGGTGTGCCCGGGTTTTCGACGAAGCCGAGATCGACGCTGCCGTCGCGGACCGCGGCGATGGCGTGCTCGCTGTTGGTGGCAGTCAGAATCACTTGCGGCGCAGCGCCACCGCGCCGCGTCGCGTCGGTCTGCAGCGACAGCAGCCAATGCGGCATCAACTGCTCGGAAATCGTCTGACTGGCCGCCACCCTGATCCGCTCGCGACCCTCCTTGCGCAGTGCGCCCATGCCCGCGTCGAGCTCGGTGGCGACCTCGAGCAACCGTCTGGCCCAGTCCGCGACGATCAGGCCCGCCGGCGTCAGTTGTGAACCGCGCGTCGTCCGCACCGCCAACGTGACCCCGATCTGGGCCTCCATCGACGCCAGCCGCCGCGAGATGGCCTGCTGGGTCAGCCCGAGTTCGCGCGCGGCGCGGCCCAGGCTGCCGGTCTCGGCGATCGCCAAGAACACCTCGAACGAAGCGAGCTCGGGCATCCGGGGGCTGAGCGGCATGGCTGATCACATCACAATCAATTCGTGTGACACAACGATAGCTTGTGACTCCACAACGCCGAGACCTCTACTCGCGCCTGGTTGCGGCGAGAACCATGGAGAGGATGCCCCTGGCCGGTAGCGCATCGGCCGCGCTAAATTAGCCAGCCAGACCGAGGAAGGACAACGCTCGTGACTTACGTGATCGCCGAGCCCTGCGTCGACATCAAGGACAAGGCGTGCATTGAGGAATGTCCCGTCGACTGCATCTACGAGGGCGCGCGGATGCTCTACATCCACCCCGACGAGTGCGTCGACTGCGGCGCCTGCGAGCCGGTGTGCCCCGTCGAGTCCATCTACTACGAAGACGATCTGCCGGGTGAATACGGCGAGTACACGCAGATCAACGCCGACTTCTTCACGGAGCTGGGCTCACCCGGTGGCGCGTCGAAGGTCGGGCTGACCGAGAACGACCCCGCCACGGTGAAGAACCTGGAGAGCCGGGCCGAGGCCACCTAGGGGGCCGCCGCGGCCGGCTTGTTTCGTAAGGTGAGCCCATGCGGACAGCTCGAATCATCCACGTCATCCGGCAGATAGGGTCGCTCGTGGTCACGGCCGTGACCGCGGTGTCCACGCTCAACGCCTACCGGCCGTTGGCACGCAGCGGATACGCATCGCTCTTCTCGTGGATGTTCGGGCTGGTCGTCACCGAGTTGCCGCTGCAAACCCTGGTCAGCCAGCTCGGCGGTCTGGCGTTGACGGCGCGTCGCCTGACGCCGCCGGTGCGGCTCGCGGCGTGGGTGGTGGCAAGCGTGTCGGCACTGGGTTTGCTGAACTTCAGCCGTGCTGGGCACCGGGCCAATGTGCCGTTGACCGAGGCCTTGGACAACGAGCTGGGCGCGTCGCGTCTCACCGAATCGGGGGATCTGTGGCGCCGGGCGGCCGGCGGCGGCACCGCCAAGACGCCGGGACTGCTGCGGATGATGCGCATCCACCGCGACTACGCCCACGACTCGAACATCAGCTACGGCGAATTCGGCAGCGCGAACTACCTGGACATCTGGCGCCGGCCCGATCTGGACCCGACCGGTAAGGCGCCGGTGCTTTTTCAGATCCCCGGCGGTGCCTGGACGACGGGAAACAAACGCGGACAAGCGCATCCGTTGATGAGCCACCTTGCGGAATTGGGCTGGGTCTGCGTGGCGATCAACTACCGGCACAGCCCGCGTAACACCTGGCCCGCCCACATCATCGACGTCAAGCGCGCCCTGGCGTGGGTCAAGGGGCACATCGCCGAGTACGGCGGTGATCCCGAATTCATCGCCATCACCGGCGGTTCAGCCGGCGGCCACCTGTCGTCGCTGGCCGCGCTCACGCCCAACGACCCTGAGTTCCAGCCCGGCTTCGAGGACGCCGACACCCGGGTGCAGGCGGCCGTGCCGTTCTACGGCGTCTACGACTTCACCCGGTTCAATGACGCGATGCACCCGATGATGCCCGCGCTCCTCGTCAAATCCGTTGTCAAGCAACGGCCATCGACCAACATGCAGCCGTTCATCACCGCGTCGCCGGTCAACCACGTTACCGCCGACGCGCCCCCGTTCTTCGTCTTGCACGGCCGCAACGACTCGCTGGTGCCCGTGGAGCAGGCGCGCGGATTCGTCGAGCGGCTGCGGCAGGTCAGCAACCAGCCCGTCGTGTACGCCGAATTGCCCTTCACCCAGCACGCTTTCGACATCTTCGGTTCGGCACGCGCGGCGCACACCGCGGTTGCCGTCGAGCAATTCCTGGCCGAGGTCTACGCGACGCTCCGCAAGGCCAATGTGGCCTAGCCGCTAAGCATTTGGACCACCACGCCGGCGATGATGGCCTCTGGGTCCTGCTCGATGCCGACCGTGCGCAGCTCCCCGCCGATCGCCAGCGACGCGACGCCGTGCACCAGCGACCACAACGGCGCGGCGAGTTCGCGCGGATCCTGACCGCCGACGAGGCCCGCCTCCTGACACGTTGCGATCGCGTCGAGGAGGTCACCGAACGCCTGCTCGCCCGCGACGGCCAGCTCCGGATGGTCGGCCTTTGAAAGCTCGGCGCCGAACATGACCTGGTAGTGATCCGGGTGGGCGACGGCCCAGCGCACATACGCGCGGCCGAGTTCTACGACCCGGTCCTTCGGGTCGGGAGTGGCGTCGGCGGCCGCGCTCAGTTCGGCGTGCAGGTCGCGGAAGCCCTGTTCGGCGACTGTCGCCAGCAGCGCGGCCTTGTCGGCGAAGTGCCGGTACGGGGCGGCGGCGCTGACGCCTGCGCGCCGCGCCGCCTCGGTCAGCGTGAAGCCCTTCGGTCCCTTCTCGGCCACGAGCGACAGAGCGGCGCTGCTCAGGGCGCGTTTCAGATCGCCGTGGTGGTAGCTGTCCCGACGCTTCGCACCGGCCGGGGATTTCCGCTCACGTGCCATGTTGACGAGATTAACATTCGAGACTATGTTAAAGCCATTCACATCTTTGGAAGGGGACGAAATGGACCAGCAACTCGTAACCCCCCGCGCCGGCGACCGCGACCGGGAGAGGGCGGCCGCGCGCCTCGGCCAAGCTCTCGCGCAGGGCTACCTGGACCTGAACGAATACGACCAACGGGTGCAGGCGGTCTTCGGTACGCACACCACCGGCGAGCTCAACGAGATCCTCGCCGACCTGCCGCTCGAGCGGATCCGGCGGGCGGACCCGCGCCGCCGCGCCGCCCGCGTCGAGGCCGCCCGCCGCGGCGTGCGCCTTCACCTCGCCGCCTACCTCGCGATGACCGTCATCGTGCTCACCGTGTGGGCGGCCGTCGCCGCCACCACCGACGCCACGTACTTCTGGCCGATATGGCCCATCCTCGGCGCCGGGATCGGCCTCGTCAGCCACGCCCTCGGCATTCACCCCGCCGGGAAAACCGTTGCGAAGTAAGGAATAGCCATGTCACTGGCCGTCATCACCGGCGCCAGCTCCGGGCTGGGCGCGATTTTCGCCGACCAGTTGGCGCAGCGGGGCATGTCGTTAGTGCTCGCCGGGCGCGATGAAGCCCGGCTGAGCGCGGTGGCGCAGCGCGTCGAGCAGCAGGTTGAACTGGTCGTCGGCGACCTTGGCACTCAGGCCGGCGTCGACGCCCTGGTGGGCCGGCTGGACGGGCGGGAGGTCGACGTGCTGGTCAACAATGCCGGCTTCGGCACCTACGGCCCCTTCGCGGAGCTCGACGCGGGGCGTGAGCATGATCTGGTCGCGGTCAACGTCGACGCGCTGGTGCGGCTGACCCACGCGGTGCTGCCCGGCATGCTGGCCCGCGGTCGGGGCGGCATCCTGAATGTCGCCTCCACCATCGCCTTTCAGCCCGGGCCGTATCAGGCCACCTACGGCGCGTCGAAGGCGTTCGTCTTGTCGCTGAGCCAAGCGCTGTGGGCGGAAACGCGCGGTTCGGGGGTAACGGTCACGGCGCTGTGCCCCGGGCCCACCCGAACCGGGTTCGTCGGCGCGCTGGGCTCGGACGTCTCGCACACCGCGATCTATCGCCGGCTCGCGGCGCCCGAACCCGTCGTGGCCGCCGGGCTGCGCGCGCTGGACCGACGCCGCGCCGTCGTCGTGCCCGGGTGGCGCTATCGGGTGATGGCCACGGGCTCACGGCTGATGCCCGGGTGGCTGTCGTCGCTCGTCAGCGGGCGGATGCTGCGGCCCGCCGCGGCGGAATAACGAAAAGCCTTGTCCCGCAGACTATGTCTTGGGACGCACACCCGCGGCGCGGTACACGAAAACCGGCTGAACCGGAAAGCGCAGCGTCGTCGTGGGCAGCGTTTCCAGGACGTCGTCGGGGATCTTCTTCCGGTAGTTGAGCCTCATCGACCCACTGAAGGCGGGATCGACGCCGTGCAGGTCGATTTCGAGCTGCAGACCCTTGCCGGTGATGGTGGCCCTGCCCGGCCCTTTGCTGCTGTCCCAGGAGCAATCGATCGATCGCAGGTTGGCGTCCCCGCGGGTGGGAAGCGTGGCGACGATCCGAGCGGCCGTGAAGGCGAACGCACCCGTGTAGCGGGAAACACCGGAAGCCGAATAGACCCCTGGCACATGACCGCCGAAATGTCGGCTCACCCCGACTTTGCCGGCGCTGAAGATGATCCCCTCGGCGTCGAGCTCATCGCGCAGCGCCGTGGGCAGTTTGCCGATTTCGGACAAGTTACGGAGAAAGCCCAACACGCAACAGACCGTAGCCCGAGGCGCACTCGTTTGCCAGAGAGGTTTACTGCACCGTGACGTTGGCCGTATACGTGCACGCCGGTTTGGAGTCCTTGCCGACGAAGCTGGTGTAGGACGTGCCGATCGTCGTGGTCCCCGGCTTCAACGCCGTGAACATCCACACCTCGGTGCCGGGCGCCCCCAACGCCTCGGAGCTCGGCGGCACGAACTCGTGACTCGTTTGTTTGAGGATCGTCGGGTCGCCGATTTTCGTCTCCGGCGTCCACCGGTACGGGGTGGTGTAATTCGAGCCCAACTTCACGACCAGCGTGTTGCCGACGGCCACGGTGATGCTCTGCGTGATGACGCTTTGCGTGAGCACCTCGTTCATGGGCACCTGCAGCGTCTTGGTCGACGGCGGGTTCCTGGACGCGAAGTGGCAGCCCACCAACATCGGCGAAACGAGCATCGCGACGGTCACCAAGAGCCTGATCTTCCCGACAGTCATCGAGCCCATTATGGCCTGGAGCCTGATCGACGTGCGGCCGCCCAAGGCCCCATTCCTGGCTCGGCGTCTTGGGCGTGTGTTTGCTGAACGTCCGGTAGCTTCTGTGCATGTTTGGCATCATCCGGCCCTGCCGCCACCGGCTCGGCGGCGAGCTCGCGGCGGCCTGGACAGCCCAGTTGTGCGGATTGTGTTTGGCGCTGCGTGACGATTACGGGCAGGCCGCGCGCATCGCCACCAACTACGACGGGTTGGTGATCTCATTGTTGGTCGAAGCGCAGTCGGCCGGACAGCCGACCCGCCGCACGGCCGGGCGCTGTCCGTTGCGCGGGATGCGGCGCGCCGACGTGGCCACCGGTGACTGCGTGCGGCTCGCCGCGGTGGTGTCACTGGCGCTGGCCGCGGCGCGGGTCCGCGACCACGTCGACGACCGCGACGGCGTGCTCGGCGTGGCAGGGGTGCGGCCGGCGGCGCGCCGCATCGCCGAACGCTGGGTGCGCCAGGGCACCGACACCGGTCACACCCTGGGCTTCGACACCGGCGTGCTCGTCGCCGCGATGGACCGGCAGGCCACAGTCGAAGCGACCGCGGGCCCCGGCAGTTCGCTGTTGCAGGTGACCGAGCCCACCGAGACCGCCGTCGCCGAAGCGTTCGCGCACACCGCCGTGTTGGCCGGCCGCCCGGGCAACCAGGTGCCGCTGCGCGAAGTCGGCCAGCTGTTCGGCCGAGTCGCGCACCTGCTCGATGCCGTCGAGGACTACCACGACGACGTGGTGCGCGGAAAGTGGAACCCGTTGGCCGCCACAGCAACTCCCGTGGCGGCCGTCCGCGCCCTATGCGACGACGCGGTGTTGGGCATCGAGCTGGCGCTGGCCGACGTGTCGTTTACCGACGGGCGTTTGGTCGATCGGCTGCTGACCAGCGAGGTGCGCCGCGCGATCAAGCGCACTTTCGCCCGGGCCGGTGTCAGCGCGCAGGGCGGAACGCCGCGCGGCCAGCAGGAACCCATCAACTTCGGCGACCAACCCATTGAGCCCACAGACGAAGGTGAAACACCCGCTCCCGGGCGCAAGAAGGGCGCAGACGGCACCGGCTGCTGGTGCTGTTGCGATGGCTGCGATTGCTGCTGCGACTGCGACGATTGCTGCTGCGACTGCTCTTGATACCCGCGTGACCCCGCGTGGGCCCGAACCCCCGGCCATCACAGGACTTTCGAATTTGATATCGCATGTGATATCGCTTTCGAGATTCACCTAATGCCCCCCGCAGGGTGCTCATGTGACTGGTGAGACTGCCCGCAAGGCGGGCTGACCACACAGCCAGCCAAACCCCAAGCCGCGCAAAGCGTGCATGTCCGGCAGGATGGGCTGGTGTTTGGCCTCGTCCTGATCGTCGCGCTCGTCTCCACCGTCATCGTCGGGACGGTTCTCGGCCGACGCTATCGCGTTGGTCCCCCGGTGCTGCTCATTGTGCTCGGCGCGCTGCTCGGTCTGATCCCCAGTTTCGCTCATGTGCACATCAACGGTGAGATCGTGTTGCTGCTGTTCCTGCCGGCGATCCTCTACTGGGAGGGCCTGAACACCAGCTTCCGGGAGATCCGAGCGAACGCGCGCATCATCGTGTTTCTCAGCGTCGCGCTGGTGATCGCGACGGCGGTGGCGGTGTCGTGGACGGCGCGGGCGCTGGGCATGGACTCCCACGCGGCGGCCGTTCTCGGCGCCGTGCTGTCCCCCACCGACGCCGCCGCCGTGGCCGGCTTGGCGAAGAAGTTGCCACGCCGATCGGTCACCGTGCTCAAGGCCGAGAGTCTCATCAACGACGGCACGGCCCTGGTCCTGTTTGCCGTCACGGTTCACGTCGCGATCGGCGGATCCGCCATCACCCCGGTCGACCTGGTTGGCCGTTTCGTCGGCTCCTACCTCGGCGGTATCGCCGCGGGGCTGGTGGTCGGCGGAGCGGTCACGCTGCTGCGCAAGAGAATCGACGCGCCCCAGGAGGAAGGGGCGTTGAGCCTACTGACGCCGTTCGCGGCCTTCTTATTGGCGCAGAGCATGGACTGCAGTGGGGTGGTCGCGGTCATGGTCGCGGCCCTGGTGCTCGCCTACGCCGGGCCGGTGGTGATCCGGGCGCGATCGCGCCTGCAGGCATATGCGTTTTGGGACAGTGCGACATTCCTGCTCAACGGCTCGTTGTGGGTTTTCGTCGGCGTCCAGATACCGGGGGCGCTGCGCGGGATAGCCGGCGTGGACGGCGGGGTTCGCCACGCCTTGTTCATCGCGCTCGCCGTCACCGTTGTGGTGATCCTGTCGCGCATCTTCTGGGGCGAGCTCACCGTGCTGTTGATCCGGTTGATCGATCGCCGAGAGGCGCAGCGGGAACGTCGCGTCAGCTGGCGTCAGCGTTTCGTCACCGCCTGGGCGGGATTCCGCGGGGCGGTGTCGCTCGCCGCGGCGCTGGCCGTCCCCGCGACCACGCTGAGCGGTGCGCCATTCCCCGACCGCAGCCTGCTCATCTTCATCGTTGTGTTCGTCATCCTGGTGACGGTCCTGGTCCAAGGCACCACGCTGCCCGCCGTGGTCCGCTGGGCGAAGATACCCGAGGACGTCGCCCACGCGGAGGAATTGCAACTGGCCCGCACCAGGGGCGTTCGAGCCGCCCTCGACGCGTTGCCGACGGTCGCCGACGAGGTCGGCATCGGCGACGACCTCCGACGCCGGCTGCAGAAGGAATACGAGGACAAGGCCGCGCTGGCGCTCGCCACCGAGGACGGTTCGACGAACAGCCACCTCGTCAAGAAGAAGGATCTGGTGCGCCGGGTACGGCTGGGCATGCTGGAACGCAAGCGCCAGGAGATCACCGCGCTGCGCAACCAGAACCTCATCGATGACATCGTCCTGCGCGAGTTGCAGAACGAGATGGACCTCGAGGAAGTGCAACTGCTCGACGCCGCCGAGAACGAGTAAGGCCCGTCGGTCGTCGACCGTACAGTCGGCTTCATGTTGCAGACGGTGGCGATCCGCGGGTATCGCTCGCTGCGCGAGGTGATCCTGCCGCTGAGTCAGCTGTCGGTCGTCACCGGCGCCAACGGCGCCGGAAAGTCGTCGCTGTATCGCGCGTTGCGGCTCCTGGCCGATTGCGGCCGCGGCGAAGTGATCGCCTCGCTCGCGCGCGAGGGCGGGCTGCAGTCCGCGCTGTGGGCCGGACCCGAGGAGCTCAAGGGCGCCCGCCGGACCGGGAAGGTCGAGGGCACCGTGCGCACCCGGCCCGTGTCCCTCGAATTGGGCTTCGCCTCAGACGATTTCGGGTATCTGGTAGACCTCGGCATGCCGCAGATGGCGGGGCCGAAGTCGGCCTTCGGGCGCGATCCCGAGATCAAGCGGGAGGCGTTGTTCGCCGGCCCGGTGCTGCGCGCCAGCGCGACGCTCGTGCGCCGGACGCGCGACTTCGCCGAGGTCAGCGCGGACTCGGGCCGCGGTTTCGACGAACTGTCCCGCTCGTTGCCGTCGTACCGCAGCGTGCTGGCCGAGTACGCCCACCCACACGCGCTTCCGGAACTCGCGTCCGTGCGAGAGCGACTGCGGGGGTGGCGGTTCTACGACGGCTTCCGCGTCGACGCGGGGGCGCCGGCGCGGCACCCGCAGGTGGGCACGCGCACCCCGGTGCTCTCCGATGACGGCAGCGATCTGGCCGCCGCGATTCAGA
Source organism: Mycobacterium nebraskense (assembly GCF_002102255.1). GTDB lineage: Bacteria > Actinomycetota > Actinomycetes > Mycobacteriales > Mycobacteriaceae > Mycobacterium > Mycobacterium nebraskense. Next base: position 30,473 of record NZ_LQPH01000016.1, read on the forward strand.
CGATCATCGAAGCCGGTTTCGACGACCTGAGCCGCGCCGTCGCCGACGCGTTCGACGGCGCCACGGTTTCCGTCGCCGTTCACGACGGACTCTTCGACCTGCAGCTGCGGCAGCGCGGCATGCTACGGCCGCTGCGATCCGCCGAATTGTCCGACGGCACACTGCGATTCCTGCTGTGGGCCGCCGCGTTGTTGAGCCCGCAGGCGCCGTCGCTGATGGTGCTCAACGAACCGGAGACCTCGCTGCATCCCGACTTGGTGCGCCCCCTCGCGGGGCTGATCCGCACCGCCGCCGCGCGGACGCAGGTCCTGGTGGTGACCCATTCCCGCGCGCTGCTGGAATTCCTCGACACCGTAACGGTGGCCGACGCCGAAGCGTCCGACCGAGCCGTCGAGATCGAGCTGTACAAGGAGTGGGGCGAGACGCGCGTCACCGGTCAGGGACTGCTGACCATGCCGCCGTGGGACTGGGGCAAGCGCTAGATTCGTTGCCGTTGAGCGCACAATCGGCGGAATTCATGGACTGTTCAGACCAGCGCCAATTCCCCATTGTTGAGTGCACATGCGCGCCGCGTGTCCTCACGTTATGCGCGTTGCACAGGTCGCCAACTTCTACGGCCCTCGCTCCGGCGGCCTTCGCACCGCGGTAGACCGGCTGGGCGCCGAATATTGCGCCGGCGGGCACGAGGTGTTCCTAATCGTTCCCGGTCAGCGCGCCGAGCGCACCCAGCTGCACACCGGGGTCGTGCGAATCACCCTGCCCGCTCGGCTGATTCCCCTCACCGGTGGCTACCGCGCGGTTATGCCCGGACCGGTCAAGGCGCTCCTGGAGGCGTTGCGCCCCGACGCCTTGGAGGTGTCCGACCGGCTCACGCTGCGGTCACTGGGCCGGTGGGGCCGCGACCATGGCGCCACGACGGTGATGATCTCCCATGAGCGGCTGGATCGGCTTGTGGGACAAATCCTTCCGCACCGGGCCGCGGTCAAGTTCGCCGATTTGGCCAACGCGCGCACCGCCGCCGATTACGACACGGTGGTGTGCACCACCGGTTTCGCACGTGAGGAATTCGACCGAATCGGCGCGACGAACACCGTCACCGTGCCGCTGGGCGTGGATCTGCAGACGTTTCACCCGCGCCGGCACTCGTACCTGCTGCGGCGGCGCTGGGCGGCACCCACACAGCTGCTGGTGGTCCATTGCGGCCGGCTGTCGGTGGAAAAGCGCGTCGATCGCAGCATCGACGCGATCGGCGAGTTGTGCCACGCCGGGGTCGATGCCCGGCTCGTCGTCGTGGGTGAGGGTCCCTTGCGGGCCCGGCTGGAGCGACAGGCCGCCCGGTTGCCGGTGGACTTCACCGGTTTCGTCTCCGATCGGCACACGGTGGCCGGGCTGCTGGCGTCGGCCGACGTGACGCTGGCGCCCGGGCCGCACGAGACGTTCGGCCTGGCCGCGCTGGAGTCGCTGGCCTGCGGGACACCGGCCGTGGTCTCGCGCACGTCGGCGTTGAGCGAGATCATCACCCCGGACAGCGGTGCTTTGGCGGACAACCACCCGGTCGCAATAGCGCGAGCGGTCAGCGCCGTGTCCAGTCGTCCCGAACACCACCGTCGCGTGTCCGCGCGACGCCGCGCCGAGGACTTCACCTGGCACCGTGCGGCGACGGGCATGCTGGCCTCGTTGGGGGCGCCCACCCTGGACGATCAGCGTGCCGATTCCGAAAACACCGCATAACCTCACGGGCGCGTGCGCGCGGCATTCCATTCCCGCGTATTCGCCAGGAAGCCGACGAATACGGTGCGGTCTCGTACTAGGTCCGAGGGCTTACGGTCCCCAAATGAGCAGGTCTTCCATCCCGTTGTTCATCGTCACTGTGGTCGGCGCTGGACCTGTGACGTCGAAGTGGATTTTGCCGGTCGCTTGCGCACCGTCAGGAATGGTCGCCCCGCTGATGTTCGTCGGGCTCACGACGTACCACAGAACCCGATAGGAGGCCGCATTCGGGGCGACGGCGTTGAACTGCGAAATCGCTGGAGTAACACTGCCCCGCACTGACCTGACGGTAGCCGTGGCTTCCCACAGCTTGCCGGCCGGAGTGTAGCCGGGGGTTACATCGGTGCTGGGCTGGAGGTTGCTGACCGTCCACGCAAGGACAACCTGGCCGACGGTGTCGGTCATCGTCAGTTCGCTACCCAGTTTGCCGACGACGGGATAGGTGGCCGATGCACTCGGTACGCTGCTCACACCAATCGCGGTCATTACGACGGCCGCCACCGTCATGATCATCGTGGTGATCTTCACTGATATTCCTCCTCGTTTGAGCGGCGAAACCATTTGCCGCCAATCGACTCCGAAACATTAATTCTGTCTCGCACATTCTCTTTTCGCTAGAGCCATTTGACCTATTAGTTCAGGGACCTACGCCAACCAAATGGTCCGGCATTCGCCGCCCACGGTGGAAATGGAAAATGCTGACGTTGTCGCAACCGTGACGCAGAAAAAGCGCCGCCGCCCGGTCGAGCAGCTCGGCTCGGGGGATGTCGGGATGCTTTAACTATCCGCGGCACGCTCTGGCCTCCACCCGACGTACGTCAAGTAGAGCCCGGCGGACGCGAGGCAGGCGAACAACACCCAGATCGCCGCGGACATGCCCGAGCGGTAGATCGCGTCGCCGGCAGTGTCGTAGGCACGCGGGACGGTCAACAACAGCAGTCCACGTATCAGGAAAAACCAGCCGACAGCGGACACAATGACCGCCGCGAGGCTGCGCCAATACTGGTGAAACGCAATGATGAAAATGCCGCCCATCAACAGAATGGCCCCATAAAGCCACGGCCACATGGGATTTGCCTTGAACTCGGTGAACAGCGCCTGCATGTACGATCCGCGGACCGCGACCGTGATCGGCACGATCGTCAGGTACGGGCCCAGCACGCGGGCGAACATGCGGGTACGGGTCTGCGATTGCTCGGATGTACTCATTGCAGGTGAAGTCCTTAGAAGTCGGAGGCTGCCCATGATCCGGGCGGATAAGGCGGAACCACGCCGGCGAAGGCGCCGTCGGTGAGCCTGCACAGCGTGTCGGAAATGGTTCCTGCGTTGGCCACTACCTTCGGGTCGCTGTCCGGCACGACGCGCGCGACCACCGCCTGCCAGAAGTAACCGACACCGCCGTGCTCGTACCAGATGAACCAGTCGGCATCGCGATGGCCGGCACGAATCAGCCGGCGGAACGGCAACGTCGGATCGCTGACCGAGTCGGTCGCGTTGAAGGGCGCGCCGATGTCGGCGATGGGCGGAAGAAGCTTGACGAGCTCCGGCGGCACTTGCGACAAATGCTGCACTTCCTGAACCGGTGTCGTCAGCGCGCACTGGGTGTTTGGCATCGCTTCGGCGGGCACCGCTGTCAGAAGAGCCAACGCGACCGCGAGACACCCGGTGAATCCATAGCTGATGCGCGCCACGATCTGCTCCATCTGCCCTGCTGCCCATCCGAAGACTACGCCGCAGTTTGCTGATGAGAGAGGTATTCGGGTGGCCGCTAGGCTCGGTCCAGACAACCAGGGAGGCGAATCGGTGGAAGCCCGAGACCAGGTGTTGATCACCGTCACGGAGTTGGCTGACCTCATCGAGGCCGGCGATCCGGTAGCCGTCCTGGACGTCCGGTGGCGGCTCGACGAGCCGGACGGGCGGCCGGCCTACTTGGAGGGCCACATACCGGGCGCGGTGTATGCCTCGCTCGAGGAGGAGCTCAGCGATCACACGGTCGCCGGGCGCGGCCGTCACCCACTGCCGTCGGGCAGCGATCTGCAAGTCGCCGCGCGCCGATGGGGAGTCCGACAGGACTCGCCGGTGGTGGTCTATGACGACTGGAATCGCGCCGGTTCGGCGCGCGCCTGGTGGGTGTTGACCGCGGCCGGGCTGCCGAACGTCCGCATTCTGGACGGCGGTCTGGCCGCCTGGCGATCTGCCGGCCAGACCCTCGAACCCGGCCCGGTGACACCGCACCCCGGGAATGTGACTGTGCCACATGATGATCTGCATGCCGGAGACCGACCCACGCTGACGGCCGAGCAAGCCGGAGCCGGTGGCGTGACGCTGCTCGATGCGCGAGCGCCCGAACGCTTCCGCGGCGAAGTCGAACCGCTCGACCCCGCCGCCGGGCACATCCCCGGTGCCACGAACCTGCCGAGCACCGCCGTCCTGGCCGCCGACGGCACCTTCGTCGGCGACTACGCGCTCGTCCAACTGCTCGCCGACCGCGGGATCGAACGTGACCGCGCGTTGGGCGCCTATTGCGGCTCGGGCGTGACCGCCAGCGTCACGGTCGCCGCGCTCGCGGCACAGGGCTGGGAGGCGGCGCTGTATCCCGGGTCGTGGTCCGAGTGGTGTTCGGACCCGGGCCGCGCGGTCGCCCGCGGCCCCGAGTAACCATCAGACCCCGGCCCAGCTCTCCAGGAAGGCGGCGGTCACCCGGGCGGCGTTGTTCGCCGCGATCCGCTTGTAGCAGAAGAACTGAAACGGAAAGCCCGGCAGGTGAAGCGGATCGCCCGGCCCGTCGGTGATGCCCCGGATGCCCAGGAAGGGAACATCGTGCGCGTCGGCCACGGTCTGCGCCGCCGCGGTCTCCATGTCCGTCGCATCGAAGGCCGGGTCCGACGTCGAGACGATGTTCAGGTTGCTGATCAGGGCGCTTCTCAGCCAGCGGCCCGCCGCGTGCCGGAAGTTGCCGGCGTACCGGAAGGACCGATCGGGCGCGCTGCGGGGCTGGCAGCCGAACACGTCACCGCCGTTCGGGATGCAGGGGAACGCCACGCCGTTGTTGTTGTCCCAACTACAACCGTCGCCGCCGACGACGACTTGCGGCCGACGGCGCAGATCGATCCTCCGAACGACGCTTTCCAGTGCGACAGAGAGCTTCTCGGCTGTGGCCAGCATGGCAGGATGAACCGGGCGAAACGTGCTGCCGTTATCCAGTGTCCAGCGCGCCGGTACGGCCACATCCGCGATGCTGGTGCGCCCCGCCCCACCCGCGACGCCCGAAAACACCACCGCGCCAACTGCGAATCGCGCGAAGGCGGCCTCGGTGGCGTCGACGGCGTTCACCAGGCCGATGCCGGTCATCGCCACGATCACCTTCTTGCCGGCGATCGAGCCGAGATAGGAGTGCCGACGGTCGGCGACCACCACCGGATCGGGATCGAGCGTGGTGCGGGCCAGCACCGCGTCGGCTTCGGCCGGGAAGGCGGACAACACCAGCGTGCGCCGTTCGCCGCGACCCGCATCACCACCCACCGCCCCAGTAAACGCCACCACGACGCCGGCCGGGGCGGGCTGCGGCGCACCTTTGCTGATTCCGGCCCCTCGACGGGTGGCCAACGGCTAGTCTCAGCGGCGTTGCAGCCAAACCGGGGGCGCGGCCCACGGAGGAGTCACGCTCATGCTCGAAGTGATCGAAAGAACGCCGGGCCGCGAATCCCGTAAGCCGCCGGTGCTATTCGTCCACGGCGCGTGGCACGGCGCCTGGTGCTGGGACGAGCACTTCCTGGACTTCTTCGCGGACAAGGGCCACCGAGCGTTGGCTCTGAGCCTTCGGGGTCATGGAAAGAGCCCGGCGCCCAAGTCGATGCGGTTCTGCTCAATCGCGGACTTCGTTGCCGACGTCTCCACGGTTTCCGACGGGCTGCCCGAACGACCGATAATCGTCGGACACTCCATGGGCGGCTTCGTGGTGCAGAAATACTTGGAGTCACACGACGCTGCCGCCGCTGTGCTGCTCGCCTCCGTACCCCCGAACGGAATCCTGGGATTCCTGGCGCGCAGGTTCAAGCGACACCCGTGGTACACCGCCAGCGGACTGGCCATGACCAAATCATTGCGCGGTGTCGGTGCCACACCGGAATTGGCCCGCGAAACCTTCTTCTCGCCGTCGCACTCCGAAGCCGAGGTGGCGCGCTATACCGCCGAACTCGACGAAGAGTACGCGCTGAAGATCGCGATCGACATGTTGTGGCTCAACCTACCCAAACCCCACCTCATCACCACCACCCCACTTTTGGTGCTGGGAGCAGAAGACGACGTATGTTTCACCGCACAGGAAGTCCGGGCCACCGCGGCCGCCTACGACACCGACGCGGAATTCTTCCCTAAGATGAGCCACGACATGATGCTCGACCCTGGGTGGCTCGCCGTCGCCGAACGAATCCACGCGTGGCTCGAAATATGCGTGCCCGCACGTTGACTGCGCCATGACGGGCCGGCTCGACGGCAAGGTCGCGATCATCACCGGGGCGAGCACCGGCCTCGGACCCGTGCTGGGCTCGCTGTTCGTCCGGGAAGGCGCCAAGGTGTTGCTGGCCGCGCGACGCGAAGAGCTGGTTCGCGCTGCCGCCAAAGCGGCCGGCCCCGGAGCCATCGCGATGCGCGCGGACGTGACCGACGAGCATGACGTCGCGGCCATGGTGGCGCGAGCCGTCGACGAATTCGGCCAAGTCGACATCTTGTGCAACAACGCCGCGGCGCCGGGACAGGACCGCTGGATCTGGGAGCAGACCCTGGACAACTGGAACGCCACGATCGCGATCGACGTCACCGCGGCGATGTTGTGCACCCGGGAAGTGCTCAACCAGTCGATGTTGGCCCGCCGTCGTGGCGTCATCCTCAACTTCTCTTCCACGGCAGGCTATTCCGGCATCGTCCGCAAGAGCCACTACGTCACCGCCAAGGCTTCCCTTCGGGCGTTCACCAAGACAGTCGCGCTGGAGGTCGGCCCGTACGGTATCCGGTGCAACTGCATCGTGCCCGGATCCATCGACACCGAGCTGTGGCGTCAATGGGTGCAACGCACCGCTGACGAGCAGGAGGTCGACTTCGCCACCCAGCGCGCCAAATCCCTCAAAAGCGTTGCTTTACAGGATATTTCCACGCCCGACGATGTCGCCAACTTGGCGTTGTTTTTGGCCAGCGACGAAAGCCGGACCATCACCGGCCAATCGATCCCCGTCGACGCCGGAGGGTACATGCAGGGATGAGCACCGTTCGATTCTCGGTGGCCACACCCGTGGTGACGATGTTTCCAAAGACCAGCGGCGACTGGGAGAAACACGCCTCCATCGAGGACCTGGCGCGGATCGCCGAAGCCGCGGATCGGCTCGGCTACCACCACCTGACCTGCAGCGAACACATCGCGCTGCCCGCGGCCGAGACGCACCGTCGCGGCGCCCGCTATTGGGATCCGCTGGCCACCTTCGGCTACCTGGCCGCACGCACCCAACGAATTCGGTTGGCCACCAACGTGCTCGTACTCGGATACCACCATCCGCTCGAGATCGCCAAGCGTTACGGCACGCTGGACAAGGTCAGCAACGGCAGGCTCATCCTCGGGGTCGGCGTCGGCAGCCTCAAAGAAGAGTTCGACCTCATCGGCGCACCCTTCGACAACCGCGGACCGCGAGGCGACGACGCCCTGAAGGCGCTGCGCGCCTCGCTGTCCGTGCCCGAACCCGCCTACCACGGCGAGTTCTATTCGTTCGACGGCATGGTCGTCGACCCGTGCGCGGTGCAGGAACATGTCCCGATCTGGGTCGGCGGCCGCACGCTGCGGTCGCTGCGCCGCGCCGCGACCCTGGCCGACGGCTGGGCGCCCTTCAACGTGGGCCTGAGCGAAGCGCGAGAGTGGTTGAACCGCTTCGATCTGCGGCCCGGTTTCGAGATTGTCTTACCACCACGGGCAGCACTGGACCCGATCGACGAGCCGGAGCGGACCCGCGATGCCGTCGGCGAGGCCGCCGCGCACGGCGCCACCATCGTGCCCGCCGTCGTCAAGCACACCTCACTGCAGCATTATCTGGACAACCTGCAGGCGCTCGCCGAGCTGCACTCCCCCGGGGGTGCCGCGTGATACGGGTCAGGGCAGGCATATTCAGCCTCACCGCGACCGCGCCGGCAGACGACGACGGCAGCTACCTGCGTTGGCACCTGCTGGATCACATGCCGGAGCAATATCAATTGCCGGGCATCGTGCACGGGCTGCGCTGGATCGCCGACGGCGACTATCCCGGGCATCGCCTGGCCGGCCATGGCCCGCTGGGTGAAGTCGGCAATGTGGTGCACTACCTGGTCAGTGACCCGGTCGAGGAAACGTTCGACGACTTCGTCGCGCTCGGCCGAGCGCTGCGCGAGAACGGGCGGTTTCCCGTGGTCCGGCCGTCTCTGCAAGTGTCCGGCCTGCGCTTGCTGCAGTGGGAATCTTCGCCGCACGCGTTCATTTCCGCCGAGGTGGTGCCGTTTCGGCCGAACCGCGGCATCGTGCTGATCGTCGAGGAGCCCATTGACGGACGCCGCCCGGACGAGTGGCTGCAATGGCTGCATGCCGAACACCATCCGGCGCTGCTCGCCGTGCCGGGCACGGCCGGGGCGTGGACATTCGGTTCGAGCGCCGGCTGGAGCCACCTGCCGCGCGGCTGGCAAACGGACCGCCAGTACATCACCGTGATCTACCTGGACGACGACCCGCTGACCACCACCGACGCCCTGGCCCCGGTCATCGAAGAGCGGTGGCGATCGGCCGCCGTGCGGCCACTGTTTGCCGGACCGCTGCGCAGCATGGTGAATTGGGAAGCCTGGCGGTAAACCCTGCGGTCGGCTGGTCGCCAGCGGAATGAGACCTTTCCGAAACGAATGTGACCTATAGTCCTCGCTGGCAAAGGAGGTGAGATGACAAATCGGTGCATCCTGGCGGCCGCAGCGATCGTGCTTGCGGCGGGTCTGTCCGGCTGTTCCGGCAAGGGCGGTCAGCCGGCGTCCACGCCGAGTTCGAGTCCTGTTTCCGTAACCACCACCACCGTCATGATCGACGGGAACAAACACACCATGACCGCGGGGGTTGACTGCACCAGTTCGGCGGCGCAACCGAACGCGTCGCCCCCGGAATCGGGGGACCTCACCACCCGCATCAGCGTGCGCGACGATACGGCGTCGGTGTCACTGACCCTTTCGGACGAGAAACCGCCCATGGTCGACGGATTCGCGATCTCGCTCACGCTGGCCACCGGCCAGTACCAACTGCCCTATCAGGCGACCAAGTCGGCAACCCAGGTCCAAGCGACCAAGCAGGGTAAGAGTTACACGGTGACCGGGACGGGCCAAGCGACTACTCCCGGCCAAACCGGCACGCGCCCGGTGACTTTCGGGGTGCACGTCACCTGCCCGTGAGTCAACGGAGGATGGTGCCGCCGTCGATGTTGATGACTTGGCCGTTGATCCAGGCGCCCTCCTCGGAGCACAGAAACGCGACCAGTGCCGCGATGTCCTCCGGCTCTCCTACGCGCGTCCCGCGGATGCGCTTCAGCGCGCCTGCTTGCAGGTCCGGCCATTGCGGTGCGGAGCGAATCGCGTCGGTCGCGGTGAATCCCGGCGCGACGGCGTTGCACCGGATGCCTTCCTTTCCCCACCGAGACGCGACGTGCCTTGTGAGCGCGCCGATTCCGGCCTTCGCGGTGGCATAGGCCGGTCGAGCGGGCTCCCCCTGGAAGGCTGCCGCCGAGGACATGTTGACGATCGCCCCGCCGCCGCGATCCGACATCCTCGGGATGGCGTACTTCATGGCGGCCAGATATCCACGAAGGTTCACCGCCATCACGCGATCCCAGGTGTCGAAGTCGATATCCACCACATCGGTGTCGACACGGATGGTGCTCATGTCCGCGCCCACGTTGAACATCAGATCGACTCCGCCGTAAGTGGTGACGGCGGCATCGATCAGGTCGGCAACCGATTCGGGATCCGACAGGTCGAAAGCGAAGTGCGCCGCCGTACCACCCGCAGCCAAGATGCGCGCGGCCGTCTGCTGCGCGGCGTCGGCGGCGATGTCGCCGACGACCACCCGGCAGCCTTCCTCGCCGAGCCGAGCGGCCGTCGCTGCACCGATGCCCGTGGCACCGCCGACGACGACCGCGACCTTTTCGGCCAGACCGCGCAGCCCCATGCCGCCCTCCTAAGGAGTATTGACTTGACCTCTACAGTTCTAGAGGGTTGCGGGCGAGAAGGAAACCTCGAAGGCACACCGCAAACCGCTAGGAGCGAGTCATGAAGGTGGCAATGGTGACGGGCTCGGGCAAGGCCGAGGTCGTCGACGCCGACCGCCCCCAGATCGGCCCTCACGACGTGCTCGTCCGGATGCGCGCCTGCGGAATCTGCGGTTCCGACGCGTTCTACATCGCCATCGGCGGCGTCCCCCCTCGTCAGGGTCGCATGCCACTCGGGCACGAGCCGGCCGGGGAAATCGTCGAGGTCGGCGCCGACGTGTCCGGGCTCGCGGTCGGTGACCACGTGGTGATCAACCCTATGGCCGCCGCCAGCGGGATCATCGGAAACGGCGGGGCCACTGGGGCACTCGGCGATTACCTGCTGATCGAGAACGCCGTCCGGGGAACCAGCCTGGAGGTCATCCCCGACCACGTTCCGTGGGAAGTCGCCGCGCTCAACGAGCCGATGGCCGTCGCGCGCCACGGCGTCAACCGCTGCAAACCCAAACCGTCGGACAAAGTTGTGGTGTTCGGTGCCGGCCCGATCGGGCTGGGCGCGACGCTGGCCTTCAAATCCGTTGGGGTCAGCCATGTGGTGGTCGCGGACCTGATCCCGTCCCGCCTGGAAAAGGCGCTGCAGATCGGCGCCGACGCCGTCATCAACTCCTCCGACGAGGACGTCGTCCAGCGCCTGATCGAACTGCACGGCGAGGGCGACGCCACGATCCCTCGGTTCCCCGGCGCGCCGGGCACCGACATCTACCTCGACGCCGCGGGCGCGCCCGCCGTCGTCGACACCGCGCTGGCCGCAGCCAAGAAGGGGGCCACCCTCGCAATCGTCGGGGTCCACAAGCAACCGGTCCCCGTCGAATTCGTCAACGTGATGAGCAATGAGATCAGCATCATCGGCTGCATGGGCTACCCCGACGAAATCTTCCAGGTCACCGACGATCTCGCGGCGAACTGGCAGAAATACGCGCTCATCGTCAGCCATACCATCCCGTTCGAAAACCTCGGCAAAGCGCTCGAACTGGCCAGCACCCCCGGTGCCGCGGACAAGGTCGTCGTCACCTTCCGGTAGGCGCGTGGTTGTCTACCGTGACCGCCTCTGCGATGCTGGCAGCTTGAACGTCTTCGCGGAGTGGCAAACCGGCGGTACGGAACTTCGTTGGCGGTCAACGACCGCCGCCAACGATACGCAGGAAATCGCGGTGTTCAGCCGCCGCTGCGGCACACCGGGCGCACCCGCCTTGGTGCTCGTGCACGGCTTCCCGACGTCGAGCATCGACTATTACGCCCTTGCGCGTGAACTGGGCTCCGAGTTCGACATCTACCTGCTGGACTTCCCGGGCTACGGCCTATCCGACAAACCCGCTGAGCCTTATGTGTATTCGCTCTACGACGACGCGCGCCTGCTCGTCTACGCCATCACCCAGGTGTGGAACCTGACCGAATACCGCATGCTCACCCATGACCGCGGCAGCAGCGTCGGCATGATCGCGCTGGAGATGCTCGCGGCGCTGGATCCGCCCGCCGCGCCCGTCGACCTCATCGTGACCAACGCCAACATCTACCTGCCGTTGTCCAACCTCACCGCATTTCAGACCGCGCTGCTCGATCCCGCAACCGGCCGGCCCACCGCGGAGGCGACGACACCGGAACTGCTGGCCGCCGGCCTGGGAGCCAGCACCTTCATGCCCCGGCGAACACTGGACGACCCGGAGATCGCCGCGTTGGTGAAGTGCTTCGCCCACAACGACGGAATCCGCGTGCTCCCAGATGTCATCCAATATCTCCACGAGCGCGCCGCGGACGAAACAGGTTGGCTGGAAGCGCTTTCCAAGAGCACGGTCAACACCACCGTGGTGTGGGGGTTGCACGACAACGTCGCTCCGCTACGCGTCCCAAACCATGTGTGGCAGACGTACCTGAAGACCAAGCCCGGCCACAACCGCTACTGGGTGGTGCCCGCAGCCGACCACTATGTCCAGTGCGACGCCCCCGGACAACTGGCCCAGATCGTGCGACTCACGGCCCAGGGCGCTCACATTCCGCTGCAGACGCTCGGCAACCAGCCCGACGGCGCGGTGCTGGTGGACCAGAGCGGGTCCTAGCCGCGCCGAGCGTGACGCTGGCGTGACGCTCGGCGCCGAACGTCACGCCAGCGTGACGCTTGAGCCCGCGCTTCAGCCGGTGATGACCGGCAGGCGCGCCCACCCGCGCACGCTCGCGGTGTGCGCGCGCTCGGCGTTGGCGTAGTCGACCTCCCAGTCGGGCCAGCGTTTGAGGACCTCTTCGAGGGCAACGCGACCTTCCATGCGGGCCAGCGCCGAGCCGAGGCAGAAGTGCAAGCCCTGCCCGAAGCTCAGGTGGCCACCTTGGCGGTGGATGTCGTAGCGGTCTGGATCGTCGAAGTGGCGATCGTCGCGGTTGGCAGAACCGTTGAGCAGCAACATGTATGAGCCCTCGGGCACGACGTGGCCGTAGAGTTCGGCGTCCTGGGCAACGTACCGGGCCTGCACCGGCGACGGCGGCTCGTAGCGCAGTGTCTCCTCGACGGCCCCGGGGATCAGGGACGGGTCGGCGACGAGTTCGCGGCGCTGATCCGGGTGATCCGAAAGCAACTGTCCCATGTAACCGATGAGCCGGGCCGTGGTCTCGTTCCCGGCACCCGCGATCATCGCGGTATAGGCCAGCACCTCGGTCCGTGACAAGGGCCGCCGCGTGCCGTCGGGTTCGTCGATCTCGGCCCGCAGCAGGTCGGTCATCAGGTCATCGGACGGGTGATCAGCCCGCCATTCGATGTACTCGGCGAACACAACGATGCTCTCCTCGAACAGCTTCGCATTGACCTCAGCGGGGTCGCGATCCTTGGATAACTCGATGTAAGAACCGCCGCGATCCCGAATCTTGGCCTGATCCTCCTCGGGAATGCCCAACAGGTAGCCGATGGTTCGCATCGGCATCATCGCCCCAAGATCGGCGATGAAATCGAAACCGCCGGCACCGATCAGCGGATCCAACTCTCGGACACAGAAGCCGCGCACCAGTTCCTCCACGGCCAGCATGCGCCGCGGCGTGAAGACCCGGGACAGCAGACGGCGGTGCAGGTCGTGCAGCGGCGGGTCCTCGAACAACAGAATGCCCGGCGGCACTTCGATATTGGCGAACAAGATGTCGGCCGTGGTTCCACGGCCGGATCGGTAGGTCTGCCAGTTCGGCAGTTCGCGCGCCACGTCCTCATACCGGCTCAGCGCGTAGAAGTTGTACTTCTCGTTGTAGTACAGCGGCGCTTCTTCGCGCATGCGCTTCCATACGGGGTATGGGTTGTCGTCGATGTCGGAGTCAAACGGGTCGTAGTACAAGTCGATCGTGCTGGTGCCTGCCGTGTCCATGGTCAGTCAGTCCCTTCGCTCAGTCATTTCGGTGTAGGAAGCCGTGCAGGATTGCCTGGGTGAGTTCCTCGACGATCACCGCTCTCGACGGCGGCCTGGTGCCGAAGTAGGTGGAACGCAACGCGGCCATGCCGGCGATCATCGCCACCGTCGAGTGAGCGGGCAGGTCGGGATGGTCCGACCGCAGACCCCGCAGGTGCATGCCCTCCGCGCTGATCTGACCGAGCGCCGTGATCGCCTGCCTGACCTCCGCGATGCCGGCGTCGGACTTTTCATCCTCGCTCAGCGCCTCCGACGCCATCAGCGTCAACAGCAGACCCTGGTGTTCGACAAACACGTCGTAGAGCTGCCCGACAAACTGTCGCGCCAGCTCCTTCTCGTCGGTCTCCTCGGGGACCACCGCCTGCCAAGTCTGGCGAAACTCGTCGACGAAGTCGGTGAAAGGCAGCACGAGCGCCTCGCGGAAGAGCGCCGCCTTCGAACCGAAGTGGCGAAACAACAGATGCTCGGTAACGCCCGCGGCCTGGGCGATTTCACGCGTCGTCGTGCTGCGGTAGTCCTGGCGGGCGAAGCGGGCCCGGGCGGTGTCGAGCAGAAGCTTGCGCGGGGCGCCACGGGGTCGGCGGTTCGCCGGGGCCGGCGCTTCTGCCGCGCCAGGCTTCGTGGTGGATGGCCGCTGGGGCACAGTTTCGCTCCTCGCCCGATGGTTGACTGCCTTTAGGATAGTGTGCACTATCTAATGAGTCGAGCTCGTATTGGAAGGGGTGCGACCGTGGGCGCCGTCATCATGCTGGGCACGCTGTTCGGACTGATCGTCCTGATATTCGGGCTGGTGCTGCGCTTTGACCCGCAGGCACGCCGAGCTCCGGAAGATGACCAATGAGCGCCCAGATGACACCCGTGATGGAGGCGGCGAGCGATTTCGCGCTCGTCGGGGGCATCGCGTTCACCGCACTGGGCGTATACCTGAGCGTTCGCCAGCGCCGCCTGCATCCACTCCTGCTGCTGTGCGTCTCGGCGATGTCGTTTTCGTGGATCGAGGCACCCTACGACTGGGCGATGTACGCGCAGTTCCCGTCGGCAATCCCCCGCATGCCGTCGTGGTGGCCGCTGAACATGACATGGGGCGGGTTGCCTTTGTTCGTTCCCGTCGGCTACATCTCCTACTTCGTGCTGCCCGCCGTGACGGGCACGGCGCTCGGGCGATGGCTGAGCGCACGGTTCGGGTGGCGCAGGCCCCCAACGTTGTTGGTGGTCGGTCTCATCGTCGGCTTCTGCTGGGCGCTGTTCTTCAACGGGTTCCTGGGCGCCAAGCTGGGCGTGTTCTATTACGGCCGGGTGATTCCCGGGCTCGCGATCCGCGAGGGGACCGTGCACCAGTACCCGCTTTATGACTCCCTCGCGATGGCCATCCAGATGATGGTTTTCACGTATCTGCTGGGCCGCACCGACGAGCAAGGACGAAACATCATCGAGATGTGGGCCGAGAATAGGTCGAAGAGCCGCGTCGCCGCATCGCTGCTGTCCGTCGCCGCTGTGGTCGTCATCGGAAACACGCTCTACAGCGCCGTTTTCGCGCCCCACCTCGTGACGAAGCTGGGTGGGTGGGTGACCACCGGGCCGCCCGGTCAGCTGTTCCCCGGCGTACCCGACCAACCCAAGTAGGAGTTGCGCCCAACGTCGAGTTGTTGGACAGAAATGGGCTAATTCAGCTAAACAACTCGACGTTCGGCATGTCGCCGTATGAAGTAGGGAGGCCCAATGAGCTACGAGAGCAGCGCCGAGCCGATCAAGATCGGCTATCTGATGGACCTCCTGTTGCCCGAGGGCCTGCCCAAGACCTATTTCGAGGACCTGACCCAACCCTTCGACCTGATCTTCAAACAGGGCGTCGAGCAAGGGCTGATCGACCGGCCGATCGAAATCCTCTACCGCGAGGTGGAGGGCCTGCCCAAGGGATCGGTCAAGGCGGTCATTGACGCCTATGGCGAACTGTGTGACGAAGGATGCCTGGCGGTCTTCGGTCCGAACATCGGCGACAACGCGATCCCCACCCGGGAAGCGATCGAGGAGCGCTTCAAAGTTCCGTGCATCAGCGTGACGGGATCCGATGCCGCGCTGGGCGAATGGTTCTTCTCATACCCCATGGGATCGCACACCGACGAACCGATCTTCTGGTCGGACCTGCTGGCCAAGGGCCGCCACACCGAAGTCGGCGTGCTCGTCGAGCAATCCCTGGTGGGCGAGGCCTACCTGAAGAACTTCCGGGAAGCCTGCAGGCGCAAGGGTATTCGCATCGTGGCCGAGGCCTCCATCGCACAGACGGCCGGTGACGTGACGGCCGCCGTCAACGCGCTGCACGAAGCCAAAGCACAGGCCATCGTGCACTGCGGCTTCGGCTTCGGGATAGTGTTTGTCAACCCGACACTGGAGGCGTTGGGGTGGGATCCGCCCCGGTTCTGCGGCACCGCCTTCCAGAACGCCTGGCTCAACCCCATCATGTGGAACGCGTTCATGGGGTGGACCGGGGTCGACCAATACGACGAAGGCAATCTGGTCGGGCAGAAGTTTCTAGACGAATACCACCAGGCCTACGGCCGGCGGCCGGAATGGTGTGTCCCCGTGGTCAACAGGGACGTGGCATGCACCCTGTTGCGGGCGCTCGCCGACGCCCACCCGCTGAGCCCGCGGGGCGTCAAGGAGGCGCTCGAACGCGTCAAGATGATGCCGGCCGCGTCCGGTGCCCCCGGAACGCGGGTGTCGTTCGGCAACTGGACCCGCCGGGCGTGGATGGGTGCGGGCTATCTAGTGGCGCGCCGACTCGACGCCGACGGCGTCAACTCCCATCTGGTGGCTCGTTTCGGCGAGGAATAGCAGTCACCCGAGAGCCTCGGGCAGCACAACTTCACCCACGCGCTTGAGATACGGCCACGCGACGTCCGGTGGCAGCCCGCCACACAAGGGCGACAGGTTGAGCACCTGGCCATTGCGGACTCGCGAAACCGCTTCTGGCACAGAGATAATGATGTGCGAACCGGGCGTGGCGCGCAGCTCGTCGACGGTGTTCACGTGCGAGAAGCCGGCCGTCGTCTCGTCCCCGGGATTCCACGCGGCATAGGTCCGCACATCGTGCAGCAGATGCTCGCCGATCTCTTTCCAGGCCTGATCCACGTCGTCGGCGACGAAAACGACCGAGGGCGTATCGCGGCTGGGAAACATCGTCGGGCCGGGCTGATGGCCGTGCTCGCGGCAGGCCTCTTCGTAGGCCTCCTGCATTCCTGGTGCGTTGGCGTTGCCCAGCATGCCCAGGCCGTACCTGCCGGCACGACGGGCCGCAGCGACCGTTCCGCCGCCCCACATCAGTCCAGGCCCGCCGGAAGTCAGCGGGCGCGGCGTCACAGTGATCCGCCGTCCGTCTTCGACGACGGTTTCACCGGCGAGCAGTTGCCGTAACAGCGCAAGTTTCTCGTCACAGAGGCGGCCCCGGGTCTTGATCGGCACGCCGAAGTGCTCGAACTCCTCGGGCCGGTAGCCCAAAGCCAGGATGTACGACGCCCGCCCGTTGCTGATGATGTCGAGGACCGCCATGTCCTCGGCAAGACGCACGGTTTCGTAGAACGGAAGGATCAGGATGAGGCTCAGCGCCAGACGCTGCGTTCGCGCGGCCACCGCCGAGGCCAGCAAAAACGGTGACGGCAGGTAGCCGTCCTCGGACCCGTGGTGCTCACACAGCACGGCGGCCAGACCGCCGTGTTCCTCGGCCCAGGCGCACATTTCGGGTGCCGCGGCGTACAGATCGGTTGGGGGCGCGGCCCATTCAGGATCGCGCATGTCGAAGCGCAGGGTGTACACGGCAAACTCCTAGCCAGGCTAATCTTTGTTGGACGTACGCTACGTGGATTTCGAGATCTGCGTCAACGTTCAGTCGAAGACGTGCCGAGGCAGAGTCGTGGGGATGTCCAGCGAGCTCAGCAAGCCCGGGGGCGCCTCGACGACATACGGGATCGCATTGACGACGCGCATCGCCGTGCATGTCATCGCGGCACGCCCCGCCGCATGGCCTGCGGCCTCACCCAACGTCAGCACGCAGTGGATGTCGGGATCGCCTTCGATGTCGACCCGATAGGTCGCGTCGGAGTCCGAGGTCGGCCAGTCCGGCGCGACATCGCGCGCCATCCGGATCACGTGCTCGATGACGATGGCTTCCTGCCCATTGACCACCCCCGCCGCCCGGGTGCGCACCGCACCGCAGGTGCCCGCCTTGATGGTGCCGAACGCCACCTCGATGTCGTGATCGGTCAACTCGCGGTCGAGCGACCCGCGCACCTCCTCCACCTCAACCCCGAGGCCCTCCGCCATCAGGTATATCGGTGCCTTCCAGGCCATTTCGATGAACCCGGGTGTTTTCAGCATGGGCTCGAAATCCAGCGGCCGGCCGAAACCCATGCCGTCCATCATCACGTCGGCCACCGGGTAGTGGTCGTTGAGCGCGACCTCGCTCGCGGTGATCCGGCGGATGCTCTTGGACTGCGTCGTCATGAGCAACGCGAGCTGATCGGAGGCGAATCCGGGAAAGATGCCCGATACGTAGAACGACGCGCCGCCGGACTTGGCCGCCGCCTCCAGCTCGTCACGCCAGTTGGGCGCGAAGTACGACGGCGGGTACACGAGGCTCGTCGACGACGTCGACACGACATTGATGCCGGCCCCCAGCAGCCGCAGGTAGTCGGGCACCGCGGCCCCGTCACGCTCGGGGCCGCTTGCCGCGTACACCACGCAGTCGGGCGCCAAGGACATCAGCGCATCGGCGTCGTTGGTGGCCGCCACGCCCAGTGGTTCGCCGCCGGCCAACTCGCCGGCATCCTTACCGACCTTCTCCGGCGAATGCACCCAGACCCCAACGAGTTCCAGGTCGGGTCGGCGGGCGATGGCGTCGATCGCGATCGCCCCGACACCCCCGGTGGACCACACGACAGTACGGATAGGCACCAGCATTTCTCCTTAATCAGCGTGGGCCCGCGCGGCGGCCGCCGCCGCGCGTTCCAGGTACGGCCACGCAACATCGGGCGCGAGGCCACCACAGAGGGGGTGCAGCGGCAGCGGCCGGCCGCCGCGCACGTAGTCGGTCGCCTCGTCCGAGGTCAAAACGCGGTACGGGCCGCCGCCCTCTTCGCGCAACGCTGCCACGCTGTCGGCGCGGGTGATGCTGGCGACGGAATCGTCATGGGGTCGGTATGACGCCGCCATCACCGCATCGTGCAACAGATGGGGTCCGAGCACATGCCACGCCTCGTCAAGATTATCGGCGACGAAAACCGCTGTCGGGACGCCGCCGACGGGAAACTGAACCATTCCGGGTTCATGCCCATGAGCGCGGCACTGCGCTTCGTAGAACTCCTTCAGGCCCGGCCACTCCGTTTGGGAGACGAACCCAAGGCCGTAGCGTCCGGCCCGTCGGGCGGCGGCCTTGCTGCCGCCGGCGATCAGCATCATCGGCCCACCGGGTGACCCGCACGCCGGCGTGACACGGATTGTGCGGCCGTGATATTCGACGGGCTCACCGCACACCAGCGGCCGGAGCACGGCCAGGATTTCGTCGGCCGCGCGGCCGCGGGTGGCCATGTCGACGCCGAAGTGGTCGTACTCCTCGCGTCGATGTCCGACACCGAATGCGTAAGACACCCGTCCCCGGCTGATCAGGTCGAGCACGCTCATCTCTTCGGCAAGCCGGACGGGATCCCACAACGGAATCGGCACCGCGGCAAGGAGGATCGCCAACGTGTGTGTCCTGGCCGCGATCGCCGAGGCCAACGTCAGCGGCGCGGGCAGGTGGCCGTCTTCGGCACCGTGATGCTCGGAGAGAACCGCCAAAACGGCGCCCCGGGTTTCCGCCCACGCACACATATCGATTGCCGCGGCGTACAGATCGGCGGCCGGCCCGGCCCAATCCGGAGCCCGCATGTCGAACCTGAGGGTGAACATCAGCGCCCGCCCACGTCGCCTCTGGGGATTGGGTGAAATGCCCGCACAGCTGCAGACTAACCTAAAATTTGTTCGTTAAGATAGTGCGTGCTTTCTTAACCCTTGACCGCGCGGACTCGCGGCTGTTAGCTTGCAAATCGAACATTAGGTAGTAACAGCCCCTGTCGGCGGCGTAAGGGCAACGGCCGCCTCGTCTTTCATCGCGTTCGCGACGCGCATGCACCTGAGGAGGAACAAGATGACGGCTCATCGCGTGGTGGTGTGGGCGACGGGCGGCATCGGGTCGATCGCCATCCGCACCATTCAGCATCGCCCCAATCTGGAATTGGTCGGCGTATGGGTGCACTCGCCGGAAAAGGACGGCAAGGACGCCGGCGAACTCGCCAACGGCGAACCGATCGGTCTGGCCGCGACCACCGATGCGGACGCACTGATTGCGCTCAAGCCCGACTGCGTCATCTATGCCGCCAGCGGGCCCGAGCGCGACGCGCTGGCCATCCCGGATTACGTCAGGCTGCTCGAGGCCGGCATCAACGTCGTCACGACGAGCACCACCCGACTGGTCAACCCGCACGCCTACGAACCGGCCGAGTGGCGCGACCAACTGGTCGCCGCGGCCAAGCAGGGGCAGGTATCGCTGTACGCGTCGGGCATCGAGCCCGGCTTTGCCGCCGACTACCTGCCGCTGGTGCTGTCCACCCAGTCGTCGTCGATCGAAAAGATCCATGCCTTCGAGATCGGCCTGTACGACGACTACGGGGTCCCGGACATCATGGGCGACGCGCTGGGTTTCGGCCGGCCGCTCGACTACCAACCCTGGATCGGGTTCCCGGGAGCGATCTCCGGCGAATGGCAGGGGCAGATCCGGTTGGTTGCCGATGCACTCGGCGTCGAAGTCCAGGAGGTCCGGGAATATTTCGACCGCGCGGTCACCAACCGGACGCTCGAGGTCGCCATCGGCACCGTCGAGGCCGGAACGTGTGGTGCGCTGCGGATGCGGGCGATCGGCGTGGTCGACGGCCGGGAGGCCATCGTCATCGAGCACGTCACCCGGCTCGCCCACGACGTCGCGCCGGACTGGCCGACCGGGATCGGCGATCTGTCCTACCGCGTCATGATCAGCGGCGACCCCGACATCGATTGCACCCTGGCGGCGACGCTCAAGGATCCGCGCAAGGCCGGAGTCGGTGGAATGACCTCCGGGGCCGGCGCGATGGTCGCCACCGCGATGCGCGTCGTCAACGCCGTGCCGTATGTCGTTGCCGCAGAACCGGGGCTGCTGAGTTCGGTCGACCTACCGCTGACGATTCCAAAGCACGCGTTTGCGACCTAGGCTGCCCTACAATCTGGCCGAGTGACGTTTAACCCACTCGAGGAACTCACGCTCCCCCAACTGCGGCTGCGCACCAGCATGAAGTGGCGCGCGCACGCGGACGACGTGTTGCCGCTCTGGGTCGCGGAGATGGACGTCAACCTGGCGCCGACGGTGGCTGCCGCGCTGCGCCGGGCCATCGACATCGGCGACACCGGATACCCTTGCGGCACCGCATTTGCCGAAGCGGTCAGTGAATTCGCCTCGCGGCGTTGGCAATGGCACGACCTGGAGATCGGCCGCACCGCGATCGTTCCCGACGTCATGCTCGGCGTCGTCGAAATGCTGCGTCTGGTCACCGACCGTGGCGACGCCGTCGTCGTCAACCCACCGGTCTACGCCCCGTTCTACGCGTTCATCTCGCACGACGGCCGCCACGTGATCGAGGCCCCGCTGGACGCCGACGGCCGAATCGACTTGGGCTCATTGGAGGACGCGTTCGCGCGTGCCGGCGCTTCGGGCGGGAAAGTCGCGTATCTATTGTGTAACCCGCACAACCCGACCGGGTCGGTGCACACCGGCGAGGAATTGCGCCAGGTTGCCGAGCTTGCCCGCCGGCTCGGCGTCCGGGTGGTATCGGATGAGATCCACGCGCCCATCGTCTTGCCGGGGGCACGTTTCACCCCGTACCTGACCGTGCCCGGCGCGGAGAACGCCTTCGCCCTGACGTCCGCGTCGAAGGCCTGGAACCTGTCCGGTCTCAAGGCGGCGTTGGCCATCGCCGGCCCCGAGGCGATCGCGGACCTGCACCGGATGCCCGAGGAGGTCAGTCACGGGCCGAGCCACCTGGGCGTCATCGCACACGCGGAAGCGTTCCGAACCGGTGGCGACTGGCTCGACGAGCTGCTGCGCGGCCTGGATCAAAACCGGACGCTGCTCGGCGATCTGATCGCCGAGCACCTGCCGAGGGTGAAATACCAATGGCCGCAAGGGACTTACCTCGCCTGGCTCGATTGCCGGGAGCTCGGGTTCGTCGAGCACGCCGCCGACGGTCTTGCCGTGGTTGCCGACCTGTCCGGGCCCGCCCGGTGGTTCCTGGACCACGCGCGGGTGGCGCTCAGTTCCGGCCACGTCTTCGGAACCGGCGGCGCGGGGCACGTCCGATTGAACTTCGCGACCTCGCGGGCCATCCTCACCGAGGCCGTGTCCCGGATGGGCCGGGCGCTCGCCAATGCCGACTGACCGCAGCAACCCGCGCTAGGCGGGGATCTCCTCGGCGCCGCGGCCCAAGTTGCGGAAGCCCTCGGCGGGCTCCTTGAAGCCAAGGACAAACGGCAGTGAGCTCAACTCCAGCTTGACCGTTGCCCCGAGCCGGCGAAAGAAGCTGGACTCGGCCGGGGCGAGGGACACCTGTGACGTCGCGAGGTCAATGTAGTGCGTCGGCGTTTCCCCGATGTCGTCGAAGATGTGGGTCAGTGGTTTGCACTGCGAGCGCACCGGCTCGTCGAGGCACGCCGCGACGGGATCGGTCATCAGCACGTATTCCACCACTGGCACCAGGTTTTTCAGCATTCGATGCACCAGGATGACGTCGTAGCCCGCGAGCTCTGTGTGACGCTTTACCCGTTGCTCGGCCACCTCGCCCTGGTGGACGACAAATTTCAATGACAGGTTGTCCAATTGCGCGCAACTCGCACACTCGCAGGCAAGGTCCTTTTTGAAGCGCTCACGCCGCGCGATGAATGCCTCCCGCATCCGGGACAGCCGGTCACACACCAGCACTTTGGCGTCGCCGTCGGGCGCCCAAAAGAATGCGGCGTCGCCCTCCAGCTTCGCCAGCTTCAATCCTCTGCCGGCGTCGATCACCGACTCCAGCAGGCCCGCCACCGTCAACTGCGCATGGGCCAGGTGGGTACGGTTCCACTGCATGTAGTGGGTGTAGCCGCTGATGTCGGCAATGATCAGGACCGCGCGCCGAATCGCCATGAGCAACCCAGTTTAATGTCCACTCGACGTCTAGCTCAACGAAATCTCCCACTAGACGAACTCGCGTTGCCGAGAGAGGCTAACAGAGGCGCCCGCCCACCGGAGGAGCTGAATATGCATGTGCTACGAACCCCGGACTCCCGATTCGAAAACCTGGAGGGCTATCCGTTCGTAGCGAACTACGTCGATGTGGCGGCAAGCGACACCCAGCCGCTGCGCATGCACTTCCTCGACGAGGGGCCGGCCGATGGGCCGCCGATCGTGCTGCTGCACGGCGAGCCCACCTGGAGCTACCTCTACCGAACGATGATCCAGCCGCTGGCCGACGCCGGGAACCGCGTGCTCGCGCCCGATCTGATCGGCTTTGGCCGCTCCGACAAGCCCAGCCGGATCGACGATTACACCTACCAGCGGCACGTCGAATGGGTGACCTCCTGGTTCGAACGCCTGCACCTCAAGGACGTGACGCTGTTC
Source organism: Mycobacterium nebraskense (assembly GCF_002102255.1). Lineage (GTDB taxonomy): Bacteria > Actinomycetota > Actinomycetes > Mycobacteriales > Mycobacteriaceae > Mycobacterium > Mycobacterium nebraskense. Next base: position 53,644 of record NZ_LQPH01000016.1, read on the forward strand.
GTGCAGGACTGGGGATCGCTGATCGGGCTGCGCATCGCCGCCGAGCAGGGTGACCGCATCGCCCGACTCGTGGTGGCGAACGGTTTCCTGCCCACCGCGGAGCGACCCACCCCACCCGCCTTCTACGCCTGGCGGGCGTTCGCGCGTTACTCCCCTGTCCTGCCCGCCGGGCGCATCGTCTCGGTAGGGACCGTCCGCCGGGTTCCCGGCAGGGTGCGGGCCGGGTATGAGGCCCCGTTTCCCGACAAGACGTATCAGGCCGGGGCCCGCGCCTTCCCGCAACTCGTACCGACCTCACCGGACGATCCGGCGGTCCCCGCCAACAGGGCCGCATGGAAAGCCCTGGGCCAATGGGAGAAACCCTTCCTCGCCATCTTCGGGGCCCGTGACCCCATCCTCGGGCAGGCGGACCGTCCCCTGATCAAGCACATCCCCGGCGCCGCGGGTCAGCCGCACGCCCGCATCCGCGCCAGTCACTTCATCCAAGAAGACTCCGGACCCGAACTGGCCGAACGCATTCTATCCTGGCAGCAGGCGCTCCGCTGACTGTCTCCACACGAAAACCATTGCGACAGCAGGGCTGTCGACGACGAACCGGCGCGGTTGAAAGTTCAGCGCGTGACGGCCAATACGGCTTCGGCCAGCTCGGGCCGGCAGACCACCAGATCCGGCAACTTGGGGTCTGACTGGTTGTAGACCAGGGCGGACCCGTCGATGCGCGAGGTATGCAGACCGGCGGCGCGGGCCACCGCCACCGGGGCGGCTGAGTCCCATTCGAATTGGCCGCCGGCGTGCACGTACACATCGGACAACCCCTGGACGAGCGAAGCCACCTTGGCTCCGGCCGAACCCATTTCCACCAGCACGCCGTCCAGGGCGTCGCGGACGGTCAGGGCGATGGCGGGCGGCCGGGTGCGCGACACCACGATGCGCGGCTTGCCCGGCGCCGCAGGAGGCGAATCGACCTTGGGGGTGGCCAGGGTGATGCCCTGCGCCGGCAGTGCTACCGCCCCGGCAACCAGCTCGCCGGCCTCCCACAGCGCGACGTGCACCGCCCAGTCGTCGCGCCCGAGCTCGGAGAATTCCCGCGTCCCGTCCAGCGGATCCACGATCCACACGCGCTTCGAGCGCAATCGGACCGGATTGTCGATACCCTCCTCGGACAGCACCGCGTCCTCGGGCCGCTCGTCAGCGAGAGCCGACATCAGAAAATCATGAGAACGCTTGTCCCCCGCCGCTTTCCGCTCACTCGCGTCCGCGTCGGCGAACTCTTCCCGGACCGTGAGCAACAGCCGTCCGGCCTCAGTGGCCAACCGCGCGGCCAGTTCGTGGTCATCGGTCAGTTGCAGGGCCATCACAATCCTTAAGTTGGTAGCGTTGACCAACTTTACCCTGCCAACGCAACGCCGACGGGCCCCACCCCGGGACGGAAGTTTCGGTCGTAATCTGGTGAGCGTGAGCGGGGGCAACGTTCCTTTATCTAACCGGTTGCGACGCATTCCACGGGGGCGTTTGATCGCGATCGGCATTGTCTCGGCGATCGCGCTCGGCGGCGTACTCGCCTTTGTGGGGGTGGAGCTGGCCCAGGGCAACCACGGCGCCGGGCCACCTACCGCCCAGCCAGCACCACCGCAGAGCTTCGCCATCCCGGGCTGTTACAACCTGTCCGTTCCGCCGGTCGAGCGCCCGAAGCGGCTCAACGTGCTGGGCTGCGCGAGCGTTGCCGTTGCGCTGCAAGACATGTCGTGGAGCTCGTGGGGGCCGCAGGGTGCCGACGGGACCGGCGCGGCCGTGTTCAAGGTCTGCGACCCGAATTGTGCGGCCGGGTATCAGGTCACCGAGCCGGTCGTCGTCCACGCGTGGAATCCGCAGCCGCCGCGGCGCGAGGCCATCTGCCAGGTCGGCCTGAACATCTTCGCCGACATGGTCCTGTCCTTCCCCAAGGGCGTCCCCCCGCCGAACGTGCAGAAGATGAACACCCAGTACAACGGACAGCCGGCGGTGCACTTCGCCAACTACTCGAGCGGCGACACGCGCGGCACCCAATTCATCGGCTACACGTACTGCAACTAGCGCCGCTAGACCTCGATCACGACGGCGCCACCCTGGCCGCCACCCGCACACATGGCCGCGACGCCGATGCCGCCGCCTCGGCGGGCCAGCTCGTAGGCCAGCGTGGTCACCATGCGCGCACCCGACGCCGCGATGGGGTGGCCGAGGCTGCAGCCGCTGCCGGAGAAGTTCACCTTCTCCTCGTCGATGCCGTACTCCCGGCACGCCGCGATCGGCACGGAGGCGAACGCCTCGTTGATCTCCCACAGCGCCACGTCCCCGACCGACAGGCCGGCCCGCTGCAGCACCTTGCCGATGACCTTGACGGCCCCCAGACCGGTGTCCCGGGGCGCGACACCCGCGGCGGCCCACGCCCGGACGGTGCCCATCACGTTGAGGTTTTCGGCGGCGGCGTACTCGCGGTCGACGAGGGCCACGGCCGCGGCGGCGTCGTTGGTGCCACTGCTGTTGCCCGCCGTGATCGAGAATCCCTCGATCTCCGGGTGCAGCACTTTGAGCCCGGCGAGCTTCTCGACGGTGGTGTCCCGGCGAGGATGCTCGTCGACGGAGAACTCGGTCACCGAACCGTCGAACTGCGTGATCTTCAGCGGGATGATCTCGTCGACGAACTTGCCCGCGTCCATGGCCGCGATGGCGCGCTGATGGGAGCGGGCCGCCCAGGCGTCCATCTCCTCCCGCGTGATGCCGACCGCCTGTGCGGTGTTCCAGCCGACCGTGATCGACATGTCCTTGGCCGGTGCGTCGGGGGTTTCCACGTGGGTCGGCGGCATCCAGCGCTCCTCGAACTTGAGCTCCGGACCGGGAATGCGCCAGTTGGTCAGCGGCGTCATCGACAACGACTGCACCCCGCCGGCGATGAGCACACGCTCCATCCCGGAGCCGATCTGGGCGGCGGCGTTGCCGATGGCGGTCAGGCTGCCCGCGCAGTGCCGGTTCACCGACTGGCCGGGGATGTCCTCCATGCCGGTCGCGGTGGCCGCGTACCGCGCCAAATCCCCGCCGCCGTAGTGCGATTCGGCGAAGATGATGTCGTCGATAGCGGATGGGTCGACGCCGGACCTCCGCACCACCTCCGGAAGCACCGCGGTGATCAGCGTCTCGGGCGGTGTGTTGACGAGCGTGCCCTTGAACGATCGGCCGATCGCCGTGCGAACCGCTCCGACAATGACGGGTGTAGCCATGTTCTCAACCTCGAACGGTCTGGCTGCGTTCGGCAGCGCGGGTGTCAGCAGATGACGCGAATCGTAACAAATACCGTATGGCCAATAGTAAATGGCCTAAGTTCACCTGGAACGGGTGGACGACGAACAGGAGACCGACCGTGAAAACCAAAGGCGCTCTGGTCTGGGAGCTGAACCAACCGTGGTCGGTCGAGGAGATCGAGATCGGCGCCCCCCGCCACGGCGAGGTGACGGTGCAACTCGAGACCGCCGGCCTGTGCCACTCGGACCATCACCTGATGACCGGCGATTTTCCGATTCCGAGCTATCCGGTCCTGGGCGGCCACGAGGGCGCCGGGATCGTCACCGAGGTCGGCGAGAGTGTCGAGAACCTGGCCGTGGGCGATCACGTGGTGATGTCGTTCATCCCCTCGTGCGGCAAATGCACGCCGTGCCAGGTCGGGTTGCGCAATCTGTGCGACCTGGGCATGGGGCTGCTGTCGGGCGCATCGGTGAGCGACGGTTCGTTTCGGGTGACGGCCAAGGGACGCGATGTCATTCCGATGTCGCTGCTGGGGACGTTCGCACCCTATGTGGTGGTGCACCAGACCTCGGTGGTCAAGGTCGACCCGGGCATCCCGTTCGACGTGGCGTGTTTGGTGGGCTGCGGAGTGACCACGGGCTACGGGTCGGCGGTGCGCAGCGCGGCGGTCGAGCCCGGCGACGACGTCGCGGTGATCGGTGTCGGCGGCGTGGGCATCGCCGCGATTCAGGGCGCCCGACTGGCCGGAGCGCGCCGGATCTTCGCGGTCGATCCGTTCGCGTCGCAACGCAAACGGGCGCTGAAGTTCGGCGCGACCGAGGCTTTCGCGGATGTGCCCAGTGCCGCCGGCGCCATCGCCGAGGCCACCTGGGGAACGATGTGCCGCAAGGTGATTGTCACGGTCGGTCACTGCGACGGCGGCGAGGTCGAGGCGTGGCTGGGGTTGACCGCAAAGGGCGGCACCTGCGTGTTGACGGCCATGGGCAACGTGATGGCCACCGACGTCACCCTCAACCTGGCGGGGTTGACGCTGCTGCAGAAAAGCTTGCAGGGCAGCCTGTTTGGCGGCGGCAACCCGCAACACGACATTCCCGCCATTCTGGAGTTGTACAAGCTGGGCCAGCTCAACCTCGACGACATGGTGACGCGCGAGTACACGCTCGAGCAGATCAACGACGGCTACCGCGACATGCTCGAGGGTCGCAACGTCCGCGGCATCATCCGCTACACCGACGCCGACCGCGCGTGACAATGGATCGATGACAACCAAATCAGTCGCCGTGCGTGACACCACCGAGCTGGCCGCCTACCGAGTCGCAGCGATTCTCCTCGGCGTGGGGACGCTGCACTTTGTGGCGCCCAAACCGTTCGACACGATCGTCCCCGCCGAGCTGCCCGGCAGCGCACGGGTCTACACCTACGCGTCGGGGGTGGCCGAGCTGGGCGTCGGGGCGGCGTTGCTGCCACGACGCACCCGGCGCTTGGCCGCGCTCGCGGCGGCCGCATTGTTCATCGGGGTGTTCCCGGCGAACATCAACATGTGCCGGTTGTGGTGGGACAAGCCCTGGCCGATGCGGATCGCCGCGCTGGCCCGGTTGCCACTGCAGATCCCCATGATCACCACCGCACTCAAGATCAGCCGCAACAGCTGACGTCCCGCGTCGTCGTCACTTGCACCACAGCCGTCCCTGCCCGAGGGGATGCCCGGAGTGCCCGCCTCTCAGCGACAATGCGCGCGCGGGGGCTGGCTTCGAGCTTCGTCGCCCGGCTTGTCGCTCAGAGCCGGGCAACTCGTGCATCTCCCGGCGCGGGGACTGGTGTGGCTTCTGTGACCGGTGAGAGGTCGACAGGCTCATCTCGACGCGGCACTCGCCAGTCGCGACACTCGAAATCAACTGCGGGACAAGCAAAGCACACCCCTATACGAGCTGATAGCCTCGCGCTTGTGCCTGAGCTGGCGAAGATTCACATCGGTTTCACCGGGGCAGCGGAAACAATGCTTGCGACCTTGTACGCAAGGGCGTTAGCCTCGATTTTGCATGGTAGTTGGTGTGGGCTGGGTCTGATGCCGAGTTGTGGTGCGGGGTGGTGATTTTCGTGTGGC
>NZ_LQPH01000017.1 GCF_002102255.1 Mycobacterium nebraskense
ATGCTGCGCGACCACGCTGTCTACCAACCCGCAACCACTACTGCGGCGGCTTGACAACGTCATTGAGATTCTCCTTCGTTCCGGGCAAGTGTACAGTGAACATCACTTCTTGTACAGATAGGAAGCTTCCTGTACAGTCGTACGGTATCAATTGAAGGACCACATGGTGCAGGGCAGTCTGAACGGCGTTCGCATCGTGTCGCTTGCGGTGAACATCCCGGGCCCGCTCGCGGCGGCACGGCTGGCGCGCTTCGGCGCGTCGGTAACAAAGGTGGAGCCCCCTACCGGAGATCCCTTGGCCGCGGTCGCGCCCGGCTGGTACGCAGAGCTCGCCAGCAAGCAGACGGTCTTGGTTCTGGACCTCAAGGACGCCGGCGACCGCGCCAAGCTGGACGTCGAGCTGACTTCCGCCGATGTGTTGCTCACCGCCATGCGCCCTTCGGCGCTACGCAGGCTCGGGCTCGACGACGCGCATGTCAGGTATCCGGGGCTCTGTCACGTCGAAATCGTGGGCTACGACGGTGACCTCGAGGAGCGTCCTGGCCACGACCTGACCTATCAGGCCACGCACGGCACCCTGCAGCCCCCGTTGATGCCGGCGGTTCCGGTCGTGGACCTCCTGGGTGCCGAACGTGCCGTGTCCGGGGCCCTGTTGGCGCTGCTTGATAGGCCGAATTCCGGTGCCGGCCAACACGTCCGGATCGTACTGGCGGACGCCGCAGCCGACGCCGGCGCAGCCGTGCGGTACGGCGTCGCAGGGCCCGGCGACCCGCTCGGTGGCGCGACTCCGACCTACGGGATCTACGCCAGTGCCGACGGCTATATCGCCCTGGGCGCAATCGAACCGCATTTCCAGAAGCGGACCCTCGAGGTCCTGGGCGCAGCAGATACCTACGAGGATCTCGCACGAGTCTTTGCCGGACAAAGCACGCGCCACTGGGAAGAAGTCGCCGAGACGGTTGACATCCCCATCGTTGGAATTCGTACACCGGAACAAGGAGTGGAACATTGAACGCGCGCGAAGCAGTGATTGTCGGGGCGGTGCGCACGCCGGTGGGTAAACGAGGTGGCGCTTTGAGCCGGTGGCATCCGGCCGACTTGCTCGGTCACACCTTGCGAAACCTGGTGGAGCGCAGTGCGATCGATGCCAAAGACATCGATGACGTCATCGTCGGCTGTGCGATGCAGCATGAGCACCAGTCCGGAAATATCGGGCGGCACGCGGTGCTGGCTGCGGGTCTACCCGAATCGGTGCCGGCGGTCACCATTGATCGCCAATGCGGGTCCGGTCAGCAGGCGGTCAACTTCGCTGCATTCGGCGTCACCGCGGGCATCTACGAGCTGGCGATTGGGTGCGGTGTGGAGTCGATGTCGCAGGTGCCGATGCCTGCGTCGTTCATGCCGGGCGCGCCGCTCGGTCCGCAGTACTCGCCCGTGGAGTTGGCCCGCTACGACGACAACTTGGTGGCGCAAGGGGCGGCGTCGGAGTTGCTGAACTCCAAGTTCGGTATTTCTCGCGAGGAACTCGACGAATTCAGTATCCGAAGCCATGAGCGAGCATTCGCCGCGACCCGGGCGAAAAAGTTTCGCGCGCAGTTGGTGCCGATCACCGTCGATCCGCTGGATCCGTCGGCGGCGCCCGTCAGTGCCGACGAAGGAATCCGTGAGCAGTTGGATCCGGCGAAGATCGCGTCGCTGGAGCCTGTTTTCGCGGCCGACGGCCGCACAACCGCGGCCAATTCTTCCCAGATCAGCGACGGGGCAGCGGCGTTGCTGATCGCCGAGCGTGGCTACGCAGAACGCAGCGGGCTGGTTTCGCGGGCGCGGTTCCTGGCGATGACGGTCGCCGCGGCGGACCCGGTACTGCAGTTCACCGCGGTACTGGACGCCACCCACAGGGCGCTCGAGCGCGCCAACCTGAGTGTCAGCGACATCGACTTGTTCGAGGTCAACGAGGCCTTCGCCGGGGTGCCGCTGATGGTGCAACGCGAGTTCGGCATTCCCGATGACAAGCTCAACGTCAACGGAGGCTCGGTCGCAATCGGGCATCCGCTCGGGTCGACCGGGGCCCGCATGCTCACCGATCTGCTGTGCGAACTCGAGCGCACCGGACAGCGCTACGGCCTGCAGACCATCTGCGAGGCCGGCGGAACCGCCAACACCACCATCATCGAACGAATCTAAGGCACAGACATGGTCAGGGAAATCGTGAAGGGCGTGCCGTCGACGCACGGCGACCACTACCAGCTCAACACCACCAACCTGATCAGACATGCGGCGCGCACCTATCCCGAGCAAGAGGTCGTCTACCGCACCACGGAGGGCGACTGGCAGCGGTACACCTACGCAGACTTGTACGTTCGGGTCAAGCGGGCGGCGAACGCGCTCAGAGGAATAGGGATCGGCCCGGCCGACACAGTCGGAGTGCTCGACTGGAACAGCAAGCGGCACTTTGAGCTCAGCTGGGCCATTCCCGGCATCGCCGCGGTGATGCTGCAGATGAATCTGCGGCTGGCCACCGAAGACCTGAGCTACGTCACTGACCACGCCGAGGCGCAATGGATCCTGGTCGACGAGACACTCCTTCCGGTCGCCGAGGCGTTGGCTCCACACGTGCCGAAGGTCAAGGGCTGGATCGTAATGTCGGATAAGCCGCTCACCGAGATCGACACCACGCTGGAAAACGTCTTTCACCTCGAGGACCTGATGGCCGAGTCCGACACCGAGATCGACTGGCGGGTCATCGACGAAACCTCTGCTTACAGCGCGTGTTACACATCGGGAACGACGGGTCGGCCGAAGGGCGTCTACTACTCGCATCGTGGCAGCTACCTACACGCGATGGCGATGGCAGCAGCGATCAATCTCCGTCGCGAGGACACCGCGATGCTCATCACCCCGATGTTTCACGGCCAGTCGTGGGGGCTTCCGCACACCGCGATGTGGACCGCGGCGAAGGTGATCCTACCCGGCCGCTACCTGGCCGAGAACACGCAAATGCTCGTCGACGTGATGATCGCGGAGAATGTGACCGTCGCGAACGGCGCACCGGCGATTTTCCAGCCGATGCTGGACTACATCAAGACCCTTGCTGTGAAGCCAGATTTCAGCAGGACGAGACTGCTGTCCGGTGCGACCGAGCCGGCGAAGTCGCTGATGCGCGATTTCCACGAGCTCACCGGCGCCGATTTTGTGCAGGGCTACGGTGCGACCGAGACGACGCCGCTGATCACGATGAACATGGGCATCAAACCGTCCCTGCAGGGCACGATCACCGACGACGAGAAATGGGATTTCAAGCGTTTTCAAGGGCTGCCCGCTTCCGGTATCGACATCCGGATCGTCGACGACAACGGCAATGACCTGCCGCACGACGGTAAGAGTGTCGGCGAGGTACTGATGCGTGGGCCCTGGGTCATCGAGCGATACCACCAGCTCGACGACGACGACAACGCCGACCGCTTCCTCGACGGTTACTGGCGCAGCGGCGATGTCGGCACAATCTACCCGAACGGGTATCTCAAGCTCACCGACCGCCTCAAGGACGTAGTCAAGAGCGGCGGTGAATGGATTTCCTCTATCGATATGGAGAACGCCATCGTCGGACATCCGCTGGTGAAGGAGGCCGCGGTTGTGGGGATCAGCCATCCGAAGTGGCAGGAACGTCCGCTGGCCATCGTCGTGCCCGTCGAAGGTGGCGTGCTGACCCGCGATGACATCGTCGGTTGTCTGCAGGGGCAGTTCGCCAAGTGGCAGATGCCCGACGCGGTTCTCTTCGTCGAGGCGTTGCCGCGCACCAGTGTCGGCAAATTGGACAAGAAGATCCTGCGGGCCGAACACGCCGACGTTTACCGGGATGCGGTCACGTGAACAAACAAATTTTGCGATCGACTCGCGACGGTGCGGTGGCCCTGCTGGAGATCAATCGCCCGAAGTCGAAGAACAGCCTCAACGACGAGCTGTTGGGCGCGATGGGGGCCGAGCTGGCGGCGTTGCGGTCCGACACGGCCGTGTTGGCCGTGGTCATCGCGGGCGCCCACGGCATGTTCTGCGCCGGCGCCGACATCACGGCGTTCGACGAGATCCGGGCCCGGCCACTGGTCACCGGAGAGTCCAATGAGAGCTTCTGGTCGATACTGGCTGCGTTTCCGAAGCCGGTCATCGCCGCGGTCGAGACATACGCACTCGGGGGCGGCTGTGAGCTGGCGTTGGCCTGCGACATTGTCATCGCCGGCGAGTCGGGCCAATTCGGACTTCCCGAGGTGAAGATCGGCGCAATCCCTGGCGCTGGCGGAACTCAACGCCTCATTCGGGCGATCGGCAAATCCAAGGCTATGGCAATGCTTTTGACGGGCGATTCCATCAAGGCCCAGGAGGCGTGCGATGCAGGGTTGGTAGCCGAAGTCGTCGCCGACGGCGAGGCCGTGCCACGGGCGCTGGCGATGGCGCAACGGATCGCGACGAACTCCCCGCTAGCGGTGGCGCTGGCCAAGGATGCCGCTGTGCACGCGTTTCAGACATCACTGACGCAGGGACTCGAACACGAGAAACGGAATTTCTACGTGGCGGTGCATTCCGCCGACAGTCACGAGGGCCAGGCGGCATTCCTCGCCAAGCGCGCGCCCCAGTTCACCGGAAAGTAGGTAAAGCATGCCCGGACTCTTATTCCCGGACTACGTCGTTCCGTGGGAGACCGAGGATCAAAAACTCCTGCGCAAGCACGCCGCCGAGTTCTTCCGCAAGGAAGCGACTCCCAACCAAGCCAGGTGGGCGAAACAGCAGAAGGTGGACCGAGAATTTTGGAACAAAGCCGGCGCTGCCGGGCTTTTGGGCCTCGACCTGCCCGAGCAATACGGCGGTGGTGGCGGCAGTTTCGGTCACGAGGCGGTGGTGATGCAGGAGCGCGCCTACGCGCACGACACCGCGTTCGGTTTCTCCGTGCATTCGACGCTGGCTTCCCACTACATCGCCGAGTATGCCTCCGAGGAGCAGAAGAAGCGCTGGATCCCGAAGATGGTCAGCGGGGAGATGGTGATCGCCGTCGCGATGACCGAACCGGGCACCGGGTCAGACCTGCAGTCGATTCGCACCACCGCGGTTCGCGACGGCGACGAGTACGTCATCAACGGCTCGAAGACCTTCATCTCCAACGGTTCCCACTGCGACCTGGTGGTGATCGTGGCCAAAACTGAGTCCGGACTGTCGCTGATGGTGGCCGAAACCGAAGGGCTGGCGGGTTTCCAGCGCGGCCGGGTTCTGGAGAAGGTCGGCCAGCACGGCCAGGACACCCGGGAGCTTGCGTTCACCGACATGCGGGTGCCGGCCGCAAACCTGCTCGGCGGCGTTGAGGGCAAGGGCTTCGCCCAGTTGATGGAGCAACTTCCGCGCGAGCGGTTGACCATCGGGGTCGAGGCGATCGCGATGGCGGAGGCGGCGGTAGTAGAGACGATCCGTTATGTCAAGGAGCGCACCGCGTTCGGCAAGCCCCTCCTCGCCTTCCAGAACACCAAGTTCGTGCTGGCCGAATGCAAGGCGGAGGTGCTGGCCGGCAAGGCGCTGATCGACTACTGCACCGGCCGGTACCTCGACGGAAAACTCGATGCCGCAACCGCATCGATAGCCAAGATGTGGGGATCTGACAAACAAGTAGAGGTCACTGACAAGTGCCTGCAGCTTTTCGGTGGATACGGCTACATGATGGAATACCCGATCGCGCAGATGTATGCGGCGGCTCGGGTGCAGAAGATCTACGGCGGCACCAACGAGATCATGAAGGTGCTGATCGCGCGAAGCCTGTAGACAGACACACAAAAGGAGCAGCCGAATGGACATCGCAGCTAGCAGCGCGGTCGTCACCGGTGGCGCGTCCGGGCTCGGTTTGGCGACGGTGGAGACGCTGGCGCGGTCCGGAGCGCGGGTGGTCGCCGTCGACCTGCCCAATGCAAACACGGACGCGCTAAGCCTCCTCGGCGACACCGTCCGGTTCGCGCCCGCCGACGTCACCGACGAGGATGCAGTGACCAGGGCCATCGAGATCGCCAACGCGGACAAGACATTGCGTATCATCGTCAACTGCGCCGGCGTCAGCGATGGCACCAAGACCGTCAGCAAGAAGGGCCCTTTCCCGCTCGACGCGTTCGAGAAAGTAATCAAGATCAACCTGATCGGGACCTTCAACGTCGTGCGCCTGGGCGCATACGCAATGTCGCAGAACGACCCCGTCGGCGGCGAGCGTGGCGTGATCGTCAACACTTCCTCCGGCGCGGCCTTCGACGGCCAGATCGGGCAGGCGGCCTACTCCGCTTCCAAGGGAGGTGTGATGGCGGCGACGCTGCCGATCGCGCGTGATCTGTCGTCGTACTTGATCCGGGTCAACACGATCGCTCCGGGGCTGTTCGAAACCCCGCTTCTCAACTCACTTCCAGAGGCTGCGCTAACCGCTCTCAAGGCGCTGACGTTGCACCCAAACCGACTCGGTGATCCTGCCGAGTACGCACACCTGGTCGTAGCCATCGTTGAGAATCCGATGCTCAACGGCGAGACGATCCGTCTCGATGGCGCAGTACGGATGCCTCCGAGGTGATGTCCGGCCGTCAGAGTTGCTGATTGGATCCCACAACTCCAGGAGAGAATCAACGTGCAGGACAGTGTCCGCGTCGTCGTCGACCATGTGAACGAACACGGAAAATCGCGGCTGAGCGAGCGGCGGGTGGTGGCATCGGTGGGCCAGGCACTGCGTTGCAAGATGCGCAACGAGCGTGAACGCAGTTTCGTCTTCGTCACTCCGAGTCGGAGTCGGAGAGAGAGAGGCTTAGTCACGTTAGCCAACAGTCGACGAGTTCCTGAGCCCACGGGTATCGCCCGTTAGCCCTTTCAACGCCTGGAACAGCCGTTGTTGGCGTGTCCCTCCATCAAAACTCTCTGATGAACCGGCATCATTCTTGCTGACTGAATAGTTGATCAGATGATGTTTCTTCACTTTAGGTGAAGTCGAGGAGGCGTGGGTTGGCTCTGGCTGTGGTCCGCGATCTGCGGGAACATCGAGTACCGGCGAGCGAGGAGGAGCTTGCCGACTTCGAGACCGATGTGTTGGCCGGGTTCGTGCTGGCACGGGCGTCGGCCGGATTGGTCGACAGCACGATCCGCAACGACATCAACCACCTCGAGCTGATCCACGACTGGTTCGGCCGGCCGCTGTGGGAGATGCGGCCCGCCGATGTCGACGTCTATTTCGGCAAGGTGCTGCGCGACGCCAACCCCTCGACTCGCACCGGGCGGGCGGCGGCACTGACCGTGTACTTCCAGTTCTTGGAGCTTCGGCACAAGATCGACCTGCACAACATGACAGGTCGGGTCGTCGAGTGCCCGCTGGACGAGATCAACCGGCCGCGAGCCTCGGTCGATCCGCAGCTGCGTATCCCTCCGACCGCCGACGAGGTGGAGCAGCTGTTCGCCGGGTGGCGCCAGGAACTGGCTGGATTCAATCGGTCGTTGCAACACCTCGATTCCTCGGAGGTGTGTGGTGGCGTATGGGAAGCGGCAGTTGGAGGTTCGTGCGTATCGGGGGCAGATGCCCTCCCCGGGGCGGCCGTCGGTGGCCTGGCGGCAGGACAGGGTCCGGTTCTGGGCGGGGATCGCTGCCGGAGCGATGACCGAGGACGCCGCTACCGAAGCGGGCGTGTCTTCGCCGGTCGGGTTCCGCTGGTTCCGCCATGCTGGCGGCGTGAATCCACGCTTGCCAGAAACTGTTTCGGGCTGCTACCTATCCTCGAATGAGCGCGAAGACATCGCTTTATGGCGTGCCCATGGTGCCGGAGTGCGCGAGATAGCCAGGAGGCTGCGCAGGGCGCCGTCGACCATCTCGCGTGAGCTGCGCCGTAACGCCTCGACGCGCACGTATCGGCTCGACTACAAGGCCTCGGTCGCGCAGTGGCATGCCGAAAGGCGGGCGAGGCGCCCGAAGACGGCCAAGCTGGTCGGCAACGACCGGCTGCGCCAGTACGTCCAGGACAAGCTCTCCGGTGTCGTTCGTGGCGCTTACGGGCAGATCATGGCTGGTCCGGCCGCGACGCCGTGGAAGGGACGCAACAAGCCGCACCGAGGGGATCGGGCCTGGGTGACAGCATGGAGTCCTGAGCAGATCGCCCATCGGATCAAGCTTGACTTCCCTGATGATGAATCCATGCGGATCAGCCACGAGGCCATCTACCAAGCGCTCTACGTGCAAAGCCGCGGTGCGCTCAAGCGGGACTTAATCACCTGCCTGCGCCGGGGTCGGGCATTGCGGGTGCCGCGGGCACGGTCTCGGCAGAAAGCGTGGGCGCACGTCACGCCGGAGACGTTGATCAGCGCTCGGCCGCCGGAGGTCGCTGATCGCGCGGTCCCGGGACACTGGGAGGGAGATCTGCTGATCGGGTTGCAGCGCAGCGCGATCGGCACGCTGGTCGAGCGCAGCAGTCGGTTCACGATGTTGATCCATCTTCCGCGGGAGGCCGGATACGGGCTGATTCCGCGGACCAAGAACGGGCCGGCTCTGGCCGGCTACGGCGCCCTCACGATGGCCAACGCCCTAGCGCAGACGATCACCTCGCTGCCCGAGGAACTGCGCCGGTCGCTGACCTGGGACCGGGGAAAGGAACTGTCGGCGCATGCCCAGTTCTCGATCGCCTCCGGGGTCAAGGTGTACTTCGCCGACCCGAAGAGTCCGTGGCAGCGTGGCACGAATGAGAACACCAATGGCCTGTTGCGCCAATGCTTTCCGAAGGGCACCGACCTATCCCGGTGGAACGCCGACGACATCGCGGCGATCGCTCACACCCTCAACACCCGACCACGCAAGACCCTCGGATGGCGCACCCCGGCCGAAGCGTTCAACGAACACCTACACTCACTTCAGCAAGCCGGTGTTGCAACGACCGATTGAATCCAGCCTGGTCACCTGCCGCAAGTTCGCCCCGGCCGCCCGCAACTACGCGGTCGCCCGGCTGGCGGCCGACGTGGGACTGCGCATCAACGAGGCGCGGATGCTCGACCTCGACGATGTGCGGTGGGAGCTGGGGCGGTTCGGCAAGCTGAACGTCCGTCACGGCAAGGGATCACGCCGCAAAGGCCCCAAACCGCGACTGGTGCCGCTGATCAACGGCGCCGACCGCAGCCTGAGATGGTTCATCGAAGACGTGCTTGGACTGTTCGATATCGACCCGAATAGCCATGCCGCGCCACTGTTTCCGTCCGAACGCAAGAACATCGACGGGACGTGCATGCGCGCGACAGCTGACGTCTATCGCCGATCGTTGGCGGAGGCGGCGGACCGGCATCTGCCTGCGTGGTCGGGGAAGCTGACCCCGCATGTGCTGCGGCACTTCTGCGCGTCCCAGCTTTACCTCGGCGGAATGAACCTGTTCGCCATCCAGGAATTATGTGGTCACGCCTGGACGGCCACGACGGCTCGATATATCCACGTCCACGCCACCCACGTCGAAGATGCCTGGGTCACAGCACAACGTAACAACACGAAGTAACTGCACCTACGAACTTAAGGATTGGCTCAATGAAGTGGAATCTACGCCTGACCGCGGCCAACCGCGGCATTTGGAAGGCCAGCGAACTCCAACGGATGCTGGCCGAGCGCGGCCTGGTGATCAGCGCCGGCAAGATGTCGGGCTTGTGGTCGGGCAACCCCAACGCCATCAAGCTCCACGATCTCGATGTATTCTGCGCCGTGCTCGACTGCGCCATCGACGAACTGCTGATCCCCGAGCCCGAAACCGTGGCCGCACCCACGCCGAAGGGTAGCGAGGAGGCCGCCGCTGCGGCCGGTGAGGCACGTCCCGTCACCCCGCGCGCTCGGACGGGAAGGTCGCTGCCGCCGCGATGAATTGCCTGCAATGCGGAGCCGAACTGCCAGCCAACGGTCGCCGCGACCAAAAATACTGCGGCAGAAGCTGTTCAAAAAAAGCGCACTACTATCGCGGAAAGGCGGGACTGCCTGCTCGCCCGCCCCGGCGGCATCCAGCCTTGGAATCCGACGACCCCGTGCTCGTGGCCGCTGCGGTATACGCCCGGGAACGCGCTGCCGCCCACGATTGGTGCGGTGAGACCACAAACCGATGCCTCGACGCCCTGGTCACCCTTCTGGCCGGTCGGCCCCCCGGTGATCGCGTGCCGCTCAAAGAGGTTCGAACACGGCCGCATCGGCTCGCGTCCCGTCGCAGGCTTGTCGAAATCCTCTCCCACTTCGACCTGCTGACAGACGACACCGAACCTCCGATCCGTGCCTGGATCGACCGCGTCACCGCGGAACTTCCGCCAGGGTTCGCCGAGCCGTCGCACCACTGGCTCCTTACCCTGTTGGTCGGCGGCGCACGTGCTCGCCCACGATCGCCCAGGACCCTCTACAGCTACTTCGGCGCGGTCAGGCCCCTTCTCGCGCACTGGTCCACCTCCTACGACCATCTCAGGGAGGTCACCAGGGCCGACGTCGACGCGACGCTGCGGCCGTTTCAGGGAAACCAGTGCCACAATCTGATCAAGGCGCTGCGGTCGCTGTTCCGGCACGCCAAGAAGAATGGTCTGGTCTTCAGCAACCCAACAGCGGGTTTGAAGAGCCAACCAGTAGACCAAGACCTCGTGCCCATCACCGATGATGAGGTGCGCTCGATCGAACAGCTCGCGAGCGAACCGCGTGCACGCCTAGTTGTGGCATTGAGCGTCGAACATGCCTGCCGCACAAGCGTTATACGCAAACTGGTGCTCGACGACATTGACCTGCCGAACCGGCGGATCACCCTTGCTGGACAACCAACGGCTCGGCGAGCTCACCCACAGAGCGCTGATCACATGGCTCGACCACCGCCGGGACAGATGGCCCCACACTCCGAACCGGCACGTTCTACTCACGACGAAAACTGCATTGCGCACAACGCCGGTGAGTCAAACATCGGTGAAACAATCGTTGAGCGACAATGGGTTCACGATCGAACGCATCCGTGCCGACCGAATCCTTCACGAAGCGCTGACCGCAGGCCCCGACCCGCTGCATCTGTCTCTCTCGTTTTCGGCATCTCCCACAACACCGCGCGGCGCTACACCACCGCGAGGGAGTATCCGAAATTCGGTGTAAGTGGCCCGACACGCCGGGTGTGAGCCTGGCGGGGAAGGTCCACGATGACCGAAACGATGAGGGCTGTGACAGCAACAGCCGATGTCCACGATGATGAAGTGATGGTCAGCTCTCCGACACCGGAGGAGCTGGCGACGGCCCGCGAGCTGGTGCGGGCGGCCCAGGCCCGCGGGGTGTCGTTCGCCGATACCGCTGACGGGGTGCTTAAGGCGCTGACCAAGACGGTGGTCGAGACCGCGCTGGAAGAGGAGCTCGCCGATCACCTCGGCTATGACAAGCACGATCCGGCCGGGCGGGGGGCGCCGAATTCACGCAACGGCACCCGCACCAAAACCGTGTTGACCGACACGGTCGGACCGGTCGAGATCGCCGTGCCCCGCGACCGCGGCGGCAGCTTCGAGCCCCAGATCGTCAAGAAAGCATCAACACCGGTTGACCCGGGTCGATGAGATCGTGTTGTCGTTGTATGCCAAGGGATTGACCACCGGGGAGATCGCCGCCCACTTCGACGAGCTCTACGACGCCAAGATCTCCCCGGACACCATCAGCAGGATCACCGACAAGGTCCTGGCCGACATGGCGGAGTGGACCGCGCGGCCGCTCCGTCTACGCCGCAATCTTCATCGACGCGCTGAGCGTGAAAGTGCGCGACGGTCAGGTCGCCAACCGACCGTTCTACGCCGCGATCGGGGTCGATCTGGCCGGGCACAAGGACGTGCTCGGACTGTGGGCCGGCGACGGCGCCGGGGAATCAGCCAAGTTCTGGTTCGCCGTATTGACCGACCTGCGCAACAGAGGCGTCACCGACACGTTCTTCTTGATCTGCGACGGACTTAAGGGGCTGCCCGACGTTGTCGGTGAGGTGTGGCCGGCCACCATCGTGCAGGCCTGCACCGTGCATCTGATCCGCAACAGCTTCCGCTACGTACCGCGCCAGCACTGGGACGCCCTGCGCCGCGATCTCAAACCGATCTACACCGCCCCGACAGCGGCGGCCGCAGAAGCGGCGCTCGAGGCGCTCGCCGACCGCTGGGGCAGCCGATATCCGGCCCTGATCCGACTGTGGCAGTCGTGTTGGAATGAGTTCATCCCGTTCCTGGATTACGACACCGAGATTCGGCGGGTTCTGTGTAGCACCAACGCAATTGTTATCTGGAGTCCTCCGGGCGGTGTCCTTGATGTCCGACACGAGGCGTTCAGATCCCAGGTTCTGCGTGGTGGACGTGATTATCTGCAGTCGTCCAGGAGGCAAGAACCTGCGGAGGGACGATGCAGATTGCGGTCAAGTCCAGGGACGTGGTGTACGACGTCGTCGTGTGATTCTTCGACTTGGTGGTTTAGGCGGTCAGTGCCGCC
>NZ_LQPH01000018.1 GCF_002102255.1 Mycobacterium nebraskense
CCTTTCTTCGATGACTTGGTAGGTCTCGAAGCAGAACCTACGCCCGGCCCCATTTACACCGGTTTCAGGACACGACCGGTTCACCCCTGGGCACAAAAGGACCTTAGCCACTACCCTGTAGGGGTATGTACCGCGATCATGAAGTTCAGTGCTGCTCACGACGATGATTGAGGGAGGGATGGATGAAATCTCAAGCTGGGATCGCGGGCTGTTGTCGATTGCGACGATGACTTTCGGGCGCTTCCCGACAGTCATTGTTCGATTGGGTTGGCGGCCTAATCATCTAGCGCAACATTGACAGCGACAGCCTCATGACAACTTGCGGAAGGTCCTCCCGATGAAGCGTAAGCACATGATGTGGTACGCGACGGCGCTGATCGCCGCTGTCGTCGTAGCGCTGGCCCTCGGTGCCCCAGCCTCGACGGTTCTACTCGTGCTCGTGGTGCTCGCTTGCCCGGTGATGATGCTATTCATGATGAGCGGAGACCACAGCCACAGCAGTGATCATGACGCCGACGACGCCCACCAAACTCACGGTCCCCGCGGCGTTACTTGACCGCCATAGCTTCCGCGCACTCGAGGGAGCGATGGTCGATTTGCCGCTACGGCCCGTGGCTGTCGGTATGGCACTGGTAAATGGCCCGCTGCTTGTGGGTTGGAATCGAGGCTTTTGATGGCACAGCCCTTGGCGGCCACCGACGCGCAGCAAGTCCGCACGAGTAGACACCGCTTAGTTTCCCAAGAAGGATCTGGACTTTGATACCGCCGACCGAGAAATGGACGAGGTGCACTCCGGGCAGTCCCCCGGCCGAGTTTCGCGGGCCGTTTTTTCCAGTTCTCGGCCAGCAGGGTGGTAGTCGAGGCCACACGCCTTGGACGAACCGAGGAGCTGACCCAGCGTGGGCACGCCTTGACGGCTACGGGCTGGGAGAGCCGATGATCACTTCGAGTCGCCCACCCCGGGTGGGGTGGATAGACTAGTGTTCGTGGATGTTATGAACGGCACCGAACTGACGGGCAAGAAGCACGCGGCGCTGAACCGGCTCAAGACGGTTCGGGGCCACCTAGACGGGATCATCCGGATGCTGGAGTCCGACGCGTACTGCGTGGACGTAATGAAGCAGATCTCAGCGGTTCAGTCCTCTCTGGAGCGAACAAATCGGGTGATGTTGCGCAACCACTTAGAGACTTGCTTTTCGGCGGCGGTGCTCGATGGCCGCGGGCAAGCGGCCATTGACGAGCTGCTTGATGCGGTCAAGTTCACGCCGGCGCTGACCGGTCCGCAGGCACAGCTCAGCGGTGCCGCGGCCGGCGAACCGACTGATGACGAGCCGCTGCCCGCGGGGAGTTCCGCATGACGTGGCGGCGGCCAGGACTGTGACTGTCCACAACCCAGTGATGGATCAACGATAGGAAGGAAGCGTTCGAGATGACGTTATGGCATGGACTAGTGACGAAAGCGGTGCCTGCGGTGGTGACCGGCGTCGTGGGGGTTGCGGCGTGGGAGGCTGTGGCGAAGGCGCCGTGGCGGAAGGTGACGGTTGGCACCACTGCCTTGGGTTTGCGCGCTGCCCGCGCGACGGGGCGCAAGACCAAGGAGGGCGCCGAGCGGGCTCGATTGGCGGTGGCCGACGTGCTCGCCGAGGCGACCGAGCGCATCGGGGAACAAGTTCCGCCACCGGCGGCGGGCTCGACCCCGACATTGATCCATGAGGCGGACGATGCTTGCCACTGACACTCGCCCTGATGTCGGCGTCGCGCTGAAGGTTGTCTCCCAAGGGGGAGGACGGATGCGGTTGCGCGCCAGCGGGTTTGAGTTTGACGCGGTTCGGGCCGTCGCGATCGAGGATACGGTCGCCGAGGTGCCGGGGGTGCGCGCGGTGTATGCCTATCCGCGCACGGCATCGGTAGTGATCTGGTACGCGCCGGAGGACTGCGACACCGCTGCCGTGTTGTCAGCGATCGCCGATGCCCAGCACATCCCGGCGGAGTTGGTGCCCGCGCGGGCCCCGCACTCGGCTGATGTGCGCAGCACCGGTGTGGTGCAGAAGATCACTGGGGGGATCCGTCGCTTGTTGGGCGGCTCGCCCGACGGCGACAAGCTGTCCGCGCCGGTCGAGGGTGGCAGCTGTCATGCGGGGCCGGCCCCGTCGTGCCACGGGTCCCCGGGCGCGGATAGTCAGCACGAGCAGCGGCGGTGGTTGCGGCGGGTGTGGCTGGCCGTGCCGCTGGGGCTGTTGTCGATGGCGGCGCCGATGCTGTTCGGCGCTTACCCGTGGGCGGGGTGGCTGGCGTTCGCGGCGACGGTGCCCGTGCAGTTCGTGGCTGGGTGGCCGTTCCTCAAGGGGGCCGTGCAGCAGGCGCGGGCGGGGTCCGCGGGCATGGACACGCTGATCGCGCTGGGCACCTTGACCGCGTTCGGCTACTCCACCTATGGGTTGTTCGCCGGCGGCCCGCTGTACTTCGACACCGCGGCGTTGATCATCGCGTTCGTGGTGCTGGGCCGCTATTTCGAAGCGAGAGCCACGGGCAAGGCCTCCGAGGCGATCAGCAAGCTGCTCGAGATGGGCGCCAAGGAAGCCTGCCTGCTCGTCGACGGCCAAGAAATTCTCGTGCCAATTGATCAGGTGCAAGTCGGAGACCTGCTGCTGGTGCGGCCCGGGGAGAAGATCCCGGTCGACGGCGAGGTCACCGACGGGCGCGCCGCCGTCGATGAGTCAATGCTGACCGGCGAATCCGTTCCCGTCGAAAAGAGGATAGGCGACCGCGTTGCCGGGGCCACCGTCAACACCGACGGGCTGCTGACCATGCGCGCCACCGCCGTCGGGGCCGACACCGCGCTGGCCCAAATCGTGCGCCTGGTCGAACAAGCACAGGGCGGCAAGGCCCCGATCCAGCGGCTGGCCGACCGAGTCTCGGCGGTGTTCGTGCCGGCCGTCGTCGGTGTGGCCGCCGCAACGTTCGCCGGCTGGGCCCTGATCGCGGCCAACCCGATTGCGGGCATGACCGCCGCGGTCGCGGTGCTGATCATCGCCTGCCCGTGCGCGCTGGGCCTGGCCACCCCCACCGCCATCATGGTCGGCACCGGCCGCGGCGCAGAGATGGGGATCCTGGTCAAGGGCGGCGAGGTGCTGGAAGCCTCCAAGAAGATCGACACCGTGGTGTTCGACAAGACCGGCACGCTGACCCGCGCCCAGATGCAGCTCACCGATGTCATTGCCGGCAAGCGCCGCCAGCCTAATCTGGTGCTGCGGCTTGCCGCCGCGGTCGAGTCGGGCTCCGAACACCCCATCGGCGCGGCCATCGTCGCCGGGGCCCGCGAGCACGGGTTGGAGATTCCGGTCGCCACCGAGTTCACCAACCTGGCCGGGCACGGAGTGCGCGCCGAGATCGACGGTCAGCCCGTGCTGGTCGGGCGGCGCAAGCTCGTCGAGGACCACGATCTGGTGTTGCCCGAGCACCTCGCTACCGCGGCCGTAGAGCTCGAAGAGCAGGGCCGCACCGCGGTATTCGTCGGCCGCGACGGCCAGGTGGTCGGCGTGCTCGCAGTGGCCGACACGGTCAAAGACGACGCCGCCGACGTGGTCGCTCGGCTGCACGCCATGGGGCTGCAGGTCGCCATGATCACCGGCGACAACGCCCGCACCGCTGACGCGATCGCCAAACAGGTCGGCATCGACCGCGTCCTGGCCGAGGTGTTACCCGAAGACAAAGTCACCGAGATCCGCCGGCTCCAAGACGAGGGCCGGGTGGTCGCCATGGTCGGCGACGGGGTCAACGACGCACCCGCCCTGGTCCAGGCCGACCTGGGCATTGCGATCGGCACCGGCACCGACGTGGCCATCGAAGCCTCCGACATCACCCTGATGTCCGGCCAGCTCGACGGTGTCGTGCGTTCGATCCAGCTCTCCAGGCAGACCCTACGCACGATCCATCAAAACCTCGGCTGGGCCTTCGGCTACAACACCGCCGCCATCCCCCTGGCCGCACTCGGCCTGCTGAACCCCGTGGTAGCAGGTGCGGCGATGGGACTCTCCTCGGTCAGCGTAGTGACAAACTCGCTGCGGCTACGCCAATTCGGCCGCGACGCATGACAGGGCCTCACACCACCATCGACGTTGAACCGCATGACTTTTCCCGATCCGAGCGCCCCGGTATCACATGATCGACGACCTGGCGCTTCGGTGGGTAGTCACCGGACTATTCGGGCTGGGTGCCGTCGAATGTGTTCTACCGATCCTCACCCAACGCCGCCCATGGGCCACGATCATCAGCCACGGACTGCATTTCCTCATGGCAGTCGGCATGGCCGCGATGGCCTGGCCGTGGAGCGCACGATTGCCAACGACGGGACCTGCCCTATTTTTCCTGCTGGCCGCCGTATGGTTTGTGTCCATGGCCGTCGTTGCGGCCCGAACGACCACCGTGCGAGTGTTATGCGGATATCACGGCCTGATGATGCTCGCGACCGCCTGGATGTACGCCACCATGAACGGTCATCTGCTCCATGTCCAGACAAGCACCCAGCCGGCTATGTCGATGCCGGACATGGACATGGCTGCGATGAACATGCCGGCAACCAGCGCCCCGCCCATATGGTTTGGCGCAGTCAATTGGGTCGGAATTGTCGGCTTCGCGGTCGCGGCGGCTTACTGGACATACAGGTACATCATCGAGCGACAGCACGCCACCACCCGCTTTCGATCCCTGGGAAATCTCAGTCAGGCGATGATGGCCGCCGGCATGACAATCCTCTTCCTCGCTATGCTGTTCGAGATCTGAGCTCGCGGCACCCCGTCTGGGCCATCAAAAACGCGGTAACCCGCTGACGGGTTACTCGTGTTTTTTGCCAGCCTGACAGTTTGGATCAACCGGACCTGCCATGGCCTGGTTTTCAACCGTCGTCAACAGTTGCTGACGGCGCCGATGTCGGGTCATCCCGACGCCGCGAGCTGGCAGCAGACGCAATCAAGACGGCCGCTGCGGCGCGCGGCGCAGTGATCGACCCGGATTATCTTCCACACTGACCCGGATCTACCTACACCGCAAGCAATTTCACCCAACTTCCCGCAAGCTCGGGATTCGGCCGTCGATGAGAGGCGTCGGGTCGTGCTTCGACAACACCGCTTCGGGACCGTTCTTCTCCGCTCTCGAACACGAGGTGCTGTCTCGGCGCACCGATTCACCACAAGGACAAGGCACGAGTAGTCGTCACGGCCTGGTGCCACGACTTCTGCAACACCCGCCGTAGCCACAGCTCCGCCGGCTTGTTACCGCCAGTCGAGTACGAGGAGATCGCTACCGCGAAGTGCATCTGACTGGGTCATAACCGGTTGCAGGACTTTTGGCCCTAGAGGAACTTCACTTGCAACGGGAGGCTGAAGACGTTGCTGTGGGCCACATTCCGCTGCGTACGCCATCGGCATCGCAGGTGCTTGTGCGGAAATTACTGAAGGAGGTCAGGGTGGCCACATTGAAGGATGAGTTGACCGCTAAGGTCGTGGCATATGAACATTGGGCCAAGCGGCGTCGGTTTGGCCGCCTTGGCTATACCGACCGCAGGCTCTGGGTACTGGCTTGCATGGATGAACGGCTGCCGATCAATGAAGCGCTGGGTATCCAGGTCGATTCGCCGGTCGGGCACGGGGATGCACACTGCTTCCGCAACGCCGGGGGAATCGTCACTGATGACGCGATCCGATCAGCGATGTTGTCGACGAATTTCTTTGGCACAAATGAAATTGTCATCGTTCAGCACACCCAGTGTGGGATGTTGTCAGCAAACGCCAACGACCTCGAAGCCTACTTCAAGGACAAGGGTATCGACACCGATGAGCCCGTTTTGGATCCGACACTGCCCGAGTTAAAGCTCGACAAGGGCGGTTTCGCCAAATGGATTGGGATGATCGACGACGTCGATGAGGCGCTGCTGAAGACGATCGAGGTGTTTGAGGACCATCCGCTCATTCCCGACGACGTGACCATCAGCGGCTGGGTGTGGGAGGTCGAGACACGGCGCTTGCGGCCGCCCACGCGTGATCCGGCGCGACGAGCTCGCACTGATGCCACTGCGCGCGACTACGGCATTACCCAGCCGCAACCTGCCCGCTGGCACTTGGGCGACGGCGGTAAAGGCGTTGCGACCACAACCGACCCGGTATGCGGAATGGAGCTCGTGGTCGATCGCGCAGCCGGCCATCGCGACGTCGACGGGCACAGGCAGTACTTCTGCTCCCAGATATGCCTCGACAGCTACGACGCTGACCCCGGCCGCTTCCTGCCCTCCAAATCACTAATGGGGTAACGAGCCCTCGATGGGTCTGCTGCACGAATAGGTGACATCTGAGTTGGCTTGCCCCAGTCGGGTGGGCTGGAAGGATGTCATTGCGCCCAGGCCCTATCCGCGTGAGTTCCGCGACGATGTCGTGCGGGTCGCCCGTTGCCGTGAAGACGGTGTGACGATCGAGCAGGTTGCCGCCGATTTCGGCGTGCATCCGATGACGCGGTCGAAGTGGTTACGCCAGGCCGATGTAGACGACGGGGCCACATCGGGCAAGACGACCGGTGAGTCGGCCGAGCTGCGGGAATTGCGTCGGCGAAATCGGCTGTTGGAGCAGGAAAATGAGGTCCTGCGCCGAGCGGCTGCTTACTTGTCGCAGTCGAACCTGCCGGGAAGGCGTTACCCGCTCGTGAAAGAGCTCGCCGCCGAGGGGATCCCCGTGGCGGTGCCGTGCCAGGTGCTCAAGCTCGCCCGCCAGCCCTACTACCGCTGGCTGGCCAACCCGGTCACCGACGCCGAGCTGGCCGAAGCCTACCGGGCCAACGCCTTATTCGACGCCCACCGCGATGACCCGGAGTTCGGCTACCGCTTCCTGGTCGCCGAGGCCGGCGATGCCGGGCAGCCGATGGCCGAGCGGACCGCGTGGCGGATCTGCTCGAACAACGGTTGGTGGAGCGCGTTCGGCAAGCGCAAGCGCGGCAAGAACGGCAAGGCCGGCCCACCGGTCCATGACGATCTGGTCGCCGCGATTTCACCACCGATGCGCCAAATCAGTTGTGGCTGGCTGACATTACTGAACACCGCACCGGCGAGGGCAAGCTCTACGTCTGCGCGATCAAAGACGTGTTCTCCAACCGCATCGTCGGCTACTCCATCGACTCGCGGATGAAGTCCCGCCTGGCCACCCAGGCCCTCAGTAGCGCGGTGACGCGCCGTGGTGACGTCGCCGGGTGCGTGGTTCACAGCGACCGCGGCAGCCAATTTCGAAGCCGGAAATTCGTTCACACCCTGGGCCGCTACGACATGGCCGGCTCCATGGGCCGCGTCGGGGTTGCCGGCGACAACGCGGCCATGGAGTCGTTCTTCAGCCTGCTCCAGAAGAATGTCTTGGACCGCCGCCGCTGGGACACCCGCGAGCAGCTGCGCATCGCGATCATCACCTGGATCGAACACACCCACCACCGCCGCCGACGGCAAGTGAGCCCGCGGTTGACCCCCGTCGAATTCGAAGCAATCATGACCACACCGGCCAGTCAGGCCGCGTGACCGAAACTGTCACCTATCGGCGCAGCGGTCACGATGTCGAGCGTCCCCGGTTGCGTGATCCGTGAGATCGGTTCACGCTGTCATATCTGTCCATTTCGCATTAACTTGCAGCGATCAAGCCACTCCCCCACCCGGTGGCCCTAGTCTTCGGCGGCACGACCGTCGATCAGGGTGATAGTAAGGAGGTTGCCAGCCATCCGCGCCACCACTACGCACCGCGACTTTTGTCAGAGGCACCGCAACCAGATCCGACTCGCGGCTAACGTGGCGGCGCGGGCCACGCAGGGAGTGCCGCCGACTTGCTCCGGGAACCACGCAAACTTGGCCAGCACCGCCATCAGGCTTCGGGCAGTGGCTTGACGCCCCAGGGAATCGAGTGAGCCCGTTGAGCCGGGGTTGTGGCGGACGAGTGGTCCTAGCGGTGCTCACGGTCCAGCTGGTCGTGGCCGGTTGTTCGGCAGCCACCCAGACTATGCGCTCGATCAGCGGGAACACAGAGGTCGGCACCACCTGTGATATCAATGTGCAAGATCCCGCCACGTTACAAAAGGGCGGCAATCTGCGGCTACCGCTCGCTGGGTTTCCTTCCAACTTCAACATATTGACGGTCGACGGCAACGATGCCGATACCACTGCCGTGCTGAAAGCCACCATGCCGCGCGCATTCATCATCGGCCCGGACGGCTCCACAGCGGTGGACAGCGACTACTTCACCCGGATTGAGCTCACCAGTACTGCCCCGCAAGTAGTCATCTACACCATCAATCCCAAAGCGGTGTGGTCGGACGGCACGCCGATCACGTGGGAGGACATCGCCAGCCAAATCCACGCCCTCAGTGGCGCCGACAAGACCTTCGAGATCGCCGGTACCAATGGCGCCGACCGCGTCGCATCCGTGGCCCGTGGTGTCGACGACCGGCAGGCCGTCGTGACCTTCGCCAAACCGTATGCCGAGTGGCGTGGCATGTTCGCGGGCAACACTTTGCTACTGCCCAAAAGTATGACCGCCACGCCAAAAATGTTCAACGCTGGTCAAGTTGAGCAACCGGGGCCGTCGGCCGGTCCGTTCATCGTGGCCGCTCTGGACCGGACCAATCAGCGAATTGTACTGAGCCGCAACCCGAAATGGTGGGGCAAGCTCCCCCTCCTTGACAACATTACGTATTTGGTGCTCGATGAGGCCGCGCGGCTGCACGCCCTGCAAAACGAGACGATCGACGCGGCCATCGTGGGGACTTTGGACCAGTTGAGCATGGCGCGGCGCACTAACGGCGTCTCGATTCGGCGTGCTCCTGCGCCGAATTGGTATCACCTCACTTTTAACGGCGCCCCCGGGTCGATCCTGGACGACAAGGCGCTGCGCCTCGCCATCGCCAAGGGCATCGATCGGCAAATGATCGCGAGGGTAACCGAGCACGGCCTGACGAATAACCCAGTGCCGCTGAATAATCACATCTATGTCGCCGGGCAGCAGGGCTACCAAGACAACAGTGGCGTCGTCGCCTACGAGCCGGCAACAGCGAAAAGGGAACTCGACGCACTGGGCTGGACGCTCAACGGACGGGTCAGGGAAAAGAACGGTCGCCAGCTCGTCATCCGCGAGTTGTTCTACGACGAACAGGGCAGCCGTGAGTCGGCTGTGATCACGCAGCATAACCTCGCCCAGATCGGCGTCCGGCTCGAACTCGACCCCAAGGTCGGCGACGATTTCTTCAGTAACTACATCAACGTCGGGGCTTTCGATATCGCAGAGTTCGGCTGGGTTGGCGACGCGTTCCCGTTATCGGCGCTCAGCCGGATCTACAGGTCCGACGGGGAGAACAACTTCGGGAAGATCGGCAGTCGCCAGCTTGACACCGCCATCGAGCAAGCGCTCGAAGAACTCGACCCCGGCAAGGCCCTCGCCTTGGCCAACGAAGTCGACAAGCTCATCTGGGCCGAGGGCTTCAGCCTGCCGCTGACCCAATCCGCCGGCATCGTCGCGGTCCGCAGCACCCTGGCCAACTTCGGCGCAACTGGTTTGGCCGACCTGGACTACACCACCATCGGGTTCATGCGAACCTAACCGCGGCAGTCCATACCATCACCGCGCTCAGCCGCATGCCGCTCCCTGCCGGTTAGGCCTGTGATGCCTGCAATTGGCCTCTCATCGATGCCCTCGTCCACTTTCGCGCGAGGTTATGACCCCTGCGCCGGGGTCGCATCATCGCTCCGACCATCGGGGCCGGCTCACCCGTGCATAAAGGACGAAGGGCCCTACCCCGAGGGGGTATCAGACCTGATGATTGAGATAGCAAGACAACGCAGCTACGAATGGAGAGTTCGATGCCATCTCAAGCTAAGACCAAGATCGCACTGGCCGGTGGTGCAGTAATGGTTGCTTTTGCGGCCGGAGTCGGCGGGAATGCTAAGTGACGCAAGTACACCCACGCCGGTTGCGACTCCCACCTCTAGTGTGGCCCCATCCCAGGCCGTTCCCGCGGTTCCCACGACCGAGACGCCCACCAGGAACTTCGAAGCTCCCGGTGGTAGCACTGGTTGCATTCCGCACATCAACTGCTAGTGCCAACCCGCCCGCCGGCAATGGCATTCAAGTATCACGCGCCGATGCAATGCTCGGGCGCGACGCGTCCAGACCGGTTGAAAGCTCCACCCGTGCTTTTCAATCCAGAGCGCTGATACCGGACCGTAGCAAGGATTGTGGTCAACAGCGGCAGTGACTCTCGGTCGCTCAATACCCGTTGGCCCAATTGCGCGATTCTGCCTCCGACGCAGGGTTACCACCAACTAGCACTTGCAACCTTGGGGAAAGGCAGGCGGTCAAGCCGATCCGAAGGAAGGTGACGAAGTGTTCGATGCCGCACCGCATTCAGGAATCCTGGTAGGTGTCGACGGCTCGCCGTCGTCGGCGGCGGCTGTGCGATGGGCTGCACGCGAGGCGACAACGCGTGATGTCCCCCTTACCCTCATCCATGGGCTTGCCCGACCAGTGACCAGCTCGCCAATTCTGGTGACGCATCCGGAACACCTCCATGCTGAGGCCTCAGAACAGCTGCACCATGGCGCCCGGCAGTTGCTCGCCCGCGCCGCCAAGATCGCTGAAGATCATGCAATAGGCGGCAATAGCCCCCAGATCAACACTGAGGTGGTTGTCTCGTCGCCCGCGGCGGCGCTTATAGAGCTGTCCAAATTCACTGAAATGGTGGTGGTCGGTCACCGCGGCCAGAACGCCTGGCGCCGCGCCCTGCTTGGATCGGTCAGCACCGCGCTGGTCCACCACGCGCACTGCCCCGTCGCGGTCATCCCTGAAGGCCCCACATCCCGCCGACCCACGCATTCGCCGGTCCTTGTCGGCATTGACGGCTCGCCGGCTTCCGAATTGGCCACGGCGATCGCCTTCGAGGAAGCCTCGTGGCGCGACGCCACATTGTTGGCCCTACACGCCTTTAATGACGCCGACAGGTCGCACATTCCCAGAATCGAAAAATGGTCAGAACAGGCCGTACTATCCGCGGCGAACAAAACCCTTGCGGAGCGCCTAGCCAGCTGGCAGGAACGCTATCCCGACGTTAACGTTCGTCGTCGGGTCGTCTGGGATGAGCCGGTCCACCAACTTCTCGAGAGCAGTCAATCCGCTCAGCTCGTCGTGGTCGGTAGTCGCGGCCACGGAGGGTTGGCCGGAATGCTGCTGGGGTCAGTCAGTACGGCCGTGGTGCACGCAGCCGACGTGCCGGTAATCGTCGCCCGCCGACACTAGCCGAAGACTTGCCTCCGCTTAGGGCCTATCTAGTTGCGACCAAACGGTGGGTAACGGCTTGAGGTTGAATCCGGTTTCTGGAGGGTGCCGAAGTCGCGTTCGTGGTACGGGCGGCCTGGATCGAACTCAGCCCCAAGCCTGGCCTCGAGTCCCTCGGCAACCACATCAACGTCGGGGTATTCGATACCACGCTTCGACAAGGTCGACAGCGCTCTTCTCGCGTCGTTGCCATCTCGTGTGACCCGTCCATCCGATTGCCGGCATCGCACCGCGACACCAGCCGTTGGCGCACACCGACGATCGCGTCGGCGGCCTGCTCTTCACCCCATCAGCTTTCGGCTCTCACCTCGAGCAAACGCCTCGTCGATCCGACAGCCGTTAGGGACCAGTTCCCCCGGAGATGCGGGCCGAAAGTCCCTACCCCGCGGGGGTATCTAGTACAATTATGGAGGTCGCACTTTACGTGAAAACGAATGGAGAGAGTTCGATGCCATCTCAAGCTAGGACCAAGATCGCGCTGTTCACTGGCGCGGCAACGGTTGCGCTGGCCGCCGGAGTAGGCGGTGTGCTGTGGAGCAACACAACGACAGCCGCACCGCTTGCGACCCCTACGTCCAGTGTGGTGCCAGCGCCCCCGTCACCCACTCCCGATCCCGCACCCGCCACGGACGGTAACGTCCCCAGTGCTCCCGGCGGTTGTATTCCTCATATCAACTGCTAGGCCCGACCACGTCGATCAATGGTGTTGTGCCGAGCGCATGCTGACCGAATACATCGCCGCACCGCTCGGAACACCAATATCGGCCTAGGTCGCGGTACGATGCCGGTTCGGTCTACCGGAATGTGAGTTCGGGCGGGGTTGTGGCCAGATCGGCGCTCCCCGACAAGAATTCGGTGGCGTTCTCTTGCTTGGTCACTCCACCGGAGGTTTTCACGGTGACCGGGACAGTGATCTGGCCTGAGAACATCAGTGTCAGGCGGTACGGGTCGAAGTTGTCGAGCTTGACCGCGCTCAGGTCGGCGGGCCCCCAGACGACGGTTCCCTCGGTCAGACCATAGGGCTCCAGATGCACCGGGCAGCCCGAAGGCGCCAGCAGATTCGACCTTTGACAACTGGTCATCGCCGCGGCCAGCTGTGCGTTTACCGCCTCGTGTCCCTGATCCGACAACGCAAAGTTGGGATGCACCCACAACGGAGCCGCCATCGTGAGCTCGTCGAGCAGGAGCGGTGGAACCGCCACCGTCATGTAAGGGTTGGTGGTGCCGATGTCGATCCACCCGGGAAACACATACACCGTGGAGTCGCCGATCGGCTTGCCAAATAACGTCACTGTTTTCGCGGCAGCATTGCCCATTGACGCACCCAGACCCGGTGTGAACTTGATCGCCGGCGTAGCGAGCTTCCAACGGTTGTGATCCATCGTCAAATCCAAGATCGCATCGGAAGGTTGGTCACCGAAGGTGGCGGCCACATGCACATGAGCCATGCTCAACGCCGCACCGGGCGCCCCCGAATTGTCATGCAGAATTCTGATATTACGGATCGGCCATTGCGCGACTTGCTTTTTGAGGACGTCACCGGTGAGGAACTCCGTGGTGGCGGGCTGGCCCATACCGTAGGACAAGGCTGTCTCGGCATCACCACGGGCGAGCGCTTCCAGGTAGCTTTTGACCGCATCGCCGGCCGACCCGCCGATCTGACCGCCGTCCCTGTCGGCCAGAGTGATCACCACCACTACGGCTATCGCCACCAGTACCGCGCCAGCGGCCGCCAATGCGACAAACAACCGCCTGCCGTGCTTGCGCACCTTGGAGGCCGGCGGCCCCCTGAACGACGGCGGCCCTATCGGCGGATGGCCAGCCTCTGGGGTCGGTGGCGATTGCTGGGGTGGCGACGGTGGCCCGGGCTGCGGTGACGGCGAAACACCCGGTGCCCATGAGCCTGGCACGCGCTCAGTCCGACCATGCTGAGCTTGCCCGACCCCGGCGGGCGGGTCCTGATCGACCCGATCAGATCCCCTTACCGCGTCCGACCCCTCGAACCGCTCACCCGACCAATCGGTCACCGCAACCTCCGGAAACATTGTATTGGCGGCGCTCGCAATCTTCTGGGTTATCCCAACGATGGCCTTCACCTACATCGTGCAGCTGCGATGCTCTTCACTCAGCAGGCCGCGACGTGTTCGCGATGCTCGTCGCCACTTCCAGACACATACTGGCCCGATCCGGGGCTGGGCAAGGCTTTCGTGCCGCCCGGGAGAGGCTTTTAGCCGCCACCCGACAGACTTTGGCGCAATGCCGCGAAGGCATGGCTCAAACGCCGTGCCACCGAATAGGTTCCGGTCTGTCGCATACAACCACTCACCACACTACGAGCTCGCGTCGAGGACGCCCCTCTGTCTGGCGCACCCGAAACCAAGGCGGGGAACTCCCAAACTGGGATCGGCACAAAGCCAGGATGATTCACTGGCGCTGCTACCGAGCCATTATGTCTTTTTAGGATTAGCCGTATGCGCGAGATGTTCGACAGCGAGACAAGGTTGTCATGGGTTCTGGCCGGACTGGCTGGCCTGATTGGTGCCACGGCGTTCACTCACTCCGCCGGATACTTTGTGACCTTCATGACCGGCAACACCGAACGCGCGGCGTTAGGCTACTTCCGCCATCAATCCTGGCTCGCTATCACAGGGGGGCTGCTGTTAGCGGCCTTTGTCGGTGGCGTAGTGGTGGCGTCGTTGTGCCGGCGTCATCTGTGGGTGGCGCATCCTCATGGCCCGACGGTCCTCACCGCTCTGGCGCTGGGAGCGGCAACTGCGGTCTGCATCACCATGCATGGGTGGTCGACAACAGGCGATCTCTCTTTGGCGCCAATCCTTTTCGTCGCATTCGGAGTTGGCGCCCTCAATACTTCATTTGTCAAAGACGGTGAGGTATCAACCCCGCTGAGCTATGTGACCGGGACGCTGGTGAAGATGGGCCAGGGCATTGAACGTCACATCAGCGGCGGCTCAGCGACCGCGTGGTTGGGATACTTTGTGCTGTACCTAAGCTTCATCATCGGCGCTACCATCGGCGGGTTCATTAGCTTGATTGCACAGGGATCTCAGATGTTGGCAGTCGCCACGATAGTGTGCTCGCTAACCGCCGGGTACACCTATTTCCACGGCGACCGCCGCGTCCTGTTGAAGGAGTCAAACAGCGGACATCGGTCCAGCCGCTCATTGCGAAAACTGCTCCGGCCAAAGACTGGTTGACGGATTCCAACCTTAGTGCCCGAGCATGTCGGTGTTGACAATCCTGAGATGGGGACTCGCGTAGGCCGGAGCCGGCTGTCAACCAACTCGGTAGGAGCATCTTGCGAGCCACATTGTGGGCCAGACATATCACCATTTTGCGGCGAGTCGGCGTGTTACCTCCATTTAACAGGCCAGCGCCTGACGTGACGAGGAAGCGTGCCTGACAATAGATCGGACACCACGTGCGTGCCGGGACTAAAGCCCCTACCCGGTACCGGTGTCGACATGCGACAATGGCGACAGGGTGGGCGCCACGAAGAAGAATTGGAGAGTCTGATGAAATCTGGACCTAGGACGGCAATCGGGCTGTTCGGTGGTGCAGCTGTGCTCGTTTTGGCGGTCGGATGCGGCGGCGGTAAGTCGCCAAGCACGACTACAACGACGACGACCACCCCTTCGTCCAGCGTGACGCCAGCGTCCCCGCCGTCAACCACTCCGGGGAGCACCGCGCCCGGTGGGCCTTCCACCACAGGTAACGTACCCAGTGCTCCTGGCGGTTGCATTCCTCATATGAACTGCTAGGCCCCGACCACGCCCGGCCGTTGAGGCGGTCGCAAGTAAGTGTGTTGTGTAAGCCTGAGGCCGCAGACTTCGAATTATATTCGATTACAACGCGATTCGTGCTCGCGCGTCTTTGATGCCGTCCCCACCATGCCCACTCGCCGGCGTTGGGCCCGCACAGCACCTCGGCTGGCACGGGGAAACGCCGACCCGCGGGCGATCGCTGCCGAGGTGGGCGTTGTCCCCTCATCATCACGACTCGCAGGCCGAGCTCGCGCAGGGCGGCCATCGCGGCCGCAAATTCCTTATTGACGGCGCCTGCGACCGCCCGCACCCGGCGGGTTCACCGTCGACCGTGAGGTGGCGCAAGCGTGTACGGCCTCCTAGTCGGACTTGGCGACCAACTAATGCCCGAAGTGGCGGAGATCACCTCAGATCCGATTCAGGTACCGCTAGCCGCGAAACCGCTCGTAGCACAAAGCCTCATCGCCGCCAAGGCCGACGCGGAACGCCGCTATCCGAGTGAAACCGGCAGGCACGGTGACACCATCAACATCGCTGGCGACCAGGTGGTTGGTGAGCAGCCCCGAGACGGCCTTGTCGAGGTCACCGGCAGTGAGCAAGAGGTCGTGGTGGGACGGCAGGTCGATGGGTTCGGCCATCTTGCGGTGTGCAACTCCGGTCAGGCACGCGGTCCTCAGGGCCGTCCACGAGCTGTGAAGTGGTAGGCCGCGTTCGCGCTGCACCGCCAGCACGTATCTCGACATGACTATCGATAAGGCGGTGTCGTCACCTTGCGGCAGGTTGTGTTCCTTCTCGTTCGCGACCTGTCCGATCTTCTGCAAGCCAGGCAAGTCGACGGTGATGGTATTAGTGTTCGGACAGTACGACGCCGGTGGGCTGGCTTCCGCATCGGAGCAATCCGGCGAGTTGTAGGACAACGTTGGCGGCCGCCGAAGAACAAAGATCTTTCCCATCAGTTCCATCAGCGTCGCCAAGGTGTCTTGGTTGATCACGACCTCACCGGTCCGGGCGTCCCGGTTGGGATTGACCCCCAAGGTCGTCGGCAGCTCACCGCGGCGGTGCAGGATTTCGTTCATATTGATTGCCGCGCATGCCGGGGTGCCGGTGATGAAGCCCATCTGGAAGGCGCTGACCCGATCTAACGCCGACCCGTGTTCGTCGTCGTTTTCGATATCTGAGTCCATAACCGGGTCGCGGGTGTTGATCACCCCGGCGAGCACATGATCGAGCCCGCTACCGGTGCTCAGCGTGAAGCGCGGGGACTTACCTGCGGCCACCCACCACAGATAGACTCCGGCGAAACAATCGGCTTGCTGCTCGCGGACGATGGTGGGGTCTTTTCTCGTGACCAGTTTCGCCATCTGCTGCAGGGCATGCCCGTACTCGTGTGCTAGCACTCCCGTGATGAACATGTCGCCGAAAATGCGCTCCCCGACCGGCAGGAACACCCCACGATCCCAAGCAATCAAGTCGCAACGAGAGGTGAAAAAGGCGTTAACGTTCTGATAGGTCTCGCTGCGGCACACCGCCGGACTGTCCTTACTATTCGAGTCATAGGACACCAACTCTGTGACCGGCGTGAAGCTGCCCGTCAGGGGTTGGCCGTAGGCCTGCTTCCAGTAGTCCTCGATGTCGTTGATCGATAGCAACGCCACCTTGTCGATGGCACCGCCGTCGGTGTTGTGCACCGTGCCGGTCGGCCCGGGGCCGTTCGGGCGGAGCCCGCTGGGACCGTCGACCGCGGGCAGACCCGCTACCCGGAACGGGTCGTTGAGGATGGACACAGCCTGCCCGTCGACGAACGTTGTGCACCCCGCTACCAAGAGCGCCGCCCACGCGCAGACGATTGCCGCCCTCGCCGATGTGATCGACCGCCGGGGACGGCCATACCGCAAGTGACGTCGGTTCCGACGGCGATTATGCATTTGGCAACCCCATCCCCGACTGGCCTGAACGGCAGCACCAAGGAATCCATATTCTAGGTGTCCGACGATCATCATCCCGACGTTGTCGAGAAGATCATCCACCTGCGCCAGCATTACCACTTCGGGCCATGAAGTCCGGATGCACCTCAAGCGCTACCACGACGTGGATATCAGCGCTTCCGGGGTGTGGCGAATCCTCAGGCGGCTCGGGATGAATCGGCTGCCGGCCGCGCAACGCTACAAGCGTCACACCGGGCGGTGGCTACGCTACGCGAAGCAGCGTCCTGGCCATTACGTGCAAATCGATGTCAAGTTCATCGAGCCGATCACCACCGGATCGGGCCGCCGCAAGCGCTACCAATACACCGCGATCCACGACTGCACCCGGCTCCGCGTACTGCGCACCTATCCCCGATCAGACCAGAAGACCGCGATCCAGTTCCTGGACTACGTCCTGTCGCGACTGCCTTTCCAGGTCTAGGCCGCTGTGCCCGTGGCAGTCCAGGACAGCACACCGCCGCCGCTTGGGCGAAACCTCGACCTGATGCTGCTCACCGTCCCGATGCACAAAACCGATCGAGACCAGCTCGGTTTCGCCCCCACAGATCGGGCAGCGATGCTCATGGTCACGTTCGGCAATAGGCTCTACCGCTTCGTCCATCTCCGACACGCTAGACCTGGTGGGTGTTGAACGAGTGGTCCAAAGTCCTCCGGCGTGGAGTACATCGCCCCTTCTTTGCTTCTGTCGCACCGGAGTTGAATGGTCACCGTCTGGGATCATCCAACATCGATTGTGAGAGGTCATCATGCCAGGAGGCACAGTCGCTCGCGTAACCGAGATCAGTGCGAGGTCCGACACCAGTTTCGAAGATGCCGTGAAGGTAGGCCTTGCTCGGGCCGAGGAAACGTTGCGTGGTGTCAAGTCGGCCTGGATCAAGGAGCAGTCGGTGGATGTGAAGGACGGCGGGATTGTTGCCTACCGCGTCAACATGCTGGTCACATTCGTCCTCGAGTAGAACCGGAGGCAACCATGGCGACGAAGACCAAGGTCACAGCGCTTGATCATGCAATGGATTCCGCACACACGTGGATCAACGATGTGGCCAAGGAGTTCGACACCGAGGATCACGAGTTCGCCTACCGAGTCCTGAGGGCCTGGCTGCATACCCTGCGCGATCGGCTCACTGTAGAGGCGAGCGCTCATTTTGCAGCCCAGCTTCCCGACCTGATCAGGGGCGTCTTCTACCAGGCATGGAATCCCAATGCCGTCCCCGACAAATACGACGCCCAGGCCTACGCCGTCCGGTTCGCTCGTGAGGCGAACATCGCACTCGACGACGTTGGCAAAGCCGCTGCAGCCACTACCGCGGCCGCCTTGCATCATCTGCCGGTTGCCCAGATGGATAAGGCGCTGGGTCAGCTCCCCACAGAAATTCGCAAGATACTGCAACCCCAGCAGTGAACTTATGCGCATCATGTAAATCCCTAATCGCTTAACGACAGAAGCAGGGGAACGAAATGTCCGGGCACGAAACCCATCGCGGCATTTTGGTCGGCGTTGACCGATCAGCGTCGTCGATGGCGGCGGTCGACTGGGCGGCTCGCGATGCTGCAATGCGCAACGTTCCGCTAACCCTCATGCACGTCGTCCCACCGGTCGTGCCGGCAGTTGCGCCGTGGCCGGAGATTCCGGTACCTCAAGACTATTTCGAGCGGCAGGACGACAAGGCGAGGCGAATTCTCGAAGACGCGCGCAGGGTGGTCGCCGACAGCACCGCCGACCATGGCCCGCCGTTCGTGTACAGCGTGGTGCTACATGGCCCGGCCGTTTCCACGCTCGTCAACGAGTCCAAGATCGCGGACATCATGGTCGTGGGCTGCCGGGGCGAAGGCGCGTTTAGCCGGGGCTCGTTCGGCTCGGTCAGCACCGGCCTTGTGAACTATGCGCATTGCCCGGTCGCGGTCGTCCCTGATGAGGCCTCGCCGCCCGCGCGGACACCGGTGCTGGTGGGAATCGATGGTTCGCCCGCATCGAAAGTGGCGACGGAGATCGCCTTTGACGAGGCCTTCCGCCGGGGTGTGGACTTGGTGGCACTGCATGCGTGGTCGGATGGCAGCCTGCCGGAAGTGCCAGGCCTGGATCTCGCGGCGATGGAAGTGCAGGCACAAGAGGCGCTCACCGAGTGGCTCGCCGGATGGCAGGAGCGCTACCCCGATGTCAGGGTGCGACGTGTAATTGTGTGCGATCAGCCGGCTCGCCAGCTTGTCGAGCACTCGGAGTCCGCACAACTCGTCGTCGTCGGCAGTCACGGTCGCGGCGGATTCGCCGGCATGCTGCTGGGTTCGGTAAGCACGGCAGTCGCACATGCGGCGCGGACGGTAGTGATCGTCGCCCGCGAGTCATAGCGATGCGCGTGGGCATTGTCCTGACTATTAGGCCTCTACCTGCAAAATGAAGCTATGGGGCGGGCAGGGCTCGAACCCTCGACCGATTCATTCACCACGTGGCATGTAAACGGTCCCCGGAGAAATCTCCGGGGACCGTTTACTGGTAGCGGGGACAGGATTCGAACCTGCGACCTCTGGGTTATGAGCTAACCGGTCGCGGTCTCTCCCAGTACGTGCGGTCTCATAGCTGCAGTTCAGCGACGTTCAGCCGTCCACGCTGTCTCACCGCGTCACACTCGTTCGCGTCGGTTCCACCGTGTTTTGTGGCCAAATCCGTGGCCACCACTCAGTACGGCTCGGCTGCTATAACGGTGTGCCAACGTCGGCCCACGAATCCTCGCCAGCTATGCCGACACGCTGGGACACAGGCACTGCCCGCAGGGCCGCACGCTTGACCTTGCACCGCTGCCTGACCCAGCAGGGCGCACGATGACCGCGTCGATCTGAGGCTGTCAGCACAAGGCGGCTTCCAGCGAGGCCACGTTGGCTGCGCGCGCTGAAGATCCGACCGACAAGTCCCTCCATGCTTGCTCGGTCTCGGCAACGAGATCGTCATCTACGGTCGGCATCCACCGATCCTCTACGTCCCACGGGTTCATGTGGTCGACCACCGAACCGAGCACGCACTGTGGCTACCCGCAATACTCGCCACTTCGACGGAACGGGCATCGACCTGGTCAACCCCTGGGACTGACGTGCCCCAGATTCATTGAGAATGACCAAGATCCGGCGATAACGGACACTAAGGGGATGAATCATCTTCCCACGCAATGATTTCGGCATCAGAGAATGGATCATCGAAGGTGTCGGGAACTGAAAGATTCTGCATCACCTCAAGTCCGGGATGATGACCAGCCTCAACTGCATCGGCTGAGCGTTACATCGCCCGCAGCCGTAGTCACCGCTGGCATCGGCGGATCAACTGGTTTGGTGCGGGATGATGAGCTTGGCGGCGCCGGATTCCATGCGTCTGCTGACTTGCCAGACGTTGGCACCGACCATATAGGTCCGGATTACCGGGTCGAGGGTGATCTTGAGGAAGCAGATCCTGGTTTCGCCACGCCGATGATAGTTCCGATACCCCTTGAGGATGCGACGACCGAGCCAGAACCGCTCAAAGACATCGATTCCCTCTGTGTCACGCCAGTCCAGGATCTCTGCGCGACCGCGCAACTGGATGGTAGGTGGGGGTAGAAACCACAGGAGCCGTCGCGTCAACGGGACTACCAACGAGACATTGGGATTCTGTGCGATGTTGCGCGCCTTTCTCAGATGCCGTCGCGTCATCACGTAAATCACTAGATCTTCTGCGGGCGTTGATATTCCGTAGTTCACGCCGGCCGCATACGGAATACCGTTTTCGTCACTTGTCGAGAGGACAGCGAAATGCTGCTTGCCAAGGTGTCTGAGGACCAGCTCGAACCTCACGCTGCGGGCGCTCACCGGTTGTGCCCCTGTCTCGACGCCGGCCACGCATGCAAGTCGCCGGAGCTGCTCTCCGATACCCGGATGGGTACCGAGTTCACGATACAGTTCAGGGGTATCGCGGTTGTCGTCGGAGTGATCCACACCGCTGAAGTCCGAATTGGCCTGCACCGCTGACTTTCCGGCATCGGCAGTTCCTAAGTGGTGCCGGTCCGGCCTTCCGACCCATCGGTTTCAGGTCGGGGGGTTTAGACGGTATGACGAGGCTGGGGCCTCGCACACATGTGAACGTGGGTTGCCGACAGGGTGGTCCTGGCCGGTAGA
>NZ_LQPH01000019.1 GCF_002102255.1 Mycobacterium nebraskense
TGCTTTAGAAGCCTTGCCTAGCAACATATTTGGAGAATTCTAGGCCGCTAGTCCACTTAAGCAGATAAGCAGTACACATGTTCGAAGCAAAGGCCTCGTCGCCGGAGGTGATCGCCGGGTTTGATGAGGTGTTCGAGCGGCGGTATCCCTCGAAGACGGCGGAGTCGGCGGGATTCCTGGCCGAGGCCGGCGGATGCGTGCGTGCGGAGAATCGGGCGGTGGCCGGGCAGTTGGCCGCGATCGGGCGGTTGTTCGCCTATCGGCTGTCGCGGTGTGCTGAGACCGAGGACTGGGCGGTGGACACCGAGGCGGCGGTGGCGGCCGAGGTGGCCGCGGAGTTGCGGATCAGCCAGGGGTTGGCGGCCAGCCGGGTGCGTTATGCCCGGGCGCTGCGCGAGCGGCTGCCGCAGGTGGGGGAGGTGTTCGCCGCCGGGGACATCGATTTTCGGATGGTGGCGACGTTGGTGTTTCGCACCGATTTGATCACCGATGCCGAGGTGTTGGCGGCCGTGGACGCCACGCTGGCCGCCAAAGTGGGGCGGTGGCCGTCGTTGACCCGGGCCCGGTTGGCCGCCCAGGTGGACAAGGTTGTGGCGGGCGCGGATGCCGACGCGGTGCGCCGGCGCCGGGAACGCGCGGCGGGCCGCGAGGTTTGGATCGGCGATATGGGGGAGGGGTTGGCGCGCATCGAGGGCGCCCTGTTCAGCCCGGACGCCCACGCGTTGGATGAGCGGCTGAACGCGTTGGCGGCCACCGTGTGTGCCCATGATCCGCGCAGCCGCGAACAGTGCCGCGCCGATGCGTTGGGGGCCCTGGCCGGCGGGGCCGACCGGCTAGCCTGCCGCTGCGGAAGGGCTGACTGCGCGGCCGGCACCCGGCCAGCGGCCAGTCCGGTGGTGATTCATGTGATCGCCGAGCAGGCCACCCTTGATGGCGGCGCGGCGCCGGCCTCCGAACTCAACGCTGACGGGTTGATCCCGCCCGAGCTGATCGCCGAGTTGGCCGCGTCGGCCAGACTCACGCCGTTGGTCCACCCCGGCGACGCCCCACCGGAGAAGGGCTATGTGCCCTCCCAGGCGTTGGCCGATTTCGTGCGGTGCCGGGATTTGACCTGCCGCTGGCCGGGCTGTGACTGCCCGGCGGTGGCCTGCGACATCGACCACACCATCCCCTACGGCACAGGCGGTCCCACGCATGCCTCCAACCTCAAGTGTTATTGCCGCACTCATCATTTGGTGAAAACGTTTTGGGGCTGGAGCGAACAGCAGCTGCCCGACGCGACGCTGATCCTGACCTCACCGGCCGGGCGCACCTATGTCACCACCCCGGGCAGCGCGCTGCTGTTCCCCAGCCTGTGTCGGGCCACCGGCGCGATCGCGGCCCCCGAAGCCGACCTGGCGCCGGACTACTGCGGCCAACGCACCGCCATGATGCCGCGACGACGCCGCACCCGCGCCCACGACCGCGCCACCCGCATCGCCGCCGAACGCCGCCACAACCGAACGGCCCGCCAAGCACGCCAACAAGCAAGCCACACCACCCAATACCTGCCACGCGACGCCACTGGCGACGAAGACCCACCACCGTTCTAGTTCCGTTCGGCCTGAGCGCAACCAGAAGCGGTACCGTCGCGCCTCGGCGACCGTCTATATAAGGCCGTGACCGCAGCAGGCTCAGCAAATGGCCACCTCGGCCGGAAGCCGCCGCGACGGCATTTACCTCCGCGGCGGTGGTCAATCCCGCGCAGACCAGCGCTAACAGGACGCGGCTGGTGCAGTTGCTGGCCACCGACCGGTTTGGGAGCAGCACGGCGGCGATTCCTCTTAGGCGGGCCGGTGAAAGCGCCCGATTTGATGAGCTCTTCGAGCGGCTTTGGCGGTACGATATGTGCCTAATCTTGGAGAGCATGATCGTGAGATGCGTCGCTAAAGGTGTTGCGTTACTCGCCGTTTGCGTCCCGGCCGTCGGCGCGCCGGAGGCCGCGTTGGCCGACACCGTCGACCCAAACCACCTAGCTTCGGTGCAAAGCTGGCCGGACAACACATGCGGCGGCTTTTTTTCCTGGCACGTGATCAACGACTTGAAGGATGCTTCGATCCGCGCGACCGTGGCGGTTCAACGCAATAAGGGTACTGAGGAGTTCGACGATCGATACGTCTACAACCTGGCCCCTGGCACGTCGAGTTTTGTCTCGTGCAAAAGAATAACGGCTACTGACGGCCCTACTTCTTACGACGTAACCGCCTGGTTGGTGGGCGCAGAAAAAGCTTAGGAAACGGCCCACCGGCGACGAAGACCCACCACCCTTCTAGGTGGAAGATTGCTCCATGCCCGCGTCGCTGCCCCCGTTGGCTGACGAAGACCACGTCTGTGCTGCCTGTGGGTTGAGTTATTCGGACACTCGGGTCGACGACGCGGTCGGCGTCATCGCCGATCTGCCCGACGCCGTTCGGGAGGTGGTCTCCGCGATCTCGCCTGAGGTGCGACGGATACGGCCCGGTCCCGACGTGTGGTCGGTCGCCGAGTACCTCTGCCACCTGCGCGATGTCTACATCAGCTTCACCATCCGGCTGCACCGCGTCCGCACCGAGCACCGGCCCGCCCTGGAGCCGATGTTCAACGATCTGCGGGCCCGGCGCTTCCGGTACAACGATTGCGACGTCGATGCCACGCTCGACGAGCTGGCGGCCGCCGTGGCGGGCTTCCGCGACGAAGTCGCGCGCATCGGAGATCACGACTGGGACCGCACCGCGACCCGGTTGCCGGGCGAGCAGCGCACAGCCCGCTGGTTCGTGCGCCAGGCGATGCACGAAGGTGTGCACCACCTGGGCGATATCCGGAGAATCGGAGAAACGGCTCCTTGAACCCGCCTCGGCCGCGAATTTGGCTCTGAGCTGGTCGTCCCCTAGACTCTAGGGGTTGCCTTGGGCAGACCTCGGCCGGTGCGAATCGGCCCCGCGTGCCCTTCGGTGACAAAGACCGCGCATGTCAGGTTTTTTTGGTGGGCTGTGGCTTGCCTCCTGCCGTGCACACGTAACCAGGTCAGGAGATCGAGTGATTCAGCAGGAATCGCGGCTGAAGGTCGCCGACAACACCGGCGCCAAGGAGATCTTGTGCATCCGGGTGCTCGGCGGTTCGTCGCGACGCTACGCCGGCATCGGAGATGTCATCGTCGCCACCGTCAAGGACGCCATTCCCGGGGGCAACGTCAAGCGTGGGGATGTCGTCAAGGCCGTCGTGGTACGCACGGTCAAGGAGCGTCGCCGCCCGGACGGCAGCTACATCAAGTTCGACGAGAACGCCGCGGTGATCATCAAGCCCGACAACGACCCGCGCGGTACGCGCATTTTCGGCCCCGTCGGCCGCGAACTGCGTGAGAAGCGGTTCATGAAGATCATCTCGCTTGCCCCGGAGGTGTTGTAAATGAAGGTCCGCAAAGGCGACACCGTCTTGGTCATTGCCGGCAAAGACAAAGGGGCCAAGGGCAAGGTCTTGCAGGCCTACCCGGAACGCAACCGGGTGCTGGTCGAGGGCGTCAACCGGATCAAGAAGCACACCGCGATCTCGAGCAACCAACGCGGAGCCCAGTCCGGCGGAATCGTCACCCAGGAAGCCCCGATCCACGTCTCCAACGTGATGGTGGTCGACTCGGACGGTAAGCCCGCTCGCGTCGGTTACCGGGTCGACGAGGAAACCGGCAAGCGGGTCCGCATCTCCAAGCGCAACGGCAAGGACGTCTGATGACTACTGCAGAGAAGGTTCAGCCGCGCCTGAAAGAGCGCTACCGCAACGAGATTCGTGATTCGTTGCAGCAGCAGTTCGGCTACGCCAACGTCATGCAGATCCCGACCGTGACCAAGGTCGTTGTCAACATGGGCGTCGGCGATGCGGCGCGAGACGCGAAGCTGATCAACGGCGCGGTCAGCGACTTGGCGGCGATCACCGGGCAGCGGCCGGAGATCCGCAGGGCGCGCAAGTCCATCGCGCAGTTCAAGCTGCGTGAGGGCATGCCCATCGGCGCCCGGGTCACCCTGCGGGGGGACCGGATGTGGGAGTTCCTCGACCGTCTCACCTCGATCGCGCTGCCGCGTATCCGCGACTTCCGCGGGCTTTCGCCCAAGCAGTTCGACGGTGTCGGCAACTACACGTTCGGGCTGGCCGAGCAGTCGGTATTCCACGAGATCGACGTGGACAAGATCGACCGGGTCCGCGGCATGGACATCAACGTCGTCACCTCGGCGACGACCGACGACGAAGGACGAGCGCTGTTGCGGGCCCTCGGCTTTCCCTTCAAGGAGAACTGAGCAGATGGCGAAGAAGGCACTGGTCAACAAGGCCGCACGCAAGCCGAAGTTCGCGGTGCGCGGCTACACGCGCTGCAACAGGTGCGGCCGCCCGCGCGCGGTCTTCCGCAAATTCGGCCTGTGCAGGATCTGCCTGCGCGAGATGGCGCACGCGGGCGAGCTGCCCGGCGTGCAGAAGAGCAGCTGGTAACAGCCAGGACCCCAAGACCAACCCAAAACAGGCGCGCGACAGGCCCGGACCGGGAACCACCGCGAGGAAGGTACCAACGCTGTCATGACCA
Source organism: Mycobacterium nebraskense (assembly GCF_002102255.1). Taxonomy (GTDB): domain Bacteria; phylum Actinomycetota; class Actinomycetes; order Mycobacteriales; family Mycobacteriaceae; genus Mycobacterium; species Mycobacterium nebraskense. The sequence goes on from NZ_LQPH01000019.1 coordinate 4,586, forward strand.
TGACGGACCCAATCGCAGACTTCTTGACACGTCTGCGCAACGCCAACTCGGCGTATCACGACGAGGTGACGTTGCCGCACTCCAAGATCAAGGCCAACATCGCCCAGATCCTCAAGACCGAGGGCTACATCAGCGATTACCGGACCGAAGACGCTCGGGTGGGCAAGTCGCTGATCGTTCAGCTCAAGTACGGCCCGAGCCGGGAGCGCAGCATCGCCGGGTTGCGGCGAGTGTCCAAGCCCGGTCTGCGGGTGTATGCGAAATCCACCAACCTGCCGCGCGTTCTCGGCGGCCTGGGCGTGGCGATCATCTCGACCTCCTCGGGCCTGCTGACCGATCGTCAGGCAGCCAGACAGGGCGTGGGCGGCGAAGTCCTCGCGTACGTGTGGTGAGGGAGTAGACATGTCGCGCATTGGTAAGCAGCCGGTTCCGGTTCCCACCGGAGTCGACGTAACGATCGAGGGCCAGCACGTCTCGGTGAAGGGGCCCAAGGGCAGCCTGAATTTGACGGTCGCCGAGCCGATTGCGGTGGCGCGCAACGACGACGGCGCGATCGTGGTCACCCGCCCGAACGACGAGCGGCGCAACCGCTCGCTGCACGGGCTGTCGCGCACCCTGGTCTCCAACCTGGTCACCGGCGTGACCGAGGGGTACACCACCAAGATGGAGATCTTCGGAGTCGGTTACCGCGTGCAGCTCAAGGGCGCCAACCTCGAGTTCGCGCTGGGCTACAGCCATCCTGTGGTTATCGAGGCGCCCGAGGGCATCACGTTCGCGGTCCAGTCACCGACGAAGTTCTCGATCTCCGGGATCGACAAGCAAAAGGTCGGCCAGATCTCGGCGAACATCCGCCGCCTGCGCCGCCCCGACCCGTACAAGGGCAAGGGCGTGCGCTACGAGGGTGAGCAGATCCGCCGCAAGGTCGGAAAGACAGGTAAGTAGTCATGGCGCAAAAACAAGCTGACACCGCCGCGCGAAAGCCCGTGGGGCAGAGCGTATCCGCAACTCGCCGGGTCTCTCGGCTGCGTAGGCATGCCCGGCTGCGCAAGAAGGTCACGGGCACCCCGGAGCGCCCGCGGCTCGTCGTCAACCGATCCGCACGACACATCCACGTGCAACTGGTCAACGACGAGAACGGCACCACGGTGGCCGCCGCCTCTTCAATCGAGGACGACGTGCGCGGGCTGCAGGGTGACAAGAAGGCCCGCAGCGTGCGGGTGGGCCAATTGATCGCCGAGCGCGCCAAGGCCGCCGGCGTCGACACCGCGGTGTTCGACCGCGGCGGGTACACCTACGGCGGACGGATCGCGGCGCTGGCCGACGCCGCACGCGAGAACGGATTGAGTTTTTAGATGATCGAGACCTCGAACAAGACTGGAAGGACCGCATAATGGCGGAACAGTCGGCCGGCGGGCAGGGCGCCCCAGACAGCCGCGACTCGCGCGGTGACCGCGGTGACCGCGATAGCCGCGGTCGGCGCGATGGTGGCGGGCGTGGTGGCCGCGACCGCGACGGCGACAAGAGCAACTACCTCGAGCGGGTCGTCGCCATCAACCGTGTCTCCAAGGTGGTCAAGGGTGGTAGGCGCTTCAGCTTCACCGCACTGGTCATCGTGGGCGACGGCAACGGCATGGTCGGCGTCGGCTATGGCAAGGCCAAGGAAGTTCCGGCCGCCATCGCCAAGGGCGTGGAGGAGGCGCGCAAGAGCTTCTTCCGCGTGCCGTTGATCGGCGGCACCATCACGCACCCGGTACAGGGTGAAGCGGCCGCCGGCGTGGTCCTGCTGCGCCCGGCCAGCCCGGGTACCGGTGTGATCGCCGGCGGCGCGGTGCGTGCGGTGCTGGAATGCGCTGGGGTCCGCGACATCCTGGCCAAGTCATTGGGCAGCGACAATGCGATCAACGTGGTGCACGCCACCGTCACCGCGCTCAAGCTGCTGCAGCGTCCCGAGGAGGTGGCCGCCCGGCGCGGACTGCCCATCGAGGACGTCGCCCCGGCCGGAATGCTGAAGGCGCGCAGGGAAAGCGAAGCGCTGGCCGCCAGTGCCGCGCGAGAGGGAACGGCACAGCAATGAGCCAACTGAAGATCACCCAGGTGCGCAGCACCATCGGGGCCCGTTGGAAGCAGCGGGAGAGCCTGCGCACCCTGGGCCTGCGGCGGATCCGCCACTCGGTGATCCGTGAGGACAATCCACAGACCCGCGGCCTGATCGCGGTGGTCAACCACCTCGTCGAGGTGGAGCCGGCCGAGGCGCAAGCCGCCGGGACCGGAGGGAAGAAGAAATGACGATCAAGCTGCACGACCTGAAGCCCGCGCCCGGCTCGAAGACCGCCCGCACCCGAGTCGGTCGCGGTGAGGGCTCGAAGGGCAAGACGGCCGGCCGCGGTACCAAGGGCACCAAGGCGCGCAAGAATGTGCCGGCCACTTTCGAAGGTGGGCAGATGCCGATTCACATGCGGCTGCCCAAGCTCAAGGGATTCCGGAATCGGTTCCGCACCGAGTACGAGATCGTCAATGTCGGTGACATCAACCGGCTGTTCCCGCAGGGCGGTTCCATCGGCGTGGACGAGTTGGTGGCCAAGGGCGCGGTCCGCAAGAACGCGTTGGTCAAGGTCCTCGGCGACGGCAAGCTGACCGTCAAGGTCGACCTGACCGCGCACAAGTTCAGCGGCAGCGCCCGCGAGAAGATCACCGCCGCGGGCGGATCGGCCACCGAGCTCTGATCAGCCCAGCCGCGGAATGACCTCCGCGGCAAGGCGTTCCATCTGCTCGCGGTTCTCTCCGACGTCGACGCCGACGGGATTCAGCAGCAGGTACTCGGCGCCGGCGTCGATCACCTCACGCAGCCCGCGCACGACGTCGTCGGGTGTGCCCGAAACCGGAACGTCTTCGACGCCCGGCATCTTGCCGTAGATGCGCCGCAGCCCGGCGAGCACTCGCTCGCGGGCCCGCGCCTCGTCGTCGTCGACCATGAGGTAGACGCGTTTGCCGATGGTGAAATGTGCCTGGTCCTTTCGCTGTTCGTCGAGTTCACGGCGCACCACGGTGACGGCTCCGGCGAAGGCCTCGGTGGTCGACGAACCGGCGCCCAGGAACGAGTCGCCGAGCCGGACCGCCCGGGCCAGGGCCTTCGGGGCCAGGCCGCCGAACCAGATGGGCGGGTGCGGCCGCTGCACCGGCTTGGGCGCAATGGGCAGGTCGTCGACGTCGCGGAACCGGCCATGGAAGGTCACCCGGGGTTCGTCGGACCAGGCCGCCTTCATCAGTTTCAGGCCCTCGGTGAAATACGAGATGTACGTGTCCTTTTCGACGCCGAACGCGGCGAACCTGCGGGAGCCGCCGCCGGTTCCGACGCCGAGGTCCAACCGGCCGTGGCTGAGCCGGTCGACCGCAGTGACGGAAGAGGCCAACTGCAGCGGATCGTGCAGTGACGTCACCAGGACGGCGACCCCCAGGCGCAATCGCTCGGTGCAGGCCGCGCAGTAGGCCAGCAGCTCCAGCGGCGCCAGCAGCGGGGCGTTCCCGATGATCTGCTCGAGCACCCAGCCGCCCTCGAACCCGAGCTCCTCGGCGCGGGCCAGGTACCCGCGCAGCCCGTCGGCGTCGAACCGGTCGTAGTCGAATTGGGGGATGGCGATGGAGAACCTCACCCCACCACCGTACGGCGGCGGTGTCGGTACGCTGCAGACATGTTCGCCTTCCTGCCCTCGATTCCCGGAGTCGACGACGTCCGCGCGCTGGCCGACCGAGTCGACACCGCCCGCCACCACGGCGTGCCCAACGGCTGTGTGCTCGAGCTCGACCTGCGTACGGCGCCGCCGGAGGCGACGGGGTTCGACCCGCTGGCGATCTTCACCGGCGGGAGGCCGATGGCGCTGCGCGACGCGGTCGCCGCCCTCCACCGCGCGGCCGAGGACCCGCGGGTCGCCGGCCTGATCGCCCGGGTGCAACTTGCGGCGTCGCCGCCGGCGGCGGTGCAGGAGCTGCGCGAGGCGATCGCCGCGTTCAGCGCCGCGAAGCCGTCGCTGGCCTGGGCCGAAACCTACCCGGGCACGCTGTCCTACTACCTGGCCTCGGCGTTCCGCGAGGTCTGGATGCAGCCGTCGGGAAGCGTCGGGCTGATCGGCTTCGCGAGCAACGCCACCTTCCTGCGTGACGCCTTCGACAAGGCGGGGATCGAACCCCAATTCGTCGCGCGCGGCCAATACAAGTCGGCGGCAAATCGTTTCACCGAGCACGGCTTCACGACGGCGCACCGCGAGGCCGTCACCCGGATGCTGGAAAGCCTGCAGGAGCAGGCGTGGCAGGCGATCGCCGAATCGCGCAAGCTCGACCCGGGAGCGCTCGATGCGCTGGCCGACCGCGCCCCGCTGTTGCGCGACGACGCCGTGGCCGCCGGCCTGCTCGACCGGATCGGATTCCGCGACGAAGCCTACTCTCGCATAGCGGAACTGGTTGGTGTAAAAGATGTTTCGGATGACACCGCGCCGCGGCGGCTGTACTTGGCGCGCTACGCGGGTGCGGCCCGCTCCCGGCTGGCGCCGCCCAAGCCGTCGGTTCCCGGCCGTCGGCCCAAGCCGACCCTGGCCGTCATCACCCTCGACGGCATGATCGTCGACGGACGCGGCGGGCCCCAGTTCCTGCCGTTCGGTGCCGCTACCGCCGGTGGCGACACCATCGGGGCGGCACTACGGGAGGCAGGCGCCGACGACTCGGTGTCCGCGATCGTGCTGCGGGTGAACAGTCCCGGCGGCACGATCACCGCGTCGGAGAGCATCTGGCGCGAGGTGACCAGGGCCCGCAACCGCGGCAAGACGGTGGTGGCTTCGATGGGTGCGGTCGCCGCTTCCGGCGGTTACTACGTCTCGATGGGGGCCGACGCTATCGTCGCCAACCCGGCGACGGTGACCGGTTCGATCGGTGTGATCACCGGCAAGCTGGTGATCCGCGATCTGCTGGAACGGTTGGGGGTCGGGTCGGATACCGTGCGCACCAACGCCAATGCCGACGCCTGGTCGATCGACGCGCCGTTCACGCCGGAGCAGCAGGCCCATCGAGAAGCCGAGGCGGACCTGTTCTACGCGGACTTCGTGCAGCGGGTCGCCGAAGCCCGCAACTTGACGGCCGAGGCCGTCGATCGTGTTGCGCAGGGACGAATCTGGACCGGCGCCGACGCGTGCAAGCACGGCCTGGTCGACGAACTCGGCGGGTTCCGCACCGCGGTGCGCCGGGCCAAGGTCCTGGCCGGCTTGGACGCGGACAGCGATGTCCGCATCGTCAGCTATCCGAGCTCCTCGCTGCTGGACCTGGTGCGACCCCGGGCCTCGTCCCAACCGGCCGCCGCGTCACTGCCGGACGCGCTGGCCGCCCTGCTGGGCCGCACGGTCAGCGGCATTGTGGACAACATCGAACAGTCGATGAGCGGCGCCAGCGTGCTGTGGCCGGGGCAGTCGCGGTTTTAAAAAACTACCCGGTGAGCCCGCCGCTGATGAAGATGATCTCGCCGAGCGGGTCGTCGTTTTCCGGCGCGGGCGCCTCGATGCCCTGGCGGCGGAAGAGTTCCGTTCGGGTCGTGCCTTCGACGTCCCACCCCTTGGACCGCAGATAGTGTACGACGTGGTTGCGCTCGCCGGCGTAGACCAGTGACGCCATGTCGATGTCCACGCCGTGCTCGCGGAACGAACCGGACATCTCCCGCACCCTGTCGGCATCGAAATCGACTATGCCGGGCACGAATTCGGTGGCGATCGTGCTTCCGGGCGCGCTGAGTGCGGTGATGTTGTCGAACAATCGGTCCTGGGCCTCCGGCGGCAGGTAGATCAGCAGACCCTCGGCCAGCCAGGCGGTCGGTGCCGTTGTATCGAACCCGGACGCTCGCAGGGCGGTCGGCCAGTCGGCGCGCAGATCGATGGGCACGGTGCGCCGCGTCGCGGTCGGCTCCGCACGGATCCCGGCCAACGTGCTCGTCTTGAATTCGATCACGCGGGGCTGGTCGATCTCGTAGACCACCGTGCCGTCCGGCCAGGGCAACCGGTAGGCGCGCGAGTCCAACCCGGATGCGAGGATCACCACCTGCCGGATTCCACCGCCGGTGGCGTTGAGGAAGTAGTCGTCGAAATACTTGGTGCGCACCGCCATTCCGTCGACCATCGCCTGCACACGCACCAGCGAAGCGTTCTCGATCGCGTCGAGGTCGAGCTCGCCGTCCATCATCTTGGTGAAGAAGTCCACCCCGACCGCGCGCACCAGCGGTTCGGCGAACGGGTCGTGGATCAGGCCGCGGGGGTCCTTCGTCGCCATGGCGCGCCCGGCGGCCACCATGGTCGCGGTCGCGCCCACACTGGACGCCAGATCCCACTCGTCGTCGTGAGCGCGTGACATAGTCGAAACCCTAGCCAACCCGCTACGCCAGCGTTGCGGCGACGTAGCTCAGCTCGCCGAAGGTGGCCGACATCTCGTCCTCGGGGAATTCGAAACCGTTCTGCGCGAACAACTCCCGGGCCGGATGGGTGGTCACCTGCCAGCCGTGGGTCCTCAGGTAGTCGACGACGACGTTGCGTTCGCCCCGGTAGAACAGGTCGGCCGCGTTGAGGTCGAAACCGAAGCGCTGCCACCGTTCGCTGATGCGCTGCAGCCGCTCGTCGGAGAACGCGTTGGGATCGGGCACGTGTTCGGTGGCCACCCGGCTGCCCGGCGCGCTGAGCGCGGTGATGTTGTCGAACAACCGGTCCTGGGCCTCGGGCGGCAGGTAGGGCAGCAGCCCTTCCGCGCTCCACGCGGTCGGCCGCGTCACGTCAAATCCGCCTTCCCGCAATGCCGCCGGCCAGTCGCCGCGCAGGTCGATCGCGATCGCGCGGCGCTCGGCTGTCGGGGCTGCGCCGAGGCCGGCCAGCGTGTCGGTCTTGAACCCGATGACCTGCGGCTGGTCGATCTCGTAGACCACGGTGCCCGCAGGCCAGCGCAAGCGGTAGGCGCGGGTGTCCAGGCCGGAAGCCAGGATCACCGCCTGCCGCACACCGTCTTCGGTGGCGCCGGTGAAGAAGTCGTCGAAAAACCGGGTGCGAACCGTGATCTGCTCGGCCCGGGCCTTGCGGTTGAACAACGGGTCGTCCTCGAAATCGACCTGTCCGTCGACGATGCGGATGAAGGGCTCCAGGCCGACGGCCCGGACGAGCGGGTCGGCCAGCGGATCGTCGAGGAGCGCATCGGGGCCCTGCGACGCCACCGCGCGGGATGCCGCGACCATGGTGGCCGTGGCACCCACGCTGGAAGCGGGTCCCCAGCTGTCGCCTTCCGTACGTCCCGATTCCATAGTCATGCGATGGTTCCTATTTCTTGTCCAGCGTGCCGCTCACATAGAGCATCTCACCCATACGCACGTCGTCGTCCTCGAGCGGCGGAAGCCCGTTGGCCGAGAACAACTCCCGGATGCTGACCCCGTGCAGCGACCAACCGCGCTCGCCGAGGTAGGGGGCCGCCTCGTTGCGATCGCCGAAGTAGACGAGGCCCGCCATGTCCAGGTCGAAACCGTGCGCACGCCAGCGTTCCGAAATGTGCTGCATGCGTTCGCGCATCTTGTCCTCGTCCCCGGGCTCGGGGTTGGGCGCGCTTTCGACCGCCAACCGGCTGCCCGGCGCGCTGAGGTCGGTGATGGTGTCCAGCAGGCGGTCCTGGGCCTCCGGGGGCAGGTAGCCGAGCAGGCCCTCGGCGCTCCACGCGGCCGGCCGGGACGGGTCGAATCCGGCCGCCCGCAGCGCGGCGGGCCAGTCGTCGCGCAGGTCGATGGCCACCACGCGCCGGTCGGCGGTGGGTGCGGCGTCCAGCTCGGCCAGGGTGCGCGACTTGAAGTCGATCACCTGCGGCTGGTCGACCTCGTAGACCACGGTCCCGGCGGGCCACGCCAGCCGGTAGGCGCGGGCGTCCAGCCCCGAGGCCAGGATCACCGCCTGGGTGATTCCCGCGCGCGTCGCGTCCAGGAAGAACTCGTCGAAGAACTTGGTGCGCACCGCCATGTTGTCGGCCATGCGGGACATCGCGCCGGCGGACCCGGTCGCGCCGTCGTGCACGTCGTTCAGCTCGTCCGGCTTCACTTCGCCGGTCGCCAGCCGGGTGAGCAGGTCCACGCCGACGGCCCGGACCAGCGGCTCGGCGAACGGATCGTTGATCAGCGGACGGTCGGCGCGGGAGGCCACCGCACGGGCGGCGGCGACCATCGTCGCGGTCACGCCGACGCTGGATGCCAGGTCCCAGGTGTCGCCCTCATACCTGGTGGAAGTCATAGTTCTCCCCTGTTCAGAAGTAGTTAGGCTAATATTTAGCTAATATAACAAGCCTCCACTACTGTACGCTTCCCCCGATTCGCGGCAACCTTGACTGATGGCTGCGGGTGACCGGGTACTCATCACGGGCGCTTCGTCGGGACTGGGGGCGGCCCTGGCGCGACAGCTGGCCGGGCGGTGGGCGGTGGTGGGGCTCGTCGCGCGCCGCCGGGACCGGCTCGAGGAGGTGCTGGCCGACTGCCGGCGCACCTCGCCTGGGTCGGCGATGTGGGTGGCCGATCTGGCCGACACGGCGGCCCTGGGTGACCTGGCCGCGCGGGCCTGGGATGCGCTCGGCGGGATCGACGTGCTGATCAACAACGCCGCCGTTCCGAAGCGGCGGCCCGTCACCGCGCTGGCCCCGGACGAGGTCGAGGACGTCATGCGGGTCAACTTCTTCGCCCCGATGCGGCTGACGCTGGCCTTACTGCCGCGGATGCTGGCGCGCCGATCCGGCCTGATCGTCAACGTGTCGAGCGTCGGGGGACGGCTCGGAATCATCCACGAATCCGCCTATTGTGCAAGCAAGTTCGCGTTGTGCGGGTGGAGCGAGGCGATGGCCGTGGACCTGCACGGCTCCGGGGTGTCGGTGAAGCTGATCGAACCGGGTCCGGTCGACACCGAGATCTGGGACCAGCCGGGCAGTGAGGAACCCCTTTACCGGGGGCCGAAGGTGGCCGCCGAGGTGGTGGCCGACGGCATCATCGCGGCGCTGGACGGCGATGGCTTCGAGCACTACGTGCCCGATCTGAAAGCGGTCGTCGACGCCAAGAACGCCGACCTCGATGCGTTCATTGCGGGCGCGGCGGGGCTGACGCAGCGATGAAAGCGCTGGTGTACGGCGTGCCGCCGGAGCCTTTCGCGGTTCCCGACGGCGCCAACACGCTCACGGCGAACCTGGGCCGAACCCCGACCGCCCTGCGGCAGGTGCCGGAACCGCAACTGCCGCACGATGATTGGGTGCTGACTCGGCCGCGGCTGACCGGCATCTGCGGCTCGGATTCCAAGCAGATCCTGATGGACTTCGGCGAGGGCGACGCCGACAACGCCATGTCGTCCTTCTGTTCCTTCCCGCAAGTCATGGGCCACGAGGTGGTCGCCGACGTGGTGGCGCTGGGTCCCAAGGCCCGCGGGCTAGAGGTGGGGCAGCGGGTGGTGCTCAACCCGTGGCTGTCCTGCGGGCCCCGCGGCATCGAGCCGCCCTGCCCGGCGTGCGAGGACGGCGATTACAGCCTGTGCTGGAGCTTCACCGACGGGGACATCAAGCCCGGCATCCACACCGGGGTATCCGCCGATGTGACCGGCGGTTACGCGGAATGGATGCCCGCCCACGACAGCATGCTCTTCGGTGTGCCGGATTCGATTCCGGACGAGATGGCCGTGTTCGCCGATCCGTTTTCGGTATCCCTGCACGCGATCATCCGCCACCCGCCCCCGCGCTCGGGCCGCGCCCTGGTGTACGGGGCCGGCTCGCTGGGGTTGTGCGCGGTCGCGATCTTGCGGGCGCTCTACCCCGACGTGGCCGTCGCGGTGGTGGCGCGCTTTTCGGCCCAGGCCGAGCTGGCCCGGTCGTTCGGGGCCGCGTTGGTGCTCGAGCACGAACCCCGCCTGGCCGTCATCGAGGAGCTGGTCGCCTGGGGCGGTGGCCGGCTCCGGCAGCCGCTGCTGGGGCTGCCGATGGCCCACCCCGGCGCGGTCGATGTCGTCTACGACACGGTCGGCAAGCCGGAGACGTTCGAAGTCGGGGTCCGGGTGCTGCGCTCGCGCGGGACGCTGGTGAAGGCCGGTGTCCATGCGCCAGGCCGGTGGGAGTGGAGTCCCTTGTATTTCAAGGAGATCGCCCTGGTGGGGTCGAATGCCTTCGGTGTCGAGGAGGTTGCCGGGCAGCGCAAGCACGCCATCGCCCACTACCTCGACCTGGTCGCTGCCGGCCGGGTGGACCTGCGCCCGATGCTGACGCACACCTTCTCCCTCGAGCGGTGGCGCGACGCGTTCCTGGCGATCGCCAACCAGGGCGACAGTGGCGCGGTGAAAGTCGCTATCGATCAGCGCTAGGCGGGGCGCGTGGCTCGGTAGTAGTTCAACCGCCCGAGAATGCGGTGCCGGGTCGATGCGACCTCGGTGCAGTCAAATCCGGCCGCGGTCAGCAGTCGAGGAATCGCGTCACCGAGGTTGCCGGCCGCGTGGGGACTGCGCCGGATGAGCCGTGCCATCAGGCCGTGGTCGGCGGTCATGTCGCCGCCGATGTCGACCAGGTGCAGCCTGCCGCCGGGACGCAGGACCCGGAAGATCTCTTGCGCCGCGGCGGTTTTCGCCTGGCTGTCGACATGGTGCAGCATCATCGACGACAGCACCCTGTCGAATTCGCCGTCGGCGTAGGGCAGCCGCTCGGCGTAGCCGCGCTCGAAACGGACGTCGTTCGCCTTCCGCCGCGCCCGGTCGAGCGCTCGCGGATCGGGGTCGCAGCCGACCGCGTCCAGGTGGGGATGGTCGCGTTTGGCCCGAATGATGAGATTCCCCGTGCCGCAGCCGATTTCCAGGACCCGACGGCAGTCGGTGAGCTCGGCCTGCGCGATGAGGGCCTGGTGAACCCTTTTGATACCCAGCAGGCGTGAGATCAGGTCGTAGCAGGGCAGCAGCGCGTCGTGGCCGGCGGCGGGCAAGTAGTCATGTGGATGATGTTTCGTCACATCATCCATGGTGAAGCGATGGACCGTGGAAGAATTGGGTGATCATCGGTGAAAATAGGACTATCTTTGGCAACATGACGCGGCCAGCTCGGATGGTTCGGCGGCGCGCGGGGGTGCCGATCTACGAATACCGCGTCGATCCGGACACGCCCCCGGTGTCGGTGGTGCGTTCGGGTCCCGAGGATTTCATCGAGCGCGGCCGCCACATTCACGACTTCCCGGCGCTTTGGTACCTCCCTGCCGCCGGGCTGGTCTACGTGGCGGCCGCGGGCCAGGTGCTCGACCCCGGGCGGCTGGAGCTTCGCGACGCCGGTGTGGCGGTGTTCTTCGACCCCGCCGCGCTCGGGGAGGACGCGCGATCGCCGTGGCCGGCGTGGCGGGCGCACCCGCTGCTGTTCCCGTTCCTGCACGGACAGGTCGGCGGGATCCTGCGCCTGGACGTGCCCGCGGCCCGACGGTCGGCGTGGGATGCCGCGATCCGTTCGATCGAAACGGAGCTGGGCGCGCGGCAGGACGGTTATCGGCAGGCGGCGCTGGCGCACCTGACCCTGTTGTTGATCGACCTCGCGCGCCTGGCCGGGCCGGTGGTGGCCGAGCTGCGGCGCAGCGGCGAACCGCTGCTGGCCGAGGTATTCGACGTGATCGACCGGCGGCACGCCGAGCAGTTGTCGCTGCGCGACGTGGCGGGCGAACTCGGCATCACCCCGGGACACCTGACCACCGTGGTGCGGCGCCGCACCGGACGCACCGTGGGGGAGTGGATCACCGAACGTCGCATGGCCGAGGCGCGGACGTTGCTGGCCGAGACCGACCTTCCGATCGCCGAGGTTGCCGGGCGGGTCGGGATTGGCGACCCGGGCTATTTCAGCAGGCTCTTCGGCCGGACCCACGGCGTCTCGCCACGCGAATGGCGCGGTCGGGCAGCCTGACCGCCGCGACTCAAACCGTCAGTGCCCCACGGGATCCGGTGATCGGCAGGTCGGTCGGGGTGATGACGCCGGGCTGCGCGTCGCAGACGAACGGTATGGCGTTGACCGCGGCCACGGCGGTGCTGTCCATCAACACGGTCATCGCGTCCTGCCCGGGCTCGCCGAACCGGATCGTCGCGTCGACGCGGGGTTTGCCCTCGATCACCACGCTGAAGCCCTCGGGGTCGGTCCATTGCGGGTCGAGCGCGTCGTTGCTCATGGTCCAGCAGATGGCGAGCTCGACCACCGGCCTGCCGCCGCGAAGGCCGCGATAGGTGCGGCGCTGACCCCCGATGGTGCCGGCGGTGAAGTCCACCCACCCCAGATGCAGATCCCGGGTCAGCACCGCGGGCTCGACGAACGCCTCCTTGGAGTCGAGTTCGGCACCGAGCATGGTGGCGATCATGTCCAGCGTCTCGAAGTAACCCAGGCCGTATCGTTGCGTCGCCGGGTCGATCTGCGTTACCGGCTCCCGGGGTGTCTTGCCGAATCCGAGCACTTTCCACACGTCCCACACGGGATAGGTGGTGCAGTCCAACGTCTCGACGAGCGTGACTTTGTCAACCCGTCGGCATGCGCCGGTGAGGAAGCCGGCGACGACGTTGATGAAGCCCGGTTCGAACCCCGTCCCCAGGAAGGTCGCATCCCCCTGTTGCGCCGCCTCCTCGAGCGCGGGGAGTTCGACCGGGTGGTGGCTGCCGGTCAGGAAGTCGCCCGTGGTGACGACGTTGATGCCGGCGCGCAGCATCCTGAGCACCAGGTCGTAGTCGATGACGCGGGGCATGTAACACACGCAATCCGGTCGAAGTTCGAGCAGCGCGTCGGCATCGCCGGTTGCGGCGACACCGACCGGGGCCTGGTCCGCCAGTTCGCCCGCGTCGCGGCCCACCTTGTCCGAACCGAACGCGTGGACGCCGACCACGTCGAAGTCGTCGCGGTCCAGCAGGACGCCGAGCGCTCGCTTGCCGATGTTGCCGGTCGACCACTGGACCACTCGGTAGGGCGCCATGCTCACACCGTATCGAAATCCAGCCAATGGTCGACGTCGAACTGGTCGGCAACAGCGCGGATCGTCGCGCCGCCGGAACCGGGGTAGTGCGCGGGTATCACGGCGGCCTTCGCCTGGACCGCCTCGGTGAAGATCCGCTGGCGGGTCACCGCGGCGGCCGACGCGTCGACGTCGAAGGCGCAGGCGTCGGCGGGCCGGCGCAGTTGCAGCGGGCTGTGGGTGAGATCGCCGACGAAAACGGCCGGCTGGCCCGCGTCCAGCCACAGCACCGAGGAGCCCGGCGTGTGTCCGGGGGCCGGCCGCAGCCGCAGCGACGGGCTGATCTGGTAGTCATCCGACCATTGGACGAGCTGCCCCGCTTCGGCGATGGGTGAGACGCTGTCCGCGAACACGAGCTGGTCGCCGCGTTGTTGAGCCGCTTCTTCCTCGCTGCGCGGCGTTTGCCTGGCCGCGGGCCCATCGGGTGCGAAGTGGCGGTAGTCGGCGGCCGGGACGATGTATCGGGCGTTGGGGAAGGTGGGGACCCACGCGCCGTTCTCTCCCATGGTGTTCCACCCGACGTGGTCGGAGTGGACGTGGGTGTTGACCACCACGTCCACGGCGGTGCGGTCGACGCCCGCGGACCGCAGTGCGGCCAGGAACCCGGTGTTGAGGTGGTCCAGGGGTGGCATGTGCGGGCGTTGGCGGTCGTTGCCGACACCGGTGTCCACGACGACGGTCAGCCCGTCGACCTCGATGACCCAGCTTTGGATCGCGATGTGCCACTGGTCGGTCGAGGCGTCGAAGAAGTGCGGCACCAGCAGGTCGGCGTTGTCCCGCCAACCGGACGGCGGCGTGTGCGGGAAAAGGCGTGTCCCCAGGTCGAATTGAAGTTCCAGCACCCGCGCCACGCTCGCCTGGCCGAACCGGACCGGGCGCATCAGGCGTTCGCGCGCAGGTAGCCGTAGACGCTGGCGAAGTTGCGGTTCACGTCCTCGGGAATGGGCACCGGACCACCGAGGGCCCTTGCACCCCAAACGATTTGGGCGGTGCGCTCCACCAGGGCGGTGATGTGCAGCACCTTGTCCGGCCGGGGCCCCACGGCCACCAGGCCATGGTTGGCGATCAACGCGGCGCCCCGGCCGTCGAGCGCCTTGACGGCGTTCACCCCGACGTCGGGCGTGCCGGACGCGGCGTAATCGGTGCACCGAACGTCCCCGCCGCAGTACACCGCGAACTCGTCGATGCAGGCCGGAATCGATTGGTGGGCAATGGCGAACATGGTCGCCCACACCGGATGGCTGTGGATGACGCTGCCGATGTCGTCGAACGCGTGGTAGCAGGCCAGGTGTAGCTGCATCTCAGACGACGGCGAGCGACCGTCCGCGGCGTGCAGCACGGCGCCGTCCGGGTCGATCAGGACGAGGTCGTCGAGCTGCATGTCGCGGTAGTCGACCGATGACGGCGTGATGACGATGTTGCCGTCGGAGCGCCGCGCGGAGATGTTGCCCGCGGTTCCCTCGACCAGGCCCCGGCGCAGCATGTCCTTGGCCGCGTCCAGCACCGCGGTTTCGGGGTTGGCTACGTACTTCACGGATGTCATGGCCGTAGCACCTCCGGGTTGACGATGTGGGCGGGCGTGTCGCCGGCCAGCAGCGCTTCCAGGTCGTCGGCCACCATCTGCGCCTGCCGCGCCTCAGTGTTCCACGTGGCGCCGCCGATGTGGGGTGTCAGCACGACGTTGGGCATGCCGACCAGCGGGTGGTCGGTGGGCAGCCACTCGCCGACGAAGTGGTCCAGTCCCGCGGCGGCCACCTTGCCGCCGCGCAGCGCGTCGACGAGCGCGTCGGTGTCGTGCAGCTGGGCGCGGGCGGTGTTGAGGAAGACCACGCCGTCGCGCATGGCGGCGAACTGCGGCGCCCCGATCATGCCGACCGTGTCGTCGGTGACCGGCGCGTGCAGGGAGACGACGTCGGCCTCGGCCAGCAGCTCGTCGAGGCTATGGCGCGCTTCGTCGTGGTACGGATCGTGGGCGATGACCCGCAGGCCCAGCCCCGACAGCCGCCATCGGGTGGCGCGGCCGACGGCGCCGAGGCCCACCAGCCCGGCGGTGCGCCCGGCGATTTCCCAGCCGCGGAACCGCTGATAGGGGATGCTGCCGTCACGAAAGATGTTGCCGCTGCGGACATCCGCGTCCGCGGGCAGCAGCTGGCGGGTGGCGGCCAGCAGCAGGGCCACCGTCATTTCGGCGACCGCGTCGGCGTTGCGGCCCGGGGTGTTCAGCACCGGGATGCCGGCCGCGGTGGCCCCCGCGATGTCGACGTTGTTGGGGTCCCCGCGGGTGGACGCGATCGCGCGCAGCCCCTGCTCGAACACCGGGCCGCCCACCGAGTCGCTCTCCACCACAACGACATCGGCGGCTTCCGCGGAGATGCGGTCGGCCAGTTGTTCGGCGCTATAGATCCGCAGCGGGGTCTGCTCTAGCTCGCTTATCCATGGGTCGTACACCACGTCGGCCAGTTCCCGCAGCTTGGCGAACCCCGGCCCCCGCAGCGGGGCGGTCACCAAGGCGCGCGGTCTTGACGTCACGAACCCCAATGCTGGCGTACGGTGACGCCCGTGTCACGTGAAGGCGTCACAATCGGCATCGACGTCGGCAGCACCGCGGTCAAGGCGGTCGCCGCGGACGCCGACGGCCGGGTGGCGGCGCGGGCGCGGATCCCGCACCAGTTGCGGGTGCCGGCACCCGACCGGCTCGAGCACGACGCCGACGAGGCGTGGCGGCGGGGACCGGTGGCGGCGCTGGAAAGGCTGGGCGCCGTACCGGACGTCCGCGCCGTGGCCGTGTCGGCGATGGTGCCGTCGCTGACGGCCGTCGACGCCGCGGGCGTGCCGATGACGCCGGGGCTGCTGTACGGAGACGAACGGGGCCGAACACCGGAACAACAGGCGCAGCCGCTGCCGGCGCTGGGCGAGGCCGCCGAGTTCCTGCGCTGGACCGCGGCGCAGGCGCCGGACGCGGCCGGGTACTGGCCGGCGCCGGCGGTGGCCAACCAAGCGTTGGCGGGCGAGCCGGTGATCGACTTCGCCACCGCCGCCACCGCGTTCCCGCTGTTCGACGGGACGGGCTGGAACCCCGAGGCGTGCGCCGACCGCGGCGCGCGGCCCGACCAGATGCCGCGCGTGGAGAGCATGGGGGCCGCCGTGGGGCAGGTGCACGGCAGCGGCGCCACGCTGGCGATCGGCGCGATCGACGCGCTGTGCGAGCAGATGGTGTCCGGCGCCGACCGCGACGGCGACGTGCTGGTGCTGTGCGGCACCACCTTGATCGTCTGGACCACCATCCCGGAGGCCCGGCAGGTGCCGGGTCTGTGGACGATCCCCCACACGGCCGCGGGCAAGAGCCAGATCGGCGGGGCCAGCAATGCCGGCGGGCTGTTCCTCGGCTGGGTGGACCGCGTGGTCGCGCCCGGCGACCCGGCCGCCGCGCAGCCCGGACGGGTGCCGGTGTGGTCGCCCTACATCCGCGGGGAGCGCACCCCGTTCCACGACCCGGATCGCCGGGCCGTGCTCGACGCCCTGGACCTCACCCACGACGCGGCAGCGCTGCGGCGGGCCGCCTACGAGGCGTCGGGCTTCGTGGTGCGCCAGCTCATCGAGCTGAGCGGGGCGCCCGTGGCGCGCATCGTCGCCACGGGCGGCGGCACCAGGGTCGGACCGTGGATGCAGGCCATCGCCGACGCCACCGGGCGGCCGGTGGAGGTGTCCGGGGTACCCGAGGGGGCGGCGCTGGGCGCGGCCTTCCTCGCGCGCATGGCGGCCGGCCTGGAAACCTCGATCGCCGACGCCGCCCGCTGGGTCTCCACCGAGAGTGTCGTCGAACCCGACCCCGCCTGGGCGCACGCGGTCGAGGACCGCTACCGGCGGTTCCTGGAGCTGGGAAACCGACGATGTAGCGCGCTGCCCCCGCCGGCGTTCTAGGCTGGTGCAATGACCGACCAAGACCGCAAAGCCGCCCGCCGCGAAATCGCCGATGCCCTGTTGAAAGCCCTTGAGCGGCGGCATGAAATCGCCGATGTCGTGGTGGAGTCCGAGAACAAGGCGGCCGCGGTCGAGGCAATCGTCGGGCTGCTCGACACCTCTCACGTCGCCGCCGAGGCGGTGATGGGGATGTCGTTCGACCAACTCACCATCGACTCGCGCCGGAAGATCCTGGCCGAACTCGAGGACCTGAACAAACAGCTCAGCTTCACCCTTGGCGAGCGACCGGCGAGCTCGGGGGAGACCCTGGAGCTGCGGCCCTTCTCCGCCGAGAAGGACCGGGACATCTTCGCCGCCCGCACCGAGGACATGGGCGCCGCCGGCGACGGCTCCGGCGGGCCGGCCGGCAACCTCGACGACGAGATCGGCGCGGCGCTGGCGCGTCTCGACGACGAGGAGGCCGCGTGGTTCGTGGCCGTCGATTCCGGCGAGAAGGTCGGAATGGTGTTCGGCGAGTTGCTCGGCGGCGAGGTCAACGTGCGCATCTGGATCCACCCCGAGCACCGCAAGAAGGGGTACGGCACCGCCGCGCTACGCAAGTCGCGCACCGAGATGGCCTGGTGCTTCCCCGCCGTGCCGATGGTGGTGCGCGCGCCGTCCGCCAGGCCCGCCTGAGCTACAGCAGGACGGCCGCGCCACCTGGTCTCCTAGCCCAGTGTCGCGGTGACGGCGACGATGTTGCGCAGTTGCGACGTCTCGTCGTCCGGGAAGACAAGGCCGTAGTCGGCGAAGTACTCCCGTCGCTCCCGGGTGGTCACGTGCCAACCCCGACCGGTCAGGTAGTCCACGACGTTGCTGCGCTCGCCGTCGAAGAACAGCCCCGACAGGTCGATGTCGCATCCCAAGTTGGCCCACCGCTCGTTGAACTGCTTGGCGCGCTCGGTCATCGTCCGGCCGGAGTCGCCGTGGAATTCGGTGGCTAGCTTGCTTCCGTGTGCGCTGAGCTCGGTGATGTTGTCGAAGAGCCGGTCCTGGGCCTCGGGCGGCAGGTACATCAGCAGGCCCTCCGCACTCCACGACGTCGGTTGCGTCGGGTCGAAGCCGCTGCGGCGCAACGCTTCCGGCCAATCATCGCGCAGATCGACGCTGACGGTCCGCCGGTCGGCGGTGGGGGTGGCGCCCAGCTCCGCCATGGCGGCGGTCTTGAATTCGACGACCTTGGGTTGATCGACTTCGTAGACGATGCTCCCGGGCGGCCAGCTCAGCCGGTAGGCGCGGGCGTCGAGGCCGGCGGCGAGGATCACCGACTGGCGGATTCCGTCCCGGGCGGCGTTGAGAAAGAAGTCGTCGAAGAAGCGGGTGCGCACCGCGATCGAATCCGTTTCCAGCTGCAGGTCCCGTTCGCCGGCGTCCTGCGCATCCGCGGGTGACACTTCGCCGTCGACCAGGCGGCGGAAGAACTCCAGGCCGACGGCTCGCACCAGCGGGGCCGCGAACGGATCGTCGATGATCGGGTCGGTGCCCTCGCTGGCCAGCGCGCGGGCCGCGGCGACCATCGTGGCCGTGGCACCGACGCTGGAGGCCAGGTCCCAGCTGTCTTGGTCAGTGCGTGTCATGGTGCTCCCATTTACTTAGCAAATGCAACGAACCAAGAGCACTCTACGCCGCACGGCTTGCGGCTTCCTGTGCATTTATCGGTCGTCGTTGATGGCCCTGGGCGGACTTGCCCAGACCAGCTGTTAGTCTCGTACACGGTTTGACGCGCGACGCCGTACGTCCTGGCCTGCGGGGTGTTGGGCGCGTAATGCAGGAGATCCCCGGCTCGCAGGAGGAAGAGTGCTTTCGACTTTCATCTCAGCGCTGCGGACAGTCGACCTGAGACGGAAGATCCTCTTCACGCTGGGAATCGTCGTTCTCTATCGGCTGGGCGCCGCTTTGCCGTCCCCCGGCGTCAACTTCCCGAACGTCCAGCAGTGCATCAA
The DNA here is from genome assembly GCF_002102255.1 of Mycobacterium nebraskense. Lineage (GTDB taxonomy): Bacteria > Actinomycetota > Actinomycetes > Mycobacteriales > Mycobacteriaceae > Mycobacterium > Mycobacterium nebraskense. The sequence continues at coordinate 23,513 of NZ_LQPH01000019.1, forward strand.
AGAGGCCAGCGGCGGCGCGGCCGGACAGATCTATTCGCTGATCAACCTGTTCTCCGGTGGTGCGCTGCTGAAACTGACGGTGTTCGCGGTCGGGGTGATGCCCTACATCACCGCCAGCATCATCGTGCAGCTGCTCACGGTGGTCATCCCGCGGTTCGAGGAACTGCGCAAGGAAGGCCAGTCCGGCCAGGCCAAGATGACCCAGTACACGCGCTACCTGGCCATTGCGCTGGCTATCCTGCAGGCGACCAGCATCGTGGCGCTGGCGGCCAACGGCGGGCTGCTACAGGGCTGCTCGCTGGACATCATCGCCGACCAGAGCATCTTCACGCTGGTCATCATCGTGATGGTGATGACGGCCGGCGCGGCGCTGGTGATGTGGATGGGTGAGCTGATCACCGAGCGCGGCATCGGCAACGGCATGTCGTTGCTCATCTTCGTCGGTATCGCGGCGCGCATTCCATCCGAGGGCAAGACCATCCTGGACAGCCGCGGCGGGGCCATCTTCGCCGCGGTCTGCGTGGCCGCCCTGGTCATCATCGTCGGCGTGGTGTTCGTCGAGCAGGGTCAGCGCCGCATCCCGGTGCAATACGCCAAGCGCATGGTGGGCCGGCGCATGTACGGCGGAACGTCGACGTACTTGCCGCTCAAGGTCAACCAGGCCGGCGTCATCCCGGTCATCTTCGCGTCGTCGCTCATCTACATTCCGCACCTGATCACGCAGCTGATCCGCAGCGGCAGCGGCGGAGTGGGCAACAGCTGGTGGGACAAGTTCGTCGGCAGCTATCTGTCCGACCCCAGCGACCCGATCTACATCGGCATCTACTTCGGGCTGATCATTTTCTTCACGTACTTCTACGTGTCGATCACGTTCAACCCCGACGAACGTGCCGACGAAATGAAGAAGTTCGGCGGGTTCATTCCGGGCATCCGGCCCGGCAAGCCCACCGCCGACTACCTGCGTTATGTGCTGAGCCGGATTACCCTGCCGGGCTCGATCTACCTCGGCGCCATCTCGGTGTTGCCCAATTTGTTCCTGCAAATCGGCAATGGCGGAGCGGTTCAGAATTTGCCGTTCGGCGGTACCGCGGTTTTGATCATGATTGGTGTTGGCTTGGATACGGTCAAACAGATCGAGAGCCAGCTCATGCAGCGCAACTATGAAGGGTTCCTCAAGTGAGAGTCGTTTTGCTGGGACCGCCGGGGGCGGGTAAGGGGACGCAGGCCCAGAAGCTCTCCGAAAAGCTCGGAATCCCGCAAATCTCCACCGGCGAACTGTTCCGCAGCAATATCGAGAACGGGACCAAACTCGGCCTGGAGGCCAAGCGCTATCTGGACGCCGGCGACCTGGTGCCGTCGGACCTGACCAACCAGCTCGTCGACGACCGCCTGAACGATCCCGACGCGGCCAACGGTTTCATCCTCGATGGGTATCCGCGGTCGACGGAACAGGCCAAAGCGCTGCACGAGATGCTGGAACGCCGGGGCACCGACATCGACGCCGTTCTGGAGTTCCGCGTCTCGCAGGAGGAGTTGCTGCAACGGCTCAGGTCGCGTGGCCGCGCCGATGACACCGACGACGTCATCCTGAACCGGATGAAGGTCTACCGCGACGAGACCGCGCCGCTGCTGGAGTATTACCGCGACGAACTCAAGACGGTCGACGCCATCGGCACGATGGACGAAGTGTTCGCCCGCGCCCTGCAAGCGCTGGGCAAGTAACCATGAGGCCGCTGACGCGCCTGCGGAGTCGGAAAGTCGTGCCGCAGCGCACCGCCGACGAACTCGACGCGATGGCGGCGGCGGGGGCAGTGGTCGCAGCCGCGCTGCAGGCGGTGCGGGCGGCCGCGGTGTCCGGGGTGTCGACCCTGGGCCTCGACCAGATCGCCGAGTCGGTGATTCGCGAGGCCGGCGCGATACCGTCGTTCCTGGGCTATCACGGGTACCCCGCGTCGATCTGCGCGTCGGTCAACGAGCGGGTGGTGCACGGGATCCCCTCGGCCGCAGAGATCTTGGCGCCCGGCGACCTGGTGTCCATCGACTGCGGAGCGGTGCTGGACGGCTGGCATGGTGATGCCGCGATCACGTTCGGCGTCGGGAGCCTCGACGCGGCCGACCAGGCTCTCTGCGACGCCACCAGGGAATCGCTGGAAGCCGGGATCGCGGCGATGGTTCCCGGCAATCGGCTGACCGATGTCTCGCACGCCATCGAAACGGGCACGCGCGCGGCCGCGGACCGGCACGGGCGCGCGTTCGGGATCGTGGAGGGCTACGGCGGCCACGGCATCGGGCGGCACATGCACATGGACCCGTTCCTGCCCAACGAGGGCTCGCCCGGGCGCGGCCCGGTGCTGGCCCCCGGGTCGGTGCTGGCCATCGAGCCGATGCTCACCCTCGGGACGGGCAAGACCGTGGTGCTCGACGACGCGTGGACCGTCACCACCTCCGACGGATCCCGTGCGGCACACTGGGAACACACCGTCGCGGTCACCGACGCCGGACCGCGCATCCTGACCCTGAGTTAGCCGGCTGAACTAAACACCCGTTCGACTCGTTTCAGTAGTCGGAGGTGATGGAGTGGCTCGTGTGGCAGGTACTTGGAGGGCGTCCGGGGCTGCCGAAGCCGCCCTGATGAAGGCGCTCTACGACGAGCACGCGGCCGTCTTGTGGCGTTACGCGCTCCGCCTGACGGGGGACGCGAGTCAGTCCGAGGACGTCGTGCAGGAGACGTTGCTGCGGGCCTGGCAGCATCCGGAGGTGATCGGGGACACGGAACGCTCGGCGCGGGCCTGGCTGTTCACCGTTGCCCGCAACATGATCATCGACGATCGGCGCAGCGCACGATTCCGCAACGTCGTCGGTTCGACGGACGAGCCGGGCGCGCCGGAACGGTCGACGCCGGACGAGGTGAACGCGGCGCTGGACAGGCTGCTGATAGCCGACGCGATGGCGCAACTGTCCGCCGAGCATCGGGCCGTGATCGACCGGTCCTACTACCGCGGATGGACCACCGCGCAGATTGCCGCGGACCTCGGGATCGCCGAGGGAACAGTGAAGTCGCGATTACACTACGCCGTGCGGGCGTTGCGACTCACTCTGCAGGAACTTGGGGTTACCCGTTAAAGGGCTCCGAATGCTTGAAGGGTGCGAAAGAAATGGATGACATGAAGACGCCGCTACGGGGCATCGGGCCGCCCGACGATCCCTACGTGATGTGGGATGCCGCATACGTATTGGGCTCGTTGTCGGCCGCCGAGCGACGCGAGTTCGAGGCGCACTTGGCGCACTGCCCGGCCTGCCGGGAGGCCGTAGCCGACCTCAGTGGCGTGCCGGCCCTGCTCTCGCAGCTCGGCCGGGACGAAGTGGCCGCGATCAACGACTCCGGCCCGGCCGCCGGGATGCCGGCACCGGAGATGTCGCCGGAGCTGTTGACGTCGTTGCTGGCCCAGGTGAGCTGGCGCCGGCGCCGCACGCGGATAGTGACCTGGGTGGCCTCGTCGGCCGCGGCCGTGGTGCTGGCGATCGGCGTGTTCGTCGGGGTGCAGGGGTATTCCTCCTCGTCCTCGTCGCAGCAGGTGACCGCGTCCTCGGCGCCGATGGCACAGGTGGGCACCACCCTGCTGACCTCGACGGTGCAGCTGTCCAGCCAGCACTGGGGGACGTCTATCAACCTGCGGTGCGTGTGCCTGGCCCCGCTCAATGCGCACCACGACACGCTGGCGATGGTCGTGGTGGGGCGCGACGGCAGCCAGACCCGGCTGGCGACCTGGGTGGCCGAACCCGGCCACACCGCGACGCCCGCGGGCAGCATCTCGACGCCGGTCGATCAGATCGCCGCCGTGCAGGTGGTCGCCGCCGATAGCGGCCAAGTTCTGCTGCAGCGTTCGATGTAGGGCCGTGACGTGTCTGGCCACGGGCGCTCCCTTCGGGTCCTGGTCGTGGGCGCGGGGGTGGGCGGCATCTCGGTTGCCCGGGGATTGTTGCGCGACGGGCATGACGTCACCGTCTTCGAGCGCCGACCGGATGTGTGCGCGGCCGGCGGTGCGGTGACCATCTGGTCCAACGGTGAGACGGTGCTTCGGCAGCTGGGCGTCGACACGGACGGGGCCGGCCAGCTGCTGTCCACCGTGCGGGCGGTGACGTCCACGGGCCATCCGCTCGCCACGCTCGACGTATCCACGATGGCGGATAGGCTGGGCGCGCCCGTTCGGATGGTTCCGCGTCGGGTTCTGCTGGAACGGTTGCTGGACGGCTTTCCGACCGAGCGCATCCGGTGCCACTCCCGCGCGATCGCGTTGGCCGGCACGCGCGACGGCGTGCGGGTCGAGTTCGACGACGGCAGCTCGGCCGAGGGAGACCTCTTGATCGGCGCCGACGGCCTGCACTCGATGGTCCGGGACAGCCTCGGCGGGCGGGCGGCGAAGCCCACCGGCTGGTGTAGTTGGCAGGGACTGGTCACCCTTGCCGAGATCCCGGACAAGGACACCGCACTCATGGTCATCGGCGCGCATGGAAACCTCGGCCTGTGGCCGGCGGGAGGTTCCGATGTGCAGTGGTGGTTCGACCTGCCGTGGTCGTACGATTTCGTGCGGCCGCAACGTCCGATCGAGACGATCCGGTCGCATTTCACCGGATGGTCTCAAGCCGTCGATCGGGTGTTGGCGACCCTCACCGACGACGATCTGGCGCCTTCGCCGTACCCGCATTTTCGGCATCCGGTCCCCCCGGCGGGCCAAGGCCCGGTCACGTTGCTCGGCGATGCCGCCCACACCATGCCGCCCACCCTGGCGCAGGGGACCAACCAGGCTCTGCTCGACACCATGGTGCTGTGCAGGGCGCTGTCGGATTCGGAAGCCAACGGCGGCGTGCCGAGCGCGCTGCGCTGGTATGAGAAGACCCGCCGGCGCAAGGTGATGGCCGTGTCCCGGGTGGCGTCGCTGCCGGTCTCGCACGGTGAGTTCGTGCTGCGACCGGCCGCGCTGATCCCCGACCGGCTGCAGGCCGGCGCGCTGACGATGTTTCTGCGTTGGACGAGTCACCGCCGGATGTCCGCGGAGATCAGCCGGGAGATTGGGGCAGCGACGACCAGCCGATCCAGCCCGTGAACAATCCGGACGAATCCATAAGGGTGCGAGGCGATTTCGATGCTCCTTCGCGCTGGCTCTGGCTGGTGAAGTGGTGCGTGCTGGCGGTCCCGCACTACCCCATCTTGATCGGGCTCTACCTGATATATCCGCTGTCGACCGTCGTCGCCGGTGTCGTCATCTTGTTCACCGGGCGGTATCCGCGGGCTATATTCGACTTCAACGTCGGTGTGCTGCGCTGGTCGTGGCGGGTCATGAATTTCAGGTTTCCGATGAACAGCACGGACAGGTATCCGCCTTTCACGCTCGCGTCGCGGCCCGAATACCCGGGTGATCTGCAGGTCGACTATCCGGAGCGGCTGAGTAGGTGGGCCGTGCCGGTGAAGTGGCTGCTGGCCATCCCTCAGGTACTCCTCTGCTGGTCGATGGAGCCGCTCCTGCAGGTGCTGTGCGTGATCGCCGCGGTGTCGTTGCTGTGCACCGGAACCGTCCCGGCGGGCATGTTCGATCTCCTGCTGGGCATCGTCCGTTGGCGCTATCGGGTGGCCGTGTACGTGTCGCTGATGCGCGACGAGTACCCGCCGTTCCGAATGGATCTGGGCGGCCGGTGACGCGCCGAAATCCCTTGTTCCCATATGTGTATCGGTTCGGCCAGCCGGTCTTCGACCGGCTGTTCTATCACCGGTATCGGCGCGAGGCGCTGAGCAACGCGACCGGCCGGCTGCTCATGCTCGGCCTGGGCCCGGGTACCGACCTGCGGTTCCTGCCCGCCACGGTGACGTCGGTCGCCGCGGTGGAGCCGGAGGCGCCCTTCCGGCGGATGGCGTCCCGCCTTGCGAATCGCCACGGCATCGCCGCCGACATCGTCGAGGGGACGGGTGAGTCGATCCCCTTCCCGGACAACAGCTTCGACTCGGTGCACATCGGCCTGGTGTTGTGTTCGGTCGACGACGTTGCCGCCACCCTCGGTGAGATCCGCCGCGTGCTCGCACCGGGCGGCAGGCTGGTCGTCCTCGAGCACGTGCGCGGGGACGGCGCGACGGGCCGGTTCCAGGACCTGGTCGCGAAGCCGTGGTCGTGGGTGGCCGCCGGTTGCGAGCCGAACCGGCGAACCCTGGATGCCATCGCCGCGGCCGGGTTCGACACCACGGCGCTGCGGACCATCCCGCGCACACCGGTCCCGTTCCCGTGCAAGCCCCATCTGCAAGGTTTCGCCGTGCTCATTCCACGCTGACGGCCTCGATGATGTTCAGCCGTGCCGCACGCCGCGCGGGTGGCAGCGAGCCGAGCAGACAGATCGCCAGCGCCCCTGCGGTGAAGGCGAGGGCCATCGGGCTCAGGCGGAAACCGACTCCGAAATTCATGATGTCCCCGCTGATGAGACTGAACAGCCACTGGTCGGTCAGGCCGAACAGCAGCCCCAAGAGGCCGCCGACCAAACCGATTCCGGCCGCCTCGGCCAGGACCATTCGCAGGGTGAACCGGCGGCTGGAGCCCATGGCGCGCAGCACACCGATCTCGCGGCGGCGTTCCAGCACCGAGAGCGTCAGCGTGTTGAGGAGCGCGACCGCGGCCACGGCCACGACGATGACCCACACCGCGTCGGCGATGAACATGCTCTGATGCAGCGGCGCTTCGAGCCCCGCCAGCGCCGTGCGACCGTCGTACACGTGGTTCGGCGCCGGCACCACCCGGCGGACCTCGGCCAGAAGGCGCCGCGGGTCTACGCCCGGGGCCGCGCTGATTTGCAGGGTTGTCGCCGCCGGTCGATCGAACCAAGCCCGCAGGTGATCGAGGTCGATTCCGACCGTCCCGATGACGGTCGAGAAGAACGGCACCAGGGCCAGCACGGCCGTCTGCCGCGGGCCGTGTGGTGTCTGCAGCTGCAGCCGATCGCCGGCGCGAACGTGCAGGGTGCTGCCGAGATTCTGCGTGAGCACCACGCCCCGGCCGGCGAGCACGTCGGCCCGCAGGTGTTCGTCGAGCGCGCGGAACAGCGAGTCGTGCGTTCCGTCGGAGAAGCCGTCGAGCAGGACACGCGTGCCGCCGACGACGGCGAACCCGAATGCCCCCTCGGTCACCCGCGCCACTCCGGGCAGCGCGGCCACCTTTTCGGAAAGGCCTTGCGGCAGAACGTCGGTGGGGTAGCTGTCAGGGGGATCCGCGCTCACCCACACGTCGACGTCGGCGGCGGGGGAGAAAATGTCGCGGGCCGAGCGGATCATGTCGGCGTTGGTGCCGGTTATCACCACGGTGGTGACCACCCCGATGAGTACGGTCATCACGGTGGCCCACACTCGTCGCGGGGCGCGTTCGATGGTGGCTGCCGCGAGTGCCCCGAACGATCCGAACAGGCGAGCAGTCGCGGCGGTGGCCTTGACGATGGGTGCGGTGAGCGCGAAGCCGAGCGCGATCTCGGCGCTCAGCAGGGCGGCCATCGCGACGAACGCGAAGGCGCCGCGTTGGCCGATGACGACCCAGATCGACACCGCGAAGACCGCGACGGCGCCCACCCCGGCGGCGACCCGCAGCCATCGCGGCACGACGTCGGCCGCCGAGGCCCCGACGGGTGCCAGCGCCTCGATCGGTGCGACCTTGTACACCTGCCGCGCGGCCATCGCCGATGCGACCACGCTGGTGAGCGCCGTGGCCGCGACGGCCAGCGGGATGGCGTAGCCGGGCAGCCAGTACTGGAGGCGGGCCTCGAGCCCCTGGGTCATCGCCGGCGGCAACCGGCCAATCGCCATGCGCCCGGCCAGGATTCCGATGCCCGACCCGATGGCCCCGCCGATGAGCCCGAGGATCGCCGCCTCCCCGAGCATGTCGCCGACGATGGTGACGCGCCGGCCGCCGATCGCGCGCAGCAAGGAGATGACCGGCCGGCGCTGGGTGATCGCCATGGTCATCGTGGTGTAGATCAGAAACGCGCCCACCACCAGCGCGACCGCCGCGCCCAGCAGGGCCATGTAGTTCATCAGCTTGACGCCGTCGCCGGCCCGGGCCGCCCGCACGCTCGGGGCGGCGACGATGGCGCGGCCGTTGACCGCGGCGGTGATCGCGGCGCGAACGGCGGCCAGATCGGCGCCCGGATTGGTGGTGATCAGTATCGAGTCGAGCTGACCGGGGCGGCCGGTGACGTTCTGCGCCAACGCAAGTGGGGCAAGGACGTAGTGCCCGCCGTTGAGGTCCGCGAACTGCTGGCCCGCGAGCACCTCGCTGACGGCGACCGAACCCGAGCCCAGTTGCAGCGTCTGGCCCTTCGCATAGCCCACCCGCGGCCCGACCTGGACGCCGTTGGGCGTCGAGGACAGCTCCTGCACCGGTCGTGTGACCGCATCCTTCAGGGCCCCGCCCAGCGCGGCGGTGCGCTCATCCGCGCCGAGCAGCAGCACCGGTCCCGTCGCCGTGGACGCGGAGGTTCGGATCATCGGCGCCGCGGTGGCGACGCCGGGAACCGCGGCCACGTCGGTCAGGATCGTGTCGGGAAATCCGGCGTCGGTGATACCCGACACCTCCAGCGCGGCCACGCCGGCGATGCCGTCGGCCAGCCGGTTGACCGATCCGGTGATCGACCCGAAGATGCCGAATATCGCGACCAGATACGTTGCGGAGACCGCCATTACGGCGATCGACGCGAGCGTGCGGCGGCGATGCACGGCGAGCTCACGCAGGCTGAACACGCGCAGTCGGCTCGCCGCCGCCGTGATCCTCACGCAGGGACCGCCGGTATGTCGGAACCCACCTGCCCGTCCTGCAGCGTGATCACCCGGTCGGTTGCCGCGGCGGCGTCCGAATTGTGGGTCACCATCACCACGAGCCGGTCGCGGCCGTCCTCGTGCGCCACCTCGGCAAGCAGCGCCAGGATCGAGGCGCCCGTCGCGGAGTCGAGGTTGCCGGTGGGCTCGTCCGCGAGGATCAGCGGCGGGTCCATCATCAACGCGCGCGCCACCGCGACCCGCTGCATCTGACCGCCAGACAGTTCCGCCGGCCGGTGCTCGGTCCGGTTGCCGAGTCCGACGCGGTCCAGCAACCGAATCGCATCCGGTTTGGCCCTGCCCAGCCGGACGCCGTCGAGCAGTTTGGGGACCGCCACGTTCTCCCAGGCCGACAGCGTCGGCAACAGGTTGAAGAACTGGAAGATGAAACCCACCCGGTGATGGCGGAACTCCGACTGCTGCTCATCGCCCAGGCGGCCGATCTCCTCGCCGTCGAAGCTGATGGAGCCGGAATCGGGGGAGTCCAGCGCGCCGAGCAGATGCAGCAACGTGCTCTTGCCCGCGCCGGAGGGTCCGACCACCGACACGAACTGACCGCCACCGAGGCGCAGGCTTATCCCGTCGAGCGCCCGGACCGTCTGACCGCCGACCCGATATTCGCGCACCACGTTGCGCAGTTCGATGGTCATCTAGACACCACGAGGGCTGCCGGGAAACGGTTCACCCGCCGGGGTGAACCGATCACGTGCCCGGCTCGTGTCCTCGCAAAGGGTGAATCCACCGCCCTTTGTGGCGTCAGGAGAGCGTCAGCGCATGTTCGGCAAGTATCGGGTGGTCGATCACATCGTCGGGCACCTCGCGGCGCTCGGGGTGGATCACGTCTTCGGTGTCGACGGCGCCAACATCGAGGATCTGTACGACGCCGCGCACTTTCGGCCCGAGGTCACCGCGGTGCTCGCCAAACACGAGTTCTCGGCGGCCACCATGGCCGACGGTTACAGCCGGAGCGGTGCCGGGCTCGGCGTGGTGGCCGCGACCTCGGGTGGTGCAGCGCTGAACCTCGTCGCGGGCCTGGGTGAGTCCTTCGCTAGCCGGGTTCCGGTGCTGGCCCTGGTCGGCCAGCCCGCCACCGCGATGGACGGCCGGGGCAGCTTCCAGGACACCAGCGGCCGCAACGGATCGCTGGATGCCCAGGCGCTGTTTTCGGCGGTATCGGTGTTTTGCGAGCGGCTGCTCGCACCGGCCGACATCGTTTCGGCGTTGCCCCGGGCCGTCTCCGCGGCGCGCACCGGTGGCCCGGCGGTGTTGTTGCTGCCCAAGGACATTCAGCAGGCATGCATCGCCCTCGATGACCGCGCCGAGCATCCGAACGGTTCCGGCCCGTCGATCGGCAACCCGCATCTCATCGCCCGGGAGCTGCGCCGCGCAACCGGTCAGGTCACGATCATCGCCGGCGAGCAGGTGGCCCGCGACGACGCCCGGGCCGAGCTCGAGCACCTGCGCGCGCTGCTGCGCGCCCGGGTGGCCACCGTCCCGGACGCCAAAGACGTCGCCGGCACACCGGGTTTCGGGTCGTCGTCGGCACTCGGGGTGACCGGCGTCATGGGCCATCCGAGCGTGGCCGAAGCGGTGGCCGCCAGCTCCGTATGCCTCATCGTCGGCACCCGGCTGACGGTCACCGCGCGCGGCGGCCTGGACGACGCGCTGGCCGCGGTGCGAACGGTATCGATCGGGTCGGCGCGGCCGCATCTGCGCTGCACCCACGTGCACACCGACGACCTGCGTGGCTCGCTGCGCCTGCTGAACCAGGCGCTGCGCGGTCGCGGGCGCCCGAGCGGCCTGCGCGTGCCCGATCTGGTGCGGCGCACCGAGCTGAGGCCCCCGGACTGCGGCGGACCGGGGCTGCGGTACCGCGACGCCATGGCGGTGCTGGACCGTGCCCTGCCCGACGGGACCGACATCGTGGTCGACGCGGGCAACACCGGCGCGGCTGCGATCCACCACCTGGCGGCGCGGCGCGGCGGCAGGTTCGTGGCCGCGCTCGGCATGGGCGGCATGGGTTACAGCTTCGGGGCGGGGATCGGGATGGCGTTCGGGCGTGCCAACGGCGGCCGGCCCGGCGGCCGCACCGTGGTGATCGCCGGGGACGGCGCGTTCTTCATGCATGGCCTAGAGGTGCACACGGCGGTGCAATACGGGCTCCCCGTGACGTTCGTGTTGTTCAACAACAACGCCCACGCGATGTGTGTCACCCGCGAGCAGCTGTTCTATGAAGACCGCTACAGCTACAACCGCTTCCGGCCCAGTTCGCTGGGAACCGGTCTGGCAGCGATGTTTCCCGGGCTGACATCGGTCGATGTCAGTGACCCCACCCAGCTTGCCGCGGCGCTTCGGGTGGCGCTCGACATTGAGGGCCCGGCGGTGGTCAGCGTCGAGTGCGACGCTGACGAAATCCCGCCGTTTGCCCCATTTCTCACCGCGCTGTCAGGCAACGCGGCTGTCACAGAACAGGTTCCGACCGCGAAGGAGAACAGGGCCGATGTCGCTGCCAGCGCTTGAGGACATCCCCATTCCGATCGACGGGGTGGTCCGCATCGAAACCAGTCCACGGGAGAAGGCGACCCCGATCATCATGGAGATGATGCGGTCGGTGTACCCGCACGATCGGGTCTTCGGGGAGTACTGCACGGTCAACGATTACGTCGACTGCCCGCCCGATGAGTTGTACGAATATATGGCGGACACCCGCAGCCTCGAGGAGTGGACGTACAGCCTGCGCGGTTTCACGCCCACCGACGAACCGGGCCTGTGGCTGGCCTACGACCGGCTCGGCTCGGAGACCGAGATCTACACGCGAACCGTCGCCAACGCCCAGGCGCGGACCGTCGACTACCACTGCGCGTGGGACCAGGGCAAGCACCTGTGGATGGTCTATCTGATGCGCGTCGTCGACGCGCAGGTCGTTCTCGACAAGCCGGGATCGGTGGTGCTGTGGACCAATTGCCATCACCCGTTCTACGACCACAACCCGTATCCGGAGACCGCACCGGCGCAGCGCCCGGTGTGGGTGGGCGACTTCTGGGACATGTTCGGCGCCGGCCATGCGCTGGAGCTGCAGAACCTCAAGGCGATCGCCGAATACCGGCACCGCAACGGCCTGCCGGTGACGCCGAAATGGATGAGGTAGCAACATGAGCCAACCGAGCGTGAGCCTGATCGACGTTTCCACCTATCTGCCCGGTGCGCCGATCGGCGCCGACTACTACGCGCAATTCGCCGAATCCGACGACCTGCGCGAGAACGTCATGTTCCGCGCCCCGAAGTTTCGTCATCACGTCGGGCCGGACGAGAGTTCCATCGACATGATCGAACGTGCGGCGCAGGGCCTGATCGAGCGGCACGGCCACGATGTGGTCGAGGGCGCCGACGTGCTGATCACCCACACCCAGGTGCCCGACATGGCCTTCTACGGCCAGGGCGGCGGCATCGCGCACCGGCTGGGGATGCGACCGTCCTGGGTGCTCGACCTCAACAACGGCGGCTGTGCGGCTTTCGTGTTGGCGCTCAACGTGGCTCGCAAGCTGCTGGCGTCCGGCGACGGGCACACCGCGCTGATCGCCATCGCACAAAACGCGGCCGGGCAGTTCTTCGATCAGCCGACCATCCGGCGTAAGGCGCAGTCCGCGGTGCCCGGGGACGGCGCGGCGGTGGGCCTGGTCACGCTGGGCGACCAGTCGCCGATCCTCGACGTGGAGTGCCGCACCTACGGTGCGTACGCCGGTGAGATGACGCTGTCCTACGACCCGCCCCGCAAGTGGTGGCAGGCTGGGTCCGGTGAGGGCAGCATCGGCTTCACCGAAAGCAAGATCACCAAGGTGCTGGCCCGTGGCAACCGGCAGGTTCCCGAGGTGGCGCTGGCGGTATGTGACCGAATAGGCCTGCCCGCCAAGGACATCGATCTGCTGGTCACCAACCAGCCCAACCGGGTGTTCCTGCGCAATTGGCGTGAGGCGCTCGAGTTGCCACCCGAACGCCATCGAGACACCTTTGATGAGTGCGGCAACCTGTTCGGCGCCGGGATCCCGATCAACCTGGACCGCGCGATCTCCGACGGTCAGGTCGACGCGGGGGATGTCGTCATGATGGCGGCGTTCGCGCATGCCGGCGATTTCGCCGGTGCGGCGGCGGTGCGCTGGGGCGGGCGAGGCTGATGCAGCCCGCCGCGAGCCCGTCGACCGGCGACATCTGCGACGCGTTGCCCAACGCGGTGGATCCGCATGAGTTGTCGCTCAACGAGAATCCGTTCCCGCCGCTGTCCGCTGTGCAGTCGGCGTTGGTTCGGTCCGTCCACGTCATGAACCGCTACCCGGAGTTCCTGCCCGAGCGGCTGCGCGGCGTGATCGCCGACCACATCGGGGTTTCCCCCGAGCTGGTGCTGCCGGGCGCCGGCGCGACGGGCGTCGTGCTGCAGGCCCTGCGGGCGCTGACCGCTCCGGGCGACACGATGGCGATGGCGACGCCCACCTTCGACGGTTACCCGATCCTCGCGCGGATGGCGCGGCTGAAGACGCTTACTGTGCCCCTCGATAAGGACGGGCACAACGACCTCGACGGGTTGGCCCGCGCCGCCGCCGACGCCCGGGTGGTGGTCCTGTGCCGGCCGCACAACCCCACCGGAACGCTGGAGTCCGCGGCTGCCGTTTCGGATTTTCTGCGCCGCGTGCCGCGCGACACCGTCGTCCTGCTCGACGAGGCGTACATCGAGTTCACCGCGCCCGAGCACCGCATCCCCGTGTCGGCGTTGGTCGCGCGCTTTCCCAATGTGCAGGTGGTGCGGACCTTCTCCAAGGCGTATGGCCTGGCGGGGCTGCGGATCGGTTACGGGGTGGCGTCGCCGGATCTGGCCCGGGCGCTGTGGTCCCATCAGCCGCCGTTCGGGGCCCCGATCACCAGTTTGGTCGCGGTCGCCGCGTCGTACGGCGCGGAAGACCAACTACTGCAACGGGTTCAGTTGATCAACGCCGAGCGCTGCTATCTCCGCATGCGGCTGAGCGCGATGGGGATCTACACGACAGACGCGCACGCGAACTTCATGTACCTGCCTCCGAGGGGTGGGCCGTGGCATGAGGTTTTCGCCGACGGCGGCCTCCGGGTGCGGTGTTACCCGGACGGCGGTGCGCGGATCACCGTGGGCAACCGCACCTCGACACTGGCGGTGCTCTCAGCGGTGGGGAAAGGCCGCGCTCGCGCGCCAAGTGCGGTATGAAGGGGCCGTGGCTGCCTCACGACCGCCGAAGCGTGACCCGATCGCCGCGGCGCGCGACAACTGGGAACGCTCCGGTTGGACCGACGTGGCGCAGGGCATGGTCGCGGTGACGTCGGTGATGCGTGCGCATCAGATCCTGCTGGCCCGCGTCGAGACCGCCCTGCGTCCCTACGACCTGAGTTTCTCCCGCTACGAGTTGCTGCGGCTGCTGGCTTTCAGCCGGACCGGCGCGCTGCCGATCACCAAGGCCTCCGACCGGCTGCAGGTCCACGTCACCAGCGTGACCCACGCGATCCGCCGGCTGGAGGCCGACGGACTGGTGCAGCGGGTGCCGCACCCCACCGACGGGCGCACCACGCTGGTGCAGATCACCGATTTGGGCCGCTCGACCGTCGAGGACGCCACGATCACGCTCAACGAGCAGGTGTTCGCCGATATCGGGATGTCCGAAACCGAAGCGCAGGCTCTGGTTTCATCGATCGAGACGCTGCGCCACGACGCTGGCGACTTCTAGCGTCAGCTCTCCCGCAGCATTTCGATCACCGCGCTGAAGTCCTTGTCGGCGTGGTCGGCCGCGAACTTGGCGTAGATCTCGGCGGCGTGCCTGCCCAGCGGCGCCGCCGACCCGGTGGAGGTCACCGCGTCCATGGCCAGGCCCAGGTCCTTGTTCATCAGCGCGGTGGCAAAACCCGGCTTGAAGTCGTTGTTGGCCGGCGATGTCGGCACCGGGCCCGGCACCGGGCAGTTGGTGTGCACGGCCCAGCAGTTGCCCGTCGCGCCGGTGATGACGTCGAAGAGAGACTGCGCCGACAGTCCGAGATTCTCGGCCAGGACGAACGCCTCGCCGATGGCGATCTGCTGCACCGCCAGCACCATGTTGTTGCACACTTTGGCGGCCTGCCCGGCCCCGGCCGCGCCGCAGTGAATGACCTTGCCCGCCATGGGTTCCAGCACCGGCCGGGCGCGCTCCAGGGCGGCGTCGTCGCCGCCGACCATGAACGCCAGCGTCCCGGCGACTGCGCCCTTCACCCCACCGGAGACCGGTGCGTCCAGCTGGGAAACCCCGTGCGATTCCGCGAGCGCGTGCACCTCGCGGGCGTCGTTGACCGAGATCGTCGAGCTGTCGATGAACAGCGCGCCGGCCTTGGCGGCCGGCAGAATGTCGGCGTAGCAACGCTTCACCAGGTCGCCGTTGGGCAGCATGGTGATCACCACGTCGGCCCCGGCCACCGCGTCGGTCGCGCTGTCGAACGTGGTGACCCCGTTGCCGGCCGCGGCGGCGACGGCCGCGGGCACCGGGTCGAACCCGCGCACGGTGTGGCCGGCCGCCACCAAATTCGCCGACATCGGCCCGCCCATGTTGCCCAGACCGAGAAAAGCGATGCTCGTCATGGTCGCCTTTCTACGCGCTCGCACGCACTCGCGCGGCCTCGGCCCGGCCGATGACCACCCGCATGATCTCGTTGGTCCCTTCCAGGATTCGGTGCACCCGCAGGTCGCGAACGATCTTCTCCAGACCGTACTCACGCAGATAGCCGTAGCCGCCGTGTAGCTGCAGGGCCTTGTCGGCCACCTCGAAGCAGGTGTCGGTGACGTAGCGCTTGGCCATCGCGCACAGCTCGACCTTGTCGGGGTCATCGTTGTCCAGCGCATCGGCCGCCCGCCACAACATCATTCGCGACGTTTCCAGCCCGGTGGCCATGTCGGCCAGGGTGAACCTGATCGTGGGCTCGTCGAGCAAGGACTTGCCGAACGCCTCGCGCTCCCGCACATAGGCGCCCGCCTTGTCGAAGGCGGATTGCGCGCCGCCCAACGAGCATGCCGCGATGTTGAGCCGGCCGCCGTTGAGGCCGTTCATCGCGATGCCGAACCCGGCGCCCTCGCCATCGGCCCCGCCCAACATGGCGTCGGCGGGCACCCGCACGCCCTCCAGGATCACCTGCGCGGTGGGCTGGGCATGCCAGCCCATCTTATCTTCCAGCGCCCCGAAACTCAGTCCCGCGGCGCCTTTTTCGACGACAAAGGCCGAGATGCCGCGCGGGCCCTGACCGCCGGTCCTGGCCATCACCACGTAGACGTCCGAGGCCCCGGCACCGGAGATGAACTGCTTGACGCCGTCGAGCACAAAGTCGCCGCCCTCCCGGACGGCCCGGGTGCTCAACGCGCTGGCGTCCGACCCGGCGCCCGGCTCGGTGAGGCAGTAGCTGGCGATGACGTCCATCGATGCCAGCCGCGGTACCCAGGCCTTGCGCTGTTCGGCGGTGCCGAACGAGTCGATCATCCACGCGCACATGTTGTGGATGGACAGGAATGCGGCTGTGACCGGGTCGGCGATGGCCAGCTGCTCGAAGATGCGGACCCCGTCGAGCCGGCGCAGCCCGCTGCCGCCGACGTCCTCGCGGCAGTAGATCGCCGCCATGCCGAGCTCGGCGGACTCGCGCAACACGTCGGTCGGAAAGTGCTTGGCGGCGTCCCATTCCAGGGCGTGCGGGGCCAAGCGTTTGGCGGCGAACGCGGCGGCCGTCTCGGTGATCACCCGTTCGTCGTCGTTCAGGGTAAACATGGGGCCCTAATCCATTGTGGGGATGACGAACTCGGCGCCATCTTTGATGCCGGACGGCCACCGCGACGTGACGGTCTTGACCTTGGTGTAGAACTGGATCGACGCCGGGCCGTGCTGGTTGAGGTCGCCGAAGCCGGAGCGCTTCCAGCCCCCGAACGTGTGGTAGGCCACCGGGACCGGGATCGGCACGTTCACACCGATCATGCCCACCTGCACCCGGGAGACGAAGTCGCGGGCGGCGTCGCCGTCGCGGGTGAACACCGCCACGCCGTTGCCGTACTCGTGCTCCGACGGCAACCGCAACGCCTCTTCGTAATCGTGGGCGCGCACGATGCACAGCACCGGCCCGAAGATCTCGTCGGTGTAGATCGACATGTCCGGGGTGACGTGGTCGAACAACGTTGGGCCGATGAAGAATCCGCCTTCGAGGCTGGCGTCGTCGAATGTCAGGTCGTCGCTGCCGCGTTCGCGGCCGTCGATCACGATTTCGGCACCGGCGGCCACACCCTGGTCGATGTAACCGCGCACCCGGGCCAGCGCGGCCTCGGTGACCAACGGGCCGTAGTCGGCCTTCGGGTCCAGGCTGTGCCCGACGCGCAGGTTGTTGATCCGGTCAATGAGCCTGGCGCGCAACCGTTCCGCGGTCCGCTCGCCGACTGGCACCGCGACGCTGATCGCCATGCATCGTTCGCCGGCGCTGCCGTACCCGGCGCCGATCAGCGCGTCGATGGCTTGGTCGAGGTCCGCGTCGGGCATCACGATCATGTGGTTCTTGGCGCCGCCGAAGCACTGCGACCGCTTGCCGTTGGCCGCGGCCGTCGAGTAGATGTACTGGGCGATGTCGGAGCTGCCGACGAAACCCACCGCCTGGATGTCGGGGTGTTCCAGGATCGCGTCGACCGCTTCCTTGTCGCCGTGCACCACCTGGAAGACGCCGGGCGGGAGGCCGGCCTCGAGGAAGAGTTCGGCCAGCCGCACCGGAACCGACGGGTCACGCTCGCTGGGCTTGAGGACGAACGCGTTGCCGCACGCCAGGGCCGGTCCGGCCTTCCACAGCGGGATCATGGCCGGGAAGTTGAACGGGGTGATGCCGGCGACCACGCCCAGGGGCTGGCGCAACGAGTAGACATCGATGCCCGGGCCGGCGCCCTCGGTGTACTCGCCCTTGAGTAGGTGCGGAATCCCGATGGAGAACTCGATGACCTCGATCCCGCGCTGGACGTCGCCCCGCGCGTCGGCCACCGTCTTGCCGTGCTCGAGGGACAGCAGCTCGGCGAGCTCGTCCATGTGGTCGTTGACCAGGTCGACGAAGCGCATTAGCACGCGGGCGCGCCGCTGCGGGTTCCATGCCGCCCAACCCTTCTGGGCCTCGACGGCCGAGGCCACCGCGGCGTCGATGTCGGCCTTGCCGGCCATCGGGACCTTCGCCTGCACCTCGCCGGTGCTGGGGTTGAAGACGTCGGCGGTGCGGGTGGACCGGCCGGCGGTGCGCTGCCCATCGATGAAGTGGGGGATCTGTGTGGTCATGGTGCCCTCGAGTGTCGTTGATCCGCGAATACTTGGATATCCTAGTAAATGTGGACGGGGATTCGCAAGTTGTTGAGAACCCGGGCCCACGGACCGCCGATGGTGCGGCCGTTCCGATCCGCCCTCATGAACCGCAGGCGGTTCCGGATCGTGTCAGTGCTGGGGGCCCGAGGTCCGTGGCACCCGAGTATCACGACAGGAGAAGCGCGGATGACGACGCAGACCCGGGTCCGCCCCGACGCGGTTGTCATCGGCGCGGGGCCCGCGGGTCTGGCTGTCGCACGCCAACTCGATCATCAACATGGCATCAAAGCGCTCGTCGTCGACCGCGCGGCGGCGCCGGCGATTTCGTGGCGCACGCGCTATGACAACTTCCGCCTCAACACGACAGGGTTCTTGTCGCACCTTCCCGGACAACGGATTCCCTGGACCGCGGGACGCTGGCCGACCAAGGAGGACATGGTCCGCTATTTCGATAACTACGTCGCGCGCCAGAACATCGCGATCATGCTCGGATGTGAAGTCCACCGCATCGACCGTGCCGGAGGAGTCTGGCAACTCGACACGTCGTCGGGTGAAATCCGAACCCCGGCAATCGTCCTCGCGACGGGCAACTACGGTGCACCCAGCATCCCCGCATGGCCGGGACTCAGTCAGTTCAACGGCGAGATCGTTCATTCCGGCGGCTTCACCAACGCGTGGCCCTACCGCGGCCGCGACGTCCTCGTCGTCGGTGCAGGCAATTCGGCCGCCGACATCGCTGTTCAGCTCGCTAACGACGGCGCGCGGCGGATCTGGCTTGCGGTGCGCACACCGCCGCACCTCGTGCGGCGGGCCATGGGACCGCTTCCGTCGGATATCTTTCTTGAGCTGTCCTCGAGAGTCCCCGCGCGGATGATCGATCCGCTGATCGCGCGGATGACCCGCCTGATGTGGGGCGACCTGTCGGCCTACGGCTTCCAGCGTCCGACGCTGGGGCTGAAGGCGACGGTGGAAACACGAGGCCGCATCCCGACGCTGGCCGACGAGCTCATCGACGTCGTGCGACTCGGGCGCGTCGAGGTCGTCGGCGCCGTCAAGGCCGTCGAATCCGACGGCGTGATCCTTGCCGACGGCACGTCCGTAACGCCGCAGGTGATCCTCGCCGCCACCGGGTTCGGCACGGATCTCGGCGGCTTGGTGGGACATCTCGGCGTCCTCGATGAGCACGGCAACCCGCACGGCGGCTTTGCCTCGCACGTCGGCGACGGAATGTTTGCGATCGGATACGGCATTCCGCCCAATGGCCCGCTGCGGGCGATCCGCATCAACGCGACGCCACTGGCCCGGGAGATCGCGGCCTACCTGGCGCGGATTGGTCCATCCCTCCGTGCGGAGTTTGGCTGTGCGCCCGCTGGTCTCGCAGCATCTGGGCAGCTCCTTGGCGATGCACGCTGAAATCGCGAGCGCGAAAAGCAAAGGAACACAATGATTTTACTTTCCGCAGAAAAGACCTTCTTCCGAGGCGCCGACGGGTACGAACTGGCCCGTCGGGAAACGGTATGGAACGGTCTTCTGCCGGAACGCTTTCCCGAGGTAATCGTGCAGGCGCACGACACCGACGATGTGGTTGCGGCGATCCGTTATGCGCGGACCAACGGATACCATGTCGGCGTTCGTTCGGGCGGGCACAGCTGGACCGCCAGTCACCTACGCGACGGCGGTCTGCTGCTGGACGTGAGCCGCCTCGACCACTGCACCGTCGAAACGGATCGGATGACGGCAGACGTCGGCCCGGGCAAGGTCGCCAGTGTTTTCGCGGCGGAATTGGACGCCCAAGGACTGTTCTTTCCTGCCGGCCATTGTGAAGGTATTTGCCTCGGTGGCTATCTTTTGCAGGGCGGATACGGCTGGAACAGTCCGGTGCTCGGACCGGCTTGCGAGAGCGTCCTCGGACTGCAAGTCGTCACCGCCGACGGCGAAGAGATCTACTGCGACCCCGAAAACCATCCAGACATGTATTGGGCGGCGCGCGGCGCTGGACCGGGGTTCTTCGGTGTGGTCACCGCCTTCAAACTGCGAATTCACCCACGTCCCGCGGTCTGGGGCACCTGCCTGTACATGTATCCGATCGAGGTCGCCGACGAGGTGTTCACCTGGGGACGCTCGATCGTTTCCGAGATCGACGACCGGGTCGAACTGCAGATCCACACCGCGCGCAGCTTTCCGGGAGCCGGGCTCGACCAACCTGGCATCACGATCGCCTCGCCGGTATTCGCCGACTCGGAGGACGAGGCCATGAAAGCCCTTGCCCCGCTTAGCACTTGCCCGGTCGTCGATAGAGCTATCGTCAACCTTCCCTACGCCCCGACAACTTTGGCCAATTGGTACACCGCCGTGATGACCAGCTACCCGAAGGGTTACCGCTACATCGCCGACAACATGTTCACGTCGGCTTCCGCCGAAGAACTACTGCCGGGAATCCGCAAAATCATCGAAACCATGCCACCGCACCCCTCACACTTCATTTTCACGGGCTGGAACACGTCCCCGGAGCGCGCGGACATGGTGTACGGCTTGGAAGACGAGATCTACATGGCGCTCTACACCATCTGGCAGGACCCGGCCGACGATGACCGGTACCGCGACTGGGCCGCGTCCAACATGGCAGCGATGTCGCACTTGGCGACCGGCAGCTCGCTCGCCGACGAGAATCTGTGCCGGCGTCCGGCGCGGTTCATCACCGAATCGAACATGGCGCGCCTCGACAAGGTGCGCTCGGCCTACGACCTGGATGGTCGATTCCATAGCTGGATGAGCGGCGTCTGAGGCCTACCCAACTAACAGTGGTCGGTGTGCCACGTGTGAACCAAACAGGGCCCCCGATCGTTTCACCAGCAAGGAGGTGAATGGAGTGCCTATTCCAGCCAGATCGGGGGGACGGAAGTCCCGGCACGGGCCCGGCCGTTCACCGTCGTCCGCAACATAAATCATTTTCCAGAGCCGCACCGAACGGGCTGCAAGCAAGTCAGCCCCGCATTGCCGGCCTATCGCCGATGCTACCGGCCATCCGAACGCCCGCCGGCTACGAATACCTAAGCGGAATACCCTACGCGCCAAAACTTTCCCAGGAGGGAACTTACACGATGATGCCGCAATGGCGGCCCGGGACGCCGATCGGCGGTGACTCATCCGGGCATGACGAGTACGCGATGTGGGATGCCGCATACGTGCTGGGATCACTGTCGTCCGTCGAACGGCGGGAATTCGAATCACACCTGGCCGACTGCCTGTTGTGTCGTAACGCCGTTGGCGAGCTCAACGGCATGCCGGCCCTGCTGTCGCAACTGGACCGCTACGAGATCGCGCCGATCGACCAGACCGACATCCGGGCCGCGACACCGTCACCGTCTAATGCCTTGCTGCCGTCACTGCTGGCCAAGGTGAGCTGGCGGCGGCGCCAGCAACGCATCGTGGGTTGGACGGCCGGGACCGTCGCCGCCACGGTGCTGGCGGTCGGTGTGTTCGTCGGCCTTGCGGGTCAATCCTCGACATCCGAGCCGATGCCGCCGCAGGCGAGCGTGTCGGTTCAGCCCATGGTGCAGGTCGGGACGGACAAGCTGGCCTCGACGGTCTCGCTCGTCAGCCAGCGGTGGGGAACCTCAATCTCGATGAACTGTGTCTGTCTGGCCCCGCTGAACGCTCATCACGACGCGTTAGCGATGGTCGTGGTAGGTCGCGACGGCAGCCACACGCGGTTGGCAACCTGGGTGGCGAATCCGGGCCATACGGCATCGCCCGCTGGCAGTAGTTCTACACGTGTCGATCAAATCGCCTCTGTGCAAGTGGTTTCCGCTGACGACGGCCAAGTTCTCCTGGAGCGTTCACTGGGAGTTGTCGAACCCCGGTGAACTGAAGTCACTCGCGCCTCGTGTTACTGGCAGCTACACGAGTTAGGTGAGCAGATGCCCAGGCAACACAGAGTGGTCGACCATATCGTCGAGCACCTCGCGAGGATCGGCGGCGATTACATATTCGGTGTCGACGGCGCCAACATCGAAGATCTTTACGATGCAGCGCATTTCAGTTCGGACATCACCGCGGTGTTGGCCAAGCACGAGTTTTCTGCGGCCACGATGGCCGACGGGTACAGCCGCGCCGGCGCCGGTTTGGGGGTGGTGGCGGCGACGTCGGGCGGAGGTGCACTCAATCTCATTCCGGGACTTGGCGAATCATTGGCCAGCAGGGTGCCGGTGTTGGCATTGGTGGGTCAGCCGGCGACCACGATGGACGGTCGGGGCAGCTTTCAAGACACCAGTGGCCGCAACGGATCGATGAATGCCGAGGCGTTATTTTCGGCGGTGTCGGTCTTTTGCCGGCGGGTCCTGACGCCCGCCGACATCGTTTCGGCGTTGCCGAGCGCTATAGCGGCAGCGCGAACCGGGGGCCCGGCGGTTTTGTTACTACCCAAGGATATTCAGCAAGCGAAGATCGGCATCAACGGGTACGGCGGTAATGACCGGCATGGCTTCGCGCGCCCGGGGCGAAGGATCGGGGATCCGCACGCGATCGTGCGCGCCCTGCGCCGAGCGACTGGACCCGTCACAATCATCGCCGGCGAGCAGGTCGCGCGTGATGACGCCCGAGCCGAACTCGAGGAGCTGCGGGCCCTGCTGCGCGCACGGGTGGCGTGTGTGCCCGACGCCAAAGATGTTGCCGGCACACCGGGTTCCGGTTCGTCGTCGGCGCTCGGTGTGACCGGTGTGATGGGCCATCCCGGCGTGGCCGACGCGGTGACGGCTTGCGCCGTGTGCCTGGTCGTCGGCACCCGACTGTCGGTGACCGCCCGCACCGGCCTCGACGACGCGCTTGCGGCGGTGCGGACGATCTCCATCGGCTCGGCAGCGCCGTACCTGCCGTGCACGCATGTGCACACCGAAGATTTGCGAGGGTCGCTCCGGCAGCTGACCCGGGCGTTGTCCGGGCCGGGTCGGCCGAGGGGGCTACGCGTGCCCGATTTCGTCGCAGGCACTGAACTCAGCCCACCCCCCTTCGCCGGCGCGGGTGTGCGCTACCGCGATGCCATGGTCGTGCTCGATCGCTTGTTGCCGGACGGAACCGACATCGTCGTCGATGCCGGCAACACCGGAGCGGCCGCGATCCATCACCTGCCCGTTCGCCGGGGCGGTCGGTTCGCGGTCGCACTCGGGATGGGCGGCATGGGCTATAGCTTCGGTGCCGGTATCGGGATGGCCTTCGGGCGTGCCAACAGCGGACGCAGTCGCGGTCGCACCGTGGTGATCGCCGGGGACGGTGCATTCTTCATGCACGGCATGGAGGTGCACACCGCGGTGCAGTACCGGCTTCCGATGACTTTCGTGTTGTTCAACAACAACGCCCACGCCATGTGCGTCACGCGCGAGCAGCTGTTCTACGACGACCTGTACAGCTACAACCGGTTCGCTCCCAGCCGGCTGGCGGCCGGGCTGGCGAGCATGTTCCCCGGGCTGTCTTCGGTCGACGTGGCCGACATCGCCGCACTGCCCGCAGCCCTGGAACGGGCGCTGGGCGTCGACGGTCCGTCCGTGGTCAGCGTCGAGTGCGCCGCCGACGAAATCCCGCCATTTGCGGCATTCCTGAACAGAAAACCCACCAACCATGTTGTCGAACAACAGATCACAACGCAGAAGGAGAACCGATCCCATGTCCGTAGCAGCGCTTGACGATATCGCCGTCCACAGCGGCACCACCGAACCGATCGAGGGAGTGGTCCGTATCGAGACCTCACCGCTCGAGGAGACCGCCCCGATGTTCATGGCGAAGATGCGGTCGGTGTACCCCCACGACGAGGTCTTCGGCCAGTACTGCACGGTCAACGACTACGTCGACTGCCC
The DNA here is from genome assembly GCF_002102255.1 of Mycobacterium nebraskense. GTDB lineage: Bacteria > Actinomycetota > Actinomycetes > Mycobacteriales > Mycobacteriaceae > Mycobacterium > Mycobacterium nebraskense. Next base: position 47,542 of record NZ_LQPH01000019.1, read on the forward strand.
GCCCGACGAGCTGTTCGAGTACCTGGCCGACACGCGCAGCCTCGAGGAGTGGACCTATACCCTGCGTGACTTCACCCCGACTGAGGAGCCCGGGCTGTGGCTGGCCTACGACCGGTTGCTTCCGGACACCAAGATCTACACGCGCACGGTGGCCAACGCGCAGGCCCGCACCGTCGACTACCACTGCGCCTGGGACCAGGGCGAGCACCTGTGGATGATCTACCTGATGCGGGTCTTCGACGCGCAGGTGGTGCTCGGCAAGCCCGGTTCCGTTGTGCTGTGGACCAATTGCCGCCACCCGTTCTACGACCACAACCCGTATCCCGAGGCCGCCCCGCCGGAGCGCACGGGCTGGGTGGGTGACTTCTGGGACATATTCGGTGCCGGCCATGGGCTGGAACTGAACAACCTCAAGTCAATCGCCGAATACCGGCACCGTAACGGGCTGCCCGTCACGCCGGCCTGGATGAGTACGTCATGAAACAACCCAGCGTCAGCCTGACCGACGTTTCGACCTATCTGCCCGGCGAACCCATCGGCGCCGACTACTACGCGCGGTTCGCAGGTTCGGACGACCTGGCGGCCAACCTGATGTTCCGCGCGCCGAAGTTCCGCCATCACGTCGGGCCGGACGAAACCGCGACCGACATGATCGAGCGAGCCGCACAGGGCCTGATCGAACGGCACGGCCAGGACGTCATCGCCAACGTCGACGTGCTGATCACCCACGCCCAGATGCCCGACATGCCGTTCTACGGCGGGGGCGGCGGCATCGCGCACCGGTTGGGCATGCGCCCCAACTGGGTGCTGGATCTGCACAACGGCGGCTGCGCCGCGTTCGTGCTGGGTCTCAAAGTGGCCCGCCAGCTGCTCGCGTCCGGGCAGGGGAGTACCGCGCTCATCGCGATCGCCCAGAACGCCGCCGGCCAGGTCTTCGACCAGCCCGGGGTGCGCCGCAAGGCGCAGGCCTCGGTTCCGGGTGACGGCGCCGCCGTCGGATTGGTGACGCTGTCGGATCGATCACCGATCCTCGACATCGAGTGCCGCACCTACGGCGAATACGCCGGCGACATGACGCTCGCGATCGACCCGCCCCGCAAGTGGTGGCAGCCCGGCCCCGGTGAGGCTTCCATCGGGTTCACCGAAACCAAGATCACCAAGGTGCTCGCGCGGGGCAATCGGCAGGTTCCCGAGGTGGCGCTCGCGGTCTGTGACCGGATCAACCTGGACTCCAAGGACATCGACCTGCTGGTCACCAATCAGCCAAACCGGGTGTTCCTGCGCAACTGGCGCGAAGCGCTCGACGTGCCGTGCGCGCGCCATCGTGACACCTTTGACGAGTGCGGCAACCTGTTCGGTGCCGGCATCCCGATCAACCTGGATCATGCGATATCAGACGGTCAGGTTACGGCCGGCGACGTCGTGATGATGGCCGCCTTCGCGCACGCAGGCGACTTTGCGGGCGCGGCGGCGATCCGCTGGGGCGGACGAAGCTGATGCAAGCCCTGCCGGAGCTGAGCCCCCTGACCGCGGAGATCCTCGATGCGCTGCCGAATGCGAACGATCCATTCGCGTTGTCGCTCAACGAGAATCCGTTTCCGCCGCTGCCCGCCGTGCGCTCGGCACTGATCCGCTCGATCGACGTCGCCAACCGGTATCCGGAGTTCCTGCCCGAACGGTTGCGCCGCTTGATCGCCGGTCATATCGGGGTCTGCGACGAGCAAGTGGTCTTGGGATCGGGTGCCAGCGGGGTGGCGATGCAGGTCCTGCATGCGGTGACGCGCCCCGGTGATCGGATCGTGCTCAGCGAGCCGACTTTCGACGGGTATCCGATCTTCGCCCGGATGGGCCGGCTCACATCGGTGACCGTTCCGCTCGACAGGCGCGGCCACCACGACCTGGAGGCGATGGCCGACGCGGCGGCGGACGCAAGCGTCGTCGTCTTGTGTCGGCCCCACAACCCGACCGGCACCGTCGAACCCGTCGCTGATGTGCAGCGATTCCTGCAGCGGGTGCCCGATCACACGGTCGTGTTGCTCGACGAGGCCTATATCGAGTTTGCCGCCCCCCAGCACCGCGTCGACGGGCCCGACCTAGTCCGGCGATTTCCGAATCTCGTTATTTTGCGGACGTTCTCGAAGGCCTATGGGTTGGCCGGACTTCGCATCGGGTACGGGTTCTCCTCACCAGAATTGTCCACGACGCTGTGGGGGATGCAATTGCCCTTCGGTATGGGCATTACCAGCCTGGTCGCGGTGGCGGCGTGCTACGACGCCGAAGACCAATTACGGCAACGCATTCTGCGAATCAACGGTGAGCGCGACTACCTGTGTCGGCGCCTTCGGGCAAAGGGCGTATACACCACCGACGGGCATGCCAACTTCGTGTACCTGCCAGCTGTCGGGCGAGGATGGCGAGAGGTTTTCGGCGACAGCGGGCTGAAAGCCCGCCACTACCCTGACGGCGCCGCTCGGATCACGGTCGGAAGTCGCGTGTCCACCCAAGCGGTGCTGGCCGCCGTGGCCAAGTCGCAAGGCTGACCCAAGGCGCGTGCCATGGCATTTCAACGAGCGACGCAGCAACGACGGGAACCACGATGGGCATTGTCGGCGCCCAGGGTGAACTTCCTGTCGCGGCCCCTCGTGTTAGCAGTAGGAGGTGTTGAAGATGAATCCTATGCTGACGCTTTGCTTTTCAGTGGTGATGACGGTCGCAGGAGTCGGCCTGACGCAGCTGCAGGCGCGACTCGAGCGATGGGCCTACGAACGGCACGCAGAGGACTGAAGTTGGGTCATTTTGCGAAGCTGAGGCCGGTGCTCGACGGGACGTCGACCCGGCCCCTTCGGATTCTCGTTGTCGGCGCCGGTGTGGGCGGCATTTCCATCGCCCGCGGATTATTACGTGATGGGCATGACGTCACCGTCTTCGAACGTCGGCCGGATGTACGGGCAGGCGGCGGTGCCGTAACCATCTGGTCCAATGGCTCGACCGTTCTGGGGCAGCTGGGGGTCGATATGGATGGTGCGGGTCAGTCGCTGTCCACCCTGCAGGTCGTGACAGCCACGGGCCGCCCGGTCACCACCGTGGATTTGGCTGCGATCGTGGACCGGCTGGGAGCACCAGTTCGGATGGTGCCACGGCGGGTCCTGCTGGAACGGCTGCTCGAAGGCTTTCCGTCCGAACGTATCCGGTGCAATGCCCGTGCGACCGGGGTCGTCGACACGGAAGACGGAGTTTCGCTCGAGTTTGAAGACGGCAGGTCTGCCGAAGGAGATCTGCTGATCGGTGCCGACGGTCTGCATTCGATGGTGCGAGGCATCGTCGGCGCGCAGCCGGCCGAGCCGACCGGCTGGTGCAGCTGGCAGGGACTGGTCACCCTTCCCCACGTCACCGACAAGCATGTCGCACAGATGATTATCGGCGAGCACGGCAGCATCGGCCTGTGGCCCACGGGAGGCTCGGACGTGCAGTGGTGGTTCGACTTGCCGTGGTCGCCCGACTTCGTCAGGCCGGGTTGCCCGATCGACATGATCCGGTCCCACTTCGAAGGCTGGTCCGACTCGGCCGATCGAGTACTCGCGACTTTGACCGACGAGGATCTGGCCCGTTCGCCGTTTCCGCATTTTCGGCATCCGATCCCCCGCTCGGGCCGAGGCGCGATCACGTTGCTCGGCGATGCCGCACACACGATGCCGCCCACGCTTGCGCAGGGGACCAATCAGGCGCTGCTCGACACGATGGTGTTGTGCAAGGCGATTTCGGATTTCGCAACGGGTGCCGATGGCATGCGCCGGGGGCACCGTGACCTCACGAGCGCGCTGCGCTGGTACGAGGACACCAGGCGACGCAAGGTCAAGGCCGTGTCCTGGTTGACCACGCAGCAAGTGTCCCGCAGCGAGACCGCACTGCGGCCGGCGGCGATGATCTCGGGCAGGTTCATGACCTGGGCATTGACAACGTTTCTGCGTTCGGTGAGTCACCGCAGGATGTCCGCGGAGATCAGCCGAGACCTCCGGGCCGCGACGACCACCCATCTCGTCGATGCCAATGACTAAACCGTTATCGGCGACCACCAAGTCGCCACCCGCTAAGCTGGCCCGCGCTGTCGAGTGGATGCGCCACTACCTGTATCGGTTGCACCAGCGGCTGACCCCCGCACCCGCGGCGATGATGGAGATGATCGTGGCCACCTGGACGTCGCAGGCGATCACCGTGGCGGCCCAACTCGGTGTCGCGGATGCCTTGACCGGCGGCCCGCTGCCAATCGAGGAGCTGGCCGCGCAGGTGGGCGCGGACGCCGACGCGCTACGCCGCCTGCTGCGGGCCCTGATCGGCAAGGGCATCTTCCGCCGTCGCCACGACGGGCGCTATGAGCTGAATTCCCTTGCCGGCACGCTGCGTTCGGATGCGCCGATCTCGATGACTTGGGCGGCACAGTTCTACGGCTTGGCCGAACAGCGCGAGCGCTGGACTCTGATGGCGGACTCGATCCGAACCGGGCGTTCGGTCGTCCCGGCATTGCGCGGCAAGGAGAGCTTCGACTACTTCGCCGGGCAGCCCGAGCTCGCCGAACTCTTCGACCAGACGATGACGAGCGTTTCGCAGCTCACGGACGGGCCGGTGGTCACCGGCTACGACTTCGGGGCCTACGCCACAATCGTCGACGTGGGCGGCGGACACGGTCCATTGCTGGCCGCTATCCTGGCGGGGGCGCCGGCTTCGCGGGGCGTGCTTTACGACCTGCCGCGGGTGGTCGCGAACGCCCCAACCCTGTTCCGCGAGCACAACGTTGCCGACCGGGTGCGTATCGCGGAGGGGTCATTTTTCGACAGCGTTCCCGACGGCGGTGATGCCTACATCCTCAAGAACATCATCCACGACTGGCCCGACGAATTGGCGGTGCAGATCCTGCGTAACGTTCACCGGGCAGCCGGTCCCGCAGCCACGGTGTTGCTGGTCGAATTGGTCATCCCCGACCACGATCGTGACTTCCCGGGCAAATGGGTGGACTTGGAGATGCTGCTCAATTTGGGGGCCCGCGAACGCACTGCCGCCGAATACCGAGACCTGCTCAGCCAAGCCGGATTCCAGCTGACACGGGTGGTGCAAACCGCCTCGCCCCTCAGCGTGATCGAGGCCCGAGCGGCGTAACCGTCACCAGCGCTGCGCCGGCCGGGTTAACCTTTATCCCGTATGCACACCATCGAGGCGGACTACCTGGTGGTCGGCGCGGGCGCCATGGGCATGGCGTTCGTCGACACGCTGGTGTCCGAAACGGACGCGCGCGTGGTGCTGGTGGACCGCTACCACCAGCCGGGCGGGCACTGGACCATGGCCTACCCGTTCGTCCGGCTGCATCAGCCCTCGGCGTTCTACGGCGTCAACTCGCTGAAACTCGGCGCCGACTCGATCGACCAAATTGGTTGGAACCAAGGGCTTTACGAGTTGGCCACCGCCGGGGAGGTGTGCGCCTACTACGACCACGTGATGCGCCGGCAGCTGTTGGCGAGCGGCCGGGTCTCCTACTTCCCGATGAGCGAATACCGTGGCCAGGAGGACGGTAAAGGCCGCTTCAGCACGCTCGCCGGCGCCGACTACGCCGTCAGCGTGTCGCGCCGCATCGTCGACGCCACCTACATGCACGTCACCGTGCCGGCGATGCGCCCGCCGCCGTACGCGGTCGCCCCCGGCATCGGCTGCGTGCCGCCCAACGACCTGCCAACCCTGGGCGCACACGAGCGCTACGTGATCGTCGGGGCCGGCAAGACCGGCATCGACACCTGCCTGTGGCTGCTGGGCCAGGGCATCGCGCCGGACCGGCTGACGTGGATCATGCCCCGCGACTCCTGGCTGCTGGATCGCGCGGCGATGCAGCCCGGGTCGTTTTTCGCCGACCGGATCAAAACCAGCTTCATCGCGCAGCTGCGCGCCATCAGTGACGCCACGTCGGTCGAGGACCTGTTCTCGCGGCTCGAGGAATCCGGCAATCTGTTGCGGATAGATCCGGCGGTGCGACCGACCATGTACCGCTGCGCGACCGTCACCCGCGCCGAATTGGAGCAGCTGCGACGCATCGGCGACGTAGTGCGAATGGGCCACCTGCTGCGCATCGACGCGGACCGGATGGTCCTCGACGGCGGCACGGTGGCATCCGACGGCGACGCGCTGTACATCGACTGCACCGCCGACGGCGCCGAAAAGCGTCCGGCCGCAATCATTTTCGATGAAAGCCAGATCACGCTGCAAAGCGTGCGCGGATGCCAGCAGATCTTCAGCGCCGCGCTGATCGCCCACGTCGAAGCCGCCTACCACGACGACGCGGTGAGAAACGGGCTGTGCGTGCCGTTGCCGCACCCCGACACCGACCTGGACTGGCTGCGGCTGGCGCTGGCCGACTACGCCAATCAGCTGCGCTGGCTCGACGACCCGGACCTGACCGCCTGGATGTCCGCGGCGCGCCTGGACCTGTTCGGTCACCTGATCGGCCACCTGCTGCCGCCGGCGTCGGCGAAGCCCCGGGTCCGCGACCGGATACTTGGCATCGCCAAGTCGGTGTTCTCGGCCACCGCCACCAAACTCGGCGAGCTGCTCAGTGAACAAACCTCGCCTGCCGCACCGTCATACCCGGTGTAACCCGACTCGATATTCATCGGGTGGAGGAGGCACGTGGCGGCACGAAACGAACCCGTCAAACGGCCGCTGCGGGCGGTGCCCGATGGTGGCTTTGACGCCGGCTATCCCGACTGGGAAGCCGTCTACCAGGACAACGCGTCCTGGGTATACCGCACGCTGTTTGCCCGGGTCGGCAACCGGGCCGACGCCGAGGACCTCACCGCCGAGGTCTTCCTCGCCGCGCTGCGGCCGCTGCGGCTGACTGCGAGCGTCGGGGAGGTGCGCGCATACCTGCGGGTGACCGCGCGAACGGTGCTGGCCGCGCATTGGCGGGAGACCCTGGGCCGGGAGATAACCTCGATCGACGACATCGAACAACCACCGGAGAGCGAGGAAGCGATCAGCACCGCGCCGCAGCGTGTCGCCCGGGTTCTCGACAACCTGCCGGACCGGTACCGGCAGATCCTGGAATTGCGTTTCCTGCAAGGGCATTCGATCAAGGACTCCGCCGCGGAACTCGGAGTCAGCGTCGCCAACGCCAAGGTGCTCCAGCATCGCGCGCTGCGACTGGCGGCGCAGGTCAACGATGGGGGCCCACCATGAACGCGCGAGGGTTACGCCGATACGTCGACGACCTGTTGCGGGGCCGGCGGCCCAGGCCGTTTGCTCCCGACGACTTCGAGGCGGCGCAGCTGCGCACCGCGATCGAATTGCGCGCGGCCGGACGCAGGGGCGATGCCCCGCGGCCGGAATTCCTCGACGATCTGCATCGTCGCCTCGCCGAGCAGATGTCCGACGCGCGAGGAGAGGCGGCGCCGAAGCACAGCAGCACCCGCCGGCAGATCATCGTGGGCACATCGGCCGCCGCGGCCGCCGCGGTCACCGCGGTGTCCGTCGACCGAGCCGTCATCACGGGTCAACCGGGCGGGGTCCCCGCCGCCGACAATGCGCCGCTCACGCCCAACGCCGGGGCCTGGCAGCGGGTGGGGGCCAGCTCGGACGTTCCGGACGGCATCATGCATCCCTTCGACCTCGGTTCGATCAGCGGGTTCGTCCGCCGCGTCGACGGCAAGCCGCAGGCCGTATCCGGGGTGTGCACCCACCAAGGGTGCCGGCTCTGGTTCGACGCGCCCGACGACACGCTGCGCTGCCCGTGCCACTCGACGTCGTTTGCGCCCAGCGGGCAGGTGCTCACCCATCAACTGCCGATCGCCCCGAAACCGTTGCCGGCCTTGTTGGTTCGTGAGGTCGACGGCGTCATCGAGGTGTTCGCGCCCGCGCGACCCGACCAGCCCGCCTGAGCGGTGTAACTCCCCGCCCTATTCCTGGGCATGATGCTTCGAAAACACTCGGCGGTCGCGCTGGCCGCCACCGCGCTGCTGGCTGGTTGCTCGGCCTCACGGCCGGCCACCGGCTCGACCACCGGCATGTCGATGACCTCCATGTCGGCGGCGGCGCCGGCGGCCCCGGTCAGCGGCAACCAGGTCAACATCGACGGCTTCGCGTTCGCGCCCGCCACGTTGACGGTCGCCGTAGGCACCACGGTCACGTGGACCAACCGCGATGAAGAGCCGCACACGGTGGCCGCGAGCGATGGGTCGTTCCACTCGCCCGGGATGGGGACCGGAGCCACCTTCACCCACACCTTCACCGACACCGGGACTTTCGACTACGTCTGCTCGATCCACCCGATGATGCGCGGGACCGTGGTGGTGACCCGATGAACCCGGACACCATGAGCCGCCGCCAGCTGATGCGGCATACAGCGTGGTTCGGGGCGGCGGTCGGGTTCGCCGTGGTCGGGGGCGAGGTGATCTCGCATGTCGCCGGCGCGGCGGCGGCCGAGCACACGCACGCCCGGCCCACCCTGCGGTTCGCGCAGGTCAGCGACAGCCACATCGGCTTCACCGGGGCGCCCAACCCGGACGTCGCCGGCACGTTCGGCCACGCCATCGACCAGGTCAACAACCTCGGCTACACACCGGATTTCGTCGTTCACACCGGCGACCTCACGCACCTGTCCAGCCCCGCGCAGTTCGACCAGGTGAAGCAGATGATGAGCGCCTTGAAGACGCCTCATGTGTTCACCGTCCCCGGGGAGCACGACTCGGTCGACGACGCGGGGCAGAAGTACCGAAACGCCTTCGGCGCGGGGTCCGTTGGTGATGGCTGGTACAGCTTCGACATCGCAGGCGTTCACGTGATCGCACTGGTCAACACCTTGAACCTGCGCAAGCTCGGGCATCTGGGTGCCGACCAGCTGGAGTTCGTCGAGAAGGACGTCGCGCGGCTGTCGAGCGACACCCCGATCATCGTGTTCAGCCACATCCCGCTGTTCGCGATGTACCCCGACTGGGGCTGGGGCACCGACGACGCGACCCAGGCACTCAGCTACCTGCGCCGCTTCTCGTCGGTCACCTGCCTCAACGGGCATGTGCACCAATTGTTTTCCAAGACGGAGGGCAACGTGACGTTCTACAGCGGGACGACGACCGCGTATCCACTGCCGCGGCCCGGTGACGGGCCGGCGCCCAAGCCGGTCACCCTGCCGGCCGGAAAGCTTCGCGACGCGCTCGGCATCCGCGAGGTGAGTTACACCAAGGGCGAGACCGCCCTGGCGTTGAAAGAGCAGGCGCTGCAATGACTATCATGGGACTCGCGATCCGCATCGGTTTCGCCGCGTCGTTGGTGGTGAGCGGCGCCAGCCACGCCTACCTGTACGTCCATGGCTACCGGCACATCCCGGACATCGGCGCCGCTTTCCTGGTCCAGGCCAGCGTGTCGTTCGCCATCGCGCTGCTGGTTCTGCTCGGCGGACCCGCATGGCTGCGCTGGGCCGGCGCGGGCCTGGCGGGTGGCTCGCTGGTGGCGTTCGCGTTGTCGAGAACCGTTGGGCTGAACGGCTTTTTGGAGCGAGGCTGGGAACCCGCGCCGCACGCGGCGCTGACTGTGGGCGCGGAAGCGCTGACGGTGCTGCTGTGGGGGTTGTCGGTGCGGTGGCGGCCCCCGGCTAGGGCGTGTCTGCTTAATGTGAGTGGTGTTGTGCCTGATGCTGATTAGATGATTCGTACAGGTGTGATTTCCGAT